>NZ_JBGNUU010000001.1:0-816718 GCF_041950485.1 Nonomuraea sp. ATR24
CCCCGGAGCCGCCCCACCCGCCACCCCGCCCGGAACTGCCCCCTCCGGGACCGGGCCGTTCGGGGCCGGTCCCTCCGGCCCCAGCCCTTCCGGCCCCGGCCCCTCGGGCGCAGGCCCGTCCGGGACCTGGCCCTCAGGGGCGTGGACGCCTGAGGCCGGCAACTCCAGGGCCGAGCCCCCTGGGGCCGCCGCCTCGGGCGCGGGCCCATCCACTGCCTGGCCCACCGGCACCGCGCCCTCCGGCACCGCGCCCTCCGGCACCGGCACCGGGGCCGGGGCCTCGGGCGCAGGCCCGTCCGAGGCCGCAGCCTGGGCCGGGCCCGCCACCGGGCCGTCCGGCGCCGCACCCTCCGGGGCCGCGCCCTCCCGACCGGCCTCTCTGGAAGTAGGGCGGAGGGCAGGGCGGCGGCGGAAGGTGGTGTTGGTGGCTGCCGGGTTGACGGTGGTGGCGGGGGTGGGGGTGAGCGTCGCGTTGACGGCGGGGCCGTGGGGTGGCACGCCGGACACGCTGTCCCGGCGCACCCTGGTGCCCGGCCACATCGTGAGCGACGACGGCCGCGCGTTCCCCCGTGGCGGCCGGAGCCGGTTCACGGTGACGGTGGAGCCGCGCAACACCGGCGTCCGCCTGATCCGCCGCCTGGACGTGGGGGTGGCCCTGCAGCACGCCTCCATCACGGTGAACGGCCTGCCCGCCGGCGAGTGGCGCCCGCTCATGGGCGACGACGTCTACAAGTGGCGCAACCAGGTCGTCGAACTGCCACCGGAGCTGACGGCCGGGCGGCGCAAGCTGACGGTGGTCAACACGTCGCTCTCCTCCTCCGGCTTCAACGAGTTCCTGTACGTCGTGGAGCAGCGGCTGGACGGCGCGTGGGAGACGGCCGACACGGTGGACGTCGGCGAGTCGCACGCCTCCAGCGAGGCCGCGCACGACTACGGCACGGTCGGCGAGGACTGGGCCGACACGCAGACGTTCGCCTACCCGCCCCGACCCGAGGACTGGACTGTCGAATGAGTCTCCTGCGTGCCCTGCTGGCAGCGGCCCTGCCCCTGACGGCCGCCGCCCCGGCGGCCACCGTGCCCCCGGCGGCCGTGATCTCCACGGACTTCCCGGACCCGGACGTGATCGAGGCGGGCGGGACGTTCCTCGCCTACTCCACGAGCAGCGGCGCGGGGAACATCCCCTTCGCCACGGCGCCGGCGGCGGACGGCCCGTGGACGGTGCGCGGCGACGCGCTGCCCGTCCGCCCGTCCTGGGCGGTGGCCTGCGGGGGCGGCGCCGACTGCGGCCTGTGGGCGCCTGACGTGTCGCGCCGCCCGGACGGCCGCTACCTCATGTACTTCACCGCGCCCAGCGCCGCCGCGGGCCGTCGCTGCATCGGCGCGGCGCTCGCGGACGGCCCGCTCGGCCCGTTCCGGCCGCTCGGTGACGGCCCGCTGGTGTGCGACCCGAGCGAGGGCGGCGCGATCGACCCGGCGAGCTTCACCGATGCCGACGGCAGGCGCTACCTGCTCTACAAGAACGACGGCAACGCGGTGCGCAGGCCGGCGATCGTCTGGCTCCAGCGGGTGCTCGACGACGGCGTCACGTTCACCGGCCCGCGCCGCGAGCTCATCCGCAACGACGCGCCGGAGGAGCACGGCGTGATCGAGGCGCCGGTCCTGGTCAGGCGTCCCGGCCAGTACGTGCTGTTCTACTCGGGCGGCCCGTACGGCGACGATCGCTACTTCACGGGTTACGCCGTGGCGCCGACGCTGGCGGGGCCGTTCACGAAGGCGTACCGGCCGTTGCTGACGACCCGCACGCTAGGCGGGGCGGTGCGCGGGCCGGGCGGCGCGGACGTGCTCGGCGACCGCCTCTTCTTCCACGGCTGGGCGGGCACGGCCCGCTGGATGTACGCGGCGAGCCTGGGCTGGGCCGACGGGTTCCCGGTGGTGCGGGGCAGCAGGGTCCGGTACGAGGCCGAGCGGGGCACGATCCACCACGCGAGGGTCCGCTCGGGCGCGGCCGGGGCTTCGCAGGGCGCCGTCGTGGCCGGGCTGGACCATGACGACAGCTGGGTGGACCTGCGCGTGTTCGCGCCGGCGGCCGGGACCTACACCGCGTACGTCACGTACGCGGCGGGGTACGGCCATGCGCAGCACACCGTGACCGTGAATGGTTCGTCCGCGTTCGTACTGGACTATCCCGACCACGGCTGGGACCGGTGGAAGGAGGTCCCGGCCACGGTCACGCTGGTCCAGGGCTGGAACACGCTGCGCTTCCGGCACCACAGCCGGTGGGCCGAGCTCGACCACGTCGAGCTGGCCTAGCGGCGGACCTTGTAGAGCAGGTGCAGCACCCGGTTCCCCCGGACGACCACGTGCGGGTCCTCCAGCAGGTGCTGGGCGTCGACGGAGCCGAAGTAGCGCTTGCCGGAGCCGAAGACGACGGGCACGACGTCCATCGCCACCTCGTCCACCAGGCCGAGCGCGAACGCCTGCCCGCCGACGTCGCCCGCCGCGACGGCGACGGTGCGCTCCCCGGCGAGCTCCTTGGCCTTGGCGACCGCTTCGGCCACGTCGCCGACGAAGTGGTAGGACGCCTCGGGGTGCCAGCCTTCGGGCTTGGGCCGGTGCGACACCACGACGACGTGCTCGGCCGCCGGCGGCGAGCCGTCCCAGCCGTTGGTCATGTCGAACAGGTGCCGCCCGATCACCATCGCCCCCATGCCCGCCCAGATCGGGCGGACGTAGTCGGCCGACGCCTGCGACACCCTGATCGGGCTGCCTTCGGCGAGCTCGGCGTCGCCGTTGCCGTACCACTCGAACAGTGGGCCGACCTGGTCGTCCAGGTCGGCGATGAAGCCGTCGACCGACACCACGTTGTGCATCACCACGGTGCTCATCAGGTCTCCTTCGTGCGTCGCGTTCTGTCCTCTCGCCTGTGCGTCGACCGAGCGGCGCCGGAATCGACACGGCTTCCGGAAATTTCTCCTACGTGGCGGACCGGCGGCCGGGCAGCAGCCGGGCGGCCTTGGAGCCGAGGCTGACGCCCTGGTAGTAGAGCCGGGGCGGCACGTGCGGGAGGAGCCGCGAGTGCCGCCGGCTGCGCAGCGCGTGCAGTTGCTCCGGCGGCAGGCCGATGTAGCGGGTCAGGTTCTCGTACCACCGGGCGCTGTAGCGGGCGTCGCGCTGGGTGAGCCGGAGCGCGCCCCGGCGGTCGCGCCCGTAGCGGGCCAGGGCGGGCTCCAGGCTCTTCTCCTCGACCAGCGCCTCGACCAGGTAGGTGGCGTCCTCCAGGGCGAGCGCGGTGCCGGCGCCGACGGAGTAGTGCGTGGTGTGGGCGGCGTCGCCGAGCAGGACGAGGTTGCCGCGGTGCCAGGTCCGGTTGGTCACGGTGCGGAAGCGCTGCCAGCGCGCGCCCGCGCCGCCGATCAGCGGGTTCCCGTCGAGGATGTCGGCGAACAGCTTCTCCAGCAGCACCAGCATCTCGGCCTCGTTCGCCCGGTCCAGGCCGAGCGCCTGCCAGGTCTGCGGGTAGCACTCGATGACGCAGGTGCTGCGGTTCTCGCCGTAGCCGTAGCCGTAGCACCAGATCCAGCCGTGCTCGGTCTCGGTGAAGGCGATGGTGAAGCCGTCGAACAGCTTCGTCGTCCCCAGCCACACGTACGGGTTGCGGCCGGTCGTCACCTTGGTCCCGAAGTGTTCGGCGTGGCGTTCGCGCAGCGCGCTGCCCGCGCCGTCGCCGGCGACGATCAGGTCCGCCCCGGCCACGTCGTCCTCCCCGGTGATCTCGCGCTCGTACTCGACGCGGACGCCGAGTGAGCGGGCCCGGTCGGCGAGGATGCCGAGCAGTTCGCGGCGGCCGATGCCGAAGCCCTCGTCCCAGTTCTCGCCGCCCAGGCTGGCGCGGTCGTGGACGTTCATGATCCAGCTGTCCCAGCGGTACGAGCTCTTCCTGATCGCCTCCGCCGACTCGGGGTCGGCGCTGAGCAGGTCGTCGAGGAGCTCGCCCCAGAAGGTCACTCCCCAGCCGTACGTGGATCCGGCCGGATTCCGTTCATAGACGGTGATGTCGTACGCCGGGGCGACCTGCTTCATCAGGATCGAGAAGTACAGGCCGGCCGGTCCCCCGCCGACGCACGCGATTTGCACATCTGCCATAAGCGTGGCCTTCCCTCGGCCGCCCCCGGACCGCGCACGCCAGTACGGAGCTTCACCGGCTCATGACCATCTCCATCCGGTCACCGGCAGAAAGGTCGCTATGCGGCCAGGAGGAGGGTGAGCCCGCCGAGCGTGTAGCAGACCATGAGGATGAACAGCGGGATCTGCCCGGCGACGGCCTTGGCGGGGGCGAACAGCCGTACCGAGCGGTCGTGGGCGGCGATCACGCCGAGCACGTGCCCGGCGACGATGGACACGACCTGCACGGTGGCGATCGTGCCCGGCGAGACCACCGCCTCGTCCACGGTGCGCGAGGCGGTGCCGAGCAGGTCGAGGCCGGTGTCCAGCGGGTCCGACGCGAGGATGAACGCCCGCTGCCCCTCGATGACCAGCAGCGAGAAGTAGTGGGCGACGAGGTAGCCGACGGCGATGGGCACCAGCGAGTGGGCGAAGGCCCGCAGGTTGCCGTCGCCGGGCCGCCGGGAGCCGCCGATCAGGCCGGCGACGCCGATGCACGCGCCGTACAGCAGGGCGACCCCGGCGACGGCGGCGAGCAGGCCGAGCGTGCCGGTGGCGGTCGGGCCGGCGGCGGCGCTCTGCAGGGTGTCCACCCACACGGGGGCGTCGGAGAAGCCGTCGTAGGCGGTGGAGGCGAGCATGACGCACACCAGCGCCACCAGCCCGGGGACGGGCGTCACCGCGTCCAGGCCGTGGAACGGGTTGCGCAGCACGATCCTGCCGTCGGCGCGGCGGCCGAGCGGGGCCAGCCGTCCGATCAGCGCCGAGTACGCCTCGAACGCCTCGGCCCGGTCGAACCAGCGCGGCCCGTACACGAGTGACCCGGTCAGGTGCACGGCGGCGTAGCAGCCGAAGAACGCCAGCATGGAGGAGTTGGCGGCGGGCTCGGGGGCGACGAGCTCCAGCCAGGTGAAGGCGAGCAGCCCGGCCGCCGCCGGCCAGTGGCCGAGCCACGCGGGCGGCTCCCGGTCGCGGCGCCGCCCCGGCAGCCGGGCGAGTGCGGCGTGGACGGCGCGCAGCGGGTTGACCAGCCGCCACACCGGCCCGAACAGCAGCGACGCGGGCACCAGGCCGACCCAGAAGACGACGTAGACGAGCGTGGCCGCCGCGTTGCGCTCCGGGTCGTCTGGCCCGAACGCGGCCAGGAACACCGTGAACGCGGCTCCGGCCAGGCCGAGCGCGCGCAGCGCCGTCCGGGTGGCGGGGGCGTCGGCGAGCCGTTGCATCACGTGCGGCAGCGCCAGGCCGGCCTCCCGGCCGCGGAACTTCGACTCGGCCCAGAGCACGGCCAGCCCGAGGAACGACACGACGAGCGCGGCCAGCGCCCCCGCGAACGCGTAGAACGCGGGGATCGGCAGGTCGTGGCGTGACCCGATGCCGTGCGCGAGGATGCCGCTCATCGGACGACGAGCTGGGTCAGGACGAGGCGGGAGTCGTGGGTCTCCACCTCGAACAGGCCGCTGCGGTCGGCGGTGAACTCGAGAACGAGCGGGGTGCCCGGGGTGAGGGGGCGTTCGAGGTCGAAGCCGTGCACGTGGACGGTGTCGGCCCGGTCGCCCGTGACCTCCAGCCGCACCCGGCCGCCCTTCGCGACCTCGACGCGGCCGGGTGGCGGCGTCACCTTGCCTCCGCTGACGCTGACGGCGACGGTGACCGGCGCGGGGCCGGTGGCTGTCGCGGGGCCGGTGGCTGTCGCGGAACCGGTCGTGTTCGCCTCCGGGGCGGGTCCCTCGACGGTGGCGGTGCCCTCCACCGGCTTGCCGGCCACCGACCAGAGCGTGTGGTCGTCGGCGCTCAGGCGGGCGGCGAGCGTGTGGCTGCCCGGCGGCACGGCCTCGCGCGGCAGGTGGTGCCAGGGCCCGTACAGCCGGGCGATCTTCTTGCCGTCGAGGTAGAGGTGGGCGTGCCCGGTGCCGGGCAGCGCGGCCCCGCCGACGCTGTCGGGGGTGAACGTGAACCGCTCGGTGACCAGGCGCAGGTTCCAGCCCGAGTCGCTGTCGGGCCGCACCTCCAGCCGCACCGAGGGGGCCTCGGCGGCGGGGACGTCGCGGGTGCGGTGGTCGCCGTGGGCGTGCGGCGGCCCGGGGGTGCCGGCCGAGGCGGTGGCGGGCGCGTGGTCGGTGCCGGGCCGGTGGTGCGTGGTCACCGGCTCGCCGCACCCGCCGAGCAGCAGCGCCGCCGCCACGGCCAGGACTCCGAGGGGGAGGCGGGTCATGCGGCCGCCTCGGCGGCGACGGGCTCGGGCGCCCTGCTGCCCGGCGGGCGCGGCGCGAGGCGCACCACCGCCCACAGCACCCACACGATCGCGAACAGCACCCGCAACCAGGCCGGGCTGAGCGGCAGCCACGGGATCAGCATCAGCGACTTGTCCACCGCGTCGAGCAGCGTCAGCACGCCGAACACGACGGTGGCGCCGCCGAAGAAGCGGTACGGGCGCCGCAGGGCCAGTCCCATGCCGGTCAGCCCCGCGCCCAGGAGCAGCAGGGCCGCGGCGGGCAGCAGCGTGTGGTCCTGGGCGGCGCCGGGGACGTCGAGCGCCAGCCCGGCCAGCGCGAGCGCCGCCGACACCGTCCCCAGACTGCCGGCGCCGCGCAGCCGCCGCCACCACAGCAGCGCCACCAGCAGCCCGAGCAGCACGGACGTGCCGAGCGTCACCTGCACCTCGACCCTGGCCAGGCCGGACGCGCCGAACCAGTCGCACCCGGCGGGCAGTCGCCGCTCGGTCACGCTGTACTCGGCGCACACCAGCGAGTGGGCGAGCTTGGCAGGCTCGCCGACCACCCGGTGCGAGCCGGGCCCGGCGAGCTCGCCGGCCTTGCCGCCGCAGCCCGGCACCACGTACGGGCTGGTCGCGGCCCGGGTGTCCCAGCAGTTGCGGCTGCCCTGGCCGTCCCAGAAGACGTCGGTGGCGTTGGGCCGGACCGTGCCGTCGGGGGCGACGCCGAGCCGGTTGCCGCCGTAGAAGTTGTCGTGCGAGGTGTCGGCCTGCTTGCCCAGCGCCTCCTCGCCGCGCAGGAACGCCGGAGCCCACAGCAGCATGAACGCGGTCCTGTCGTGCCCGTAGACCCAGTTGCCGCGGTAGACGTTGTGGTTGCCGCCCGCCGTCAGGATGCCGGTGCCGGGCGCGACGCCGATCTGGGGGCAGACCACGCCGCTCTCGTAGCCGCGCTGCCCGGCGGGCTTGGCGCAGGTGCCGTCGCGGACGTGCCGGTAGTAGTTCTCGTTGTTGTCGTAGATCCTGTTGTTCTCGAACAGCGCGTGGTTCTGCGGGAGCCCGGGGTGGTCGGGGAACAGGCTGTCCATCGAGGCGCCGGCCATGTTGTCGTAGAAGTCGTTGTCGTGCGCCCAGACGGAGTTCCCGGCGGTGCCGGAGTAGCCGACCATGTTGTGGTGGCTCTTGCAGCGGCGGATCTCGATCGCGTAGCGGGGCACGTCGTGGCCCCGGCCGGCGTTGATGTCGGAGGCGCTGCCGGGGTAGATGCCGCTGTCGCCGTTGCCGTAGGACTCGCAGTCGGTGTAGAGGCCGTGGTCGGAGGCGAAGGTCAGGAAGCCGTACTCGTCGTTCCACCGGGTGAGCATGCGGTCGATGACGAAGCCGTCGGTGGCCAGGATGTAGAGCGAGTTGAACGTGGTCCGCTGGGCGGTGAAGTTGCGGAAGTAGACGCCGTCGGTCATGTCGGCGCGGATCGCGTTCAGCTTCCTGTACTGGGCGTCCACGACCACGTCGAGCGGGGACGCGCCGGTGCCCTCGATCTGGAGGTCCTGGATGCCGAGGATGGCGACCAGGTTCTGGTTGTGCGGGCACTGCTTCTGCTGCTCGAAGGAGAGGATCTGGTAGCCGAAGGAGGACCAGCGGGCCTGGAGGTTCGCGCAGGCGCCGGTGGGCTCGGGCAGGCTGGGCTCCTCCTGGTAGAGGCCGGGGAGGATCTTGATGGTGTAGCCGGGGCCCTTGACCTGGTCGACGGCCTCCTGGAGGTGGCGGAAGCCGTCCTTCTGGCAGCGTTCGAACAGGGTGAGGTTCTGCTCCTTGAGCGCGGCGGGGAAGGAGGCGACGCGCCGCTCGAAGTCGGCCCGGTCGCTCTTGCAGACGAGCAGTTCGGGGCCGGTGGTCCGGTAGACCGGCACGGTGCCCGAGCCGTCGGGGAACGTGACCGGGCGCTCCTCATGGGCGAGCGCCGGGGCCGCCTGGGCCAGGCATAACAGGGCGAGGAGGGCGGCCACCGCCAGCTTCCGCAGCATCGACATAGGGCAAAAGTAGAGCCAAGCTCATGTTCAGTCCACGCCCGGCGATGAATCGATACGGATGTCCGGTTCGTACTGGCGGACCAGCTCCCGCCCGATCCTCGCCAGCTCGGCGCGCACCTCCTCCGGCTCGACCACCTCGATCATGGCGCCCCACCCGGCGAGCTGCTCGGCGACCGCGCGCGGCATGTGCGCCGCGACACGCACCCGGACCCGCCCGCCGTCCTCCTCGGCGACGAGCTCGCAGTGCCGGCCGAAGTGCGTCCGCAGCACCGGGAAGAACCGGGCGCCGACCAGTACCTCGGCGTGGACGAGCGAGCGCCGCCGCTCCATCTCCGCCGCGACGCGCTCCCACTCCTCCTGAAGGTCGAAGCCGTCGGGCCGCTCGGCGGGCAGCTCGGTGACCTCCGCCCCGGCGACGCGGTCGACGCGGTACGTCCGCCGCCCGGCCGGGGTGCCCGCGACGAGGTACCAGATCCCGTCCTTGTCGACCAGGCCGAGCGGGTCCACGAGCCGTTCGGCCGCCTGCCCGTCCTTCCCCGGGTACGCGAGCCGTACCTTGAGCCTGCGCACCACGGCGGTCTGCAGCGACTCGACCAGGGCGGGCGGCTCCTTGCCTCGCTCCCCCCAGCCCGCCGGGTCCGACACGACGGCCCGCGCGGCGGCCTCGGCGTCGGCGCGGAAGGTGGCGGGCAGGGCGCGCACGAGCTTGCGCAGGGCGGAGGTCAGCTCGGGGGTCGCCGAGCCGGCCGGGCCGAGGACCAGGAAGAGCGCGCGCGACTCGGCGGCGTTGAGCCCGCTCAGGTCGGTCCTGGCGCCGCCGACGAGCTGCCAGCCGCCGCCGCGTCCGGGCTGCGGGTAGACGGGGATGCCCGCAGCGGACAGCGCCTCCAGGTCGCGGCGGGCGGTCGCGACGGAGGTCTCCAGCTCCTCGGCCAGCTCGGCGGCGGTCACCCGGCCACGGGACTGGAGCAGCAGCAGGGCGGCAACGAGACGGTCAGCGCGCATGTCCGCCATTCTCTCCAGGAAAGTGCTCAGTTGATGAGCACTTTGAAGGGAAGAATGGAGACATCACCACGAGAAAGGCACCGGACATGCTGCGAGGACTCACCACCGCCACCTTCTACTCCCCCGACTTCGAGGCCACCAGGAGCTGGTACACCGAGGTGTTCGGCATCCCGCCCTACATGGACACGCCCGGCTACCTGGAGTGGCGCATCGGCGACTACCAGCACGAGTTCGGCGTCGTCAACAGCGCCTACGCCGGGAGCGAGCTGGCCAGGACCCCATCCCCGCAGACCGTCGGGCAGCCGGCCGGGGCCGTCGTCTACTGGCACGTGGACGACGTGCCCGCGGCCCTGGAGAGGCTGGTGGCGCTGGGCGCCAAGGAGCACGACTCCCCCCACGACCGCGGCACCGGCTTCATCACCGCGAGCGTCATCGACCCGTGGGGCAACATCCTGGGCCTGATGTACAACCCGCACTACCTGGAGATCCTGGCCTCGCTCAAGGGCGGCGTGTGAGCGTCACCCCTTCGAGCCCGTGAACGCGATCCCCGCGATGAGCTGCCGCTGCATGACCACGAACAGCGCGATCACGGGCAGCGAGGCCACCACCGAACCGGCGAACAGGATGGGGAAGTTCGTCTGGAACTGCCCGCGCAGCGAGGCGAGCCCGGCCGACAGCGTCATCATCTCCGGATCGGTGTTGACCACCAGCGGCCAGAGCAGGCTGCTCCACGACCACATGACGGTCAGCAGCCCCAGCGCCAGCAGCCCCGGCCGCACCAGCGGCAGCATGATGTGCCAGTAGATCTGCAGCGGGTTGGCGCCGTCGAGCCGCGCCGCCTCGTCCAGCTCCTTGGGCAGCGTGAGGAAGAACTGCCGCAGCAGGAACGTGCCGAACGCCCCGAAGACGCCCGGCGCGATCAGCGCCTGCAGCGTGTTCAGCCAGCCGAGCCCCTGCATGATCTCGTAGCGCGGGATGATGAACAGCTCGCCCGGCACCATGAGCATGGCCAGGAACACCATGAAGATCGCGCCCCGGCCGGGGAAGCGCAGCCGGGCGAAGGCGAAGGCCGCCATCGAGCACAGCAGGAGCTGCCCCGCCGTGACGCCGACGGTGACCACCACCGTGTTGACGAACTGCCTGGCCAGCGGCACCGAGCGGAAGACCTCGGAGAAGTTGGACCACTCCCACGAGGGCGTGAACTTCGGCGGCACCCGCAGCGAGTCGGGCAGCGTCTGGAGCGAGACCACGACCTGCCAGACGAACGGCGCGATCATCACCAGCGCGCCCGCCGTCAGGATCACGTGAGCCGGCCACGTCCTGGCCCTACTCATAGTGCACCCACTTCTTCTGCAGCCTGAACTGGATGGCGGTCAGCACGAGGATCAGCCCGAGCAGCACCACGGCGATGGCCGCGGCCAGCCCGCGCTGGTTCTGCACGAAGCCCTTCTCGAAGAAGAGGTAGACGATCGTGCGACTGCCGTTCAACGCCGGGCCGTCCAGGTCGATCATGAGATAGACCAGGTCGAAGACCTGCAACGCGTTGATCATGGTGATCACGAGGACGAAGAACGTGGTCGGCGTGAGCAGCGGGAGCGTGATGCGGAAGAACTGCCGCAGCCGCCCCGCGCCGTCCATCGAGGCCGCCTCGTAGTACTGGCGCGGGATGCCCTGGAGCCCGGCCAGGAACAGCACGGCGTTGTAGCCGACCGAGCTCCAGACCCCGACGATCGCGATCGCGTAGATGGCGAAGTCGGGGTCGCCCACCCAGTACGGCCCGTCGATGCCCAGCTCGCCCAGGAAGTGGTTGATCGCGCCGAAGTCGCCGTTGAACAGGTAGCGCCAGGTCAGGCCGACGGCGGCGGGCATCGTGACGACGGGCAGGAAGTACAGCGTCCGGTAGACGCTCATGCCGCGCAGCCCCGGCACGTTCAGCAGTGCCGCCACGACGATCGCCACCGGCACGCCCGCCAGCACCAGCACCGCGTAGAGCAGGGTGTTGCCGAGCGCGCCCCGCATCTGGTCGTCGCCGAGCAGTTCGGTGAAGTTGTCCGTCCCCACCCAGGTGTGCCCGCCGAAGACGCCCGACTCGGTGAAGCTGAGATAGAGCGTCTGGGCGATGGGCCACAGGTAGAAGACGCCCAGGCCCAGCGCCATCGGGGCGATGAGGAGGTATCCCCACACCCACTCGCGCTTGGAGAGCATCCGTTACTCCTTGGCCAGGATCTCGTTCATCTGCGCCGCGATCTCCTTGGCGACGTCGGCGACCGGCCGCTTGCCCGACCAGGCGTCGGCCAGCAGCCTCTGCTGCACGTCCTGCCACTGCGCGGTGTTCAGCGTCGCCGGGTACGGCACGCCGTGCGGCATCGAGGCGTCGTAGGTCTCCTTCAGGTGGAAGGACGGGAACGCCTTGAACCAGCCGTCCTGCGTGCCCGGCCGGAGCGAGAGGGCGCCGCCGCCGCTGTCACTGAGGATCTTCTGCGCCTGCTCGGAGGAGACGAACTCGGCGAACGCCGCCGCCTCCGCCGGGTGTTCGCTCTTGGCCGACACGGCGTTGGCCAGGCCGAGCAGGATGACGGCCTCCTTCGCCGGGCCCGCGGGCAGCGGCGCCACGTCGATGCGCTCGCGGATCTCCGGGTTGGCCCAGAACGTGGAGGCGAACCAGACGCCGCCGTAGTACATGCCGTACTTGCCGGACTGGAAGAGCTGGATGGGGTCGGTGTCGGTGTAGACCTCGGCGACGGGCGCGACCTTGTCCTTGATCAGGCCGGTCCAGAACTCCAGGCCCTTGATCGAGGCCGGGTCGTCGAAGCCGCTCTTCTTGCCGTCGGGCGAGAGCACGTGGCCGCCCGCCTGGAGCATCGTCGGGTAGAAGCCGCCCTGGTCCCACATCGGGGCCAGGATGCCGAACTGCTTCTTGGCCGGGTCGGTCAGCTTCTTGGCCGCGGACTTGACGTCGTCCCAGGTCCAGTCGGCGGTCGGGTAGTCCAGCCCGGCGGCGTCGAAGATCTTCTTGTCGTACCAGAGGGCCGGGATGCTCACGTTGTGCGGCAGCGCGTACAGCTTGCCGTCGTAGCGGTAGCCGTCGACGACCGCGTCCGGCAGGCCCTCGGCCTTGGCCGCGTCGATCGGGGAGATGACGCCGCCCTTGGCGTACATGCGGACGTTGAGGCTGTTCATCCAGAAGACGTCCGGCGCCGCGCCGCCGGACGCGGCCGTCTGGAGCTTGGTCCAGTACTGGTCCCACGGGGTGATCTCCAGCTTGACCGTGACCTTCGGGTTGGCCTGCTGGAAGGCGGCGATGATCTTCTCGGCGCCGGCCTGGTCGTTCTTGTCCCAGATGGCGTACGTGATCGCGGCCTTGCCGTCGGCGGCCGGCTCGGAGGAGGAGCCGCAGCCCGCGGCGAGGACGGCGAGGGCGAGCAGCCCGGCCAGGGGGAGGCGGTGGCGCATGGTTTCTCCAGGTGGGGGGTGTCAGAACCGCAGGTTCGCGGTCCAGGCGGCGAGCTTGCCGTCGATCTCGGCCCTGGTCCGGGGGTGACCGGGGGCGTCGGGACGGCGCTGCCAGGGGTGCGGTCCGCCGGCCGGGCGATACTCCACGCCCAGCGCGTCGAGCCGCTTCTCGTGCACGGCGAGCCGGGCGAGGAACCCGCCGAAGTCGCGCTCCTCGCTCCACACCGCCTCGGCGAAGGCGGCCAGGCGCGGGAAGGCCATGTAGTCGAGCAGCCGCGGCGAGTCGATGTGCTCGGTCCACAGCGCCGCCTGCGCGCCGAGGATCCGGCCGCGCTCCTCTCCGGTCAGACCGGCGGGCACCGGGTCGAAGGCGTGCACCGCGTCCAGCGAGGTCACGCTGCCGATCGGCACCGGCTCCTGGTCGCCCTCGGCCTGGCGGAAGTCCAGGTACGTCTCCGCGAACGGCGAGACGACCACGTCGTGGCCGGACCGCGCGGCCAGCGTCGCGCACTTGTCCCCGCGCCAGGCCGCGACCGTGACCCCCGGCGGCAGGCCGCCCTCCAGGAGCTCGTCCCAGCCGAGCGGCTTGCGGCCCCGGGCCAGCAGGTAGTCGGTGAAGTGCCGCATCAGCCAGGTCTGCAGCTCCTCGGCGTCGCGCAGGTTCAGCTCGCGGATGCGCTCCTTGGCCGGGACGCTCTCGTTCCACTGGGTCTTGGGCACCTCATCGCCGCCGACGCAGACGTAGTCGCCGGGGAAGAGCTCCAGCACCTCGTCCAGGACGTCGGTGAAGAAGGCGATCGTCTCGTCGGCGACGTTGAGCACGTTCTCGCCGACGCCCCACTCGGTGCGCACGTCCAGCGGGGTGTCCAGGTTGCCGAGCTGGGGGTAGGCGGCGATGGCGGCCTGGGTGTGGCCCGGCAGGTCGATCTCCGGGACGACCGTGACGAACCGGTCGGCCGCGTAGGAGACGATCTCCCTGATGTCCTCCTGGCTGTAGAAGCCGCCGTGCGGGCGGCCGTCGAACAGCCCGTGCCGCTTGGCGCCGCGCGGCGACTCGCGCCGCCAGGCGCCGACCTCGGTCAGCCTCGGGTACTTCCTGATCTCCAGCCGCCAGCCCTGGTCGTCGGTCAGGTGCAGGTGCAGGACGTTCAGCTTGTGGGTGGCCAGCAGGTCGATGTAGCGCAGCAGGTCGTTCTTCGGCAGGTAGTGGCGGGCCACGTCGATGAGGCAGCCGCGCCAGGCGTAGCGGGGGGCGTCGGCGATCGTGACGGCGGGGACCGTCCACGTACGGTCGCCGGTGCGGCCCGCCCGGAACGCGGCGGGGTCGAGGAGCTGGCGCAGCGTCTGGGCCCCGTAGAAGGCGCCGGCCGGGGCCGTGGCCTCGATCAGCACCGACGCGGGGGTGACGGTGAGCCGGTACTCATCGGGGCCGAGCCCGTCGGTGAGGCGGATCTCGACGCCGCCGGGGCCTTCGGGCAGCGGCAGGCCGGTGGCCGGGCCGAGCGTCTCGCGCAGCCACGCCGCCGCCCTGGCGAGCGCCGGGTCGGCGGCCAGCGGCGTGGCGGCGTCGAACGTGAACCGCCCCGCCCCGGTGACGACCCGCGCGGGCACGGGAACCACCCCACCGGCGGCGGTGGCGGCCGTTCCGGAGGCAGCGGGCGCCGTCACAGGGGCTGCACCGTCCTGGTCTCGCGGGCGCGCTCGGCGGCCCAGACGACGAGGTGCCCGGCCAGCGCGTCGGCCGCGCCGGCGCCGAGCGGCGCCTGGTCCCCGGTGGCGACGGCGTCGAGGAACGCCGCGACGAGCCCCGCGTCGCCGCCGCCGTGGCCGTCGGCCAGCGAGGCGCCCGCGCGGGTCCCGGTGTCGACGATCTCCTCGTCCCCGGTCACGAAGTCGACGACCCGGATCGTCCGCCCGTCGCCCTCGGCGTAGCCGCGCGTGCCGAACACGCGGGTCTTGCGGTGCTCCAGCGGCGTGAAGGCCGTCATGGTGAACGACACGGTCGCGCCCCGGGCGAACTCCATCGTCACCACCTGCTGGTCGACCACGTCGTTGTCGCAGTCGTACACGCAGCGCCCGTACGGGCCGGTCTCCAGCGCGCTCATGACGCCTGCCGTCGTGGCGTCGGTGGTGACCGGGCCGAGCGGCCAGAACTCCCGGTCCGGGTCGCCGAGGCAGCCCAGGTAGAGGCGCTTGGCCGAGTAGGCGCAGGCGGGCTCGACCGGGCAGCTCACGCACCGCGAGCCCGCGCCCTCCGGCCGGTTCTCGGGCCGGAAGTGGGTCAGCGAGCCGAACGAGGACACGCCGACGGGCCGGTCCCCGACGAGGTGGAGCAGCCAGTCGATGTCGTGGCAGGACTTGGTCAGCAGCATCGGCCCGGACTCGGCGGCGTTGCGCCAGGAGCCACGGACGAAGGAGTGGGCCATGTGCCACCAGCCGACCGGCTCCAGGTGCTGGACGCTGGAGATCGTGCCGAGCCTGCCGCCGTCGACGAGCTCCTTGAACACCTGGGTGTAGGCGGTGTAGCGCAGCACGTGGCAGACGGCGAAGACGACGCCGGCGCGCTCGACGGCCTCGACGATGCGGCGCGCCTCCGGCTCGGTGGGCGCCATCGGCTTCTCCAGCAGGATGGCGTAGCCCAGCCCGGCGAAGGCGATCGCGGGATCGACGTGCAGGCGGTCCTGGGTGGCGATGACCACGGCGTCGGCCAGTTTCGGCGCGGCGGCCAGCTCGGCCCAGCCGGTGAAGCGGGCCTCCTCGGACACGCCGTGCTCGTCGGCGAGCCTGTCGCGCCGGGCCGGGTCCGGGTCGGCCACGGCCACGATCCGCGCCCGTCCGCCGGCCGTCGCCGCGCGGGCGTAGATCTGGCCTCGGGCTCCTGCCCCGACGACGGCTAAGGTCACTGTCATATCTGCCCGAACTCCCCGATTTATTGTGGAGTCCATAGATATTCATGGATCCGGTCTTGCAGTCAAGACCCGCTTGGCCGATGATCCCCCTAGCAGCGGACCGACATCGTCTGGAGACCATCAATAGTGAGGAGAGAGCCCGTGCAGGTCAACGGCGGCGACCTACAGCGGCTGCGCCAGCTGAACCTGCTGAGCAGCATCCGCGCGCTGCGTGAGGCCACCGGCCCGCTGACGCTGACCGAACTGGCCGCGAGAACCGGGCTGTCCCGGGGCTCGATGGTCGACGTTGTCACCGACCTCCAGGACCGCGGCTGGATCGCCGAGGTCGAGCCCGCCCCCGGGGGCATGGGCCGCCCCGCCAAGCGCTACCGCTTCCGCGCCGACGCGGGACACGTGCTCGGCATCGACATAGGGGTGCACAAGGTCCTGGCCATCATCACCGACCTCGCCGGGCGGGCCGTCGCCAGCGGGCGGGTCGCCGTGACCCCCGCCACCACGCGCGACGAACGGCTGGAGGCCGTCGACAGGGCGATCGACGCCGCGCTCGTCGCCGGCGGCCTCACCACGCTCGACCTGTGGGGCGTCGCCGCCGGGAGCATCGGCGTCGTCAACCGGGAAGGCATGGTCACCCGCGTCACCGCGCTGCCCGACTGGGCCGGCGTCGACCTCATCGGCCATCTCGGCCGCCGCCTGTCGTGCCCGATCACCATCGAGAACGACAGCAAGCTCGCCGCCCTGGCCGAGCAGCGGCTGGGCGTCGCGGCCGGCGTCCGCGACCTGGTCTACCTGCACGCCGGCCGGCGGCCCGGGGCCGCGCTCATCCTCAACGGCCTGCTGCACCACGGCTTCAGCGGCGCCACCGGCGAGGTCGGCCTCATGGACATCACCGGCTGGCGCACGATGGCCGGCCACCTGGAGAACTCCCCCGCCGCCGCGGGCGCCGCCCCGGAGGACGCCGCCGGGCTCGTCTTCGCCTCCGCCCGCACCGGCGACCCCGCCGCCCTGGCCGCCGTCGACGCCTACGCCGATCAGCTCGCGCTCGGCACCGCCGCCATGGTGCTGACCCTGGACCCCGAGCTGGTCGTCCTCGGCGGCGGCTTCTCCCGCTCGGCGGACGTCCTGCTGCCCGCGCTCCGCCGCGCCCTCGAACCCCACTGCCTGCGCGTCCCCGAGATCCGGCCCTCGACGCTCGGCGAGGAGTGCGTCTCGCTGGGCGCGGCCTGCCTGGCCCTGGACCACGTGGACGACCGGTTCTTCTCACCGCAGGGCTCGATCTCCCGGCCCGCGGCCCCGCAACGCCTCACCTGATCCCCCCTGCCGGCTCGCCCGGCGCACCGCAGAAGGAAAGTGCCTTGCGCAAGTTGATCCCCCCGATGGTGGCCGCCCTGGCCCTCGCCGCTCTGACCGTGCCCAGCCCGGCCTCGGCCGACCCCGGCCCCAGGCCCGCCGCGTACCGCCTCGACTGTGACGGTCAGGCTCCCGGCAGCTCGTGCACGGTCGTGGCGAGCGGCAAGAGCCGCCCGAACCACGTGCAGGAGTTCGTCGCCACGGTCAGGACCGGCGAGCAGGTGTGGGCCCGCGACACCATCTACACGCGCGAGGGCCAGGCCCGCACCCGCCCCTTCCCCCTGCCCGCCGGGAACGTGACCGTCGACGTCTCCGTCACCTCCATGCCGGAGAAGAAGGCCGGCACGCCACTGCGGCTCATGGCCTGGAACCTGTACGTGGGCGGCACCATCAACGGCCAGGAGAAGACGGGCCAGAACCTCGCCCAGCTCATCGAATACCTCAACGAGGTCAACCCGGACATCCTCTTCGTGGTCGAGGCGTACGGGTCCGGCGAGAAGATCCTCGACGGGCTCAACGCCGGACGCGCCGAGGACGACCGCTACACCGCCGCCCGGCTCACCCAGCCCGAGGACTACAGCGTCAACGGCGACAACCTGTGGATCTACACGAAGCTGGACATCCAGCAGGTCTACCCGCGTTACGCCGACGAGGACATCTCCTCCTTCAACCTCGGCGGCGCCCGCCTCGGCCTGCCCAACGGCAAGCACGTGCACGCGTTCAGCATGTGGACCTGGCACGAACTGTCGTCCAACTGGGACGGCCACGAGGCCGCCGTGCAGAACCTCTACGGCATGCCCAGGACCAAGACCGACCAGCAGCTCGCCGAGAACGACAACTTCCGCCGCGTCGCCATGGGCAAGTCCATCCTGGAGAAGGCGCTGCCGTCCTTCATCGGCGACGACGACGCCCCCGTGCTCATGGGCGGCGACCTCAACGCCTGGCCGCACCTCGACTGGACCGAGCAGTTCAAGAACGCGCGCGGCCACGCGGGCATGGTGCTGCCGTGGCCGCTCACCAAGATGTTCACCGACGCGGGCTTCACCGACACCTTCCGCCACGCCAACCCCGACGCCGGCCGCCACCCCGGCCGCACCTGGAGCTCGCTGAGCGGGTGGCGGTCCGCGCCCGCCCGCATCGACTACGTCTTCACGCGCGGCGAGGACGTACGCGTGCTCGGGTCGCGCATCGACGACCGGCGGCTCCCCCGCCACCAGGACAGCCCGCTCGACGACCCCTACCCGTTCTACTCCGACCACAGCTCGGTCATCACCGACGTGGTGATCCGGGGCAAGGGCACCGGCCCCGACCAGCCGGTCGTCCACGACGAGCCCGAGCACGCGCCCGGCGTCTGGCCCGAGGTCCCGGCCGGCACCCGGGTGCCCCCGGCCGAGCTCAGCGCCACGGCGAGCACGTTCAAGCCCGGCGCCGGCGACCCCGCCCGGGCCGTCGACGGCAACCTGACCACGGACTTCCACTCCTACTACCCCGGCCCGCCGCCGCAGCCCCACCACATCACCGTGGACCTGGGCAAGGTGCGCGAACTGTCCGCCGTACGCTTCCAGCCGAAGCTCCGCTACGACATGAACGGCACCGTCCGCCGGGGCGTCGTCCAGGTGAGCGACGACGGCGAGACGTTCCGCGACGTCAAGCGGGTCGAATGGCCGATGATGACCGCGCCCAACGACGTCGACCTGACCGGCGTCTCCGCCCGCTACATCCGGCTGCGCGCCGACTACGGCATGGGCGGCGCCACCGCTCTCGCCGAGATCATCCCGTATGAGGTAACTCGCTGACAATTACACCATTACAATGCCGTTCATGATCGTTGACCTCGGCCGAGGACGGTTACGGCATTGATCCTCAGATCGCGCGTGCGCGCCGCGAAGGTCGTCCCCATCGAGCTCTTCTTCGACCTCGTGTACGTGTTCGCCATCACCCAGCTCTCCCACCTGCTCCTTGAGCACCTCGACGCGGCCGGCGCGGCACAGACCCTGCTGCTGACGCTGGCCGTGTGGTGGGCCTGGATGTACGCCACCTGGACCACGAACTACCTCGACCCCGACCACCCGGCCATGCGGCTCACCATGGCCGGGATGATGCTCGCCGGACTCGCCATGGCCGCGGCGCTGCCACAGGCTTTCGGCCCGCGAGCCCTGTGGTTCGCGCTCGCGTACGTGACCATCCAGGTCGGGCGAGCCGCCGTGGCGGCCGTCGCCGCGCGGCGCGAGCCCATCGGCCACACGTTCCGGCTCATCCTCGCCTGGCACGTGGTCAGCGCCGCCCTGTGGATCGGCGGCGCCCTCGCCGGAGGCGGCGCCCAGGTCGCGCTCTGGATCGCGGCGCTGCTCGTGGAGTACGCGGCGCCCTGGCACGGCTACCGGATGCCGCTGCTCGGCCGGGCGACCACCACCGAATGGTCCATCGACGGCGGCCACATGGCCGAACGCTGCCAGCTCTTCGTCATCCTCGCGCTCGGCGAATCGGTGCTGATCACCGGCCTCACCCTGGCCGAGAACGACCACCTCTCCGCCGCCACCGTCGCCGCCTTCGCGATCGCCTTCCTGACCAGCGTGGCGATGTGGTGGGTGTACTTCGACCGGACCGCCGACGCCGCCGCCGAGAAGGTCGCCGAATCCGACGACACCGGACGGCTCGGGCGATCCGCCTACACCTACAGCCACATCCCCATCGTCGCCGGCGTCATCGTCGCCGCCGTGGGCGACGAACTCGCGATCGCCCACCCGCTCGGCCACACCACGGCCGGGGCCGCGCTCACCATACTCGGCGGCCCCGCGCTGTTCCTCGCCGGGCACGCCGTGTTCCAGCGCGTGGTCTTCGGCACCCTCCCGACCGGCCGCCTCGTCGCCGCCGCCCTGCTCGTCGCCACCGCCGTGGCCGTCCCCCTCACCTCCGCCCCCGTCCCACCCCTCGCCCTCGCCGCCCTCGCCGCCCTCACCCTCTCCACCGTCGCCCTCACCACCCCCCGCCACCCCTGACCTTCCTCGGGGAAACGGGCGGTGAGCGAAGGCCCAACCGAACGACCCGGCGCCCCGCACGGGCAAGGCACCCCGCACGGGCAGCCCAGGCCACCGGCCCGCGCGCACCCCGCCTTAGCGGGCAGCTCAGACCACTTCGTGGCACGCGGCACGGTGGTGTCCCAACGGCCCGGACGGCTCCAACAGCCCGGGCGCCCGTGGCCCCAACCGCTTAGGGGCACCGCCGTGCGGCATCCCCCGGTTCCCGAAAGCCCTGGAAGGTTCGGGGCAGCTCGGAGGCCCCCGAAGGCGCGGGGTTAGTCGGTGGTGGGGGTTGGGAGCTGCTGGAGCTCGGCGGTCGTGTCGCGGTGGGCGGATCGGACGAACTCGAGGATGGTCTCCAGGGCGCGGTCGTCGAAGGGCGCCAGGGACTGCTCGGTGCGGGTGATGAGCCCGGCGTAGGCGGCGCTGACGCGGGCGATGCCGTCCGGGGTGGGTTCGATGAGCACGCGCCGCCGGTCGCCGGGGTCGGCGACGCGGCGTACGCAGCCGGCGGCGACGAGGCGGTCGATCATGCGGGAGGCCGAGCCGGTGGTGAGGCCGACCTGTTTGGCGAGGGCGCCGGGGGTGGCGGGGCCGAGCCGGTCGAGCACGTGCAGGCATTGGACGTCGCTCTCGGCCACGCCGAGCCGGTCGGCGACGGCCTTGTTGAGCCGTACGACGGCGATGGCCCAGCCCGGTATCGCGTTCTTGACCAGCTCGGCGACCAGCGCCTGCCGTTCCTCGTCCATCACCCGACCGCCCTCCGGTTTGCTGCGTGACGCAGAGGTTCTGCTATAAATTAGCTGCGTCGCGCAGCTACTGCGTTATGCAGTCATTCTAGCGGATCGAGGAGCACCCACGCGCTATGACCACTCCCCCACCCACCACCCTCCTGACGGGACGGCCGGCGGTTCTCGTCCTGGCCGCGGTCCTCATCGCGTCGTTCATGGAGCTCCTTGACGCCACCATCGTCAGCGTCGCCCTCCCGGCGATCGCCGCCGACCTGGGCGCGGGTGACGCCGCGCTCCAGTGGACGGTCGCCGGCTACACGCTCGCCGTGGGCGCCGGCCTGATCACCGGGGGCCGCGCCGGTGACGCGTACGGGCGCCGCCGGGTGTTCCTCGCCGGGCTGTCGGCGTTCACGCTGGCCTCGGCGGGCTGCGGGCTGGCGCCGGACGCCGCCGTCCTGGTCGGCGCGCGCGTCGCGCAGGGCCTGGCGGGCGGCCTGATGATCCCGCAGGTGTTCGGCGTCATCCGGGCCTCGTTCGAGCCCGCCGCCCGGGCCAGGGCGCTCGGCGCGTACGGCGCGGTGCTGGGCCTGGCCTCGGTCGCCGGGCCGCTGCTCGGCGGGGTGCTGGTCGAGGCCGACCTGTTCGGGCTCGGCTGGCGGGCGATCTTCTGGGTGAACGTGCCGATCGCCGCCGTCGGGCTCGCCCTCGGGGCCCGGCACCTGCCCGACTCGCGCGAGCCCGGCCGCGTCCGGCTCGACCTGCCGGGCGCGGCGCTCGCCGCCTGCGCCGCCGTGCTCCTGCTGCTGCCTCTCGTGCAGGGGCGCGAGTGGGGCCGGCCCTGGTGGAGCTACGTGATCCTGGCGCTCGCGGTCCCGGTGACGGCGGTGTTCCTGGCCAGGCAGCGGCGGCTGGCCGAGCGCGGCGGGCAGCCGGTTCTCGATCCGGCGCTGCTGCGCGTGCGGGCGTTCGCGGGCGGGCTGGCGGCCTCGCTGCTGTTCTTCGGCGCGCTGGGGTCGTTCTTCCTCGCGCTCTCGCTCTACCTGCAGTCGGGCGCCGGCTACTCGGCGCTGGAGACCGGGCTGGTGATCCTGCCGTACGCGGTCGGCTCGATCATCACCTCGGGCCTCGGGGTACGGGCCGGCCGCGGCACCCTGGTGGCGGGGTCGCTCACGCTGGCCGCCTCCCAGGTCGTCCTCCACCTGGTCGTCAGCGGCGGCGCCGAGCCGGCCGCCTGGCTGCTGGCCGCGCCGATGCTGCTGGGCGGCCTGGGGCTGGGCCTCACCGCGCCCGGCCTGATCAACGTGGTGCTCGCCGGGGTGCCCGCCCGTGACGCCGGGGCCGCGGGCGGCGTGCTCACGACCGTGACGCAGATCGGCAACGCGGTGGGCGTCGCCGTCCTCGGCCTGATCTTCTTCGACGCCCTGGAGGGCGCGGGCGGGACGCCCGGGCTCGCGGCGTACTCCGGGGCCATGAGCGCGGTGCTGCCCTGGCAGGCCCTCTGTTACGTGGGCGCTGCCGCGCTGATGTTCCTCCTGCCCAAGCAGACCCGATGACCCCCGAGGAGATCCCGATGACCGAAGCCCCGTACGCCGGCGTGGACCCGTTCGCCGTCACCGTCCGCGCGATCGGCGAGCCGCATCCGGCCCGTGCCGCCCTGCGCGCCGCCGGCCCGATCGTCCGGGCCGACGCCCCCGCGGGCGGCCCGGCGTGGATCGTCACCGAGGAGGCGCTGGCCCGCCAGGTCCTCGTCCACCCCGACATCGTCAAGGACCCGGCCTGGGCCCCGGAGAGCTGGGACCCGCGCACCGCGGGCCTGGAGCCCACCGCCGCCGCGCAGCCGTCGCTCACCACGCTCGACGGGCCCGCGCACGAACGGCTGCGCCGGGCGCACGCGCCCCTCTTCACCGCGCGCCGCCTGGCCGCCTACGCGGACCGGATCACCGGGCACGCCCGCGACCTGCTGGCCCGGCTGGCCGCCACGGGCGAGACCGTGGACGTGATGGCGGACTTCGCCACCCGTTACCCGCTCACCGTGGTCTGCGACGTGCTCGGCGTGCCGCTGGAGCGCGTCGACCAGGCGATGGCGGCCTGCCGGAGCATGTACAGCCCGGACCCCGAGGAGGTGGGCGCGGCGATGGCCGCCTTCGCGGAGCTGGCCGGCGCGGCGCTGGCCGAGGGCCGGGACGGCCTGGCCGCCGAGCTGCGCGAACGGGTGCCCGAGTTCAGTGAGCCGGAGGTGCACTACCTGATCTTCACGCTCGTGTTCGCCGGTCAGCTCACCACCGATCCGTCGCTCGGCTTCCTGCTGGCCCGCGCGCTCGACGTCGCCCCGGAGCCGTCGCAGGCCGAGGACTTCGTCAACGAGACGCTGCGCAGGCACGCGCCCGCGCCGTTCACGCTGTGGCGGTTCACCTCGGCTCCGGTCGAGCTGGCCGGGGTGCGGCTGCCCGCCCGCTCCCCCGTGCTCGTCGACATCCAGGGCATCAACCTCGATCCGCGCCGGGCGATCGGGCCGGACCTGACCTTCGGCGCCGGCCCGCACTACTGCACCGGCGCACAGCTCGCCCGGCTCGAACTGCGCGCGCTCGTCGAGGTCCTGCGCACCGACTTCCCCCGGGCGCGGCTCGCGGTGCCGTACGCCGAGCTGCGGCAGACGGACTTCGGCGGCATCCAGGGCAGCAGGCTCACCGCGCTGCCGATGCGGCCGCACGGCTGACCCGCGCTACTCCGACAGGACCTTGCGCAGCGCGGCGGCGAAGCCGTCGGGGTCGCCCTTCATGCCGAACTCGCCGTCCATGAAGCCGCCGTGGTTGCTCGGGAAGATCACCGCTTCGGTGCCGAGCCGCGCGGCGACGCCCTCGCCCGAGCGCCGGGCCATCTGGCCCTCCGACTCGGCGCCCACGGCGATGACCACCCGGGTGGAGGCGGCGCGCAACGCCTCGTAGTCGTGCTCGTAATGCGTACAGGAGATGAGGTTCTGGGCGAACAGCACGTCGTCGCGCGAGCCGTCGTCCTCCGTCGGCATGCCGAACGCGGCGGGGTCGGGCATGGGCCGGTCGGCGAAGTCGGCGGGGATCTCGCCGGTCAGGCTGGTGATCCCGATGAACTTGGCCATCGCGGGCCCGAAGCCGTCACGCTCGTAGGTCTGCCGGATGTCGGCGATGGCCGCGAGCGCCTGCTCGCGGTCGGGCAGGGCCTGGGCGGCGGGCGGCTCGTGCGCCACCAGCGTGCGGACCTGCTCGGGGTGCTTGGCCACCAGCGCCAGCGCGTTGACGGCGCCGCCGCTGCTGGCCAGGATGTCGACCGGCCCGCCGCCGATCGCGTCGATGAGCCGGTGCAGGTCGTCGGCGTGCAGGTCGGGCGTCGACTCGCCGCCCTCGGTGCGCACGCTCCGCCCGGCGCCGCGCGGGTCGTACGTGACGACCGTGCGGTCGGGGAAGCGCGCGGCCAGCGACGCGAAGCCGGCTGCGTCCATCGGCGACCCGATCAGCAGCAGGATCGGGTCGGCGCTGTCGGCCGGGCGGATGTCGTAGTGAAGGACGGCCCCGGGCACTTCCAGGGTGTGTGTCGTGAGCTCGGTCATGCGGTCGCCTCCTGGTCGATGCTGATGATGCAGACCGCCGCGAGCGGCGAAACTCATCGGCGCAGGCGAAAACGTACCCCGAACCGGGAGCCGTGCGCAGGAGCCGTCCGGTCAGCCCGCCTTGCGGAACCGCCGCACCAGGAGGAGGCCCCAGGCCAGCGCGAGCAGCGCGAAGACCGCCGAGGCGATCTTGAAGCCGGTCGCCGCGCCGCTCGCCCGCTCGGCGTCACCGGCGGCGGAGTAGACCGGCCGGCCGTCGACCGAGGCCCCCAGCGCCTTGATCAGGTAGTCGGAGTCGGGGAAGCGGGCGGCGCGGGCGAGCGTCTCGGCGG
This sequence comes from Nonomuraea sp. ATR24, assembly GCF_041950485.1. Classification (NCBI taxonomy): domain Bacteria; kingdom Bacillati; phylum Actinomycetota; class Actinomycetes; order Streptosporangiales; family Streptosporangiaceae; genus Nonomuraea; species Nonomuraea sp. ATR24. The sequence continues at coordinate 24,787 of NZ_JBGNUU010000001.1, forward strand.
TGTCGGCGGGGACCTCCAGGCGCACGGCGGCGCCGTCGGGCACCCCGCCCGGCGGCGGCTGCAGCAGGCGGAAGGTCACGTTGGCCGGATAACCGGAGAGGGTCAGCGCGAACACCACGACCGTCGAGGTCCGGTTGCCCCGCCCGGTGCTGTCGGTGTAGGAGCGGTAGCCCGCCGCCGTGCCCTCCAGCACGCTGACCTCCCGCACCACCGGCTCCCGCCGCGCGCCCTGGTCGAACAGGAACAGCGCCGTCCCGGCCAGCACCAGCAGCGGGACGAGCCGCGAACGCCACTTCACCGGGGGACCTCCTCAGGCGGCGGGGGCGCCGATCCTACCGATGCCGCCGGGGACGGCACCACAGGATCAGGCGCTCGCGGCGGCCTTCCTGGCGATGGCGCGCAGCATGATCCGGCGGATCAGCCCGCTGAAGGGGCGGATCAGCCGCCAGTAGGCCAGCATCCTGCGCCGGGTCCGCGGCGAGTCGGCGGTGACCCGGGTCTCGGTGCGCAGCAGCGTGCCGTGCTCGGTCGGGATCACCTCGAAGATCGACGCCGACTTGGCGAAGCCGGGCGCGTGGTAGTCGCGGAAGCTGCCGGGCGGGCAGGTGTGGCGGTGCTCCCCCGGCCGCAGCCGCCAGAACTGGCTGATCGAGCCGAGCACGATGTAGCGCTGCGGCTCTCCGGCCAGCTCGAACCAGCCGCGGCCGCGCATCGTGGCGAGCATCGTCGGCGCCTGGTTCAGCCCGTTCGCCGGGAGCGAGCGCAGGCCCATGAGCAGCCGCACCCCCGGCAGCTCGGCGGGCGTCAGCGTGTTCAGCGCGGTCCACACGGTCTCCGGCCGCTGCCGGATGTGCAGCTCGTGGCACTCGGTGCCCAGGGGCCACGGGATGAAGTCCTCCAGGACCTTCGGCATGCGCGCATCCTCTCGTTCGTCAGTTGTGCTGCGACAGGTGGGCGAGCTTGTCCGGGTTCGCCATGCCGTAGATGGCGCGTACCCGGCCGTCCACGGGGTCGGTCTCGACGGTGACGACCGCGACGGGGCGGTCGCCGTCGACGATCAGGGCGGTCGGGGTGCCGCCGGGTGCCGCCCAGCGCACCTGGTACCCGGCGTAGTAGGGGCCGACGGCGGCGAGCAGGCGGGCCACCTTGGCCGCGCCGTGCACCGGCCGCAGCGCGGCGCGGGCCCGGCCGCCGCCGTCGTTCCAGAGCGTGACCTCGGGGGCCAGCACGTCGAGCAGGCCGGTCATGCTGCCCCCGACCGCCGCCGCCACGAACCGCTCGGCCGCGACCTGGGCCTCGCGCTGGTCGGCGGAGAATCGGGGCCGCCGCGCGTGCACGTGCCCGCGCGCCCGGTGCACGAGCTGCCGCACCGCCGCGGGCGACCGGCCGAGAATGCCGGCGATCTCGTCGTACTCGTAGGCGAACGCCTCCCTGAGGACGAACGCGGCCCGTTCCAGCGGGGACAGCGTCTCCAGCACGACCAGCAGGCCGAGCGCCACGCCGCCGCTGCGCTCCACCGGCTCGGCGGCGCTCTCGTCGGTCCACAGCGGCTCGGGCAGCCACGGGCCGATGTAGTCCTCGCGCATCCTGCGCGCCTTGCGGAGCTGGTCGACCGCCCGGTGCACGACGATGCGCATCAGGTACGCGCGCGGGTGCTCGATGGCCTCATGATCGGCCCCCTGCCAGCGCAGCCACGCGTCCTGCACGACGTCCTCGGCGTCGGTGACGCTGCCGAGGATGTCGTACGCGGCCGCGAACAGCAGGTTGCGGTTCGCGGCGAAGACGGCTTCCCTCTCGTCCGTGATGTCGTCCGTCACTGTTCCCCCTGGTCGCTTGCCTTCCCTCGTTGGGACGAACCCGCCGCCCGGCTTGTGACATCCCGGGCGGAAATCCGTGTCACAGGCGCCGGCGCGCCGGCGTCAGATCGTAGAGCGGCCGGGCAGGAACACCGAGGCCGCGGGAAGGAACGTGTTCGATGACACACCAGCAAGAAGGAGACGGGGAATGAAGGTCGTGCTCGCGGGTGCGACGGGCGCCCTCGGCGGCGAACTCGTGCCGAGGCTGCTCGCCGCCGGTCACTCGGTGCTCGGCCTGACCCGCTCGTCCCGCCGGGCGCGCCTGCTGGAGGAGGCGGGCGTCGAGACGCGGGTGGTCGACGTGATGGACGAGCGCAAGCTGCTGGACGCGCTGCGGGGGCACCGCGCCGACGCGGTGATCCACCAGGCGACCGCGATCACCGGCACGCCGCTGCGCCACCGGGACCTGCACGCCACCGACGACCTGCGCGAGCAGGGCACGGCGAACCTGCTGCGGGCGGCCGAGCTGGTCGGCGCGCACCGGTTCGTCACGCAGTCGTTCTTCCTCGGCTACGGCTACCTGGACCACGGCGAGGCGAAGCTGACCGAGGAGCACCCGTTCGCGCCGACCGGCCGGGGCGCCTTCGAGCGGCACATGCGCTCGATGCGGACGAACGAGCGGCTGACCTTCGGCACGGCGGGCATCGAGGGGGTCGCGCTGCGCTACGGCCTCTTCTACGGCCCGGAGGCGGGCACGCGCAAGCTGATGGAGCTGGCGTCGCGGCGAATGCTGCCGGTGCCGAGGCCGTCCGGGGTGACCTCGCCGATCCACATCGCGGACGCGGCGGCGGCCACGGTCGCCGCTCTCGAACGGGGGCGGGCCGGGCAGGCGTACAACGTGGTGGACGACACGCCGCTGCCGTTCGCCGAGTTCGTCGCCGCCCTGGCGGAGGCGGCGGGCGCGCCCGCGCCGATCGCCGTGCCGAGCCTGCTGCTGCGGCCGGCGCCCTACATGTACGCGCTGATGGCGGGCACCCGGATCCGGCTGTCGAACGACAAGGCCAAGCGGGAGCTGGACTGGCGGCCGGAGTACCCGAGCTGCCGGGCCGGGCTGCGGGCGATGCGCGAGGTCCGCGCGTGAGGCGGGCGATCCGCGCCGCGGCCGTCGCCGTCGCCCTGCTGGTGACGGCGGCGGCGTGCGGCCAGGGCGGGGGGCAGGTCGGGGGGCAGGTCGAGGGGCAGGGGGCCGAGGGCGCCGCCGCGCGGCGGCACCTGTTCGTCGTGGCCGGCGGCGAGCTGGTGACCGGGCCGGACCGGGTCGAGGCCCGCACCGGCGACACGGTCGAGCTGGTCGTGACCTCCGACGCCGCCGACGAGCTGCACGTGCACGGCTACGACCGCGAGGCGGAGCTCGTCCCCGGCCGGGCCTCGACGCTGAGCCTCGTCGCGGACATCCCGGGCGTCTTCGAGGTCGAGCTCCACCGCGGCGGGCTGGTGCTGACCCGGCTACGCGTCAGCCCGTGACCGGCGGCTGAGCTGCCTGCGGTGCACCACGAGGCCGGCCAGGGCCAGCAGCGAGACGAGCCCGAGCTGCCACCAGTTGTCCGGGCTGCCGCCGAGGTCCAGGTCGGCCGCGTGGTTCACCGCGTGCAGCGAGTTGGTGACGAAGAACCCGACCAGCACGATCGAGAGCACGTCGTGCCACACCAGCGCGCAGAGCATCATCAGCCCGATGCCGATCTGGAAGACCCCGGCGTCGTGCAGGAAGTGCACGTGATTGGGGAACTGGGCGAAGACCGCGAAGCCCGCGGGGTCGATGCGCATCCACACGCCGAACACCAGCATCGTCAGCGCGCCGACCACGACGGCCACCTGGACGAAGATCCTGGCCGGCCTGCTGTAGCCGTTCATCATGATTTGTCCCTTTCCTGTGCTTGATCTGGTGATAGGACGAGCGCCCCCGGCGGCGTGTGACACGGCTCAGCCCGCGGACATCAGCGTGATGCCGAGGCCCGTGTAGACGACCATGAGCGTGAGCATCGGGTACTGGCCGGTCCGCAGCTCCCCGGCGCGTACCACCTCCAGCGCCCGGTCGTGCGCGGCCACCACGCCGCCGATGTGGCCGAGCACGATCGCGCCCACCTGGACGGCGGCGATCAGCGACGGCGCCAGCACCGTGTAGTCGACGGCCGCGTCACCGACGCCGAACAGGTCCCAGCCGAGGCCGAACGGGTCACCGGCCAGCAGCCAGCCCCGCTGCCCCTCGAAGACGGCGAAGGAGAAGTAGTGCGCGACGCTGTAGCCGACCATGACCGGCACCAGCGAGTGCGTGAACGCGTCGGCCACGCCCGCCGACGGCCGGGCGTACGGCCTGGTCATCCGGAGCGCGTCACGGTAGGCCAGGTGGTTGAGCGCGATCACGACGCCGAGCGCGGCCGTGGTCAGCAGCGTCGCGGCCGGGCCGCCGAGCACGCCGGTGATCCCGGTCCACACCGGCAGCCTGCTGAAACCGTCGTACATGGTGCCGCCCAGCACCACGAGCGCCAGCGCGGTCTGCCCGGCGTCGGCGCGACCGGCGCGCAGCCCGGCCGGGGGCGTCCGCAGCACCAGCCGCCCGGCCTCGTCCCTGCCGATCGGCGACAGGGCGGCGAGCAGCCCGGCGTACACCTCGAAGGAGTCCGCCCGATCGAACCAGCGCGGCCCGAACACGGCTCCGGCCACCGTGTGCGCCAGCGCGTACCCGGTCACGAAGAGCGCCACCGCGCGCGGTGAGCCGGGGTCGGGGGAGGCCAGTTCGAGCCAGAGGAAGGCGGCCATGCCGGCGACCGCCGGCAGGGAGCCGGCGCGGCCGGACGGCGGCTCGCGGCGCGCCGCCTCCGGCAGGAGCCGGCGGACGGCGGCGGCGAGCGCGCGCACCGGGTTCACCAGCCGCCAGAGCGGCCCGAACAGCAGCGACACCGGGATCAGGCCGACCCAGAACCACACGTAGAACCAGGCGGGCGCCGGGTTGCGCGCCGGGTCGGCGGCGCCGAACCAGGCGGTGGCCAGCAGCAGCGCGAGCGCCGCCAGGCCCGCCGCCCTGAGCAGCGCGCGGACGGCGGGGGCGGCGGCGATCCGCTGCGCGGCCCGGGGCAGCGGCACGCCGCCCGATCGCTGCCGCTGCCGTGGCCGCAGCACCGACACCGCGAAGAACGCGATCAGCACCGCCCCCGCCCCGGCGTAGAGCGCCAGCCAGAGCGGGATCGGCAGATCCGACCGCCCGCCGATCCCGTGCGCGAGAATCACCGCAGCCCCTCCCCCAGTCGTCCGTCACTGAGCAGACGGCGGCGGGCGGCCCGATGTGACATCCGTGCGGTATCCGGCCTGCCGCAGGATGGCCACGAAGTACGCCTTGACCGCCTCGGCGCTCTCGGTGTCGGGGTAGGCGCCGAGGTGGTGCAGCACCGCGCCGTTGAGAAGCTGCTGGACGGTGTCGGGGTCGCTCTCGCGCGGGAGCTGGCCGCGCTCGCGCGAGCGGCGCAGCGCCGCGTGCTCGGCCGCCGCCCGCCGCCCGCCGTGGGAGTTCCGGTACGCGCGCGGCAGCTCGGGGTAGTCGTCCACGGCCCCGTACAGCCGCCGCAGCATGCGCCGGTTGCGGGGGGTGCTCAGGTAGGCCGCCCAGTTGTCGAGCATGCGGTCGATGTCCGGCCAGTCGAGCGCCCCGGGGCCGTGGTCGTGGTGCACCGACTCGATGGCCTGGATGAGCAGGGCCGTCGTGCCGGGGAAGCGCCGATAGACGGTGGCGCGGGTGACTCCGGCGCGCTGGGCGATCTGCTCGATGCTGGTCTGGCTGGCGCCGCGCTCGATGAGCAGGTCGAGCGCGGCGGCCAGGACCGCCGCGTCCACCTCCCTGCTGCGCGGCCGGCCGGGTCGTCTCATGGCCGCGCTAGCCTGCCTTCGTGACCAGGGCGTCGAACGCCCGGTCGGGCAGGATCCGGTGCATCGCCAGGAGCGTCCTGGCCAGGTAGCCGACCGGGTAGCGGGACTTGGGCCGGGGCGATTCGGCCGCGGTCCTGATGGCCCGGGCGACCACGGCGGGCGGGGAGCCCTTGGTGTTGCCCTCGGCGCGCCTGGCCATCGACTCGGCGAGCGCGCCGTAGGCCCCGCCGCCGGAGGTCTCGCGCAGCTCGCGCGGCGTGTCCTCCTCGAACTCGGTGCGGATGATGCCCGGCTGCACGACCACCACGCGGACGCCGAACGGCAGGCATTCCTGGCGCAGCGAGTCGGACCAGGTCTCCAGGGCGTGCTTGGAGGCGTGGTACCAGGCGACGAGGGGCAGCGAGATCTCGCCGGCGATCGAGGAGACGTTGACGATCGTGCCGGAGCGGCGCTCGCGCATGTGCGGCAGGACGAGCTGGGTGAGCCGGGCCGGGCCGAAGAGGTTGACCTCGAACAGGCGGCGGGCGCGTTCGACGGGAACGTCCTCGACGGCGCCGTGCAGGCCGGTCCCGGCGTTGTTGACGAGCACGTCGATCCGGCCGTGCTCGTCCAGGACGGCGGCCACGACGCGGGCCAGGTCGTCGTCGCTGGTGACGTCCATGGCCAGCGGGTGGGCCCCGGCCTGTCGCAGTCCGGCCATGCGGTCGACGCGGCGCGCGGCCCCGTACACGATGTGGCCGGCCCGGCGCAGCTCCAGCGCGGTGGCGTGGCCGATGCCCGAGGAGGCTCCGGTCACCAGGCAGATCTTGGCAGTCATGGGGACGTCCTTCCCTGTTGGCGTGTCCCGATTTCAATACAGTACAGTGCTGTATTGAAATCGGATGAGAGACGGGATCAGCCATGAGTGCCTACGTACTCGGGTTCCAAGACATCGACAAGACGCACCTCCCCTTGGTCGGCGGAAAGGGGGCCAACCTGGGCGAGCTGTCCGCGATCCGCGGGGTCCGCGTGCCGCCGGGCTTCTGCGTCACCACCGGCGCGTACGAGCAGGTCGTCGAGCGTGACCCGGCGGTCGCCGCGCTGATCGACGGGCTGTCCGGGCTGCGGGCCGACGACCGGGCCGGAATCGCCGCCGCCGCCGCCCGGCTGCGCGCCGCCATCGAGGGCCTGACCGTGCCCGAGGAGATTCGGCACGACATCGTCCGCCACCTCGGCGGGATGGGCGGCGACGAGGCGCCCTGCGCGGTGCGCTCCAGCGCCACCGCCGAGGACCTGCCCTCCAGCTCCTTCGCCGGCCAGCAGGACACCTACCTGAACGTGCGCGGCGCCGAGGCGATCGTCGACGCGGTGCGGCGCTGCTGGGCGTCGCTGTTCACCGACCGGGCCGTGGCCTACCGCATCCAGAACGGCTTCGGCCATCGCCTGGTCCGGCTGTCGGTGGTCGTGCAGCGGATGGTCTTCCCCGAGGCGGCGGGCATCATGTTCACCGCCGACCCGGTCTCGGCCAACCGCCGGGTGGTGTCGATCGACGCCGGGTACGGGCTCGGCGAGGCGTTCGTGTCGGGGCTGGTCAACGCCGACAACTACCGCGTCAGGGCGGGGCGGATCATCGACAGGAAGATCGCCACGCAGACGATGGAGCTGCGCGGGCTGCCGTCCGGCGGCACCGAGGAGCTGCCGGTCGAGCCCGCCCGGCAGTCCGCGCAGAAGCTCGGCGACGAGCAGATCCTGCTGCTGGAGCGCCTCGGTCGGGAGATCGAGGCGCACTTCGGCCGCCCCCAGGACATCGAGTGGGCGCTGTACGACGGCGCGTTCCACGTCCTGCAGAGCCGCCCCGTCACCACGCTCTACCCCGTGCCGCCCGCCGGCGACGACAAGAACCACGTGTACGTCTCCTACGGGCACCGGCAGATGATGACCGACGCCTTCGCGCCCCTCGGCCTGTCGTTCTTCGCGCTGCTGCACGACAAGCTGGGCCGCACGGCGGGCGTCGTGGCCGGCAACCGCTTCTACAAGGACGTCTCGGCGGAGCTCACCTCGGCCTGGGCCAGGCCCGCCACGCTCAAGAGCCTCGACCAGGTCGACGTGCTGATGGCCAACGCCCTGCGGGCCGTGCTCACGCGCAAGGACTTCGTCGCCGGGCTGGCCCGCGGCAAGACCTCGATGCTGGACTTCGGCGAGGGCGGCGTGCTGCCGATCGCCAAGCAGTATCTCAAGCTCGCCCGCGAGGACGACCCGCGCGTCGTGCCCGACCTGATCGCGCACACCGAGGCGACCGTGGCGCGGCTGCGGCGCGAGATCGCCGGGAAGTCGGGCGACGAGCTGTTCGCCTGCATCGTCGACGACCACGACGTGCTCGCCGAGCTCACCTTCGACCCGCGCAGCGTGGCGGCGGCCTTCCTCGGCATCCAGTCGGTGAACTGGGTCAACAAGCACATGGAGTCCTGGCTGGGCGTCAAGAACGCCGCCGACGCCGTCGCCCAGTCCGCCGACCACAACGTGGTGGCCGCGATGGGGCTCGACCTGCTCGACGTCGCCGACGCCGTCCGCGACCATCCCGAGGTGCTGCGCTACCTGGAGACGGCCCGGCGCGACACCTTCTACGACGGCCTGGCCGGGCTGGAGGGCGGGGCCGAGGCCGCCGGCGCCATCCGCCGCTACCTGGACACGTACGGGATGCACTGCGCCGGCGACATCGACCTGACCAGGACCCGGTGGAGCGAGGACCCGACGCTGCTCGTGCCGCTCATCCTCAGCAACATCCGCAACTTCCCGCCCGGGGAGCGCCTCCGCAAGGCGGAGCAGGGCCGCGCCGACGCCGAGCGCACGATGGCCGACCTGCTCGCCCGCCTGCGGGCGCTGCCCGGCGGCGCCGGCAAGGCGAAGAAGGCGGCCAAGAAGATGAGCCTGATCCGGCACTTCATCGGCTACCGCGAGTACTCCAAGCACGCGCTGCTCCTCCGCTACGAGGTCTACAAGCGGGCGCTCATGGAGGAGGCGGCCAAGCTCGCCGCGCGCGGGGTCGTCCAGGCGCCCGAGGACGTGTACTTCCTGTCCATCGAGGAGTTCAGGAAGGCGGTCAACACCGGCGAGCTGGACTACTCGCTCATCACGCGGCGGCGGGAGGAGCACGAGACGTTCCAGAAGCTGACCCCGCCGCGCGTGATCACGTCGGAGGGCGAGGTGATCTCCGGCGCGTACGAGCCGGGCTCGCTGCCGAAGGGGGCGCTGGCGGGCATCCCCGTGTCGTCGGGCGTCGTGGAGGGCCGGGCGCGGGTCATCCGCAGCATGGCCGAGGCCGACCTGGAGGACGGCGACATCCTCGTCACCGTGTTCACCGATCCGAGCTGGTCGCCGCTGTTCGTCTCGGTCAAGGGCGTCGTCATGGAGGTCGGCGGGGTCATGACGCACGGCGCCGTGGTGGCCCGCGAGTACGGGCTGCCCGCGGTCGTCGGCGTGGAGGGCGCCACCCGGCGCATCGAGGACGGGCAGCGCATCCGGGTCAACGGCGGCGAAGGGTACGTGGAGATCCTCTGAGACCGCCGGGGCGGCGCCGCCCCGGCGGGTCGTCAGCGGGCCTTCAGCCCCTCGGGCACGCTCCGGTGCACCGGAGCCCAGCCCAGTTCGCGGGTGGCCTTGGCGTGCGAGACCCGCGTCGTGGTATCGATCAGCAGGCAGCCCAGGTACGGCACCGCCAGCCGGATCAGCCACCTCGGCGTCACGACCGGGCGCGGGGTGCCGTGCGTGCGCGCCACCGTCATCAGGAAGTCGCGCCAGCTCATCGGCTCGTCGTCGACGATGTTGTACGCCTCCCCCGGCCTGCCGCGCTCCATCGCCGCGACCGCGGCCGCCGCGGCGTCGGCCACGTGGACGAAGGACGTGGTGCCCGTCCTGCCGCGCGGCAGCACCGGCGCCCGCTTGCGCATCATGTCGGCGAACATGTCGCTGAAGGCGTTCTTGCCATAGAACATGCCGTAACGCAGGGCGATGCCCTCGATGCCCTCGGCGGCGAACACCTGCCGCTCGGTCGCCACGCTGGAGTCCGTCACCAGGTCGGCGACGGTACCGACGTGCACGCCGAACTCGTCCTCCTCGGTCAGCAGCCGCTCGCCGTTGTCGCGGTAGCCGTAGCCGGTGATCAGCGACTGGGTGACGAACCGGTGCGCGCCGACCACCCGCGCGGCGTCGAGCAGGTTGGCGGTCCCCCGGCCGCGCAGTGCGATCGTCGGGTCGTCGGGAGTCAGCCTGCGCGAGGCGTTGCGCAGCGCCGTGGCCTGGTGCATCACCACGTCGGCCGACACCCCGTCGACGGCGCGCAGCAGCGCGTCGCGGTCGAGCACGTCGGCGATCACGGCGACCGCCCCGCCGTCGGTGACGAGCCGCCGCTTGGCGGGATCGCGGATGACGGCGACCACCTCGTGCCCGGCCCCGGCCAGCGCCGACAGCAGCGGCACCCCGATCGCGCCGGTCGCCCCGGCCAGCAACACCCTCATGAAGACCTCCTCGTCTGTTGGACAGCACGGGGAGGACGGGACAGCGGCCCGGGATGTGACAGCACCGGCATCGATATCTGTTTGGATATCAAAGGGCGATTGATATCGGTCTTGGACAGTCTGTGGATGCCTGTGCTGTCATGGCCGCCATGTCCAGGTCGCATTCCCGTACCCGCATGTCCGGCGTCGCCCGGCTGGCCGCCGCCGCCACCGCCGCCGGGCTGGTCGCCGCCGCGCTCGCCCTGCCCGCCGTGGGCGGCTCGGGCGCGGTGCTCGTCGCGGGCACCGAAGCGCTCAACCTGCGCCCGGAGGAACTGGTGGAGCCGCCGCTGGCGGAGAAGACCGCGGTGTACGACGCCGAAGGCCGCAGGATCGCCCAGTTCTACGCCCAGGACCGCAAGGTCGTCCCGCTGGTGCGCATCGCCGAGGTGATGCGCACCGCCATCGTCGCCATCGAGGACGACCGCTTCTACGAGCACGGCGCCATCGACGTCGAGGGCACCGCCCGCGCGCTGGTCAAGAACCTCACCTCCGGCGGCATCAGCCAGGGCGGCTCGTCCATCACCCAGCAGTACGTCAAGCAGGTGCTGTTCAACGCGGCCGGCACCGAGGCGGAGAAGAACGCGGCCCTGGAGGCCAGCTACGCGCGCAAGCTGCAGGAACTGCGCCACGCCATGGCCGTCGAGCAGAAGTACACCAAGGACCAGATCCTGGAGAAATATCTGAACATCGCCTACTTCGGCGCGGGCGCCAACGGCGTCGAAGCCGCGGCCAGGCGCTTCTTCGGCGTCTCCGCCGCCCGGCTCGACCTCGCCCAGGCCGCCACCCTGGCCGGCGCCGTCCAGGACCCCAACGCGACCTCGCCCGACCGCGGCGCCAAGGCCCGCGAGCTGCTGCGGCAGCGGCGCGACGTGGTGCTCGACCGGATGGCCGAGCTGGGCCGGATCACCCCCGCGCAGGCCGCCGCCGCCAAGGCCCGCAAGCTCGGCTACAAGGGTGTCAAACAGCCCAACGGCTGCCAGGAGAGCCGCTACCCGTACTTCTGCGAATACGTCCGGCACGAGCTGCTGTCCGACCCCGCCTTCGGCAAGACCCGGCGGCAGCGCGAGGCCGCCTTCAGCCAGGGCGGGCTCAAGGTCCACACCACGCTCGACCCCGCCGCCCAGAAGGCCGCCGAGGCCGCCATCAAGAAGCACGTCCACGCCTCCGACCGGGCCCTGGCCGCCGAGGCGCTGGTCCAGCCGGGCACCGGCGCGATCCGGGCGATGGCCGCCAGCCGGCCCTTCGGCGGCTCGGCGCGCAAGAACGAGATCTCCTACAACGCGGTGGCCGACATGGACCACGGCGGGCTGGTCGGCTTCCAGGCGGGCTCGACGTTCAAGACGTTCACGCTGATCGAGGCGCTCAAGCAGGGCATGAAGATCGACGACGGCATCACCGCCGGCGCCGGCTACACCGCGCCCGCCGCCGCCTCGTTCACCGACTGCGCGGGCCGCAAGGTCGGCGACCCGTCGTGGACCGTCACCAACGACGAGGGGTCGCCCGGCTTCAAGACGCTCGCCACCGGCACCTGGGGCTCGGTCAACACGTTCTTCATGGAGCTGCAGGAGCGGGTCGGCCTGTGCCCGACGGTCCAGACCGCCAGGTCGCTCGGCATCAAACGGGCGGACGGCGAGGAACTGCGGGAGTTCGAGACGTTCACGCTCGGCATCAACGAGAGCGACCCCGTCACCGTGGCCACCGCCTACGCCGCCATCGCCGCGCGCGGCACGTACTGCCCGCCGATGGCCATCACCAAGGTCGTCGGCCGGGACGGCAAGGCCACCACGTTCCGGCCGCGCTGCGAGCGGGTGCTCGACGCCGGGGTCGCCGACGCCACCGCGCACATCCTGTCCGGGGTGTTCACGCACGGCACGATGAGCGGCGTCGGCGGCATCGGCCGGCCCGCCGCCGGCAAGACCGGCACCACCGACGGGTACGCCAGCGCCTGGTTCGCCGGGTTCACCCCGGACCTGGCCGGGGCCGTCAGCATCGGCGACCCGCGCGGCTCCCAGCGCCACAAGCTGACCGGCGTCACCATCGGCGGACGCTACTACGGGTCGGTCCAGGGCGCCTCGCTGCCCGGCCCCATCTGGAAGGACACGATGATCGCCGCGCTGCGCGGCGTGCCCGCGACGCCGTTCACGCCGGTCGACGCGGACCGGTTCGGCGGCTGCGACCTCGGCTGCGCGCCGGCCGCCGACCACCCGGACGACGCCACCGCCGAGCCGGCCGCCGACGACGACGCCGCGTTCTAAGCCGACGTCCCCCTAGTCGACGTCCACGTCGTCGAGGTGGCTCAGGAGGCGTGACAGCACGCGCAGGCAGGCGGCGATCTCGGCCTCGGTCAGGTCGCCGCCGATCTGCCGCAGCATGGCGCGCTCGCGGTCGAACACGGCGGTGATCGCGGCCCGGCCCGCCTCCGTCAGCCGGATCAGCGACGACCTCCGGTGCGCCGGGTTCGGCACGAACTCGACCAGCCCGCGCGCCGCCGCGTCGTTGGTCATGCGCTGCACGAACTGGCGGCTCAACGCCTGGTCGCGGCCCATCTGGGGGACGGTCATGGGGCCGTGCTCGCGCAGCATGTTGAGCACCGCCCGCACGCCCACCGACAACCCCTCGATCGGGGCGTCCAGCTCCACCTTGCGCTGGGCGCGCCGGTAGAGCGGGCCCACCAGGTCGAACACCTCGGTGAGCCGGTCGGTCACCGCGTCGCCACTCTCGCTCATGATGACACCTTAGTTGCCATGTTGGGCGGAAGATGACACCTTGGTTGTCATGAGTGAGTTGTTCTGGACCGAATCCGGCACCGGCCGTCCCCTCGTCCTCCTGCACGGCGGGTTCCTCCACCACCGCATGTGGGACGACCAGATCCCCGCCTTCGCCGAGCGCTTCCGCGTCATCGCCCCCGACGCCCGCGGCCACGGCCGCTCCCCCAACGCCACCGAGCCCTACCGGCTCACCGACGACCTTGCCGCCCTGCTGCGCCACCTCGGCACCGGGCCCGCGATCCTCGTCGGCGTCTCCATGGGCGCCGCCACCGCCGTCGACACCGCGCTCGAACACCCCGACCTCGTCAGCGCCGTCGTCGTCACCGGAGCCGGGACCAGCGAACCGTACTTCACCGACCCCTGGACCACCCGGGCCTGGACCGGCTGGCAGGCCGCCATGGCCGCCGGCGACCTGGACGCCTCCGTCGAAGGACACCTGCTCTTCGCCGCCGGACCGCACCGCGCGCTCGACACCCTCGACCCCGACGTGGTCACCCGCCTGCGCCGCATGGCCCGCGAGACCATGTCCAAACACGCCCCCGGCGAGCCGAACCACCTCGTCCCGGTCCACGACACCTGGGAGCGGCTCCCGTCCGTCCGCGTCCCCGTCCTGGCGATCAACGGCTCCCTCGACTCGCCCGACCACCTCGGCATGGCCGACCGCCTCACCACCACCGTCCCCCACGGCCGCACCCACACCATCTCCGGCACCGCCCACTACCCGAACCTGGAACAACCGGACGCCTACAACAAAACCCTCGAGTCCTTCCTCCACACCCTCTGACCCCCCGGGAGCGGTACGCCCCCGCCCCAGAACCGGAGCGTCCGGGGGCCCCGCGCCCCACCCAGCGCGCCCCCGGAAGGGACGCACCCCACGGGACGGCCTCCCAAAACGAGAGGCCCCCGAAACGGGACGAGCTCCGGCCGAAGGACGCCGGTCCCGACGCGGGCGGGCGCCCGTACAAGCGGGAGCGGCCTCCCCGGGGGCGCCAGGCCCGGCGTGGGCGCGCACCCGTGCAAGCGCGAGCGGCCTCCCCGGGCGGAGCCACCCCGGGCGGGGCCACCCCGGTAGCAAACCCGAAGGGACGCCGGGGCGAGTGCGGGATGCACTCGGGAGGAGCGAGCGCCGGGGCTTCGGTTATGGGGTGGGGTCGGGGAGGGAGTGGGCGATGGTGCGGGCGGCGTACTCGAGCCAGGCGGGTTGGGCGGCCACCGGAAGGGGCCGGGCGAGGGCGTCGAAGAGGACGCCGTCGAGCTGGGCGACGAGCATGCGGGCCGCGTCGTCGGCGCCGGGCACCCTGGCGGCGCGCAGGCCGGTGGCGGCGAGGTGGAGGAAGCGGGCGCCGGCGGCGTCGAGCTGGGCGCGGAGGGCGGCGTGGCGGGCGGCGTCGAGGTAGAGCTCCATGCGGGCCCGGGTCCGGGTCCGCGCCGGTCCGAGCCAGTGGGCGAGCAGCCCGGCCAGCGTCGCGGCGACCCGTTCGCGGCTGCTCCACGCGTCGGGCGGCAGGCGTACGATCGACGCCTCGTCCAGCTCCAGCATGCGGGCCAGCAGCGCGTCGAGCAGGGCGAGGCGGGTGCGGAAGCAGCTGCTGGTGCTGCCGGGCGGCAGCCCGGCGCGGGCGTCGACGGCGCGGTGGGTGAGGCCGCGCATGCCTTCGTCGGCGAGGACCTCGATGGCGGCGTCGGCGGCCCGCCGGCTGCGGGGGGTCATGGGCTGGGCTCCACGGTGACGGGGACGCCGTTGAGCACGGCGGTGCCGCTGAGCTGGTCGAGCGCGGCCGGGTCGGTAAGGGCGTTGACGGGGGCGCCGGGCAGGTGGCGGGCGCGGGTCAGCCGTACGCCTGGCAGGTCGTGGCCGTAGCCATGGGGCAGGCTGACGGTGCCGGGCATGAGGTCGTCGCTGGCGGCGACCTCGACGGTCACCTCGCCGGTCGTCGAGCGGACGCGCACCGGAGCGCCGTCGGCGAGGCCGCGGGCGGCGAGGTCGGCGGGGTGCATCAGCAGGTGGTGGCGCGGGCGGCCTTTGGTGAGCCGGGCCGAGTTGTGCATCCACGAGTTGTTGTCGCGCAGGTGACGGCGGCCGATGAGGAGCAGTGTCCCGGGCTCGGCGGGGGTGAGCAGGTCGGCGGCGGCCTGCCGGACGGCTTCGAGGAGCGGCGGCGGGGCGGCGCGCACCCGCTTGCGCGGGGTGCGCAGCCGCCGGGGCAGGCCGGGGCGCAGCGGGCCGAGGTCGATCCCGTGCGGGTGGCGGCGCAGCCGGGCCAGTGACAGCCGGTACGGGCCGGTCCGCAGGGCGAGGTCGACGATCCGGTCGGGGCGCAGCCGCAGCATGAGGGCGTCGCGCCACCGGCCGGTGCGGACGAGGCGGCGGTAGCGGCGGGCGAGGTCGCGGAAGATCTCCCAGTCGTGCCGGGCGCCGGGCGGTTTGGGGAAGGCGGCGGCCGAGTAGCGGGCGGTGTCGCGGACGGCGAGCATGCGGAAGACCAGGTCGTAGTGGTCGCGTTCGAGGGGTTCCGTGGGCGGCAGGATGACGTGGGCGTGGCGGGTGGTCTCGTTGACGTAGAAGTCGACGGCGGCCATGAACTCCAGCCAGGCCAGCGCCTGGTCGAGCGCGGGCCCGCCGGGGGCGGACTGCACGGGGTTGCCGGCGACGGTGAGCAGGGCGCGGACCTGGCCGGGGCCGGGGGTGCGGATCTCCTCGGCGAGGGCGGCGAGCGGCAGTTCGCCGCCGAACTCGGGCAGCCCGCGCACCCGGCTGTGCCAGCGGCCCCGGCGGCCGGGGTCGAGCTGTCCGATCGCGTCCACGGCGGGCCTGGTGAGGAGGGTGCCGCCGGGCCGGTCGAGGTTGCCGGTGACGATGTTGAGGAGCTGGATGCCCCACTGGCACAGCGTGCCGTACCGCTGCGTGGACACGCCCATCCGGCCGTAGCAGGCGGCGGCCGGCGCGGCGGCGAACTCCAGGGCGACGCGCCGGACGGTGCCGGGTCCGACGCCGGTCGCGGCCTCGACCCGTTCGGGGGTGAAGGGCTCGACGGCGTGGCGGACCTCGTCCAGCCCGTCCACGTACGCGGCGGGCGTGGCGGCGCCTTCGGTGAGGATGACGCGGAGCAGGCCGAGGATGAGGGCGGCGTCGGTGCCGGGGCGGATGAAGTGGTGGTCGACGCCGAGCCTGGCGGTCTCGGTCCGGCGCGGGTCGAACAGCACGGCCGTGCCGCCTCGCTCGCGCAGCGCGCGGATGCGGCGGGTCATGCCGGGGGCGGTCATCAGGCTGCCGTTCGAGACGGCGGGGTTGGCGCCGAAGATCAGGAAGTACGCGGTGCGGTCGATGTCGGGGACCGGGAGCAGCCACTGGTGGCCGTACAGGAGCCGGGCGACGACCTGGTGGGGGAGCTGGTCGACCGATCCGGCGGTGAAGCGGTTGCGGCTGCCGAGCAGGTTGACGAACGGCGGCGCGTGCGTCATGCCGCCGAGGCTGTGGGTGACGGGGTTGCCCAGGTAGGTGGCGACGGCGTCGGCGCCGTGCCGCCGGCGGATGCGGGCCAGCGCGCCGGCGACGAGGTCGTACGCCTCGTCCCAGGTGATCTCCTGCCAGCCGTCGGCGGTGCGGCGGACGGGGGCGCGCAGGCGGTCGGGGTCGTCGCGCAGGTCGGCGAGGGCGAGCGCCTTGGGGCAGAGGTGCCCGGCCGACAGGGGGTCGTCGGCGTCGCCGCGGATGCCGGTCACGCGGTCGCCGGAGGTGGTGATCAGCAGGCCGCACATCGCCTCGCACAGCGTGCACGTGATGGCCTTCGTCATGACTACAGTTGTAGCAGCCGATTGCTACACCTGTAGCGGCGGCCCCTCACTTCGCCATGAGGCGGGAGCGGGTGCGGGCCGGGGCGGTCGGGGGCAGCTCGCCGAGGATGTCGGCCAGCGTGACCCCGCGCAGGCTGTCGCGCCACGCCCGGTGCGCGTCGGCCATCTTCGCGGCCAGCACGCAGGCGTCCCGGCAGTCCTCCGGCGGCAGCGCGCCTCTCCCCTGCCGGCGGATCTCGCGGCATTCGTACGGCGAGGCCGCGCCGTCGACGGCCTCGACGATCCGCAGCAGCGTGATGTCGGCGGCCGGGCGGGCGAGCCGGAACCCACCGCGCGGGCCGGTCGTCGCCGCCAGCACCCCGGCCCGGACCAGCGCCTGCAACTGCTTGGCCAGGTAGGGGGCGGGCAGATCGTAGTAGTCGGCGAGCTGAGCCGCCGACGCGGTGGCGCCTGGCTCCAGCTGGGCCAGCGTGGTGGCGCAGTGCAACAGCCATTCGGTGCTCACGGGCAGCTTCACGCCACCAGCATATACCGGATATTGCAGATCCATTTAGTCCGAGATATGGTCGTGACCCCACGGGAAGAAGGAGAGATCATCATGCGGATCGCCGTCGCCGGCGCCACCGGCAACATCGGATCCCTGACCGTCGCCGCCCTCGAACGCGACGGGCACGACGTCGTGCGCATCAGCCGCTCGCTCGGCGTCGACCTCATGACCGGCGACGGGCTCGACGCGGCGCTCACCGGCGTCGAGGCCGTCGTCGACGCCACCAACGGCCCGGCCGGCCGCCGTGAGGAGGCGGTGGAGTTCTTCACCACCACCACGGGCAACCTGCTCGCCGCCGAGGCGCGGGCCGGCGTCCGGCACCACGTGCTGCTCTCGATCGCCGGCATCCACCGCGTCGAGGGCAACGCCCACTACGCCGGCAAGCGGGAGCAGGAGCGCCTGGTGGCCGCCGGGCCGGTGCCGTGGACGATCGTCCCGGCCACCCAGTTCCACGACTTCGCCGAGATGGTCGCGGGCTGGACCGAGCAGGACGGCGTGGCCACGATCGCGCCGCTGCTCGTGCAGCCGGTCGCGCCCGCCGACGTGGCCGCCGTCCTGGCCGAGATCGCCACCGGCGCGCCGCTGGGCCGCCACGCCGACCTCGCCGGGCCCGAGACGCAGGACCTCGTCGACATGGCCCGGCGCACCCACCAGGCGCGCGGCCGCGAGGTCAAGCTGGTGCCGACGTGGTCGGGCCTCTTCGGCACGTCGATGGCCGGTGACGTGCTGCTGCCCGGCGAGGGCGCCCGGATCGCGCCGACCACGTTCGAGGAGTGGCTGGCCACCGTCCGGTGACCTCCGGGGCGCGGATTTGGCCAGGTTTTTCCAACGCCGGATGGGAGCGGGGCACGCTGCGACGGTATGACCGGAGCCGTGGGGAGAACCTGGTCAGCGGCCCTGACGGCGCTCGCGCTCGCCGCCGGCGTGGCGCTGGCGGGCGGCTGCGGCGGCTCCCGGGACTCCGCGCCGTCACCGCGCGTGTCGGCGAAACCGGCCATCAAGCCGAACGGCGAGCTCGTGCCGTCCACCGGCGGCGGCGACGTGCCCGACACGACCGTGGCCGTGTGCCGCGAGTGCCAGAAGCTGCTGGCGTCCGGCCAGTACGAGCTCGCGGCGCGGCGCATGGACCGGCACGCGAACCAGCGGCCCGCGAACCTGGGCGGCGACTCCAGCACGGTGGCCGTCGCCCTGGTGTGCGCGGGGGCGGCCAAGGCCAGCCTGGGCCGGTACGAGGAGGCGATCAAGAGCCTCGCCGCGGCGGACCGGCTGGACGCCGAGCTGCCCGCCGACACGCGGCCCCAGTTCCTGGAGCTCATGTACCACGCCCAGCTCGTCAGCTACACGGCCGTCGGCGAGCCGGCCAAGGCCCAGGAGAGCCTGGCCCGGCTCGCCGGACTCGGCCGGGACACGGGCCCGTACCTGAAGGAGGCCTGCGCGGAGAAGCCCGGCGCGCTGCCCGCGTGCACCGGCGCCCCCATCGGCTCCCCGACCGGCTCCCCCACCGGCGAGGAGGAGCGCCCCTCGGAGCCCACCCACGACCCCGTGCCGACGGAAACCGGCGGGACCACCCCGCCCACGGCCCCCGAGACGGAACCGGAGCCGGAGCCCGAACCCGAACCGGAACCCGAACCCCTCCCCGAAGAAACGTGAAGAAACTCGGCGAGAACCCCGACGAGGGCGACGCCGGCCCCGGCGTGAGTCAGGACCTGGCGCGGCTGGGCAGCGTCCTGGCCCACATCGTCACGCCGACCACGATCGTCGCCGCGCTCATGGTCTACTTCGGCTCGGTGCGCACGAACACCTTCTTCGCCAGCCTCGGCGTCGACCAGAGCGTGCTCGGCCTGTCGATCCAGGACTACGCGCTGCGCAGCGTCGCCTCCACCATCGAACCGCTGGCCGTGCTCCTGCTGGCCGTCCTCGTCGCGCTGCCGGCGCACGCGGTGCTCGTCCGCCGCCTGGCCGCCCGGCCGGCCGCCATGCGCAGGTTCGTGATCGTGCTGGACGTGCTCGGCTTCGCCGCCGTCGTCGCCGGCGTGCTCGGGCTGGCCGGCTGGGTCGAGTACAAGGTCAGAGCCCCGGTCGCCCCCGCCTGCCTGGGGCTCGGCGTGCTCGCGCTCGGCTACGCCGCCTCCCTGCGCGCCCGGAGCCTCCCCCGCCCGCCCGGCTACGCCGTCGAACCCCACGGGGTCCGCGTCGTCCGGCGGGCCATCTTCGTCGCCCTGCTCGCCGTCCTGCTGCTGTGGTCCGTCGCCGTGTACGCGCAGCTACGCGGCCTCCGGGCGGTGGAGCAGCTCCGCCACAGCCCGGCGCTGCTGCCCGGCGTGGTCATCTACACGCCCCACCGCCTCTACCTGGAGGGCCCCGGCGTCACCGAGACCCGCCTGCCGGACGAGACGGCCAAGTTCCGCTACCGCTACGCCGGGCTGCGGCTGCTGATCCGGGCCGACCAGCGCTACTTCCTGCTGCCGTCCTGCTGGGCGACGACCCCCCAGGCCCGCGCCATCGCCCTGCACGACGACCCGTCGATCCGCCTGGAGTTCTTCCACGTCACCACACCCCCACCCTGCCCCTGACCGCCCGATCGCAGATCACGCGGGGCCGAGCCGTCCTAAGCTGGTCACATGACGCGCCGCGGACTCCGATCGATCATGGTCGAGGGATACACCTCGATCCGCTCGGCCCGCGTCGAGCTGCGCGATCTCAATGTGCTGATCGGCGCCAACGGCGCCGGCAAGAGCAACTTCATCTCCGCGCTGGCCCTGCTGGGGCGCATCGTCGACGCCGAGCTCAACCTGTTCGTGGGCCGCGCCGGCGGGGCCTCCGCGCTGCTCCACGGCGGCTCCAAGGGCGATGCGCGGATCTCTCTCGGCCTGGACTTCTCGCCCAGCGCGTACGAGGCGACGCTCATCCCCGCCGCCCGCGACGAACTGATCTTCAGTGACGAACGCATCCGATTTCATGGGCGAGGACCGGACGCAACCGGTCGACTCCTCTCTCGGGCGAGGGCATCGCGAAACCCTGCTGCTGGAGGAGATCGGCCGGTACGGCTGGGACTCCGTCGCCGGGCACGTGGTCGACACGCTGCGCGGCTGCCGGGTGTTCCACTTTCACGACACCGGCCCTAACGCTCCGGTGAAGCAGACCGGCTACGCATCCGACAACATCGCGCTCCACCCTGACGCCGGCAACCTGGCCGCCGTCCTTCTCCGTCTGCAGCAGACCGACGGCGCGACCTACCGGCGCATCGTGCTCAGCGTCAGGCAGGTCGCCCCCTTCTTCCGTGACTTCGTCCTCGCCGAGGAGAACGGGCGGCTGCGACTGCGCTGGCGGCAGGAGGGGTCCGACGTGGTGTTCCCCGCCGACGCCCTGTCCGACGGAACGCTCCGCTTCATCTGCCTGACGACCTTGCTCAGCCTGCCTGACCTGCCCAACCTCGTCGTCCTCGACGAGCCGGAGCTCGGCCTGCACCCCTACGCCATCGTGCAGCTGGCCGACATGCTGCGCGCGGCCAGCCACGACAGCCAGGTCCTCATCGCCACCCAGTCGGTCACGCTGATGAACCAGTTCGGCCTCGACGATCTCATCGTCGTCGAACGTGCCGGCGGAGCCTCCGTCTTCGACCGCCCCGACCCCGAACGGTTGCGGGCCTGGCTCACGGACTACTCGCTGGGCGAACTCTGGGAGAAGAACCTGCTCGGAGCCAGGCCCCAGGCCGAGCCCCGGTGACCGGGATGCGCCGCCTGCACGTCCTGTGTGAGGGACAGACCGAGGAGACCGTCGTACGCGAGGTCATCGACCCCTATCTGCGCAGCGCCGACGTCTACGTGACCCGGTCCGTCTTCACCACCAAGCGCCCTGCCGGCGGCATGAGCCACAAAGGGGGCCTGTCCACCTGGGGCAAGCTCGCCACCGAGATCCGCCTGCTCCTGCGCGACTCCTCCATCACCGTGCTCACGACCCTGCTCGACTACTACGGGCTGCCCGGCGACGTGCCTGGCATGGCGACCCGCCCGCCAGGTTCGCCACACGACCGGGTCACCCATGTCGAGCCCGCGCCGCGGAGGCGATCGTGCTGGGCGCCCACGGCGCCGAACTCGTCAACGACGGGGCCGACACGGCGCCGTCCAAACGCCTGCTGAACCTCTACCCGCGCTATCGCAAAACCTCCGACGGCCCGCTCGTCATCGCCGAGATCGGGATCGACGCCGTCAGGAAGGGGTGCCCGCATGCTGACGCCTGGTTCGCCGCCGTGAAAGCCTCGCTCGGTCAGGACGGCTGGTCGGCCGGGGTGCCGTAGGTGGAGGCGCGGAACAGGAAGGACGCCCAGGAGCGGTACGGGCGCCAGGCGTCGGCGACCTTGCGGTAGGCGGCGGCCGGGGCGTCCTCCGGCAGCCCGTACGCCTCCCGGAGGATGGCGAACAGGCGCGGCTCGTCGCCCGGGAAGGCGTCCGGGGCGCCCGCGCCGCGGATGAGGATGAGGCCGGCCGAGAACGGGCCCACGCCAGGGAGGGCGCGCAGCTCGGCCAGGGCGTCGCGCGGGTCGAGGGCGCGCAGGTGCTCGGTGGTGAGCACGCCGTCGAGCGCGGCGCGGGCCAGGCCGCGCAGCCACTCCTCCTTCTGCGCGGGCAGGCCCAGCCCGCCCGCGTCGAGCAGCGAGACCGGCGGCGGGAAGGCCGCGTAGGCGGTGCCGTCGACGGTGACGCGGGAGCCGTGGCGCTCGGCGATGCGCTGCTTGATGCGCGAGGTGATCAGCATGGACGAACGCTGGACGATCACCGCCCAGCAGGCCGCCTCCCAGGGGCTCCAGAAGCACACCGGGCGCAGGCCGGGGCTGCGCCGTTGCAGGTCGCCGAGGATCGGGTCGCTCTTGCCGAGCTCGGCGAAGCCGGTGCCGTCGACGTCGAGCGACAGGATCCGCTCCACCTCGCCCCGGATCGCCGGCCCGGCCGGTCGTGTGGTGGCGACGGCGACCCCGCCGGGCGCGGCGGTCACGGTCACGCCGATCGGCCGCCAGTCCGACTCCGCGCAGTAGGCGAAGCGCAGCGCCCGCCCGTCGGAGGGCAGCGCGGCGGTGGCCGGCCAGTCCTCGACGAACCGCAGCGACGCGCCGAAGTCGAACGGGCCCTCGGCGGTCAGCGTGAATCCGTGCGTGGTCATGGCCGTATGGTAGGCGGCCCGGCCGACACGTCTACCTGGCCAGGAGCGCGCGCAGCTCCTTGACGACCACGGCGGGGGCCTCCTCGGCCATGAAGTGGCCGCAGGTGACGGTGCGGTGGACCAGGTCGGGCGCCCAGGCCCGCCACAGCGCCTCCGCGTCGTAGCCGAGGGCGGCGCCCCAGTCCTGCTGGAGCACGGTGACGGGCATGCGCAGGTGGTTGCCGGCCGCGCGGTCGGCCCGGTCGTGGTCGAGGTCGATGCCGGCCGTCGCGCGGTAGTCGGCGACGATCGACGGCACGGCCTCGCGCGACGCCTTCAGGTACGCGGCCCGTACGTCCGCCGGGATCGCCTCCGGGTCGGTGGTCCAGACGTCGAGGAAGTGGCCGAAGAAGGCGTCCGCGCCGGCGGAGATGAGCTGTTCGGGCAGGCCGGGCGGCTGGGCCATCAGGTACAGGTGCCAGCCGACGGCCGCGCCGGCGCCGCGCATGACGTCCCACATGTCGAGCGTGGGCAGGACGTCGAGGGACGCCAGGTGGGTGACGGCGTCCGGGTGGTCGAGCCCGGCGCGTACGGCGACGAGGGCGCCCCGGTCGTGCCCCGCCAGGGCGAACCGGTCGTGGCCCAGTTCGCGGGCGAGCGTGACGATGTCGGCGGCCATGGTGCGCTTGGAGTACGCGGTGCCGTCCGGGTCGCCGGGCTTGTCGCTGGCGCCGTAGCCGCGCAGGTCGGGGCAGATGACGGTGTGGTCGGCGGCCAGGTCGGCGGCGACGTGCCGCCACATGAGGTGCGTCTGCGGGAAGCCGTGCAGCAGCACGATCGGGCTGCCGGAGCCGCCGACGGCGGCGTTCAGCGTCACGCCGTCGGCGACGGTGACGCGGTGGTGGTCGAATCCGCTGATCCGGGGGTTCATGAGGGCCTTTCGGTGGTGCTTCCAGTGGTACGCCGTCCAGCGTGCCCGGCGGGGGTCAGCAGCCGGTCAGTGTTGGATCAGCGGTCCGGTCAGCGGGTCGGGTCAGGGGGCCGGAGCTGCGTAGATTGGGGGCGTGACCACGGTGGCGTTCGGCGTGCTCGGGCCGTTGGAGGCGGTGGGCGAGCACGGGCCGATCTCGCTCAGGGGGCCCCGGCACCGGGCGGTGCTGGCGCGGCTCCTGGTCGCCCGTGGGCGGGTGGTGCCGGTCGACCGGCTCGTCGAGGACCTGTGGGAGGAGCCGGGCGAGGGGGCGGTTTCGGCGCTGCGGACGTTCGTGTCCGATCTGCGGCGGGCGCTGGAGCCCGATCGGCCGCCGCGTGAGCCCGCGCGGCTGCTGGTGACGGCGGCGCCGGGCTACGCGCTGCGGGCGGCGGCCGACGCGGTGGACGCCTGGCGCTTCGAGGCGGCCGTCGGCGAGGCGGGGCGGCTGCTGGCCGACGGGCGGCCGGCCGCGCCGCCCGGGGGCCCGGCGCCTGGGGGTCAGGCGCCCACGGGTCCGGTGCCCACGGGTCCGATGCGCGGCCGGGAGCGGGCCGAGCGGGCGCTGGCCTGCCTGGACGGGGCGCTGGCGCTGTGGCGCGGGCCCGCGTACGCCGAGAACGCCGGGGAGGAGTGGGCCCGTTCGGAGATCCACCGGCTGGACGAGCTGCTGGCGCTGGCCGTGGAGCGGCGGGCGCAGGCGCTGCTGGCGCTGGGGCGTTCCGCCGAGGCGGTCTCCGACCTGGAGGCGCACGCCGGTGACCGGCCGTTGCGCGAGGACGCCTGGCACCTGCTCGCCACGGCGCTCTACCGGTCGGGGCGGCAGGCCGACGCGCTGGCCGCGCTGCGCCGGGTCCGCGAGACGCTGGTGACCGAGCTGGGCGTGGACCCGGGGCCCCGGCTGCGCCGCCTGGAGTCCGACATCCTCACCCAGGCGCCCCACCTCAGCCAGGACGACCCGGCCCCCGTACGGGCTCCCGAGCCGGCGGCAGGCGGCCGGGTGTTCGTGGGGCGGGAGGGGGACCTGGCACGGCTGGAGGAGGCGGCCGGGCAGGTGGCCGGGCGGGGCGGGCCGGGGGTCGTCCTGGTGTCCGGGGAGGCCGGGGCGGGCAAGACGGCGCTGGCCGAGGCCGTCGCGGCGCGGCTGGCGGCGCGCGGCTGGGTGACGGCGTGGGGCCGCAGCCCCGAGTACGAGGGCGCGCCCGTCGCCGCGCCGTGGACCCAGGTCACCGGCGCGCTGCCCCCGCCCCCCGAGCCGGACGGGCCCGGACCGGAGGGGTCGAGCGGGCTCGGGCCGGACGACGGGGGGCGGGGCGCGGATCCGGCGGTGGTGAGGTTCCGGCGGCATCGGGCGGTCGTGGCGCGGGTCGCGGGGGCGGCGGCCAGGGAGCCGGTGCTGGTGGTGCTGGACGACCTGCACCGGGCCGACGCCGACACCCTCGACCTGCTGACCGCCGTCGCCACCGCGCCCGAGATGGGCCCGGTGCTGGTCGTGGGCACGTTCCGGACCACGGAGGTCGGCCCGGAGCTGACCTCGGCGCTGGCCAGGCTGGCGCGCACCGAGCCCGTGCGGGTCTACCTGGGCGGGCTGACCGAGGCGGCGACGGGCGAGCTGGCCGGGGCGGTCACCGGGCGGGAGCCGGCCGGGCCGGTGGTGCGGCTGATCCATCGGCGCAGCGGCGGCAACCCGTTCTTCGTACGGGAGCTGGCCCGGCTGTTCGCGGCCGAGGGCGAGGCGGGGCTGGAGGCGGTTCCGGCGGGGGTGCGGGACGTGATCCGGCACCGCCTGGCGCAACTGCCCGAGGAGACGCGGACCGTGCTGATGCAGGCGGCGGTCGCGGGGCGGGACGTGGACCCGGAGGTGCTGGCCGA
The DNA here is from genome assembly GCF_041950485.1 of Nonomuraea sp. ATR24. Taxonomy (NCBI): domain Bacteria; kingdom Bacillati; phylum Actinomycetota; class Actinomycetes; order Streptosporangiales; family Streptosporangiaceae; genus Nonomuraea; species Nonomuraea sp. ATR24. The sequence goes on from NZ_JBGNUU010000001.1 coordinate 50,124, forward strand.
GCTGGCGGGCGAGGGGCCGATGCTGGACGCGGTGGAGCGGGCGCTGCGGGCGGGGTTCCTGACCGAGCGGGGCGGGCTGCGGTTCACGCACATCCTGGTGCGCGACACGCTGTACGGGGATCTGTCGGCGTTGCGCCGGGCCCGGTGGCACGCGGCGGTCGGGGAGGCGGTGGAGCGGCTGCATCCGGACGACGTGGCGGCGCTCGCCCACCATTTCACCCTGGCCGCGGGCGGCGCTGTCTCGCCCAGGGCCGCCCGTTATGCCCGCGCGGCTGCCGAGCTGGCCGAACGCCGTTCCGATCCGCACGAGGCCGCCCGGCTGTGGCGCCAGGTGATCACACACACGGGCGGCGACGCCGTACGGGATCGGCTGGAGGCGGATCTCGGGCTGGGGCGGGCGCTGGCCGTGACGGGGCGGATGGAGGAGGCGCGGCGGCTGCGGGCGGAGGCGGTGGACACGGCGGAGAGCCTCGGCGACGCCGACCTGACGGCGGCCGTGATCACGGCCTTCGGCGTGCCGGCCGTCTGGACGCGCAACGACGACGAGCGCCTGTCCGCCCGGATCGCCGCCGCCGCCGAGCGCACGCTGGCCGCGCTCTCCGGCGACCCGTCCGCTCCCCGGGACGTGGTGGGCCGGCTGTGGAGCGCGCTGGCGCTGGAGCTGCGCGGCACGACGTCGGATCGCGGCCGGCGGGCGGCCCGCGAGGCGGAGGCGATCGCCCGCGCGTCCGGGGACCGGGCGTCGCTGGCGCTCGCGCTCAACGCCCGGTTCATGCACGCGTTCGGACGTGCCGGGCTGGCGGGCGAACGGGCGCGGATCGGGGCCGAGCTGGTCGAGCTGGCGGCCGGCGGCGAGCTGGTGACGTTCGAGGTGCTGGGGCGGCTCGTCCAGCTCCAGGCGCGCGCCGCGCTGGGCGACCTGGCCGCCGCCGACGCGCACGCCGAGGCCGCCGACGCGCTCGCGAGCCGGTACGAGCTGCCGCTGGTGGGGGTGTTCACCGCCTGGTACGCGGGGCTGCGGCACGCGGTGGCGGGACGGCCGGAGGAGGCCGCGGCCGCCTACCGGGACGCGCAGGCCCGGCTGGCCGGGAGCGGCATGCCCGGCATGGAGGAGGGCCTGCTGCCGCTCGCCCTGCTGGCGCTGCGCCTGACGACCGGCCGGGACGGGGACGCGGGGAGCTGGCGTGGCCGCGACTACGGCCCGTACGAGCCGTGGGTCCGCCCGCTGATCCTGCTGGACGCCGGCCGGCGCGAGGAGGCCGCGGCGGCGCTGCGCGGCCTGCCCGAATCGCCCCACGACCTGATGCGCGAGGCGCGCCTGTGCCTGGCGGCCCGCGCCGCCGTCGCGCTCGGCGAGCGCGCCGTCATGGCCCGCCTGCGCCGCGAGCTCGCGCCCGCCGCCGGAGAGCTGGCCGGGGCGGGCAGCGGCGTGCTCACCCTCGGCCCGGTGGCGGGCTACCTGGACGACCTCGTCACCGGCCGCTGAACGACGAGCCCAGGCCCTGGGCTCGGTCAGTCGATGTACACGCTCGTGCCGAACTCCGAGACGGTCGAGCCGCCGGGCTCGACCAGTTCGAGCAGCTCGCCGGTGCAGTCGGGCGAGCTGAAGACGTACGCGAGCCCGTTGGTGTGGTTGGCGACGGACAGCGGCCACCGGTCGCTCGAGTAGCAGCCGCTGGGGTCGAAGTACGGCTGGTCGTTGATGACGAGCACGCCGTCGGCGGCGTGGGCGGGCGTGAGCGGGGCCAGGACCGCTCCGGCGGCGGCCAGGGCGGCGAGGGCTGTGGTGATGCGTCGCATGGTCTGGATTCCTGTTCTCGAACGGGTGGGACGACGCCATTGTTCACTTACAGCAATGACTCAACTACTGACTGTGAGGTGACGAGCCCGTCCCGGGCGGCGATTGGCGCCATCAGTCCCGGGAAGCCGGGATCATGGTGGTTCACGAACATGTACGGGGGCGGCGCACGGTGGATCTGATCACGGATGTCGTCCAGGCGATCAGCGATCTGCCGTTCCCGGTGGTGGGGGTCGTGGCCGGGGCCATGGCGTTCGCCGAATCCGGCCTGGGCCTCGGGTCGATCGTGCCCGGGGAGACGGGCGTGCTGCTGCTGGGGGCCGCCGCGGGCACTCCCGTGCGGTACGTCGTGATGCTCCTCGTCGTCGCCCTCGGCGTGACCGCGGGTGACCACGTCGGCTACCTGCTCGGCCGCCGCTACGGCGTGCGGATGCGGGAGCTGCGGGTGGTGCGGCGGCTCGGCGTACGGCACTGGGACCGCGCCACGACGGCGCTGCTCAGGTACGGCGCGGCTGCGGTGTTCGTCACCCGGCTGATCCCCGTGGTGCGCACGCTCACCCCGGCCGCCGCGGGCGCCGCCCAGGTGCGTTACGGGCGTTTCCTGCCCGCCTCGCTCGCCGGATCGCTGCTGTGGTCGGCGGTGTACGTCAGCCTGGGCGCGTTCGCGGGTGCCTCCGCCGCCCACCTGGAACGGCTCCTCGGGCGGGCGTCATGGGCCCTGCTCGGCGTGCTGGTCGCCCTCGTCGTCACGGTGAGCCTGGTCCGCCGCTTCCGCCGCCGCCGCTAGCTGCAGGGGCGCGGCGGTCCCGCCCGCGAGCTCCCGCCCGTGGTTCAGCGCGTGGTCGAGCTGCCTGGCCAGGTTCGGGACGGACGCGGGAGGCAGGTACGCGTCGGCCCCGGCGTCGAGCAGCCGGCGGACCGGGCCGTCGTACCGCACCCCGAGCTCGTCGTCCTCGATCTCGGTGACGACGACGCGCGCCTTCGGGAACGCCGACCGCAACGCCCCGATCAACTGCGGACTGCCCGCCGGCACCAGCAGCACGTCGGCCGTCACGGGAGCCGCGTGCATGTCGAGCACCACGTAGTCGGCCCCGAGCTGCGCGGCCAGCGCCACCCTGGCCGCGGTGGACAACTCCATCGCGGTCGCCACCACGGTCACGCCCTCGTAGCTCGCCGGCCCCCGCCCGTGCCCCTCGTCCGGCGTCCCGCGCCCGACGACGGCCCCCTGCACCACGTCCACGGTGCTGGAGATCCGCGCGATCGACCCGCCGTCCCGCGTGACGACCAGCTCCTCACCGGGTTCGAGCCCGTCGATGAGCGCCACGAGCTCCTCGGGCAACCCCGCCACGTCCACCCTCCGGGCAGCCCCCATGCCACGTCCCTCCTGCTCCCCACCCACGCTATTGCACGATCACCCGCGCACGACCGCCCCCAGCACGGGCCGGCCGAGGTGCGCCTGAGTGATCACGACGCCGGTGACACGCCCCCGCGAGCGCCAGAGCTAGGCGTGGTTCTCGGGTGCGGGGAGGGGGTGCCAGTTGGGGTGGGGGCGGCGGGGTGGGGGGCCGGCCGGGTGGTGTTCGAAGTGCCACCACTCGTTGTCGTACATGCGGTAGAGGGCGTAGCGGGGGCCGTGGTCCTCCAGCCAGCGGGCGCCTTCGTAGGGGCGTACATCCAGGGCGGTGCCCTTGACGTGGCGCGATTCGGCCGGCGGCAGGACGAGCATCCGGGCGGAGGCCGGGGAGCCGGAGCGGCGTACCTCGTCGTCGAACAGCCGTTGCTGGGCGGCGGGGTCGCGGTAGCCGGAGGTGAGGCCGATGAGCTGGCCGTGGCGCCAGAGGGCGTCGGTGCGCGCCGCGGTGAAGGCGGCCTTGGCGCCGTCGGTGAGGCCGGTGAGGTCCTCGGCGGGGAAGCGCAGCCGCAGCGCCCAGCCGCAGGCGAGCTCGCGGGCGCGGCCGGGGTGGCGGGCGAAGGCCACGGGCAGCAGGAGCGCGGCGAGCACCAGCGTGACCACGGCGTACAGCCGGTCGCGGGGCCGGGGCGGGAGGATGTGTGGTTCGCTCATGACGAACTACGATTGGCGGGGGATGTGCGCGCGTCGTCAGCCGTATGTCATGGTTCGTCGACGGCGGCGCACCCGTGGCGCCCGAGGGCGGGATCGTGACACAACGATGACACGGCGCGCACAGGGCGCGGACACGGCCGGTCGACAGTGGACGGGGTCGGCCGGCGGGTGAGTTACGGAGCGTGCTGAGATGCTCGGCAGCGTGTCGCGAGTGTTGTTGATCGAGGATGACCCGGCTGTGCGGGAGGGGCTGGAGCTGGCCCTGACCCGGCACGGCCACCGGGTGCGCGCGGTGGAGTCCGGGGAGCAGGGGCTGGAGCAGCTGCGTACGGACGTCCCGGACGTGGTGGTGCTCGACCTGATGCTGCCCGGCATGGATGGCTTCGAGGTGTGCCGTCGTATCCGGGTGGCCGGTGAGACGCCGATCATCATGCTGACGGCGCGTGGTGACGACATGGACGTGGTGGCGGGGCTGGAGGCGGGCGCCGACGACTACGTGGTCAAGCCGGTGCAGCCGAGGGTGCTGGAGGCCCGCATGCGCGCGGTGCTGCGGCGGATCGGCCGGGACCAGGCGGAGCTGGAGCGGCACGGGGACCTGGTCATCGACCGGGCCGGGCTGGTGGTCACCAGGCGCGGCGAGCCGGTCAGCCTCGCGCCGACCGAGCTGCGCCTGCTGCTGGAGCTCTCGGGCACGCCGGGCCGGGTGCACAGCCGCCAGCAGTTGCTGGAGTCGGTGTGGGAGCACGGCTACTTCGGCGATTCGCGGCTGGTGGACGCGTGTGTGCAGCGGTTGCGCGCGAAGATCGAGGACGACTCGGCGGCGCCGGTCTACGTGCAGACGGTGCGTGGGTTCGGGTACCGGTTCGGGCCGGTGTGAGCCGGTTGGTGGAGTCCCGGCCGAGTCTGGGGCTGCGGACCCGGCTGCTGTACGCGTTCGCCCTGTTGTGCGTGGTCACGGCGGCGGCGGTGGCCGGTGCGATGTACGTCGAGGCCCGCATCTCGATCCTCCAGCGGGCCCAGGATGCCGCGGTGGAGGCGACGCGGGGACGCCTGGCGACCCTGTTCCCGTTGCGGACCGCGACGCCGGGCCGGGCGGAGCTCGACGAGATCGCCCGCGTCATGGCCGACGGGGGCGGCCTCGCGGTCGCCGTCTACCGCGACGCGCACTCGACGCTGCTCGCGGCGCCGGGCCCCCGGCTGCGGCGCGAGGACACCCCGATCCTGGACCCGGGGCTGATCCCGGCGGGGCTGCGGGGGACGGTGGCGCGCGGCGAGATGGCGTGGCAGCGCGTGGTGTGGAGGGGCCACCCTCTCCTGCTCATCGGCGCGCCGTTGCTGATCGCCGAGCCGGGCCGGACGGCGCAGGTGTCGGGCATCGAGGTCTACACCGCGCGCAGCCTGGCTCCCGAACAGCTCAGCATCGACAGCCTCGCCGCGCGGGCGTGGCTCGCCGGCGGGGCGGCGCTGGTGCTCTCGGTCGTCCTGGCGTCGCTGGCCACCCGTGGCGTGCTGCGCCCGGTGCGCGAGCTGGGCCGGGCGGCCCGCCTGCTCGGCGAGGGCGATCTGCGGACCAGGATCGCGGTCCGCGGCTCCGACGAGCTGGCGGACGTGGCGCGTACGTTCAACGAGACGGCCGCGGAGCTGGAGCGGCACGTCGAGCAGCTGCGCGAGATGGAGGCCGACGCCCGCCGGTTCGTGGCGGACGTGTCCCACGAGCTGCGCACCCCGCTGGCCGCGCTCGCGGCGGTCGCCGACGTCCTCGACGAGGAGGCGGCCGAGCTGCCCGAGACCGCCGGGCGCGCCGCGCGGCTGGTCAGCCAGGAGACGCTCAGCCTGACCGGGCTGGTGAATGACCTCATCGAGATCAGCAGGTTCGACTCCGGCGTCGCGGCGCTCGCGCTGAACGAGGTCGACGTGGCCGAGCTGGTGCGCGCGACCCTGCACGCCCGTGGCTGGTCGGAGTCCGTACGCACCGAGCTGCCCGCCGGGGTGACCGCGCGGCTGGATCCGCGCCGGGTGGACGTCGTCCTCGCCAACCTGGTCGGCAACGCCCTGCGACACGGCGAGCCGCCCGTGTCGGTACGGCTGTCCGCCGGCGCGGAGGAGATCGTCCTGGAGGTACGCGATCACGGGCCGGGGCTGGACGAGGCGGTGCTGCCGCACGTGTTCGACCGGTTCTACAAGGCCAGCGCGGCCCGGGCCAGGTCCGAGGGCAGCGGTCTCGGCCTGGCCATCGCGCGGGAGAACGCGCGGCTGCACCGGGGCGATCTCACCGTCGCCAACGCCCCGGACGGAGGCGCCGTGTTCACGCTCCGCCTGCCGCGCCGGATGGACGATCCGGACGGGCACCTCGACTCTGGAGGTCCCGCGTGAGAGCCGGACCCGGCCGTCTCGGGCTCGCCCTGGGCGTGGCGGCGCTCGTCGCCGTCGCCGGCTGCGGCGTGCGGCCCAGCGACCCCATCTCCGTCGGCGCCCCGCCGAGCGGTGGCGTCGCCACGCACACGACGCTCACCCTCTACCTGGTCAAGGACGGCCGGCCCAGCCCGGTGAAGCGGTCCGACGACAGCCGCCCGTGGTTCCGGGCGGACATCCTGGCGCTGCTGGCCGTCGGCCCCACCGCCGGGGAACGGGCGAACGGCTTCACCACCGACATCCCGGCCGGGGCCGGCCCGTTCTCGGTCACCCCCGTGAAGGCCGGCCACCTGGTGGTGACCCTGTCGGCTCCGGCCGGTGAGCTGTCGCCGCTGGCGGTCGACCAGATCGTGTGCACGGTCACCGCCCCGGAACGGGACCACCCCGCCCAGGTCACCATCATCGGCGCCGGGCAGAGCGTCGGCCCCCGCGACTGCCCGGTGTGACCCGCGCGGTCAGGCGCCGCCCAGGATCAGCCGTCCGCACCGGTCGCCGATCATCATCGACGGGGCGTTGGTGTTGCCGGAGGTGATGCTGGGCATGATCGCGGCGCTGGCCAGCCGCAGCCCCCTGACGCCGCGTACGCGCAGGTGGGGGTCCACGACGGCGTGCGCGTCCGTGCCCATCCGGCAGGTGCCGACCGCGTGGAAGTCGGCCTGCGAATAGGTGCGCACCGCTCGGATCAGCTCCTTGCGGGTGTTGACGTCAGGGCCGGGGATGGCGTCGTCGTCGATGACCCAGTCACGCAGTCCCTTCGCGTTGACCAGCTCGATGGCCAGCCGGTAGCCGTCGAGCTGCGCCTCGAGATCCTCTCCGGTCCGCAGGAAGTTCGGCTGGATGATCGGCGGCACGGCGGGATCGGCCGACCGCAGCCTGACGTGCCCCCGGCTGGTGGGGTGCAGGTTGATCATGCCGACCGCCTGCGAGAACGCGGAGAAGGGCGGATACCCGCCCGCGCCGATGTAGTAGACCTGCCCCTGGTACGCCGGCGTCCCGGGCACCCGGCCGCTGCCGGTGAAGAGGCTGACGTCCATCGAAGTGAGGTGCGTCGCGGGCTCGGGGGTGCGGAGTCTCTTCAACGCCACCGAGATCAGGTGGTCGTGCAGGTTGGCGCCGACGCCGGGCAGGTCGGCGACGACCGGGATGCCGAGCCGTCGCAGGTCCCGCGCCGCGCCGATGCCGGACAGCTGGAGCAGGCGAGGCGTGTTGACCGTGCCCGTGCTGAGGATCACCTCCCGCTCGGCCCGGACGGTGAACCGGCGGCGACCGGCGTGGATGACGACCCCGTCGATCGCGTCGCGGCGGTCGAACGTCAGCCGCGCGACCTCCGCGTCCGTCATGATCGTCAGGCGCGGGTCCGTGAGGTACGGGACCAGGAACGAGGTGAACGCGTCCTGGCGGATCTTGTCCACCACGTTGAGCCGCGTGTAGGAGACGCCGAACTGGGTCGCGCCGTTGTAGTCGGGGTTGAAGGTGTAGCCGAGGTCGACGGCCGCTGCCACCGTGGCCTGGGAGAGCAGGTTGCGCCGCGTCAGCTCGTCCGACGGCTCGATGGGCCCGGACAGCGCCTCCAGCGAGGGCCGCACGCTCGCGTAGTCCCAGCCGGTGGCGCCCTGGGCGGCCCAGCTGTCGTAGTCGGCCGGGTTGCCGAGGACCCACACCATCCCGTTCACCGAGCTGCTGCCGCCTTCGAGCTTCCCGCACACGAACGACTGCCGCGCGTGCAGCAGCTCCCGCTGCGGAACCGACTGGTACGGCCAGACGAGCCCCGAGTTCGGCGCCGCCGCCAGGGCCGACTTGGTGAAGTCCCGCACCACCGGCAGGTCGTTCGTGCCGCCGGCCTCGATCAGTAGCACGCTCGCCCGCGAGTCCGATAACAGGCGCGCGGCCAGCGTGCACCCGGCCGAGCCGGCTCCCACGATCACGTAGTCGTAGCGGCGCGTGGCCGCGGCTGCCGTCCCCGCGGCCGAGGCGAAGGCCGCCGACGCCGCGGACACACCGAACATCGCGAGCAGATGGCGTCTGGTGAGGCTTCCGTCCCGCACCCGGCGAGCGATCTCGTCCGGGTCCTGCCAGGCTTTCCCATCCTTACCGGGCATCAGCGTCCCTTCGCGTCGGAATGGCGGCCCGCGCCACCGATGACGTGAACGGGGGCTGGTGCGCGAACGGGGGCCGACGACGTCGCGGTGGCAGGGTTCAGAAGTATACGAAGCGAACCGGCGCCGGATCCGGCCCTGAGTGCATACCAACTGCAGGATGGGGTCGGAGGGATGGGCGGCGCGGCGAAGACACTCCAGGTGGTCATGACGATGGCGGCCTGCGTCAGACCTCGTGGCGGAGTGGGCTGAACCAGATCGGTATCCAGCTGAGCGCCATGATCGCTGCGCCCGTCCACATTGCCGTCCCAATGCCCCAGACCTCGCCGAGAAGGCCCGCCAGCAGACCACCGACGCCGACCGCACCGATAAGGATCAGGCGCATGGTGGCGTTCATCCGGCCGAGCATCGGGTCGGGTGTGACTTCCTGCCGGAAGCTGACGAGCAGCACGTTGTTCACCCCTGTCCGGAAGCACAGGATGCTCCATGCGGCCGCCGAGATCCAGACGCTCCAGCCGACGAACGGCACCAGAAGCGCGAACGGCGCAGTGGTCATGCCGACGATCCACACGGCACGCCCGCGGCCGAGCCGCCGGCCGATCAGGTGAGCCGTCGAGGAACCGGCCAGCACACCGAGCCCGCCGACGGCAAGGTAAGCCCCGAGCACCCAGGCGGGCTGCCCGAGCTCGTCAACGAGCAGCACGGGCAGCAGCGTCGAGCAGAGCGGGAAGGCGAGGTTCGTCATGCCGCCTTGCGCCGCGATGGCGATGAGGACCCGGTTGCCGAAGAGGAATCGCACCCCCTCGCCGATCTGCCGTCCGAGTCGCTCGCCGGGTACGGGGGCGGGCGCGGGTTCGGGCTTGCTGATCCGGCGTAGCCACACGGCCGACCACAGGTAGGTGAGCGCGTCGAGCACGATCGCCACCGGCGCGCCCGCGAGAGCCACCAACACTCCGGCGGAGCTCCTGCCCCCCACGTCCATCGCCGCGCTCGTGCCGACGAGCACCGAGTTCGCGGCGGTGAGCCGGTCGCGGCCGACCAGGTGCGGGAGCGTGCTCTGCGAGGCGACGTCGAAGAAGAGCGTGCCGATTCCCGTCGCGATGGCGACGCCGTACAGCTGGGTCATCGTGAGAGCGTCCAGCCACCACGTGACCGTCACCGACACCAGAAGCACGGCGCGGACCAGGTCCGTCGCGATCATCACCGGGCGGCGCCTGACCCGGTCCACCCATGCTCCGGCGGGCAGGCCGAGCACGAGCACGGTGATGGTGGTGAGGGCGCTGAGCAGTCCCACTTCACCGGGCCCCGCGTCGAGGGCGATCACCGCGAGCAGGGGCATCGCCACGTAGCCGACCTGGGAGCCGAACTGGCTGACCGCCGACGCCAGGTAGAAGTTTCTGAAGGAGGGGTCATGCAGGAGCGGAGGCCCGGCGACAGTTGTCATAGCACCTAGATGATGGAATCCTCCGTCCGAGCGCCATTGATTAAGCAGAGGACGAATCGGATGGGCCTTGAGCTGACGTTCACCGCACAGGATGCGGCCAATGTCCGTTTCGCGGTTTCTCCTCTGTGGGAGGTCGTCGCCAGCGTGCGGGTGGCGAAGAATCCGGCCGCGCATGCCGTGCTCAAGCCCTGGGCCGAACGGGTGCGGCGGCGGCTCGCCGATGTCGACTGGCGGCTGCTGTCCGACCTGGTGCCGGTGCCGACGGTCTCGATCGTCGGCTTCGTCTGCCCCCCGCCCTCAACCGCCGTGCCCGACCTGGAGGTCGAGCTGGCCGGGATGGCGGCGATGGCACCCCTGGTCCAGGAGGGTCTCGACGTCTGGGACGGTCCGCGCACCCGAGCGCTCCAAGAGCTCTACGCCGACCCCGTGGGTGGCCTCGAACGGCTGGCCGAGGAGATCCGCGGCTACTGGGAAGCGGCCATCGCGCCCTACTGGCCGCGCGTACGGGCCCTGCTCGAAGGCGACGTGCTCTACCGCGCCAGGTTGCTGGCCGAGGGCGGCCTGCGGCGCATGCTCAGCGACCTCGACCCCGCCGTGACGTGGGAGGGAGAGACACTGCGCCTGCCCAAGACGGTCTGCGAAGGCGTGCGCCCGCTGGGCGGCCTGGGACTGTTGCTCGTGCCGTCGGTGTTCACCTGGCCGCGGGTCTTCTCCATCACGACCCCGCCCTGGCAGCCCACGATCCGCTACCCCCCGCGCGGCGTCGCGACGCTCTGGGAGCACCGCGAGAGCGACCCGCCACAGGCGCTGGCCGCCGTGCTCGGCCGGACCCGCACCCGGCTGCTGGCCGAGCTCGACCAGCCCGCCTCGACCAGGGAACTGGCCGCCCGCCTCGACCTGTCGGAACCAGGCGCGAACCAGCACCTCACCGCTCTCCGCAGGGCCGGGTTGGCCAGCGCGCACCGCACGGGGAGATATGTGCTCTATGCCCGTACGGCCGTCGCCGAGACGCTACTCGCCGGCGACGCGAGTCCCATACCGAGCGGTCACGAGTACGAACGGGCGGGAACCGCCGAAGTCCTCCACCCACCCCGCGCCCACTGACGACCAGGCCCCCAAGCGCCGCGTCAGACATTCCAGTTGCCCGGCCCGCAACCCTTGACGAATCAAATGAATGTTCTTTCAATTCTCCTATGGGGCGTATCGCAGGCGTCACCGCCGCGGAGACGCGGAAGCGGCTGCTGCGCGCGGCGGCCGACGCGTTCGCCGAGCGCGGCTACGACGGCACGCGCGTGGCCGACATCGCCGCCGCCGCGGGCGTGAGCAACGGCGCTCTGTACGCGCACTTCGGGTCGAAGGCGGAGCTGCTGGTGGCCGCGTTGCGGGCGCACGGGCCGACGCTGATGGCGGACCTGTTCGCCGCCCACCCGGACGAGCCGATCACGGACCTGCTGGTGGCGAGCGGGCGGCGGCTGCCCCGGCGGCGGGACGCGCTCGGCTACCTGATCGTCGAGGCGCTGGTGGCCGCCCGGCGCGACGAGGACGTGGCCGGGCCGATGCGCGACTACGTGCGCGAACGCGCCGACTGGATCACCCGGCTGGTGCGCGCCGGGCAGGACGCGGGCGAGCTCGACCCCGCGGTCTCCCCCGATGCGCTCGCGCACTTCTGCTTCCTGCTCGCGATGGGCAGCGCGCTGGTCACCCCCGACCAGCACGCGGTGGACGACGAGGAGTGGGTCGCGCTGCTCACCCGTCTCGTCGCCGCGATCACCCGTACCGGATCCACCTCAGCCACGGAGGCGACACCGTGAAAGTCCAGATCAACCCCGAACGGTGCCAGGGCCACGGCCGGTGCTACGACCTGGCGCCCGCCCTGTTCGGCGAGGACGGCGAAGGCTACGGGACGGTGCTCGGCGACGGCCTGGTGCCACCGGGGCGGGAGCAGGAGGCGCGGCTGGCGATGGCCAACTGTCCCGAGAAGGCCGTCGAGGAGGCATGAGATGACCGTTGACGACCGCTTCACCCGTGATTTCCGGGAGACCGACGGGGAGGAACCCCTGGGCACCCGGAACGAGATCATCACTGGCCCGGTCTCCGACTGGGCGACCGATTTCTCCCACTTGGAACCGGAGTGGGCGGCCGACCCGTACCCGATCCAGGACGACCTGCGGCAGCGCTGCCCGATCGCGCACACCGAGCGGTTCGGCGGCGGCTGGCTGCCGACGCGGTACGAGGACGTGGCGGCGGTGGCGTACGACACCGAGCGGTTCTCGTCGCGGTCGATCATCATGAGCAACTTCCGGCCGCCGCGCGAGCTGGCGCCGATGGGCGGCTCGCCGCCCATCTCCTCCGACCCGCCCTTCCACCACGACGCGCGCAAGCTGCTGCTGCCGGCGTTCACCAAGACGGCGGTCGCCAAGCAGGTGGACTCGACGCGGGCGCTGTGCCACGCGCTCATCGACGAGTTCGAGGGCCGCGACGTGGTCGACGCCGCCCGCGACTACGCCCAGCACATCCCGATGCGGGTGATCGCCGCCATGCTCGGCTTCCCGGCCGAGGACGGGCCGAGGTTCCGCGAGTTCATCGAGAACGTGCTCGAAGGCGTCAACCATCCGCCGGAGGAGCGGATCGAGCGGATGCAGCAGCTCTTCGACTACCTGCTGGAGCAGATCCGCGACCACGTCGACCGGCCGCGTGACGACCTGACGACCTACCTGATCAACGCCGAGCTCTACGGCCAGAAGCTGGACCCCTCGCACGTGGCGGGCACGATGGCGCTGCTGCTCATCGCGGGGATCGACACGACGTGGAGCGCGATCGGCGCCTCGCTGTGGCACCTGGCCAAGACGCCGGCCGACCGGGAGCGCCTGGTTGCCGAGCCGGGGCTGCTGCCGACGGCGATGGAGGAGCTGCTGCGCGTCTACGCGCCGGTGACGATGGCGCGGCTGGTCAAGGAGGACATGCACTGGCACGGCGTCGACATGAAGGCCGACGACTGGGTCCTGCTGTCGTTCCCGGCGGCGAACCGGGACCCGGCGCAGTTCGAGCGGGCGGGCGAGGTCGTCATCGACCGTCAGGTGAACCGGCACGCCGCGTTCGGGCTGGGCATCCACCGCTGCGTGGGCTCGCATCTGGCCCGGATGGAGCTGCGGGTGGCGCTGGAGGTGTGGCTGGAGCGCATCCCGGTGTTCGGCCTGGCCGATCCGGAGGCGGTGACGTGGGCGGCCGGCCAGGTGCGGGGGCCGCGCACGCTGCCGCTGACCCTGGGGCGGTAATGCCGGGAGAGGCCGGTCTCCGGTAGGTTGGCGCGAGGAAGCGCTTTCCCGCCGGAGGACCCCCGTGAGCATTTCCGACCTGGCCGACGTCCACGCCGCGTGGCTGCCTCCGGAGGCGTTCCGGGCGATCGGCTCGCGCCGCACCCTCGTGCTGGGCGGCGACGGCGTCGCCACCGTGCACGACGAGGTGGCGGCGGCCTGCGCCCGGTTCGGCGGCAGCGTGAACGACGGCGACGCCGCCGATCTCGTGCTCGCGCTGACGTCCGAGGCGGGGGCTCCCGCCGCCGACGGCATCGGCCCGGAGGGGTACGCGCTCGGCCGCCGCGACGGCGTCACCACCGTGCTCGCCGACGACCCGGCCGGGCTGCTGTACGGGCTGTTCCACGTGGTGCGGCTGGGCGAGGCGGCGTTCGGCGCGGACCGGCCGGTCGAGCACCACCGGCCCGCGCTGCGCCGCAGGATGCTCGACCACTGGGACAACGTCGCCGTGCACCCGGTGATGGGCCAGGTCGAGCGCGGCTACGCGGGCGGTTCGATCTTCTGGCGGGACGGCGGCCCGCAGGGCGACCTGGCCAGGGTGCGCGCCTACGGGCGGCTGCTGGCCGCGATCGGCGTCAACGCCATCGCCGTCAACAACGTGAACGTGCACGCCGCCGAGGCCCGGCTGCTGACCGACCGGCTCGGCGACGTCGCCGCGATCGCCGGCGAGCTGCGCCCGTACGGCATCCGCGTGCACCTGTCGGTGAACTTCGCCGCGCCGGTCACGCTGGGCGGGCTGCCGGTCGCCGACCCGCTGGACGAGGACGTGCGCGCCTGGTGGGCGGGCACGACCGCACGCGTGTACGAGGCGATCCCGGACTTCGGCGGTTACGTGGTCAAGGCCGACTCCGAGGGGCAGCCGGGCCCGTTCGCCTACGGGCGCACCCACGCGGACGGCGCGAACATGCTGGCCGACGCGCTGGCCCCGTTCGGCGGCGTGGTGCACTGGCGCGCGTTCGTCTACAACCACCGCCAGGACTGGCGCGACCGCTCCACCGACCGGGCCCGCGCCGCCCACGACCACTTCGCGCCGCTCGACGGGCAGTTCAGGGACAACGCGATCGTGCAGGTCAAGCACGGGCCGATGGACTTCCAGCCGCGCGAGCCGGTCTCCCCCGTGATCACCGCCATGCCGCGCACCCGCCTGGCGGTGGAGCTCCAGGTCACGCAGGAGTACACCGGCCAGCAGCGGCACGTGTGCTATCTCGCGCCGATGTGGAGCGAGGTGCTGGCCTTCGCCGACGTCGCGGACGTGGCCGCCGGGGGCGGGCTGGTCGCGGTCTCCAACGTGGGCGACGACCCGTACTGGACCGGCCACCCGCTCGCCCAGGCGAACCTGTACGCGTTCGGCAGGCTGGCGTGGGCGCCCCGCGCGGACCCGGCCGCGATCCTGGACGAGTGGATCGGGCTCACGTTCCCGCAGGCCCCGGCCGCGCTGCGGGAGACGCTGCACGCGATCATGGACGGCTCGTGGCGGACGTACGAGCGTTACACCGCCCCGCTCGGCGTCGGGTTCATGGTCAACCCGGGCGACCACTACGGCCCGTCGGTCGACGGCTACGAGTACTCGCCGTGGGGCACGTACCACTTCGCCGACCGTGACGGCGTGGGCGTGGACCGGACCCGCGCCACCGGCACCGGCTTCGCCGGGCAGTACCCGGAACCGTGGGCGGGGACGTACGAGTCGCTCGACCGGTGCCCCGATGAGCTGCTGCTGTTCTTCCACCACGTCCCGTACGGGCACGTGCTGCGCAGCGGGTCGACGGTGATCCAGCACATCTACGACACGCACTTCGCCGGGGCGCGGGAGGCGGCCGGTTACCGGGAGCGGTGGGCGGAGGCGGCCGGGCTGGTGGACCCGGCGCTGCACGCCCGGGTGCGGGAGCTCCTCGACGAGCAGGTCCGCTGCGCCGAGGAGTGGCGCGACCAGGTCAACGCCTATTTCTTCCGCAAGTCGGGGGTGCCGGACGCGCACGGCCGGCGCATCCCCTGAGGCTCGGTCCTCGCGCAGGACCAGGACGCCGCCGGGCGTCCTGCGGCTTCAGCGGGTGAACCTCTCCTCGATCTCGGCGATCATCGGCCGGCTGTTGCGCAGCAGCGCCGCCGCCACCGCGAAGGCGAGCAGCGCCAGCGCCGCCTCCGAGGCGACCAGCGTGACGCCGCCCGCCAGCACCAGCAGGCACAGGTTGCCGAGCGTGGCGCCGGGCGCGCGCACCAGGAAGTACGCCGCCAGCCGCGCCACGTCGGCGGTGCGGAACGCGTACAGGGAGGTGATCACCAGGGCGTTGGCGACCCACAGGGTGGCCGCGACGGCGACCACGACGAGGAGCGCCGCCCACCAGCCGGGCAGGCCGGAGGCGCCGAAGTTGGCCAGGGTGAGGCCCGCGACGGCCAGCCAGGCCAGCCACGGCGTCCAGATCTTCAGCACGCCGCCCGCGTTGGCCCGGTAGCCCCGCCAGAACGCGACGGCGGGCCGCAGGTCGGCGAGGTCGCGGGAGCGGCGGCGCAGCGCGTAGACGGCGGCGGACAGCGCCGGGCCCACGGGCAGCAGGCAGGCGACGGCCAGCGGGACGTTGCCGGGGTCGCGCTCGAGCAGGGTCAGCCCCGCCAGGCCGGGCACGACCCCGGCCAGGAACAGCAGCTCGATCGTCAGCAGGGTGTAGACGAGCGCGGCGGCCCGGGAGAGCACCCCCTCGCCGAACCGCCCGCCCGCCGCCGGGATCTTCGTCACGCTCAGCCGTGTTCCTTCTTGAACCGCTCGTAGGCGGTGTTGACCAGGTTGATGTAGCTGGTGGAGCTCTTGGCCTCCAGCTCCTTGACGTAGGCGTCCCACTCCGACAGCGGCCGGTCGCCCAGGATGAACTTGAGCGTGTTCTGGTCGACGTGGTCGCGCAGCGCGGTCTCCCACAGCGCCGCCTGCTCGCGCTCCTCGTCGGTGAACGGGCGCGGCGGCGGCACCGGGAGCGCCTGACGGGCGTTGATCACGGCCTGGAACTCCTTCTCCTCGTCGGAGAAGGTGGACTGGAGCAGCGACGTCCGGCCGCCGTAGGCGAACACGCCGTTGCTGAAGCCGAAGTCCTTCTGCAGGTGCTTGGAGCCGTCGGGGTTGAGCCCGATGAAGTCGACGTCCTCGTTCAGCTCGTACTCGCCCTCGCCGGCCTTGGTGTAGGTGACGCCCTCGACGCCCCACTTGGCGAACTCCTGGCCGGCGTCGGAGTACCAGAGCCAGTCGATGAACTGCATCATGGCGACGAAGTTCTCGCTGTCCAGCGCCTTCTTGGAGATCATGATGCCGTTCTCCAGGCGGTTGCCGGCCTTGACGTCGCCGAGCGGGCCCGTGGGCGTCGAGATCTTGACGAGCTTCGCGTCCGGGTCGAACTTCTTCAGCGGCGGCCGGTAGTCGTTGACCAGCGTCTGCGCGTTCGTGCTGATGACGAACGACTTGCCGCCGACGATCTTCTGGATGGCGGCGTCGTCCGACTGGGTGAACGACTCGGGGTCGAGCAGCTTCTCGGCCACCAGCTTGTTCAGGTACTCCAGCACGGCCTTGTACTGCGGCATGCTGCCGGTGAAGGCGAACTTCCCCGCGGCGGCGTCCCAGGTGGCGTGCTGGTAGCCCCAGCCGCCGGGCGCGCCGTGGGCGGCGCCGACGATGTTGAGCAGGTTGCCGCCCGGCGTCGGGACGCCCCACCGGTCGGTCATCGGGTAGAGGTCCGGATACTCCTGCTTGATGGCCTTGAGCAGCGTGTGGAGCTCGTCCCAGGTCTTCGGGACCTGGAGGCCGTGCTTGTCGAGGATGTCGGCCCTGACGGCCAGCGAGTAGTCGAGCCAGATGTTCTCGTGCAGGCCGGGCAGCAGGTAGAAGCGGCCGTCGGCCTGGCGGAGGGTGTCCAGGTCGGCCTTCATGTTCCACTTGGCGACCTTGTCCTGGAAGTGCGGCATCAGGTCGACGTAGTCGCTGACCGGCAGGATCGCGCCGGAGGCGACGAACGGCTCCTCCTGGTGCGGGTAGGTCTTGGGGATGATGAGGGGGGCGTCTCCCGCGCCGATGAGCAGGCTGCGCTTCTTCTCGTAGTCGCTGAGCGGCACCGTGACCGGGTCGAACGTCACGCTGGTGCGCTTCTCCAGCTCCGACCAGAACAGCCAGTCCTTCTTGAGCGCGTAGTTCGGGTGGTTGTTGTACAGGACGGAGAAGGTCAGCGGCACGGTGGCCTTGAACTGGTCGCCGACGGCGTACTTGGGCATCGCGCCCGCCTTGTTGCCCAGGCCCGGCTTCCCGGCGGCGGGCGCGGCCGGGGCCTCGCCGCTGCACGCGGTGGCGGCCAGGGCGAGCGCGCCGAACGTGAGGAGCGCCTGGCGGCGGGTGACGCGGCGGGTGACTCTGTGCATGGGGGGTTGCCTTTCCCGTGGGGAGACGGCGGCCCCTATCCCTTGACGGCTCCGAGCATGACGCCCGAGACGAAGTAGCGCTGCACGAAGGGATAGACGGCCAGGATGGGGAGGACGGTGAGCACGATGGTCACCGACTGGATGTTGGCGGCGGCCTGCGTCAGCTCCCCGGCCACGGCGCCGGCGTTCTCCACGCCCGTGGCTCCGGCGATGAGGTTGCGCAGGTAGACCGTCACGGGGAACAGCTCCGACTCGTTCATGTAGAGGAACGCCGCGAACCACGAGTTCCAGAACGAGACCGCGTAGAAGAGCACCATCGTGGCCACCACCGCCTTCGACAGCGGCAGCGTGATCCGCCACAGGATGCCGTAGGTGTTGAGCCCGTCGATGGCGGCCGCCTCCTCCAGGTCGTCCGGCAGGCTCTCGAAGAACGCCTTCATCACCAGCAGGTTGAAGACGCTGATCGCGTTGGGCAGCGCGATGGCCCACACGGAGTTGCGCAGGCCGAGGCTGGTGACCAGGACGTAGTTCGGGATCAGGCCGCCGGAGAAGATCATGGTGAAGACGGCGATCCAGATGAGCGCCGTGCGGCCCTTGAGGTGCTTCTTCGACAGCACGTAGGCGTAACAGGTGGTCAGCACGATCGCGACCAGCGTGGCGACGACCGTGTAGTACACGGTGTTGCCGTAGTTGCGCCAGAACATCGGGTCGGAGGCGACGATCTCGTACGTGGTCAGGTTGAAGCCGCGCGGGATCAGGTTCACCTCGCCCGCGCGGATGTACGTCTCCTCGCTGAACGAGCGGGCCAGGATGTTGAAGAACGGGTAGAGCGTGACGGCCACGACGCCGGTGAGGACGACGGCGTTGACCGCCTGGAAGACCCGGTAGCCCCGGCTCGTGCCGACTGTCACCACAGGCTCGTCCCTACTGTGCGGCGGGAGATCACGTTCGCCGACACGACCAGCACCAGGCCGATGAGCGCCTCGAACAGGCCGATGGCGGCCGCGTAGCTGAAGTTGCTGGACAGCACGCCCATCCGGAACAGGTACGTGGAGATCACGTCGGCGGTGGGGTACGTCAGCGGGTTGTAGAGCAGCAGGATCTTCTCGAAGCCCACGGCCAGGAACGTGCCGAGGTTGAGGATCATCAGGGTGACCGCCGTGGGCCGGATGCCCGGCAGCGTCACGTGCCAGATCTGCCGCCACCGGCCGGCGCCGTCCATCCGGGCGGCCTCGTACAGCTGCTCGTCGATGGTGGTCAGGGCGGCGAGGTAGAGGATGGTCCCCCAGCCGACGGTCTGCCACACCTCGGACGAGACGTAGATCGTCCGGAACCACTCGGGCTGCTGCAGGAACGTGACGGGCTCCTCGCCGAGCGACTTGAGCACCTGGTTGATCGGGCCGTCGACGGCCGTCATCTGCATGACGAGCGCGGCCACGATGACGACCGACAGGAAGTGCGGCAGGTAGGACACCGACTGCAGGAACCGCTTGAGCCTGCGGGTGCGGATCTCGTTCAGCAGCAGCGCCAGCACGATCGGCAGCGGGAAGCAGAACAGCAGCGTCAGCCCGCCGAGCATGAGCGTGTTGGTGAACACCGTCCAGAACGTCGGGTCGGACAGGAACATGTTGACGTAGCGGAGGCCGACCCACTCCTCGCCGAAGAGGTTGCCGCCGGGCTGGAACTTGCGGAAGGCGATGACGTTGCCGAGCATCGGCGCGTAGCGGAAGATCAGGAAGAACAGCAGCGGCAGGATCGCCAGTGTGTAGAGCTGCCAGTCGCGGCGCAGCGCCCGGCGCCAGGTGCGGTCCTGGGGTTTCACGACCGCTCCTCGGGCGCGATCCGCGTCACCGGCCGCAGCTTCCGGTCGTGCCCCACCTCGCGTTCCCGGCCGTCGAGGCGCAGCGGCAGCGCCGCCACCAGGTCGCCCGCCGAGCGCCCGAACCGCAGCTCGACGTCGCCGGGCTCGACGACGCGGCGGCCGCGCACGCCGGTGAACGCGGTGAGGTCCGCCGGGACGGTGAACGTCACCACCGCGCCGTCGCCCGGTTCCAGCGGCACCCGGGCGAAGCCGAGCAGGCGGACCACCGGCCTGGTCGTCTGGGCGACGGGGTCGTGCAGGTAGAGCTGGACGACCTCGGCGCCCGGCCGCTCCCCCGTGTTGCGCACGGTGATCTCGACCGTCGCCTCGCCGTCCACGGGCCACACGTCCGGCCCGACCACCCGCGCCCCGCTCCACTCGAACGCGCTGTAGCCGAGCCCGTGCCCGAACGGGTACGCCGGCGTCGGGTCGACCGACGACACCTCGCTGCGGCGGCCGAGCGGCGGCGACAGGTACGTGGCGGGCAGCCCGCCGGCGTCGCGCGGGACGCTGACCGGCAGCCGGCCGGACGGGTTCACCGCGCCGGTGAGCACCTCGGCCAGCGCCTGGCCGCCGAGCTGGCCGGGGAAGAAGCCGCAGACGACGGCCGCGGCGGCGTCCGTCCCGGGGCCGAGCGCGTACGGGCGGCCGGCGAGCAGCACCAGGACCACGGGGGTGCCGGTGGCGAGCACCGCGCGCACCAGCTCGGGCTGCACGCCGGGCAGGCGGAGGTCGGCGGCGTCGCAGCCCTCGCCTGAGGTGCCGCGCCCGAACAGCCCGGCCCGGTCGCCGACGGCGAGCACGCACACGTCGGCGGCCTCGGCGGCGGCGACCGCCGCCGCGATGCCGGAGGTGTCGTCGCCGCTGACGTCACAGCCCCGCGCGTACGCGACGCCGGGGACGAGGGCGTCGAGCGCCTGGCGCAGCGAGGGGACCTCCAGCCCGAGGCCGTGCTCCGGGTGGCCGCCGACGTGCAGGGGGAAGGAGTAGCAGCCGAGCATCGCCATCGGGTCGTCGGCCACCGGCCCGACCAGCGCGACCCGCGCGCCGGGGGCAAGCGGGAGGACGCCGCGGCTGTTGCGGAGCAGCACGACCGCCTGGCGGGCCAGGCGCAGCGCGATGTCGCGGCCCCGGTCGTCGTCCAGGCGCAGGTTCTCGACGTCGTCCGGCAGGGGCCGCCAGTCCGGGTCGAGCAGGCCGAGCTCGGCCTTCTGCGCCAGCACCCGGCGCAGCGCCCGGTCGATCAGCGCCTCGCTCACCGTGCCCGCCTTGACCGCGTCGATCAGCGGGGCGCCGAACGTGTCGACGGTGGGCAGCTCGACGTCGATCCCGGCGCGCAGGGCCAGCCCGGCGGCCTGTCCCCCGTCGGCGGCCAGGCCGTGCAGCTTCTGCAGGAACCGGACCGCGAAGTAGTCGGCGACGACCGTGCCGGTGAAGCCCCAGGTGTCGCGGAGCAGGCCGGTGAGCAGGCTCTCGTCGGCGGCCACGGGCAGGCCGTCGATCTCGGAGTAGGAGTTCATCACCGAGCGGGGGCCGCCCAGGCGCAGCGCCATCTCGAACGGCGGCAGCACCACGTCGGCCAGCTCGCGCGGCCCCATCGGCACGGGGGCCAGATTGCGCCCGCCCCGGGAGGAGGCGTACCCGGCGAAGTGCTTGAGCGTGGCGACGATCCCGGCGCCCTCCAGGCCGCGCACGTAGGCGGCGCCGAGCGTGCCGACGAGGTAGGGGTCCTCGCCGATCGTCTCCTCGGTGCGGCCCCAGCGGTAGTCCCTGGTCACGTCCACCACCGGGGCCAGGCCCTGGTGGACGCCGGCGGCGCGCAGGGAGCGGCCGATGTGTCCGGCCATCTCCTCGACCAGCGCCGGGTCGAAGCTCGCGCCCCAGCTCAGCGGGGCGGGGTAGACGGTAGCGCGCCAGGCGGCGAAGCCGGTCAGGCACTCCTCGTGCACCTGGGCGGGGATGCCGAACCGGCCGGCGGCCACGATCTCGGCCTGGGAGGCGGCCAGCGAGCGGGCGCCGGCGACCGGGTCTACCGGGGCGGTGCCGAACGGGCGGGTGAGCTGGCCCAGGCCGTGGGCGATGACCTCGCTCCACTCGACGCCCGCCATGTCCTCCTGGTGCGGGGCGACGCCGCCCCCCGACGCGTCGGCGCCCACCCACACCCCGGCGAGCTGGGCGACCTTCTCCTCCAGCGTCATGAGCGGGATCAGCGCCTCGGCGCGCTCCGCAGGGGACAGCCGGGGATCACGCCAGGGCTCGGGGGCGGTGTCGGTTGGCATGCCATCCCTTCGGCCGGCGGAATACGAAACTTTCGAGAAGATTCCGTTAATTGCGGCAACCTAAGGGGCTCGTCGTGGTGTGTCAAGAGTTGCGTCATCTGCCGTTATGCGTATAGTTCGGGACTGTCAGGCCGAAAATTGCGGGCCCTGACGGCAGGGGTTGCCCGAAAGTTTCCGAAAAAATAGGATGCCGGGCGATGACCACTCCCCGCTCCGCGACGATCGCCACCGTGGCCGGTGAGGTCGGCGTCTCCGTGACGACGGTCTCCAAGGTCCTCAACGGCCATCCCGACGTCGCGCCCGAGACCCGGGCCCGCGTCGAGGCGAGCCTCGCCCGCCACCAGTACCGGCGCCGGACCCGGCGCCGATCGTCCGGATCGGGCCAGCTCGACCTGGTCTTCCACGAGCTCGACTCGGCCTGGGCCGTCGAGATCATCCGCGGGGTCGAGGCCGTGGCCGCCACGGCGAAGGTCGAGATGGTGCTGTCCCAGCTCGGCGGCAAGCACCGGCCGCCCGCCGAATGGCTCAACGCCGTGCTCGCCCGCCGGCCGCTCGGCGTGGTGTTCGTGCTGTCCGGGCCCACCCCGGCCCAGCAGGAACGGCTCCAGCGGCAGGGCATCCCGGTCGTCGTCGTCGACACCGACAGCGCGACCGCCGCCTCCGTGCCGACGGTCGGCTCCAACAACTGGGACGGCGGCCTGCTCGCCACCCGCCACCTGCTGGAGCTCGGCCACCAGCGCATCGCGATCGTCTCCGGCCCCGAGGACGTGCTGTGCAGCCGGGCGCGCGTGGCCGGGTTCCGCTCGGCGCACGAGGAGGCCGGGCTGGAGGCCGACCCCGAGCTGGTCCGCTACGGCAACTTCTACATCGACGCCGGCTACGAGCACGGCATGGAGCTGCTGTCCCGCCAGGACCGCCCGACCGCGATCTTCGCCGGGGCCGACATGCAGGCGCTCGGCGTCCTGCGCGCGGCCCGGCGGCTCGGGATCGACGTGCCCCGGGAGCTGTCGGTGATCGGGTACGACAACCTGCCGATGTCCGAATGGATCGATCCGCCGCTGACCACCGTCAACCAGCCGTTGCGCGACATGTCGGGGATGGCCGCCCAGATGCTGCTCGACCTGGCGCGCGGCGCGGAGCTCGCCAGCAGCCGCATCGACCTGGTCAACGAGCTCGTCGTCCGCGCCAGCACCGCTCCACCGCCGGCGTGATCTACTCCAGGCGGGCCCGCTTCGGGAGCAGGAAGCCCAGGCAGAACGTGACGGCCGTGGCCCCGGCAGCGAGCAGCGTCACCCGGGCCGCCGCCTCGGCGAAGCCCGCCGTCCCGGCCGTGGAGAAGAACACGGTGCCGAGCACCGCCACCCCCAGCGACGCGCCGACCTGCTGGAAGGCCGACAGCATGCCGGACCCCGAGCCGACCTCGTGGTCGCGCAGCCCGCCGACGATGATGTCGAACAGCGGTACGAAGATCATTCCCATGCCGATCCCGTACACGACCAGGGGCCCGGTCAGGTCCCAGCCGTCGAGCGCGACGCCGATGCCGGTGAAGACCGCGTACAGCCAGCCGAGGCCGGTGGTCATCAGGGCGAGGCCGAGGTGCAGGATGCGGCGGCCGAGCCGGTTCATCAGCGCGCCGCCGAAGGCGGAGCCGAGGAAGGCGCCCACCGCCCAGCCGGACATGGCCAGGCTGGCGTCCAGCGGCGAGTAGCGGAGCCCCACCTGCAGGAACAGCGCCACCACGAGCGAGAACCCGGTGATCGAGCCGAAGAAGGCGACCACGAACGCGACCCCGGAGGCGTAGGAGCGCCGGGCGAAGACGCCGAGGTCGACCAGCGGCGCGCGGCCCCGGCGGCGGAGCTGGTGCAGGACGAACAGGGCGAGCGTGGGCACCGAGGCGGCCAGCAGGACGAGCGTCCAGGCCGGCCAGCCGAGCTCGTGGCCCTGGACGAGCGGCACGACGAGCATGGTCAGCCCCGCGCCCGCCAGCAGCGCGCCGGTGGTGTCGAGCCGGGCGCCCCGGGCGGTGGGCGGCACCGCGGGCAGCACCTTCCAGCCCACGGCCAGCGCGAACGCGCCCAGCGGCACGTTGATCAGGAACACCGACCGCCAGCCGCCTGCCTCGACGAGCAGCCCGGACACGATGGGCCCGAGGATGGTGGCCAGCCCGATCACCGGCCCGAGCAGGGCGAACGCCTTGCCGGTCCGCTCGCCGAACAGGTCGCGGATGAGGCCGAACGACTGCGGCACCATGAGCGCGCCGAACAGCCCCTGCAGCACCCGGGCGGCGATCATCGTCGCGGGCGAGAACGCCAGCCCGCAGGCCAGGGAGGCGACGACGAACCCGGTCACCCCGACCATCATCATCCGCTTGCGTCCGTACATGTCGCCGAGCCGCCCGCCGGTGAGCAGCCCGACGGCCATGGCGAGCGTGTAGCCGGCGACGATCCACTGCATGGTGGCGGCCGAGCCGCCCAGCTCGGCGCGGATGGCGGGGGCGGCCACGTTGCCGACGGTGCCGTCGAGCAGGTTGAGCAGGTCGGCCGCGAGGATCGCGAACAGCCCGGTCCAGCGCCTGGGCGGGGCGACGGCGACGGGCGCGGGGGGAGCGAGGACGGTCATGTGCTCGGCCCTTCAGTCGGAACGGAACGCTACATTCCCATAATAACAGAACGGAACGATCGGTTCCACAACTACAAGGCCCCCGGTACGTGACCGGGGGCCTTGGCGGTGAAGCGGGGACGCCTATCGGCGGCTGGACCAGAGCGGCTTGTTGTCCTTCGAGTAGACGATGACCCGGCCGTCGTTGCTCACCGACAGCCACGCGCCCGGGTTGCCCGCCGTCGGGCTCGTCCACAGGGCCTTGTCGTCACGGCCGACGACCACCCAGTTGCCCTCCCGCTGCATGATCGACCGGGCGCCCGGGTGACCGGCCGTCGGCGTCGTCCACAGGCTCCGCGTGCCGTCGTACAGCACCGCGTTGCCCTCGTCCTGCTGGATCAGCTTGTAGCGGCCGTTCGCCGACTGCACCCACTGCCCCGGCCGCAGCACGTGGCCCGACGGCAGCTTGCCGAAGTACGTGTGCGACGACCACAGCGGCGTGTTCTCCCGCGAGTAGATCACCAGGTTGCCGCTCTGCGCGGGCAGCTTCAGGTACGCGCCCGGGTTCCCCGCCGTGGGCGTGGACCACAGCGGCTTGTTCCCGGCGTCGTAGATGACGAGGTTCCCCTCCTTCTGCATGGTGGTGCGCGCACCCCGGTTGCCGGACGTGGGCGAACTCCACAGCGCCCTGGTGCCGTCGTAGAACACCAGGTTGCCCTCACGCTGCTGGACCAGCTTGAACCGGCCGCCGCCCGACGTGAGCGACTGCCCGGGCAGCAGCCACTCCCCCGCGCCCAGCCGGTCCTTCGCGGCCACCGCGGTCTCGGCGGTCACGGCCGCCGCCGGCTGCGCCGCCGCCGCCGTGGTGAACTGCGCCGCGACCAGCAACGAACCCGCCGCGACGACCGCCGCCCCCGCGACCGCCTTCTTGAAAGCCTTCACTGCTTCCTTCCCCGATCATGTAGGCGAAACAACGGGTGGAAACCCTGGCAGGCGCGCTTGGCGTTTCGTTGGCGTCGCAGCTCCTAGCCGATCCTTAGCCCGCCCTTAGCGGCCCCCGCCATGCTGTGGCGGATGGATCTCCTGGAGTTTCGCCTGCTCGGGTCCATCGACGCCTGGAACGGGGGACAGAGGCTGGAGCTGGGGCCGCGCAAACGGCGGTACGTGCTCGCCGCGCTGCTGCTGACGCCCGGCACGCCCGTGGCCGTGGACCGGCTGATCGGCGCCGTATGGGACGGCAGCCCGCCCGACAGCGCCCGCGTCACCGTGCAGGGCCACGTCTACCGGCTGCGCAAACTGCTCGGCGACGAGCTGCTGGAGACGACGCCGACCGGCTACGTGCTGCGCGTCGAACCCGAACGGGTCGACGCGCTGCGGTTCCGCCGGCTCGTGGCCGAGGCCGCCCAGGCCGGCGACCGGCGCGGCGCCGACCTGCTCGACGAGGCGCTGTCGCTGTGGCGCGGCCCCGCCCTCGGCGAACCGGGGCTGGCCGCCGCCATCGACCTGGAGGAAGCCAGGCTGGCCGCCGTCGAGGACCTGGCCCGGCGCCGCCTGCGGCTCGGCGAGCCCGAGCGGGTCGTGGCCGCGCTCCGCACCGCCGTCGCCGCCGGTCCCCACCGGGAACGGCTGGTGGCCCTCCTCATGACCGCCTTCTACCGCCTGGGCCGCCAGGCCGAAGCCCTCGACCTCTACGAACGCACCCGCGCCGGCCTCGCCGCCGACCTCGGCGTCGACCCCGGCCCCGAACTCCGCTCCACCTTCGAAGCCGTCCTCCAACGCACCCTCTGACACCCGCCCCCAAGACAGGGAGACACCCGCCCTCCTCGGGAAAGCGGGGTGCCCTCCCCTCCGGCGGGGGTGCCGGCCTGTCGGGGCGGGCGCGGCGTCTTCCCAGGGTGGGCGCCGTCCACCAGGGCGGGGTGGTGGGACCTGGGTCAGGGGGTCATCCCCAGGTCGAGGCCGCCGCTCTCCAGGGCGGGGGCGCCGTCCCTCAGGTCGGGGGTGGTGGGGTGGAGCCAGGGCGGGCGGGCGCCGAGGGCGCGGAGGCAGGTGCGGGCGCGGGCGGCCAGGGGAGCCGCCTCGTCGGGGCGGCCGTCGCGGACGAGGCAGGCGGCCGCCGCCAGCATGGCGTCGGCCTCGTCGAGCCGGTGGCCGAGCTCCCGGTGCAGCTCGGCGGCCCGCAGCGCGTCTCCGGCCGCCCCCTCCGGGAGGCGGGCCGACACCGTGAGCGCCTGCCCTTCCAGCCGCCGCAGCTCGTGCGCGCGGGCGAGCTCGAGCGCCTCGGAAACGCGCCGACCGGCCTCCCCGGAGGTCCCCGCGCGCTGCCGCAGCGTCGCCAGCAGGAGGTGGGCGCGGGTCTTGGGGTACGGGTGCGCCCCCCGCTCGGCGTAGGAGGCGACCACCCGCTCCAGGAGCGCGCACCTGACGTCGAGGTCCGCGGTCTCGTCCACCCAGGCCAGCGTGGACAGGGCCTCGTCGTGCTCGCCCGCGACCCCCCTGCCGCGCGTGGAGTCGACGGCCCGGCGCGCGTGCTCCACGGCGGCGCCGACGTCGCCGCGCAGGTAGTGGGTCATGGCGACGCTGCCGTAGGCCGCCGCCTCCCGGAAGCGCGAGCCGAACTCCGGCTCGCCGCCGAGCGCCACCCCGAACGCCTCCTCGGCCGCGCCCAGGTCGCCGAGCGCCAGGTGCACGTCCCCCAGGATCGCGTACGCGCGCCCGCGCCACGACCGGCTGCCGCCGAGCTCCCGGAACAGGTCGATGGCGCGCCGCTGCTGCTCCAGCGCCTCCCCGGCCCGTCCCTGCCACAGCAGGGCGAGGGCGTGGTTCTCCAGGGTGGCGGCCAGTTTGGCCGACGGTTCGAGCTTCTCCCAGACGCGGATGACGCGCTCGTAGTGGCGGGTGCTGCCGGCGAGGTCGCCGCGGCTGGTGCCCGCCGTGGCCAGGTTGGTCAGCGTCATGAGCACGCCGGGCGTCCAGCCGATGTCCTCGTAGTGGGCCGAGGCGCGCTCGTAGTGGGCGATGGCGGCGTGCGGGTCGTTGAGCACGAGCCGGGCGTTGCCCAGCGTGTGGTGCATGCTGCCCTGCCCGGCGGTGTCGCCGGCCTGTTCGGCGGCGCGCAGCCCGGCGCGGGCCAGGGAGAGGATCACCTCCAGGTGGACGCGCCCGTTCATGAACGCGCGCAGCACCTCGATCAGCCGCCACAGCATCCGGTGCGCGCCGAGCTGGATCGCCTGGTCGAGGACGGCGAGCAGGTTGTGCTGTTCGGCGTCGAGCCAGGCGCGGGCCCGGGCGGGGTCGTCGAGCGGCTCGGCGTCGAGCGGCGGGTCGTCGGCGGTGAGCGGCAGCAACTCGTTGGCGGGCGCGAGGAGGGCGGCGGCGGCCCGCGCCGTGTGCAGGTAGTAGGCGTGCAGGCGGGTGCGGGCGGGCTCGTCGTCCGGCTGCCGCCGCTCGCGCGCGTACAGGTGGATCAGGTCGTGCAGGCGGAAGCGGCCCGGCGCGTGCTCCTCGATGAGGTGGGCTGAGGCGAGCGCGCCCAGCAGGCGCGTGGCCGTGGCGGCGTCGGCGCCGGCGAGCCGGGACGCGGTGGCCACGGTGAAGTCGCAGCCCGGCGCCAGCCCGAACCGGCGGAACAGCAGCGCGGCGTCGGGGGCGAGCGAGGCGTACGAGCGGCCGAAGGCGGTGGCGACGGCCGCCCGCGGGTCGCCTTCGACGCTGAGCGTGCGCCACCGGTCGGCGCGCAGCTCCGCGGTGTAGCTCTCGACGCCGAGGCCGGGCCGGGCGGCGAGGTTGGCGCCCGCGATGCGCAGGGCGAGCGGCAGGTGGCCGCAGAGCCCGGCCATCTCGGCGACCGCCCCGGGCTCGGCGCCGATCCGGTCGGGCCCGGCCACGTCGGCGAGCAGGTCGCGGGCCTCGACGGGGGTGAGCGTGCCGAGCGTCAGGCTGCGGGCGCCCTCCAGGGCGACCAGGCCGCGCAGGCTGTCGCGGCTGGTGACGATCACGGCGCAGCCGGTGCCGCCCGGCAGCAGGGGGCGCACCTGGCCGGCGTTCGCGGCGTTGTCGAGGACGACGAGCAGCCGCCGGCCTGCCGTGAGCGAGCGGTAGAGGTCGGCCTGTTCGGTCGCGCCCGCCGGGACGGAGCCGACGCCGAGCGCCCGCAGGCAGCGGGTGAGCGCGCGTTCGGGCGGCACCGGGTCGCCCTGGCCGTAGCCGTTGAGGTCGACGTGGAGCTGCCCGTCGGGGAACTCGGCCGCCAGCCGGTGCCCGGCCCGCACGGCCAGCGCCGACTTCCCGGCCCCGGCGGCCCCGGTGACGAGTACGATCTGGCGCTCGCGGAGCAGCGCGCAGAGCCGGTCGAGCTCGGCCCGGCGGCCGGCGAACCCGGCGGTCTCCATGGGGAGCTGCCTCGGCACCACCCGCCCGCCCGCCGGAGCGGGCGAACCAGACGCGGACGAGCTGGACGCGGGCGAGCCAGGCGCAGTCGAACCGGGCGCGCGCGAACCGGGCGACGTCGTCTGCGGGTGGCCGGTCGTCAGCACCACGCGCCCGGCCGACGGCGGCGGGGCGCCGGACAGGATGCTCGCGTGCAGGTCGCGCAGGCGGGGCCCGGGGTCCACGCCCAGCTCGTCCGCGAACAGCCGCCGGACCTCCCGGAACAGCTCCAGCGCCTCCGGCGCGCGCCCGCCGTGCCACAGCGCGACCATGGCCAGCTCGTGCGGCCGTTCGCGGAACGGCTGCTCGTGCCGCAGCTCCCGCAGCACGACCGGCACCTCGTGGTGGCGGCCCAGCTCGGCCAGCGCGGCGGCGTACTCCTCCAGCAGCGCCCACCGCTCCTCCAGCAGCGGCCCGCGCACCCGCTGGTCGACCCAGACGCCGCCGATGCCCTGGAGCGGCTGGCCGCGCCACTCGTCCAGGGCCCGCGACCAGGCGCGGGCGGCGTCGGCGGGCCGGGCGGCGGCGCGCCCTTCGGCGGCCAGGCGGCGGAACCGGCCGAGGTCGACCCGGTCGGCGGGCACGGCCAGCGCGTAGCCGGCCGCGCCGCTGTCGATCAGGTCACCGGCGGCCTTGCGGAGCTGGGACACGTGCCCCTGCACGATGGTCTTGGCGGTCTTGGGCGGTTCGTCGTCCCACAGGGCCTCGCTCAGCCGCTCCACGGACACGTAGCCGCCGAGGTGCGCGGCGAGCAGCCCGGCGACGCACCTCTGCTGGGCTCCCCCCAGCGGCACCCCCGAACCGCCGCCGTCCCGCACCTCCACCGGGCCGAGCACGCGGATGTCCACAACGTCCGAGCATAATCACGCGGGCGAGCCGGGCGAGTTGATCAGGCGGGCGCCTTCATCAGCTCGCGTGAGACCTCGCCGAGGACGCCGCCGACGCCCCGGTCCAGGGCGGCCTTGGCGTGGCGGACGGCGTCCAGCGTGTTGCCCGCGGCGCTGGGCGAGTCCTCGACGCTCATGCGCACCTCGACCTCCAGCGGCGACCCGCCGAACCCCTCGCCTTCGAGGCGGATGTAGGCGACCTTGCGGTCCTCCAGGAACGGGATGTAGTCGGCGCCGACGTGGGCGGCGGTGCCCGCGCCCGCGACCTTGGTGGCCCGCTTGGTCTGCATGCTCGCGGGGTCGAGCAGGTTGAGGAAGTCCATGTTGCCGCCGCCGAGCAGCTGGTAGCCGTCGCCGAGCCGTACCCCTCCCGAGGTGAGGGCGTCGACGAGCGCGCGGTGCACCAGCGTGGCGCCGAAGGAGCTCTTCAGGTCGTCGCCGACCAGCGGCAGCCCGGCGGCGGCGAACCGGGCGGCCCACTCGGGCGAGCGGGCGAGCACGGCGGGCATGCAGTTGACGTAGGCGCAGCCGGCCGCGAGGGCCGCCTCCGCGTACATCTCGCTCTCGCGCTGGGCGCCGGCCGGCAGGAAGCTGACCGCGACGTGGGCGCCGCGCAGCCGTTCCGCGGCCTCGTGCGGGGCGGCCACCTCGACGCCGAGGCAGGGCACGTCGGCGAACTTGCGCGCGTTGTTGGGCGCCGCCCAGATCGCCTCGGACAGGTCGAGGCCGATCTTGCCGGGGTCGGCGTCGAAGGCGGCCGTGAAGCGCACCTGGGAGACGGCGTAGCCGGCGCAGATCGGGTTCCGCAGGCCGGGGGCGTCACCGTCGCGGTAGTACTCCACCCCCTGGACGAGGGAGGACGCGCAGTTGCCCACGCCGATCAAGGCCACGTTCACAGTCGTCATGCGTGGATTTTCCCGTATCCGCAGGTTCGCGTGGCCCAGTCCACGGAAGGGCCTTTCACGTGACACGTATCGCGATCGTGGGCAGCGGATTCGGCGGCTTCGCCTGTGCCAGGCTCCTCGAACGGCGGCTGCGGCCAGGCGAGGCGGAGATCGTCCTCATCACGCCCAAGGACTACAGCCTCTACCTGCCCCTGCTGCCCCAGGTCGCCGCCGGGGTGCTGCAGCCGCGCTCGATCGTGGCGCCGCTGCACACCAAGCTGCGTCACGCCAAGCTGCTGCCGGGCGTCGCGATGGACGTGGATCTCGACTCCCGCACGTGCGAGGTGTTCAAGATCAGCGGGGAGACCGTGCGGGTGCCGTTCGACGTGATCGTGCTGGCTCCGGGCAGCAAGACGCGCACGTTCGACATCCCGGGCCTGTCCGAGCACGCGCGCGGCATGAAGACGCTGGCCGAGGCCGTGTACCTGCGCGACCAGGTGATCGCCCAGCTGGAGCTGGCGGCGATCGCCCACGACGCCGAGGAGCGGGCCTCGCGGTGCGGGTTCCTGGTGGTGGGCGGCGGCTACTCGGGCGTCGAGACGGCGGCGACGCTCCAGCTCGTCACCCGCAAGGCGCTGCACCGCTTCCCCGGCCTGGACCCGGGGCTGGTCCGCTGGACGCTGATCGACATCGCGCCCAAGCTGATGCCGGAGCTCGGCGAGCAGCTCGGCGCCGCCGCGATGCGGCTGCTGCGGCATCGCGGCATCGACGTGCGGCTGGGCGTCACGGTGGAGCGGCTGACGGGCGAGTCGGCCGCGCTCACCGACGGCACCACGCTGCCCACGCGTACGGTCGTCTGGACCGCCGGGGTGACGCCGAGGCCGGTGGTGGCGAGCCTGGGCACCGAGACGGTCAAGGGACGGCTGGTGGTCGGCACCGACCTGGTGGTGCCGGGGCACGGCGGCGTGTTCGGGCTGGGTGACGCGGCGGCGGTGCCGGACCTGACCAGCGCCTCCGGCCTGCCCTGCGCCCCGACGGCGCAGCACGCCCACCGGCAGGCGGCGACGGCCGCGTACAACGTGGTGGCGGCGCTGCGCGGGCGGCCGCTGCGCGAGTACCGGCACCACGACATCGGCTTCGTCGTGGACCTCGGCGGCGCGGACGCGGTGGCCAGGCCGTTCGGGATCGACCTGGCGGGCCCGCCCGCGCAGCTCGTGACGCGCGGCTATCACCTGCTGACGGCGCCCACCGGCCGTTCCAAGCTGCGCATCGGCGGCGACTGGCTGCTGAACGCGATCACCGGCGACGACCTGATCAGGCTCGACTTCCTCCAGGACACGCCGGGCACGCTCGACGACCTGGAGCACATGCCGATCAGGCGGGGCCAGAGCCGGGAGCGGGCAGGGGCACCCCCACGGTGATCTCGTTGCCGAGCTTGTGCTCGCCGAGCAGCCCGAGGTCGTCGCCGCTCCAGAACCGGCCGGGGTCGTACCAGTTGGGGCGCCGGCCCGCGGGCAGCAACCCCATCTCCTCGTACGTGACGGCCACGATCTCGGCGCAGTAGGCGCGCTCCAGCGTGTGCTCGCGCTCGCGGCGGCGCAGTTTGGGCACGCGGCCGCGCAGCCAGCGCCCGGCCAGCCGGGCCGTCGAGGGGAACGGCGTGCCGTCGAGCCTGGCGACCGCGCGCAGCGCCGCGTCCTCCATCTCGCGGGTGGCCTGCGGTTCGAGCTGGCGCAGCCAGGCCCGCTGGCCGTAGCGGGCGGCCCAGACGGTGACGGCGTCGCGCAGGTCGTGCAGTTGCACGCCCCGGTGGTGGCCGCCGGCCCACAGGTCGGGCAGCGACCTGCCGAGCTCGGCGTGCCACATCATGGGCGGCAGGTCCTCGATGACGATCGCCATGCCCACGTGGTTGACCGGGCTGTTGGTCATCGTCTGGATGGCCCGGTCGGGCACCGAGCGCCCGCGGAAGACCCACAGGTCACCGGTCCTGGTCAGCTCAACGGCCTCGTCGAGAGTCAGCACACGGCTAGCCTAGGCACATGCGCTGGTGGAAGATACTCGGGCTGGCCGGGATGGCGGGAGTGGCCGCGACCGGGGTGGCGATCGCGCGGGCCGAGCGGCGGCGCCGCGCCTACACCCCGGAGGAGATCAGGCAGCGGCTGCGCGAGCGGGCCGGGGATCAGCCGGAGGGCCGCAGGTCGTAGACGAAGACGACGTCCGGGTAGGCCGGGTTGTCGTCGTAGCCCTGCACACCGCCCAGGTAGGCGCGGCGGTAGTTGACCACCCACGGCATCGCCGCGGCGGCCTGGTCGTCGAGGACCTGCTTGGTGGCGCGGGCGAACATCCGCTGGGCGGTCGCCCTGTCGGTCACGGTGAGCTCGGGCAGCGAGTCGAGCAGCGCGTCGGTCGCCGGGTGGTTGAGGTAGGCCAGGTTGAAGACGGGCGGGTTCGCGCTGCGGAAGACGTTGCCGAACCAGGAGTAGCCGTCGGCGTAGTCGGGCCACCAGTACATGACGAGGATGTCCTGGCCGCGTTTCTTGCCCAGCTCCCACTGCTGGGACCAGGGCAGGGCGCGCACCCGCAGCGTGATGCCGAGCCGGGCGAGCGTGGTGCGCAGGCTGCGGGCCAGCAGCCGCTGGTCGGTGTCGCCCTCGGTGTAGGTGAGCAGCAGCCGCAGCGGCCTGCCGCCGGGTCCGTAGCCGGCCTGGCGCAGCAGCCTGGTGGCGCCCGCGAGGTCCTGCCGCGGCGTCCGGCCGGGCACGTGGCCGACGAGCCCTTCGGGCACGACGCCGCTGGCGGGCGTGACCGCGCCGCGCAACGCCCTGACGACGCCCTCGTAGTCGACGGCCTTCTGGACGGCCCGCCGTACCCGCACGTCCTTCATGGGGCCGGTCGCGGTGTTGAAGAGCATCATCGCCGTCTGGAACGAGGGCCGCTCGACCGTGCGCAGGCCGGGCGTGCGCTCGGCCCGCGCGTACAGGCGCGGGGCGAGCCGGTGCACGAACGTCGCCTCGCCGCGCGTCAGCAGCTGGAAGGCCCGTTCGGGCTCGGGCACCACGCGGAACTTGACCGAGCGGTAGTGCGGCCGGTCCCAGCCTCCCCAGTAGCGGTCGTACGACCTCAGCGTGAGCTCGTCCTCCTGGCCCCGCCGCCAGGAGGCCACCGTGTACGGCCCGGTCCCGGCGTCGCGGCCGGCGCCGAACCAGGCGGTCAGGTCGCCGGCCGCCTGGGTGTCGTAGACGTAGGCCGCGTAGGCGGAGGAGGCCACGACGTCCAGCGGGACCGGGTAGCGCAGCGAGAACGTGACCGTGGCCGGGTCGTCGGCCCGGATGGAGGCGACGGAGTCCCAGATGTAGTGGGCCCCGGCCTTGAGCTGCCGGGTGCGCTCGATCGACGCCTTGACCGCGGCGGCGTCCAGCGGCCTGCCGGTGTGGAAGGTGACGCCCTGGCGCAGCGTGAACGTCCAGGTGCGGCCGTCGGCGGAGGAGCGCCACGAGGTGGCCAGGCGGGGGCCGGTCTTCTTGGTGACCGGGTTCCACAGGGTGAGGGTCTCGTAGATGTTCTGCATGGCGATGATCTCGTTGGAGTAGGACCGGGACGGGTCCCACTCCGTGATCACGCCGGTGTTCTCGACGTAGACGAACGCCGACTCCCCCGGTGACGCCTTCGGGACGGGCGCCTGAGCCGAGCAGGCCGCCAGTGTGATCACCAGCGCGGCGACCGCGGCGAGACGACGGCGCAACGCTTCTCCCTCTGTGACCGATCTACTGGCGAAACCTACTGCATGATCAACGCCAAGTGTCCAAAAGTGCCGAAAAATTGGGCATTCCGGAGATCGAATTGCTATTCTCATGGCTTGTCCCGTCCGGGGTTGCCAGCAGGGGACCGACCGGAGTGAGGTGTCATGGGTCGTAGCCGCACGATCCGCATGAAGATCATCGGCCTGCTGCTGGTTCCGCTCGCTTCGATGGTGGTGCTGTGGGGCGTCATCACCGTCGTCACCGCGGGCGAAAGCCTGGAGCTGCGCCAGTACACCACGCTCTGGACCAACCTGCGTCACCCCGCCTACAAGCTCGGCACCGAGTTGCAGCGTGAGCGCCTCGCCTCGGTGAAGCTGCTGCGCGCCGGGAGGGCGGCCGACCGTTCGGCCCTCACCCAGCAGCGCGCCCGCAGCGACAAGGCAAGGCAGCAATTCAGGATGCTCTCGGGCCGGTCCCGGGACACGTCGGAGGCGATCCGCAAGCAGGTGGACGCGGTGTACACCGAACTGGACGGGCTCGACGCCATCAGGGGCGAGATCGACACGGGCCTGGCCGACCGCCTGCGCGCAGTCGAGGCGTACAACGCGATCATGGACTCGCTCTTCGGGCTGCACCGCCGGGTGGGGTTCATCAAGGAGATCCCGATCTACGAGCAGGCGCGCGTGGTCATCGACCTCGGCTACGCCAAGGAGCTGCTCACCCGCGAGCAGGCCCTCGCCCTGGGCCCGACCACGCTCGCCGAGCGCCGGGTCTTCACCCAGATCGTCGGCAACCGGCGCTTCCTGCTCGACCACGCGCTCGGCGAGCTGGACCCCGCGCTGCGCGAGGCCCAGGTGTCCATCATCACCTCGCCCGACTACCAGCGGATGCGGCTGATGGAGGACCAGATCATCGCGGGCGGCTCGCCGCTCGGCTGGCTCGACACCACCGAAGGGCTGGCCAAGTCGTTCCAGGACGCCCAGCTCAAGGCCAGCATGGCGCTGTCGGCCCGGTCCGAGCCGGTGGCCGACTCGGTCCTCACCCGGGCGCTGCTGCTGGCCGGCACCGCGCTGCTGCTGATCGTCGTGTCGATCGCGTTCTCGCTGCGGATGGGCAACCGGCTCTCGCGCGAGCTGGGCACGCTGCGCGAGGCGGCGCTGGAGGTCGCCAGGGAGCGGCTGCCCGAGGTCGTGGCCAAACTGCGCAGGGGGGAGGCGGTGGAGGTGCCCGAGCTGTCGGTGACCAGCACCACCGTCGAGATCGACGACGTGGGCCAGGCGTTCTCCACCGTCCAGCAGACCGCCGTCGAGGCCGCCGTCGGCCAGGCGCAGCTCCGCGACGGCGTCGGCCACGTCTTCCGCAACCTGGCCAGGCGCAGCCAGGCGCTGCTGCACCGCCAGCGCATCCAGCTGGAGGGCATGCAGCACCGGGCGACCGACCCGGAGGCGCTGGACGACCTGTTCCGCCTGGACCACCTGACGACCCGCATGCGCCGCCACGCCGAGGGCCTGATCATCCTGTCGGGCGCCACCCCGGGCCGGGGCTGGAGCAAGCCCGTCCCGCTGCTCGACGTGGTCCGCGGCGCCACCGCCGAGGTGGAGGAGTACCCGAGGGTCGTCGTCGAGCCGATGCCCGCCCAGCGGCTGGCCGGGCCCGTGGTCGGCGACGTCATCCACCTGATCGCCGAGCTCATCGAGAACGCCACCGTCTACTCGCCGCCGCACACCTCGGTCGTGGTGCGCGGCGAGGTGGCCGCCCGAGGCTTCGCCGTGCACGTCGAGGACCGCGGGGTCGGCCTGACCCCCGAGGAGCTGGCCGACCTCAACGAACGGCTGGCCAGCCCGCCCGAGTTCGACCTGGCCGACAGCGAGCGGCTCGGTCTTTTCGTCGTTTCCCGCCTGGCCGCCAGGCATGACATCCGCGTGACGTTGCGCGGTTCACCATATGGAGGGACCACCGCCATCGTGCTGATCCCGGCAGAGCATGTGACAGATCCTCCCGACGAGCCGGAGGAGCCCATCCGGCAGCCGGCCCGTCCGATGCGGGTGGTGCAGGGTGACTGACGAGCGCTGGCTGGACGAGGACGCCGGTCCGATCGTCCCGGCCTACCTGCTGACCCGAGGCCGCACCGTGCCCGCGAGCGAGGCCATCGACCTCATCGCGGTCATCATCACCTCCGGCGGCCTCGCGCCGCCGTCCGGCCTTGGACCCGAGCACCTGATCATCCTGCAGAAGTGCACCCGGCCGACCCGGCTGGTGGACGTCGCGGCCGAGCTGAACCTGCCCATCGGGGTGGTCCGGGTGCTGGTCGGCGACCTGCACGAACAGCAGCTCGTCCAGGTCGAGTCGCCGCCCCCGGCGCCGGACGCCACGGTCCTCCTGGAGGTGATCACGGGCCTCAAGGCCCTGTGATCCCCTCCTCGCAGGCCCGGTGACCGGGCTCCTCAGGAGCCCGCGAGCACGTCCTCCGCGCGGTGGCAGGCGACCCTCCGGCCGGCCACCTCGCGCGGCTCAGGCGCCCGCTCGCACTGCGGCGCCGCGAGCGGGCAGCGCAGCCGGAACGGGCAGCCCGACGGCGCCGGCCTGGCCTCCGCCCGCCCCCGCGCCACCGGCGGCGGCCCGCCCAGCTTCGGCACGGCGTCGCGCAGGGCCAGCGTGTACGGGTGCGCGGGCCGGCCGAGCAGGTCGGCCGTCGGGCCCGACTCCACCACCCGGCCCGCGAACAGCACGTGCGACGTCCGGCAGAGCCGCTCCACGACGGCCAGGTTGTGCGTGATGAGCAGCCGTTCGGTGTCGAGCCCGGCGAGCAGGTCGAGAATCCTGGCCTGGACGGTCACGTCCAGCGCGCTGGTGGGCTCGTCGAGGATGAGCAGCCGGGGCCGGACGGCGAGCGCCCTGGCGATCACCACCCGCTGCCGCTGGCCGCCGGAGAGCTCGTGCGGCCTGCGCGTGGCCAGGTCCGGCGCGAGGCCGACCTGTTCCAGCAGCTCGGGGACGCGGTGGCGGCCGGACCTGGGCAGCGCCTCGGCTATCGAGCGGCCGACGCGCATCCGGGGGTCGAGCGACTCGGCCTGGAAGACGGGCTGGACGTCGGCCCGGAACGCCTTCCGGTCGGCTTTCCTGAGGTTCTGCGTGCCGTACCAGATATTTCCGGACATGGGGGTGAGGAGGCCGAGGAAGGCGCGCGCCAGCGTGGTCTTGCCGGACCCGCTCTCGCCGATCAGGCCGGTGCCGCCCTCGGCGAGGTCCAGCGTCACGCCGTGGACGACCGGGGTGCGGCCGTAGCCGAGCGTCACGTCCTCCGCCCGCAGCAGGGTCACGGCAGGGCCTCCAGCAGCTCGCGGGTGTAGGGGTGGGCCGGGCGCGACAGCACCTCGGCGGCGGGGCCGCTCTCCACGACCGTGCCGTCCCGCATCACGAGCACCCGGTCGGCGATCGTGGAGACGAGGGCCAGGTCGTGCGAGACGAGGAGCAGGGCCAGCCCGCGTTCCTCGCGCAGCCGGCACAGCACGCCGACCACCTCGGCCTGCACGGTCACGTCCAGGGCGCTGGTCGGCTCGTCGGCCAGGATCGCCTCCGCGCCGAGCGCGATGGCCAGCGCGATCGCGAACCGCTGCGCCTGGCCGCCGGAGATCTCGTGCGGATAGCGGCGCAGGATGCCGGGGTCGAGCATGACCGCCTCGGCGGCCTCGGCCAGGACGCGCTCGCCCGACGGCAGCCCGTGCAGGCGGAGCGCGCGCCGCATGAGGACGCCCAGCCGGGTGGTGGGGCTGAGCGCGGCCTGCGGCGACTGCATGACCAGGGCCACGCGGGCGCCCCTGATCGCGCGCAGCTCGCGCGGCGTGGCCGTCAGCACGTCCACGCCGCACACCCTGACGTGGCCGGAGACGTCGGCTCCCTCGGTGAGGCCGAGCAGCGACAGCAGCGTGGTCGACTTGCCCGACCCGCTCTCCCCCACGACCGCCACGCACTCGCCCGCGCGCAGGTCCAGCTCGGGCACCCGGGCGACGACCCGCCCGCCGTAGGCGACCTGAAGGTCGCGCACCTCGATCACTTCACGATCCTCCGCGGGTCGAGCGCGCCGCGCAGCCCCTCGCCCAGCACGTTGAACGCGAACGCCGTCACCAGGATCGCCAGCCCGGGGAAGGTGACGACCCACCAGTTCGTGGTGAACAGCGTCTGGCCCTGCTGCACCATCAGCCCCCACTCGGCGACCGGCTCCTGCGCGCCCAGCCCCAGGTACGACAGCGCGGCCGCGGTGAGGATCACCCCGCCCGCGTCGAGCGAGAGCTGGACCAGGACGGGCGTGAGCGAGTTGGGCAGCACGTGCCTGACGACGACCAGCGGCGCGGGGACGCCCAGGCAGCGGGCGGCGTCCACGTACGGGCGGTTGGCGATGGAGGCGGCCGTGGCGGCCGACAGCCGCGCGTACCAGGGCCACCAGGTGACGGCGATGGCCACGACGACCGTGGTCACGCTCGGCTGGAGCACCACGGCCAGGGTCAGCGACAGCAGCAGCGCCGGGAAGGCCAGGAACACGTCGGTGACCCGCATGATCACGTCGCGCACCCAGCCGCCCGCGTACCCGGCGACCACGCCCAGCGTGACGCCCACGGCCGCCGACACCGCCAGCACGGCCACGGCGATCGACAGCGACGTGCGGCCTCCGTACAGCACCCGGGTGAGCACGTCGCGGCCGACCTGGTCGGTGCCGAACCAGTGCGCGCCCGACGGCGGCAGCAGGGCGTTGACCGGATCGACCTCGTCGGCCGGGTACGGCGCGATCCACGGCGCCAGCAGGGCGGCGAGCACCACGAGC
This sequence comes from Nonomuraea sp. ATR24, assembly GCF_041950485.1. Taxonomy (NCBI): domain Bacteria; kingdom Bacillati; phylum Actinomycetota; class Actinomycetes; order Streptosporangiales; family Streptosporangiaceae; genus Nonomuraea; species Nonomuraea sp. ATR24. Next base: position 89,138 of record NZ_JBGNUU010000001.1, read on the forward strand.
ACGATGAGCGCCGCGCCCGCGAGGGCGAGCCTGTCGACGGAGCCGGGCAGGGCGCGGCGGGTCACGAGCGCGGTCACCGGGCCCTCGCCCTCGGGTCGACGACGCCCTGGAGGAGGTCGACGACCAGGTTGGCCAGCACGTAGACGAGCGCCACGAGCAGCGTGACGCCCGCGATGGCCGGCGTGTCGCCGGAGAAGATCGAGTCGACCGCGTAGCGGCCCAGGCCCGGCCAGTTGAAGACGGCCTCGACCAGGAACCCGTTCACGATCGCGTAGGCGAACACGAGCGCGATCAGCGACAGCACCGGGTTGAGCGCGGGCCGCAGCGCGAACCGGGTCAGGATGGACGTCTCGCGGAAGCCGAGCGCGCGTTCCAGCCGGGCGTGGTCCTGGCTCGCCTCCTCGATCAGCGTGGCGCGGACCATCTGGGCGATCACGCCGGCCGGATAGGCGGCCACGACGAGCGCGGGCAGCACCAGGTGGCGCAGGGTGCTGGTGAAGATCGGCCAGTTGCCGGTGATGAGCGCGTCCACGATCGTGATGTTGGTCCAGAGGGTGAGCGGGCTGGTCGTGTTGAGGCTGTCGTCGTACTCGCCGGCGACGGGGAACCAGCCGAGGTTGCTGGCGAAGACGGTCTGGAGGGCGAGGGCAAGCCAGAAGACGGGGACGGAGACGGCGAGCATGCTCGCCACCCGCACCCCCAGGTCCGGAAATCTCGTCTTGTAGCGGGCGGCGAGCACCCCGACCGGGACGCCCACCGCGATGGCCAGTAACAGCGCGGCCCCCACCAGCTCCAGGCTCGCCGGGAACGCCAGCGCCAGGTCGTCCAGCACCGGCTGCCGGGTCCGCAGGCTGGTGCCCCAGTCGCCCGTCACCAGGTCCCGGACGTAGGCCCCGAGCTGCACCCAGACCGGCTCGTCCAGCCCGAACCGCTCGCGCGCCTGCGCGAGCTGCTCCGGCGTCGCCTTCGGCCCCGCGTACGCCACCGCCGGATCGCCCGGCACCAGCCGCATGATGACGAACGTGAGCACGATCACGCCGGCCACGACCAGGAGCGCCTGGCCGAGCCGGCGGATCAGGTAGCGGGCCACGGCTCAGGCCGCGGGCTTCAGGTCGTAGAAGAAGACCACGTTCGGATAGGCCGGGTTGTCCTTGTACCCCTGCACGCCCGCCGTCAGCGCCCGCTGGTAGGTCTGCACGTACGGCACGGCCACCGCCGCCTTGTCGTTGACGATCTGCTTCTGCAGCTTGTCGTAGGCCATCTCGGCGGCGAACGGGTCGGTGGCCGTGAGCCGCGGCAGCCCGTCGATCGCCGCGTCGATCCCGGCGTCCTTCAGGTACGACAGGTTGAACTCCGGCTTGTCCGAGCTCCTGAACACGTTGAGGAACCACGAGTACGGGTCGGCGTAGTCCGGGTACCAGTACATGACGAACACGTCCTGGCCCTTCTTCTTGCCCAGGTCCCACTGCGCGTTCCAGGCCATCGGCCGCGCCTGGAGGGTCACGTTCAGCTTCTTCAGCGCCGAGCTGAGCAGCGTCACGAACAGCTTCTGGTCGTCGTCGCCCTGCGCGTAGGTCATGGTCAGCTTGAGCTCGGGGTTGTCGGGCCCGTACCCGGCGGACGTCATCAGCTCCTGCGCCATGGACAGGTCGTGCACCGGCTCCATGCCGAACACGTGGCCGAGCAGCCCCGGCGGCACCAGCCCGCTCGCCTTCTGCCCGGAGCCCTTCAGCGCCGACACCAGGCCGTCGTAGTCGATGGCGTACTGCAGCGCCTGCCGCACCCGCACGTCCTTGGTCGGCCCGCTCTCGGTGTTGAACAGCACCAGCAGGTTCTGGAACGACGGCGTCTGCGACGCCTGCACGCCCTCGGTGGACCCGGCCTGCTGGAAGAGCTGCGGGTTGAGCCGCTGGACGAAGTTCACCTCGCCCCGCTTGAGCAGCTGCCAGGCCGTGGTGATCTCCGGCGTCACCCGGAAGGCCACCTTCTTGTACTGCTCGGGCTTCCAGCCGCCCCAGTAGTCCTCGAACGCCTTCAGCGTCAGCTCGGTCTCCTGGCCCTTCCTCCAGCTGTCGATCGTGTACGGGCCGGTCCCGGCGTCGCTCTTGCCGTCGGCGACCGCGTCCACGGCCTCGGTGTCGTAGATGTAGGCCGCGTAGCCGGAGGAGGCCACCAGGTCGAGCGGCGCCGCGTACTTGAGCGAGAACTTCAGCGTCGAGGCGTCCGGCGCCTCGATCGTGTCGACGGCCCCCCAGATGTAGGCCGCGCCCGCGTTCTTCTTGATCGTGCGCTCGATGGCCTTCTTGGCCGCCTCGGCGTCCATGGGCGCGCCGGTGTGGAACTTCACGCCCTGGCGCAGCTTGAACGTCCACTGCTTGCCGTCGTCCGCCGACGACCACTCGGTGGCCAGACGCGGCTCCGGCTTCTTCGTCTCGGCGTTGTAGCGGGTCAGGCCCTCGTAGATGTTGGACATGGCGATGATCTCGTTGGAGTACGAGGACGCCGGGTCCCAGTCGGTCACCACGTCCAGGTTCGGCGCGTAGACGAACGTGGCGTCGTTCTCCTTGCCGCCCGGCTCGGCCTGGGCCGCCGTCGGGGCGCCCGTGCCGTCATCCGCCGTCGGCTGCGGGGTGCCCCCGGCGCCGCGCACCTGGCCGCCCGCGCACGCGGACGCGGCCAGGGACAGGATTCCGACGACTCCGGCGACCAGCAGGCGCTTGTGCCAGCGCATGGGGGGATCCTTTCTCTGTCACCGCGCGAGGGGTCCGGCGGCTTTGACGTGTACGCGCACGGCGGGTTCGGCGAGGTAGCTCAGCGGCACCTCCAGCAGGTCGACGATCTCGACCCCGGCCGGATCCGCGCCCGCGGCGACGGCTCGGGCAGCCGCCTCCTCTTTAACCCTTTCGATAGCCTCTGCCCGGCTTTCGTGCGCAGGCATGATCGTATCGACTCTGCCGCTCGCCAGGGCGATGGCGGCGCCGACGGCGTTGGCGACCTCGGCGTGCTCGGGCCTGATCACCCGGCTCACGCCCGGGAGGTCGGCGGGCAGCAGGAACGCGCCGCCCCCGACGACGACCAGCGGCCGGCCCGCCCGGCCGAGCGCCATCCGGTCGACCGCGTCCGCGGCCGCCGCGTCGGCGAGTGCGAGCGCGGCGCGCAGCTCCGCGAGATCGGCGCCGGACGCCGCCAGCCGGTCCGCCCAGCCCGCCGAGCCCTCGGGCAGGCGGCCCGCGGCCACGGCGGCGTCCGTGAGCGTCGGGGTCCGGCCGCCGAACACCAGCGCCTCCTCGGCGATCCGGTAGCCGACCGAGTCCGGCCCCACGGCCCGGCCGCGCACCACCGTCCCGCCGCCGAGCGCGATCGCCAGGATGTCCGGCATGCGGAAGTTGGTGAGCACGCCGCCGATCTCCACGGCCGCCGCCGACTCGCGCGGGAACCCGCCGGCCAGCACCCCGAGGTCCGTCGACGTGCCGCCCACGTCCGCCACGATCGCGTCCGGCACCCCCGACAGGAACGCGGCCCCGCGCAGCGAGTTGGCCGGCCCGGACCCGATGGTCGACACCGGCAGCCGCGCCGCCTGCTCGACCGTCATCAGCGTGCCGTCGTTCTGCGCCAGGTACGGCAGCGCGTCCAGGCCGCGCTCGGCCAGCGTCGCGGTGAGCGCCCCGGTCACCTGCGCGGCCACCCGGTACAGCGCCGCGTTCAGCACGGTCGCGTTCTCGCGCTCCAGCAGCCCCAGCGAGCCGATCTCGTGGCTCGCCGACACCGGCAGCCCGTACTCGGCCTGGACCAGCTCCCGCACGGCCAGCTCGTGCCCGGCGCTCGACGGGCTGAACACCCCGGTGACCGCCACCGCGTCGGCGTCCGTCCCGTCCAGGAACCGCCGGATCGCGTCCAGGTCCAGCCGCCCGATCTCCCGGCCGTCCACGTAGTGCCCGCCCGGCACCACCGCCTCGCCCGCCGACACGACCTCGCGCAGCTCACCCGGCCAGTCCGACAGCGGAGGCACCGACGTGGTCGCGGGCGCCCCCAGCCGCAGCACGGCCACCCGGCCCAGGTCACGACGCTCCAGGATCGCGTTCGTGGCGTGCGTGGTGCCCAGCATGACCCGGCCGATCCGCTTCCTCGCGTACGGGTCCAGCCCGGCGAGCACGGCGTCCAGGGCGGCGCGCAGGCCCTCGGTCACGTCCCGGCTCGTGGGCCGCTTGGCCTTGGCGATCACCCGGTCGGAGCCGTCCAGCACGACGGCGTCGGTGTTCGTGCCGCCGACGTCGACCCCGACACGCAAGTCAGCCATGCCGCGTCTCCAGCTCTTCGACGGGCACGTACTCCAGGTCGTGGCCGAACGCCCGGGGCCCGGCCGTCTCCAGCCCCCTGGGGGTGCGCCACAGCGGGTCGCACGGCCAGGCGAGCACCGCCACGCGCTGGCCGTAACGCAGGCCCTCGGTCTGCACGGCGGCGGCCGTCTCGGTGTCGGCCACCGTGATCAGGTCCGGCACCATGGCCCTGACCCGGCCGTCCTCGACCGCCACCAGGTTCTCGTTCTGCAGCTCCAGCGTGAGCGTGCGGCCCCGGTCGCCGCCGGTGCCCTCGATCGTGGCCGTGCCCCTGACGAACCCGCCGCTGGTGCGCCGCTCGACGTCGGTGAGCTTGCCGGTGATCAGCCGGACCGCGCCCAGCTCGCTCCGCAGCGCCTCCAGCGGGTCCGCGGCGCCCTCGGTGGCCCGGCCGATCTCCAGCGCCCGCGTCACCGTGCCCTCGATCACCGCCCCGCGCGCCCGCCCGGCGGTGATCACGTAGTCGGCCATCAGCGCGTGCGACCCGGCGGCCACGCACACCGCCCGCGCCAGCCGCTCCGACCACAATCCGTCCACCGGGCGGATCGTCACCACGTTGCCCGCGACGTCCGCCATGACCACCAGGTCGGCCGGCAGCCCCGCCACGTACATGGACACCATCTGGACCTCGGGGAACGCCCGGCCCATCCCGTCGGCGTCGAGCAGCGGCAGGCCGAGCTGCGCCGCCCACGCCACGGGGGCGACCCCGTTCGCGCCGCCGATCTCGGACGACATCACCGCCGCCGGCGGGCGGCCGAAGATCCGCTCAACCTCCTCGGCGATGCGCCTGGGCTCGTCCTCGCCGTGGATCATCTCGTGGCTGACGGTCGGCGCGCCGATGCCCGACAGCGGGACGATCAGCGCGTCCTCCGGCAGCTCGGCGAGCCGTACCAGCGGGACGGGGCCGTACGTCCTGATGGCCCGCCGCGCGGCCAGCGCCCCGGTCCGCACGTCACCGCCGCCACCGGTGCCCAGGACCGCACATCCCCGCGCAAGAGCGGAAATATCATCTTCAACGATGTCCATATGGCGACACAACCAAGCACATACGGGGTGATCGCGCCAGCCGGTTACTCCTCTCGTCGCTGATTCCGTTGTCTGATAGAGCTGAACACGTTGCCTGAAACTGGACCCCCGGAAGGAGCGCCATGCGGATCGCGGTGGCCGCCGACAGCCTCGACGGGATCGCCGAGCGAGTGGTGACGGCGCTGCGCGAGCGCGGTCACGAGGTCGTCCCGCACGGCGCGCTCAACCACGGCGAGCGCGCCGACTGGGCCTGGGCCTGCGAGGCGGCGGCCCGCGACGTCGCCGAGGGCCGCGCCGACCAGGCGGTCGTGTGCTGCTGGACCGGCACCGGCGCGTCGATCGCGGCCAACAAGGTGCCCGGCGTCCGCGCCGCCCTCTGCGCCGACGCCTACACCGCGGGCGGCGCCCGCACCTGGAACGACGCCAACGTGCTCGCCCTCAGCCTCCGCCTCACCTCCGCCGTGGTGCTCGACGAGATCCTCGACGCCTGGTTCGCGAGCAGGCCGAGCACCGATGCCGTCGATCAGGCGAACATCTCTCATCTCTCCGAGATCCCGATATCGTCGGGCAATGGCTGACTTCCGGTGCACCCACTGCGGCGCGACAGGGCTGCAGACAGGCTTCGTCATGGACAGCGGGCAGTACTCCCAGGGCTTCGCCAACTGGGTGGAAGGCGCTCTGGAGCGCGGCGTCTTCGGCGGGGCCAAGCTGTCCGGCCGCCCGAGGTGGGAGATCGACGCCTACCGTTGCCCCCGCTGCTTCCACCTCGAACTCTTCGCCGGCCGCCCCGCCTGACCGCGCCGAATCGTCGGTGCGGCGCTTTAGGGTGCAGGCATGACGGACGTCCTCCTGCGCGACGGCCGCCCGCGGGTGCTCGGCGGGCCGGCCGCCGACCCGCCCCGCGACCTGCGGCCCGGTAGGGAGGCGGCCGTTCACCCTCGGCGCACCCTGGTCATGGAAGACGGCGTCGTCCTGCACAATTGACCGGCGGGACCATCGAAAGGCAGGCAAGTGCTCTCTATTCACCAGCGGATCGCGGAAGAGCTCGGCGCGCGCGAGGGGCAGGTGCGGGCGGCGATCGAGCTGCTCGACGGCGGCGCGACCGTGCCGTTCATCGCGCGATACCGCAAGGAGGCCACGGGCGCCCTCGACGACGCCCAGCTGCGCACGCTCGAAGAGCGGCTGCGCTACCTGCGCGAGCTCGAAGAGCGCAGGACGGCGATCCTGGAGTCGATCGAGTCTCAGGGCAAGCTCGACGACGACCTGCGCGCCCAGGTCATGGCGGCCGAGACCAAGGCCCGCCTGGAGGACATCTACCTCCCCTACAAGCCCAAGCGGCGCACCAAGGCCCAGATCGCCCGCGAGCTCGGGCTGGAGCCGCTGGCCGACAAGCTGCTGGGCGACCCGGCGCTCGACCCGGCCCAGCTCGCGGAGTCGTTCGTCACCGAGGGCGTCGCCGACGCCGCGGCTGCGCTCGAAGGCGCCAGGGCGATCCTGATCGAGCGCTTCGCCGAGGACGCCGACCTCATCGGCGGCCTGCGCGAGCAGCTGTGGAGCCGCGGCCGGCTGGTCTCCAAGGTGCGCGAGGGGCAGGAGGAGGCGGGGGCCAAGTTCTCCGACTACTTCGAGTTCGGCGAGCCGTTCACCAAGCTGCCCTCGCACCGGATCCTGGCGATGTTCCGGGGCGAGAAGGAAGAAGTGCTCACGGTCACGCTGGAGCCCGAGGAGACCGCCGCCTACGAGCTGCGCATCGCCGGCCACTTCGGCATCGCCGACCGGGGCCGCCCGGCCGACAAGTGGCTGACCGAGACCGTCCGCTGGGCCTGGCGCACCCGCATCCTCGTCCACCTGGGCATCGACCTGCGCATGCGGCTCTGGCAGGCGGCCGAGGACGAGGCCGTGCGCGTGTTCGCCGCCAACCTGCGCGACCTGCTGCTGGCCGCCCCGGCCGGCACCCGCGCCACGATGGGCCTCGACCCGGGCCTGCGCACCGGCGTCAAGGTGGCCGTGGTCGACGCCACCGGCAAGGTCGTCGAGACCACCACCATCTACCCGCACGAGCCGAAGAAGCAGTGGGACCAGTCGCTGGCCGTGCTCGGCGCTCTGGTGCAGAAGCACGGCGTCGAGCTGATCGCCATCGGCAACGGCACCGCCTCCCGCGAGACCGACAAGCTGGCGGGCGAGCTGGTCAAGCTCATGCCGTCGGTCACCAAGATCGTGGTGTCGGAGGCGGGCGCGTCCGTCTACTCCGCCTCCGCCTACGCCTCGCAGGAGCTGCCCGAGCTCGACGTGTCGCTGCGCGGCGCGGTCTCCATCGCCCGCCGGCTGCAGGACCCGCTCGCCGAGCTGGTCAAGATCGACCCCAAGTCGATCGGCGTCGGCCAGTATCAGCACGACCTGGCCGAGACCAAGCTGTCCCGGTCGCTCGACGCCGTCGTCGAAGACTGTGTCAACGCGGTCGGCGTCGACGTCAACACCGCCTCGGCCCCGCTGCTCACCCGCGTGTCGGGCATCGGCGCCACGCTGGCCGAGAGCATCGTGCGCCACCGCGACGCCAACGGGCCGTTCAAGACCCGCACCGCGCTCAAGGACGTCGCCCGGCTCGGCCCCAAGGCGTTCGAGCAGTGCGCGGGCTTCCTGCGCATCCCCGACGGCGACGACCCGCTCGACGCCTCCAGCGTGCACCCCGAGGCCTACCCGGTGGTCCGGCGCATCCTCAGCTCGGCGGGCGCCGACCTCAAGTCGCTGATCGGCAACACGTCGGCGCTGCAGGCGCTGAAGCCCGAGGAGTTCACCGACGACACCTTCGGCCTCCCGACCGTCACCGACATCCTGCGCGAGCTGGAGAAGCCCGGCCGCGACCCGCGTCCGGCCTTCAAGACGGCGACGTTCAAGGAGGGCGTGGAGAAGCTGTCCGACCTGGAGCCGGGCATGATCCTGGAGGGCGTGGTCACGAACGTCGCGGCGTTCGGCGCGTTCGTGGACGTCGGCGTCCACCAGGACGGGCTGGTCCACGTCTCGGCCATGTCCCACAATTTCGTGAAGGATCCCCGCGAGGTGGCCAAGCCGGGCGACATCGTCCGCGTCAAGGTCCTCGACGTCGACATCCCGCGCAAGCGCATCAGCCTGACCCTCCGCCTCGACGACGAGCTCCCCACGGCCACCGGCGCCGACGGCCGCCGCAACGGCCGCCGCTCCGACGCCGACGCCACAGCCACCGCCTCCGGCAACGGCAACGGCGCGGCCGGTGGCGGCAACGGCACCGGCGGTCGCGGGGAAGGCCGCTCCCGCGGCCGGGGCGACGGCGCCCAGCGTGGCCGCGGCGGCGACGGCCAGCGCGGTGACGGCAACCGCGGCGGCCGAGGCAACAACGGCGGCCGGGGCGACAGTGCCCGTGGTGACGGTGCCCGTGGCGACGGCGGCCGGGGCGGCAACGGTCGCGGCGACGGTCGCGGCGACGGCGGGCAGCGCGGACGTGACGGACAGCGCGGTCGCGGCGACGGCAACCGTGGCGGCCAGCGCCGCCAGGACCGCCCGCAGCCGATGGGCGCCATGGCCGAAGCCCTCCGCAAGGCCGGCCTCGGCGGCGACACCACCCGCTGACCCCAGGGCCCGCCGTTCCTCCACCGGCTCGGAACGGCGGGCTCCCGGGATGATCGCCCTCAGCGGAAGGCCGTACGCCCTGTCGTGGAGGTGCGGGGCGATACGGTCGAGGGGTGAGCACCACAGCGTTCGACACCACGATCAACCAGGCTCGCGACCTGCTCAGGTGGCGTTCGCCGCTGCGCACCGAGTTGTGGGCGGCCCGGCTCACCGCCGACCTGGAGGCGGCCGGGGACGACGGGCTCCTCGCCCAGCTCGTACGCGACGACCGCACCGAAGCCCGCCTCGCCCTCGCCGCCCTGGCGGCCCTCCACCCCACCGAGGACGAGGCCACCGCACCGCCACCGGACACCGCCGAAGGCGAGACCACAGACGGCGACGACACCCCCACTGACTCCCCCGCCGGCACCTCCGTCTTCGCGCCGTACCGGCAGGCCGGGGTCGAGGCGACGGGGTCGCTGGCCGGCTGGGTGGCGCGGATGGGGCAGGTCACCTGCGACGGCGCATGGTACGGCCCGGCAGATCGCTACGGCGAGCAGACCCTGGCCGCGCTCGCCTTCCGCTACGCCGACGGCAAGGAGCCGCACCTGCTCGTGGTGGCCATCGACCAGGTGCACGGCGGGCTGGCCGTCGACGCGGTCGTGGAGGAGCCGAAGTTCCTCGACGACCTCGACCTCGTCCCCACCGATCCGGGGGTCGTGGCCGGGCGGATCCTCGACGCGTTCGAGGTGACGGACCTGGTGCTGGGGGCGGAGGTCGCGGAGACGCTGCCCGCCGTCCGCCCGCTCGCGCTGTCACGCGCCCGCGCCGTCCCCGACCCGGTACGCCACCCGGCCGACGACCTGATCACCCGATTCCACGATCTTCCGGACCTGCCCGGGGCTCGGGAGGCGTTCGAGAAGCTCGTCGAGTTCCTGGGGGATCGGCCGTTGTGGTGGAGCCCGGCCAGGGTGACGCGGTTCCTCACCTCATGGCTTCCCCGTGAGGCGATCCTGTCGGACGCGGCCGTCGCGGCGATGCCCGACGTCGTCCGCGCCTGGACCCGCCACCACGGCGACCACCCGGAGATCCTGCGCCGCATCGACGAGGACGCCCCGCACCTGCCGGCGCTCATGGCCGACGACTCCCTCGCGAGCCTCGGCAAGCGCATCGCCCAGCAACACCACCCCTGAGCCCCGCCCTTCCCTCGGACACCTGCCCGGAAACGGACACTCCCCTCCGGAAGGGAAGAACCGACCCACCCCACCCCACCGGACGAAGGCGAACGACCGACCCCTCTCCCCCGGAGGGACGGAGGGCCGGGCCCTCCCGGACACCCCTCCCCCGGAGGGGCGGAGAACCGATCCGACCGGACGCCCTCCCCCGGCGGGACGGAGTCCCCACTGGACGCCCACTCGCCCCGGAGGGACGGAGGGGCGGCCCTTCCCGGACGCCCCCCGGGGGGCGGACGGCCCGCCCGTCAGGACGCCCTCTCCCCGGAGAAAGGGCGAGCCGATCCGACCCGACGCCCACCCCCGGCGGGACGAAAAACCCACTGGACGCCCGAATCCCCGGAGGGGCGGCGGCCCGGACGCCCCCTCCCCTCGGAGAGGCGGACGGCCCGCCCGTCCGGACGCCCTCTCCCTGGAGGAGGGCGGGCGGCCGGACCGGCCGTCACCCGACCGCACGAAGGGGTGGTCGGGTCGTCGTACGCGGGCCTCGTAAGGGGTGGGCGTCGTGCCGAGCCCCTCACGCGAACCCGGGCGCGGGTGGGTGGCCGGATGGTGGGCTCTGCGCATGGCGCGGGGACGGCTATGCTGCGCAGTGACGTTTACGCTGCCCCCGCTCGGGCGTTGCACAGGGAGATTGATTCTGCATGTACAAGGAGTTCGCCGCCGAGGCTGTCGTCTGGGTCGTGCCGATCGTGGTGCTCATCGGTCTCGCCCTGATGATCACCGCCTGACGACGCAGCAGGGTCAGCGGTAATACTCGTAGTGCACGACGGTGTTGACCTGCTTGTCGAAGCGGATCTCACCGTCGAGCCAGCGGTTCCACATCTTCGACAGCGATCTGGTCCGGACGGTGCATCCGCCCCACCGGACGCCCTTGGGTCGGATCTGGCCGACGTAGTCGTGGCAGGATCCGACCTTACGGTTGTTGACCTTGAGGCGAGCGTTCACGCTCACCGAGTAGAGGCGCTTGCTGGATGTGTTGGTGATGCGGACCTTGATGCGGCAGGTGTCCTTGCACCGGCCGAAGTAAATCTTGTAGCGGATGAGGTGCGGTTTCGCCGCGACGGCGGCCGCGGCCTCGGTGACGGACGCGGTGGCGCCGGCCCGCGTGGTAGCGGCCTCGGCGGGTGGGACGAGCACTCCCGCGGCGGCCGTGGCGATTAAGAGCGCGCCGGCAAGACTTCTGATCATGTTGCCCCCATGGCGAACCGGTTCAGCCGCCTCCCCCAGTTGAAGGCGGCATCTCCATTGACCACCGGCAGCCGGGCGACATCAAGGAGCGGGACGGTTACGAAGCCCAGGCGAGCAGCGGCCCGTCCTTGCTGAGCCGCTTGAGCGCCTGCTTCTCCAGTTGGCGGATCCGCTCCCGGGTCAGCCCCATTTGTCGCGCAATATCGCTATATGTCCAGACCTCTTCCCCGGCGAGCCCGTACCTGAGCCTGAGGATCACCGCCTCCCTCGGCGGCAGCGACGTGATCACCTCGTTCACCGAGACGCTCAGCGCCCGCCGCTCGGCCAGCTCCTGCACCTGCGGCCCGTCCTCGTCGGCGAGCAGGTCGCCGATGCTGCTCTCGCCGTTCTCGCCGACGGGCGTGTCCAGGCTGACCGGGTCCCTGGCGAGCCCGCGCAGCCCCGCCACCTGCTCCGGCGTGCGCCCGGCGGCCTCGGCCAGCTCGTCGTCGCCGGGTGTGCGGCCGAGCGAGGCGGCGAGCGCGCGTTCGGCCCGCAGCAGCCGCGCCAGCTCCTCCGCCACGTGGACGGGCAGCCGTACGGTGCGGCTCTTGTCGTGGATGCCCCGTTCGATCGCCTGGCGGATCCACCACATCGCGTACGTGGAGAACTTGTAGCCGCGCCGGTAGTCGAACTTCTCCACCGCCCTGATCAGCCCGAGGTTGCCCTCCTGGATGACGTCGACGAGCGGCAGCCCGCGGTGGGCGTAGCGTCGGGCGGCGGCGACCACCAGCCGGAGGTTGGACCCGATGAGCAGGTCCTTGGCACGCTGGCCGTCGCGGCGGACGACGTCGAGCTCGGCGGTGCCCGCGCCGGAGCCGATGAGGTGCCCGGCGTACAGCCCGGCTTCGATCCGCTGAGCCAGCTCCACTTCGTCCGCGGCGGTGAGCAAGGGGGTCGTGCCGATCTGCTTCAGGTAAAGGCCGAGCAGATCGGGCTCTTGGACCGGCATGCCGAGGCAACTACCCGGTAAACGGCGGTGAATTCCCGTCTTCGCTGAGTTCGGCGATGGCGAGCTCGGCGGTGGTGCGGATGTCGAAGAACTTGTCGAGCGCGGTGATCGCGAACAGGTGCTTGCACCTGCCGTTGAGCCCGGACAGCAGCAGCCGTCCGCCGGACGCGGTGACGGCCTTGTGCAGGTAGACCAGGACGGACAGGCCCGAGGAGTCGCAGACCGCGACGGCCTGCATGTCGATGACAAGCATCGGCGGCTGGGTCAGGTCGAGCGCCTTGGTGACGCGATCACGGACCTCGGCCGCGGAGCCGAAATCGAAGTCGCCGGTCAGCCTTGCGATGACACACGGCCCCTGAAGCCCGAGGCTGATCGACAAGGCCTGGTCCGAAGTCACCCAGTTCCACCTACCTGCGTTGCTCTTACCTTCCCCCCACTTTACGAGAACAGTTGACGGGGGTTGAACACCAGCATCCGTTCGATCTGCTCGCCGGTCACACCAGACTCCGTCAGCGCGGCCAGCACGTCGTCGTGGATGTGATCGTATCTCCAGTTGGGCGCCAGGGCGCCGCGGGTCTCGTCCCAGGCCTCGGGAAAGTAGTCGTTGAAGCAGGCGGCGTCGTGGCTGAGCACCATCCGGTCGGCGTAGCCGCGGCGGCACAGCGCGGCGATCGTGGCCACGCGCTGCGCCGTCGGGTTGTAGAGGTCGAGCCCGAACCGGTCCATGCCGAGCGTGGCGCCGGTGTCGGCCAGCTTCATCAAGTAATCCAAATCGTTACTGTCACCGGCGTGGCCGACCACGACCTTGGCCAGGTTCACGCCCTCCTCGGCGAACAGGTCGAGCGCCGGGAGCCCGCTCTGGGTGAACGAGTTCGTGTGGACGGTGATCGGCGCGCCGGTGCGCAGGTGGGCCTGGGCGACGGCGCGGCAGACCCGCTCGACGCCGGGCGTCAGGCCCTTGTGCTCGACGACGCACTTGAGGAACGCCGCCTTGACGCCCGTGTCGGCGATGCCTTCGGTCAGGTCGCGGACGAAGTCCTCGATCATCGGGTCCGGCATGTCGATGAGCAGCCCCGGCCCCCGGTGCTCGTACTGGTGGGGCAGTTCGTCGAAGGTGTAGAGGCCGGTGGCGACGATGATGTGCAGATCGGGCACTTCAGCCGCTATGCGCTGGATGCGGGGGATGTAGCGCCCGAGCCCCCACACCGTGGGGTCGACGATCGTCCTGACCCCCTTGGCCGCCACCGCGTTCAGCTTCGTGATCGCGTCGGCGACCCGGTATTCCTCGTCCCACCAGGCGCCTTTGCCGTAGTTGTCCAGGTGCTCGGTGGAGGTGACGAACACGTGCTCGTGCATGAGCGTCTGGCCGAGCCGGTCGGCCTCGACGGGCCCGCGGACGGTGCTGACTGTGGTCATGGGGGCCTCCGTGCCTGCTGGGCCGACCGCGCCAATGTAAAGCCGCCTCACATGCACGTCAACGTACGCGCCCGGCAACCCCGCGGCGAGCGCCCGGCGGGGATCACCTGGCCAGCGCGAGCTCCAGCAGGCGGCGCAGGTCGGCGACGGGTTGGACGCCGGGGACCGGCGGGCCGCCGTCGATCACCAGGGTCGGGACGCCCGTGATGCCCCGCTCGGCCGCGCTGCGCCGGTCGGCGCGTACGTCGTCGGCGTGCGCGTCGCCGGTCAGCACCGCGTCGACTTCGCCGGCGTCCAGGCCCGCCTCCGCGCCGAGGCGGCGCAGCACGTCCGGGTCGGCCACGTTCAGGCCCTCGGTGTGGTAGGCGCGCAGCAGCCGTTCCATCATCTCGGCGGCCAGCCCGTGCCGGGCGGCGAGGAGGTTGAGCCGGTGCGCGTCGAACGTGCTCACCGGCCTGGCCAGCCCCAGGTTGAGCTCCAGGCCCTCGGCCGCGCCCAGGGCCTGGATGTGCGCGACCCTGGCCGGCGCCTGGTCGCCCCACCATTCGCTCATCGCCTCGGCGGCGGTCGGGCCGGGGACGCGGCCCTGCTCCGGCGCCAGCTCGTAGGCGCGCCAGACGAGCTCGACGGACTCCCGGCCGGCGACCGTCTCCAGGGCGGCCGCCAACCGCCTCTTGCCGATGTAGCACCACGGACAGAGCACATCGGCGTAGATTTCCACCTTCATGCGCCCGATCCTGCAACCTCAACCACGGTTGGGGTCAACTTCGGCTCAGCTGAACCCGGCCAGCTTGTAGAGGACGAGCGACCCGGCGACGGCCACGTTCAGGCTCGCGCCGGTGCCGATCATGGGGATCTCGACGACCAGGTCGAGCAGGTCGAGCGCCTCGGGCGGGATGCCGTCGGCCTCGTGGCCGAGCACGACGACGGTCGGCTGCCTGGCCATGGGCAGGTCGGCCAGCCGGACGGCCTCCTCGGCCAGCTCGACGCCGACGACCTGCTCGCCCCGCTCGCGCCGTTCGGCGAGCCAGCGCAGCGGCCGCACCCAGTGGACGCAGGCCCCGGCGCGCAGCGTGTTGCCCTTGGCCAGCGCCTCCGGCACCCACGGCAGCCGGGGCACGGCCAGGCACGCGCCGACGGCGTCGCAGGTGCGCAGCAGCGTGCCCAGATTGGCGGTGTGCATCGGCCACAGCGGCGCGACGGTCAGGTGCCCCAGGCACCGGGGTGGCCGTCGCCGCCGGGCGGACTTGAGGTCCTTGCTCGTACGGACCCTGACCCCGCTCATGCGCGCGGGCGGATCTCCTCCGCGGAGGTCTTCATGTGATGGGCGCTTTCAGCGGCACGCCCGAGCCATCGACGGGAGCCTCCAGCATAACGCGGCCGGACCCGCCCGGCCCAGGCGCGTCAGGGTGACGGCCGGCCCTGCCGGAGCCGGTGCCGTACGGCCCAGAGGACGGCGCCGGCCGCGAAGACGGCCAGGCCCGCGAGCACGGAGGCGAGCGGGAGGGTGGCGGCGAGCAGCAGGCACAGGGCCAGCCCGAGCACCGGCACGGCCTTCGGCGGCGCGCCCTCGTCGCGGCGCAGGGTGAACGCGGAGGCGTTGGCGACGGCGTAGTAGACGAGCACGCCGAAGGAGGAGAACCCGATGGCCCCGCGCAGGTCGGCGACCAGCAGCAGGACGGTCACCGCCGCCGCGACGGCGAGCTCGGCCCGGCGCGGCACCTGCGCTCCGGGGTGGACGGCGGCGAACACGCCGGGCAGGTCACGCTCCCTGGCCATCGCCAGGACCGTGCGCGACACCCCGAGCATGAGCGCGAGCAGCGCGCCGAGGGCCGCCACCGCCGCGCCGGCGACGACCACCGGCCGCATCCACTCCGCCCCGGCCGCGCTCACCACGTCGGCCAGCGGCGCGCCGGAGCCCGCCAGCCCCCACGCGGTCAGCGTGCCGAGCGCGGCCACCGCCACCAGGGCGTAGACGACGAACGTGACGGCCAGCGCGATGCCGATGGCACGCGGGATGGTCCGGGCGGGATCGCGCACCTCCTCCCCCAGCGTGGCGATCCGCGCATATCCGGCGAACGCGAAGAACAGCAGCCCGGCGCCCTGGAGCACTCCCCAGAGCCCGGGGGCGGCCAGGCCGGCGGGCGCCCCGGCGGCCTGGGCCGTGACCTGGGAAGCGCCGGGCGTGCCGCCCGCGAAGGCCGCCACGACGACCCCGGCCAGCACCAGCAGGACGAACGCCACCATCACCCGGGCCGCGGCGGCGGAGCGCTGCACCCCGAACAGGTTGAGCGCGGTGAGCACCACCACGGCGGCGATGGCCAGCGGGCGGGCGAGCGCGGGGGCCGCATAGGCGCCGAAGGTGAGCGCCATCGCGGCGCAGGAGGCGGTCTTGCCGATCGTGAAGCCCCAGCCCGCGAGGTAGCCCCAGAACGGGCCGAGGCGACGCCTGCCGTAGACGTACGTGCCGCCGGACTCGGGGTAGAGCGCGGCCAGGCGCGCCGAGGAGGTCGCGTTGCAGTAGGCCACCAGGCCGGCCAGGGCGAGCGCGGCGAGCAGCCACGTGCCGGCCGCCCGCGCGGCGGGGGCGAAGGCCGCGAACACGCCGGCGCCCACCATGGCACTGAGCCCGACGACCACCGCGTCGCCGGTGGCCAACCTTCTCGCCAGCCCTGCGGCCACGCGCCCTCCTCGTTCCAGGAGGCAACTCTGCACCATCGGGCCGACACTTTCCCATCGGCCCGGGATACGCGGGGGAAATGGCGGGCGGCGTTTCGACGAGCGCCCCGGAGCCCAGCGGGTGTGGGTGGACGGTGGGCTCCGGGGACGATCAACCCCCGGACAGAGGACGGGGAAGATCAGGCCCCGGACTCCGGTCCGGGGACGACGAGGACGGGGCGGCGGGAGTGGTGCAGGACGCGGTCGGAGGTGCTGCCCAGCAGGAGCGAGCGCACACCGCCGAGCCCCCGGGTGCCGGTGACGATCAGCTCGGCGTCCAGCTCGTCGGCCGTGTCGACGATCGTGGCCCAGACGGCCACGGCGTCGGAGGAGCAGCGCGGGGTGGCGTCCAGGCCGGCCTCGGTGGCGAGGGAGGCGCCGTGCTCGGCGAGCTCGCGCATGGCCTTGCCGATGGCCTCGTCCTCGGCGGCTGAGTTGTCGATCGTCATGATGAGCCCGGCGGACGCCCGGGCGGAGGTCATCGCCAGCCGCTCCCACACGGTCAGCACCACCGCGTGCCGGCCGGGGAACATCTTGCCGGCGAAGGCGATGGCGGCCTTGGCGTCGTCGGAGCCGTCGTAGGCGATCAGGATGGTCATGCCGATACCTCCGTGCAAAGCAAAGTGTCAGGCTCCCCCTCTAACCGAGGGAGAGCCGTTCACTCCTGCTCAGGCAAGGGCTCAGGCAAGGGGGCGGGCGAGGGCGGGCACGCGGCGGGGGGCGGGGTTGAGCGCCGACATCCCGGCCAGGGCGAGGACGGCGAGCTCGGTGACGACCACGGTGCGCTGGATCAGCCCGGCGGGGAAGTCCTCGTTGGCCAGCGGGATGCCGAACATCCGGACCACGTACGGGATCACGACGGCGACCAGGGCGACCAGGGCGATGGTGCTGAGCACGCGGACGGCGCGGGCGTGGCGGACGCGGGCCCTGGCCAGCAGCAGTCCCGCGACGGGCATGACCAGGAAGGCGACGAAGGCGGCGTAGCGGTGGACGGCGCCCGACAGCGACAGCTCGACGCCGGGCGGGTCGGTCGGGAACGCGCCGATGAGGAACATGCTCGCGCCCCACACCAGCAGCAGGGCGACGACGCGGCGGTCCGCCCCGGCCCGGCGCACGGCCTCGGCGATCAGCGTCGAGCCCACCGCGAACAGGGTCAGCGACAGCGGCAGCAGCCAGCCGGCCGCCTGGAAGGCGTACTCGCTGATCACCGTGTGCATCGGGTCCAGGCCCGTCTCGGCGTGCAGGGTGAACATGGCGCCCGCGCCGGTGCCGATGGCCGTGAATCCGCTGACAAGCAAACCCTTCATGCCTACAAACGTGGCGGAATCCGGCTTCGCGGAGTATCGGAGATCACCCCCGGCGGGCCCTGAGGAATCCCCTACTACTTCGGTCTTGATACCCCTGTCAGGGGCATGATGACCTGCGGGGATACAGACCCTGGTAGGGATTGCCCCCTCAGGGGGAGTAGGGATTTGACTTAGAGCGCGCTCAAAGGGCGACCCTGGATGCATGAGCTGCTCAGGAAGGCCCGGAGGCGGTCGGGGAGCGGCCCTGGACCACACGATCGACATGTACAGGGGACACGGATGAACAGGCGCACACTCGGCACGGACGGCCCGGAGGTCTCGGCTCTGGGGCTGGGCTGCATGGGCATGTCGGAGTTCTACGGCAAGGGCGACGAGGCGGAGTCGATCTCGGTCATTCACCGCGCCCTCGACCTGGGCATGAATTTTCTGGACACCGCCGACATGTACGGCAGCGGGCACAACGAGGAGCTGGTGGGCCGGGCGATCAAGGGCCGCCGGGACGAGGTCGTGCTCGCCACCAAGTTCGGCGTGAACCGCGCCGGCGGCGCCCGCACGATCGAGAACAGCCCCGACTACATCCGGACGGCCTGCGACGCCTCGCTGCGCCGGCTCGGCGTCGACCACATCGACCTCTACTACATGCACCGCCGCAACCCGGACGTGCCCGTCGAGGACTCGGTCGGCGCGATGGCCGAGCTGGTCCAGCAGGGCAAGGTCCGCCATCTCGGGCTGTCGGAGGTGAGCGCGGCGACGCTGCGCCGGGCGGCGGCCGTGCACCCGATCGCCGCGCTGCAGAGCGAATACTCGCTGTTCACCCGGGGCCTGGAGGCGGAGATCCTGCCCACGGCCCGCGAGCTGGGCGTGGCGCTGGTCGCCTATTCGCCGATCAGCCGGGGCTTCCTCACCGGCGCCATGCCGCCGGCCGACGAGCTGCCCGACGACGACTTCCGCAAGTGGATGCCGCGCAACACGGGACAGAACGCCGAGCACAACGCCGCCATGGTCGCCGAGGTCACCAGGATCGCCGAGGCGGCCGGGGTGACGACGGCGCAGCTCGCGCTGGCCTGGGTGCTCGCCCAGGGGCGCGACGTGGTGCCGATCCCGGGCACCAAGCGGCTGCGCTACCTGGAGGAGAACGCGGCGGCGGCGGACATCGAGCTGACCTCCGAGCAGCTCGCCGCGCTGGAGCGGGCGGTGCCCGCCGACGCGGTGCGCGGCGACCGTTACGCCGACATGGCCTACCTGGAGTCCTGAGCGGGCACGGAGCGCCGTCCGGGCAGGTCGAAGTAGGCCCGGATGGCGGTGGCTCCGGCCCGGGTGTGCACGCGGACGAGGTCGCTCAGCAGGTTGACGATGAGCAGGCCGCGCGAGCCGGGCACGCGCGGGTCGACGGGGGCGCGCCCGGCCAGCGGGTCGGTGATGTGCCCGGCGTCGCTCACCTCGCAGACCAGCCGGCCGTCGGCGTGCCACACGCGGATCACGCCGGCGCCGCCGCCGTGGTCGAGGCTGTTGGCGCTGAGCTCGGCGACGACCAGCCGGATGTCGTCGAGCCGCTCGCCGGTGAACCCCAGCTTGTCGCCCACCTCACCGGCGAGCAGGCGGGCCGCCGCCAGGTTGTGGCGGTCGAAGCGGAGCGCGACGTGCTCGCCCGGCTCGTCGAGCGGGCGGTTGTGCCCGTCGACGACCGCCTGAGGAGCGTAGAGGTCGCTGATGCGCTCCCCCTCCTCGTCGAGCAGCACGGGGTGGGTGAGCTCGGCCTCGCGGATGACCTCGGGATCGAGCCCGTCCAGGTCGTACGGGCACAGGATCGTGACCTGCCTGCCCCGGAACGCGTAGTTGATCAGCGCCTCGTGCTGGGCGCACGCCGGGTATTCGGTCGCGCTGCGCCCGGGCCAGATCGGCTCGCCGATGATGCGCACGTGCTCGCCGGGATGGCGGTCGGCGAAGTCGCGCAGCACGCCGGGGATGATCCGCCCGGGATTGCGCCCCGCCTTGAGCATGTCGAGCATGGTCACACGGGCGGCATCGGCGCCCAGCACGGCCTCGATCAGCTCGAGGTTACGCGCCGGAACGGCGACGGCCACGGGCTCGCCGGCGTCCAGGCCCTCGCGGATGAACCGGGTCGTGGCAGCAACGTATTCCCGATCGCCTCTGTAGAAGAGTGCCGGGTGCACGAACGGGTCTGCCAACATCGCCTTTCACGCTACCCGGCGTTGGTGTCATCAAGGCCGAGTGTTGGGTAGCTATTCAGTGTGAAGAGACTTCAGATCGTACAGCGGCCCCGGCCCCCTCGCCGCCCGCTCCCCCTCGATCTGCGTACCCCCGCAGGCCGTCCACTCCCGTTCTGACCGATGCGACCCTATGCTCAAGACATGTCGGAAATGCAGATCCGCGCATCCGACGCGGATCGGGAACTCGTCACCCAGCAGTTGCAGCGCGCCTTCACCGAGGGGCGTCTGGACCAGTTCGAGCTGGAGGACCGGCTCGAACGGGCGCTGAGTGCCAAGGTTCAGAGCGACCTGGTCAAGGTCGTCGAGGACCTGCCCGCCGACACGCCGCAGGCCGACGACGTGGTCGTGCTGGAGACCAAGCATGACGAGCTCAAGCGCGCCGGCGACTGGGCGGTGCCGCGCCGGCTGCGTGCCGTCTCCAAGCACGGCGGCGTCCACCTCGATTTCAGCCAGGCGGTCATCGCCCATCCCGTGGTGGAGGTCGAGCTCGACCTCAAGTACGGCTCGGCCAAGATCGTGCTGCCGCCGGGCGCCTCGGCCAACGTCGACGGGTTCCGCACCACGTACGGCACCACGTCCACCGCCGACGTGCCCGGGCGTCAGCGGCCCGGGGTGCTGCACGTGGTGGTGACGGGCGAGACCAAGTACGGCGCGCTCGCGGTCCGCTATCCGCGCAAGCGCTGGTTCACCCAGTCGTGAAACGCGGAGATGTGGTGCTCGCTGGGCACCAGCACGCCGCCGTCGGCGTAGGCGCGTGACGACATGCCGAGCTGGGTCCGCTCGCAGGCGTCGAAGTCCTGCTCGTTGACCCGGTGGAACAGCTCGACGGAGCGCGACAGGTCGGCCCCCGAGGCGACCACGTCGGGGTGGTAGAGCCAGTCGCACTCCACGATCGTGCGGTCGGCGGCCAGCGGGAACATCCGGTGCACGATCACGTGGTCGGGCACCAAATTGACGAAGACCTGCGGCTTGACGGTGACCGCGTAGTAGCGCCGGTCCTGCTCGGGCGCGACGTCGGGCAGCTTGCCGAACCCGGCGGCGCCGTCGACGGTGAACCCCTCGGCCCGCTCGGCGAACGCGGCGCCGTGCCCGACGTAGTACTGGGCCGCGTATCCTCCGGCGAACTCCGGCAGCACCGCCGTGAGCTCGGGGTGGATGGTCGCGCAGTGGTAGCACTCCATGAAGTTCTCGACGATGAGCTTCCAGTTGGCGCGCACGTCGTAGCGGACGCGGCGGCCCACGGCGAGCTCGTCGGCGTGGTAGCGATCGATGGCGGCCGGGTCGCCGAGCCGTTCGGTGGCGGCGTGGGTCACGCTCTCCTCGAACGGTGGCGGCTCGTCGGCCAGGCAGATCCACGCGTAGCCGAGCCATTCGCGCAGCGCCACGGGCACCAGGCCGTAGGCGACCCGGTCGACGTCCGGCATCCTCGCCAGGTTGGGCGCCGCCGCCAGCGTGCCGTCGAGGTCGTAGGACCAGGCGTGGTAGGCGCACCGGATCGTCCGCCTGATCTCGCCGCCCTCCTCCAGGCACAGCCGCGCGCCGCGGTGCCGGCAGACGTTGAGGAAGGCCCGCAGCAGCCCGTCGCGGCCCCGCACCACGATGACGCTCTCGCGCCCGGCCTGGACGGTACGGAACGCGCCCGGGGCGGCGAGCTCGGCGGATCTGACCGCGCAGAACCAGAGCGATTCGAAGATCAGGGCCTGCTCGCGGGCGAACACCTCGGGGTCGGTGTAGGAGCGTCCGGGCAGCGTGGAGATCAGGCTCGATGTGCTGGTCAACAGACACTCCTTGTTGCGTAATACGCACCGAGTTGCCCTATATGCGAAATAGTCAGCTCGGCCTAGGAGGCTGTCAAGAGGTAGCCGCTGGCCCACCTGAGCCACCGGGTGCACAGGCCGGTCGCGACCCGTTTCGGCACCAGCCGGGCCAGCGGCTCGTGCCGGTTGGTGATCTCGATCCCGGCGAGCACGGCCGAGCGGCGCACCATCCTGGCGCGGGCCCGCTCGTAGGCGCGCAGGTCGCCGGTGACCGAGCGCGCCAGCAGCCAGGCGTCCTCCAGCGCCTGGTTGGCGCCCTGCGCCAGGGTCGGCGGCATGGTGTGCGCCGAGTCGCCGGCCAGCGTGGTCGGCCCGTGCCCCCACACGTCCGGGATCTTCCACGTGTGGTGCGGGAAGAACTCGGGCGCGGTCATCGTGGCGAGGATGCGCGGCACCGGGTCGGGCAGGTCGCCGAACAGCCGCCGCAGCTTCCCCACCGGGTCGGGGTCGTCGCCCCACAGCGGCCTGCCGGGAGCCGTGCGCACGTCGAACCACCACAGCAGCCGCCCGCCGCCCGCCGGGATCAGCCCGCACAGCCCGCCCTCGCCGGAGATCAGGACGGCCCGGCCCGCGGAGATGAGCGGGGTCGGCTCGGTGGTGAACCCCTGCCAGGTCGCCCAGCCGCTGAGCCGCGCGGGATCGCCGCCCAGCATGGCGTGCCGGACCGCCGACCGGCGCCCGTCCGCGCCCACCAGCACGTCGCCGCGGACCGTCCGGCCGCCGGCCAGCCGCGCACGCGCGCCGCCTGGGTCGACGTCCTCGGCGGCGGCGCCGTACGTGACCGGGACGCCCTCGGCGAGCAGCGCGACCAGCTCGCCGCGCGCCACGTGCACGGTGGGATGGCCGTAGGCGCGCTCGGCGTCGGTGAGGTCGGCGGCGCTGAGCATCCGCCCCCGCGCCGACCAGGACTCCAGCGTCTCCAGCCGCCGCCCGGCGGCGGCGGCGTCGATGCCGAGCTCGCGCAGGATCGCGGTGCTGCCCGGCCAGAGCGTGACGGACCCGCCGGCCGTGCGCGGCTCCGGGGCCTCCTCGAACACCTCGACCTCGTGCCCGCCGCCCATCAGAGCGCGCGCGAGAGCGAGACCCGCCACGCCCGCCCCGATCACGACCACTCTCACGAAGAGGACAGATACCCGCTTTACGTCGGCTTGATATCGATGATGCTAGTGGGGTGCAAGCGTCGGTCAAGGTTTGCGCCATACTGTCCCCTCGTTCCTACACCAACGAAGGGCAAGACCATGACTCCCCCTCGCCGCATCGCGATCGCGATCGCGACGCTCACCCTTGCCGGCCTCACCACCGCGTGCGGCGCGATCGGCACCGCGGTCGACTGCAACAAGGTCGCCAGCGAGGTCACCACGATCATGAACGGCTTCAGCACCTCGGTCGCGGGCGCCGCCACCGACCCCTCCGCCATGGAGAAGGCCGGCCAGGAGGCCGCCGGCAAGATCAAGACCCTGGCCGCCGACTATGACGGCGAGCTCCGCTCGGCCCTCGACGAGATGGCCAGCGGCATGGAGAGCATCAAGATCGACGCTGCGAACCCGACCGCCGCCATGGACGCCGTCACCAAGCTCCAGAGCTCCGCGACGAAGATCCAGGGCGCCTGCAGCTGATGACGTTCCGCATGAAACCGGTCTAGTCTTGCTGCCCGTGACGGGCGACACGCTGGTGGGGCGGCCCAAGGTCGGCGCCACTCTCTCCGGTTTCATGACCCGGTTCAACCCCTGGCTGAGGGGCGACCGCCTGCGGGTCGGGCTCCTCAGCCTGGTGTCGGCCGTCGCGTACGCCGTGATCGGCCTGGTGGAGCTGGCCACCTACCGCACCAGCACCTTCGACCTGGTCATCCTCGACCAGACCGTGCGCAACTACGCGTCCTTCCGGCTCCCGTACGCGCCGGTCCTCGGCGCCTTCCACGACCGGGGGCTGGACTACCTCCAGCTCGCCGACCACTTCTCGCCCATCTACGCGCTGCTGGCGCCTTTCTACTGGGTGCACGACGGGCCCGGGTCGCTGATCGTGGCGCAGGCGCTGCTGTTCGCGGCGGCGATCCCGTTCATCTGGCTGTTCACCCGCCGCGTGCTGGGTCTCGGCCCCGCCTACCTGGTCGCGCTGGCCTACGCGCTGTCGTGGCCGGTGGCGCAGGCGGTGGCGTTCGACGCGCACGAGGTCATGTTCGTGCCGCTGCTGACCGCCGTCGCGATCGAGCGCTACCAGGCCGGCCGGCACCTGCCCGCCTTCGTGGCCCTGTTCACGCTCCTCCTGGTCAAGGAGGACATGGGGCTGATGGTGATCGGGTTCGGCGCCTACCTGTTCGCCGTGGGCGACCGCTTCCGCGGCGTGTGCTGCGCGGCCGTGGGGCTGGGCGGGGTGATGCTGACCCGGGGCGCGCTCGTCCCGATGCTGGGCGGGCAGGCGTCCGACTTCTGGGCCTACGGCCATCTCGGGCCGGACGTGCCGGGCGCGGTGCTGACGATGCTGCGCGATCCGCTCGCCGCGCTGCTGCTGCCCTTCAGCGAGGAGGCCAAGGTCGACACGCTGTTCCTGCTGGCGTGGCCGACGCTGCTGCTGTGCCTGCTGTCGCCGCTGTCGCTGGTGGCGCTGCCGCATGTGCTCGAACGCATGCTGGCCGACCGTCATCTGTGGTGGCAGGCGGACTTCCAGTACAACGCCTTCACGGTGGCGATCCTGTTCTGCGCGGGCGTGGACGGGCTGGCCCGGCTGCTGCGCTGGGTCAAGCGGCCCGGCGACCGGTCGCTGACGCTGGCGTGGGCGGTGGCGGTGTGCGCGGTGGCGGTCACGCTGGTGCCGAGGTTCGCCCTGGACCAGCTCTACCATCCCGCCTTCTACAAGGGCGACCCGGTCAAGACGGCCGCGGCCGAGGCGGCGGTCGCGCACGTGCCGTCGGGGGTGACGGTCGAGGCGGCCAACTCCGTCGGGCCCGCCCTGAGCAGCCGCGCCACGGTCCTGCTGTGGACGGGACGGCCGCAGGGCGCGCCCTGGGTGGTGGCCGACACGGCCCGCTGGGAGTTCCCGTTCGGCACCGCCGAGGAGCAGTTCGCCCAGGTGGGCAGGCTGATGGCGGAGGGCTACACGAAGGTGTTCGAGCGCGACGGCTACGTGGTGCTCAACCGGGCTCCATGACCTCAGCCGGGGGTCACGGCCTCGGGCGCGCTGAGGTGCTCGGCGATGGCGGTCTGCCAGCCGCGCAGGTAGTCGGCGTAGCCGTCAGCGAACCCGCGCAGCTCGCGGGCGCCCTGCGGGGACAGGGCGGTGAGGTCGTAGACGACCTCGGCCGTGCTGCCGCCCCGGGTGTCGCCGGTGACGGTCACGGTGACCGTGCCGGCCCGGGAGCCGGGGGTGACGCGGGCGTAGCAGACGCGGCGGCCCTCCTGGCGGTCGACCACGATCCAGGTGGTGCGCTCGCCGTGGGTGTCGGTCTCGAAGACCGTGCCGGGCGCGCAGTCGTCGTCGGCGGGCATCGGGAAGCGCGGCCGCCAGCCCTTGACCCAGCGCTCCTCGCCGCGCGGCGTGAACAGCAGCAGCGCCTCGGCGGGCGGCAGCGGCACCGCGACCAGGCCGCTGAGCGAATACTGCACCCCCGTCACCGGGTGACCAGCCGGTGCGCGTCGTCGGCGGTCAGGGTGAGGCCGTAGACGGACTTGAGCTGGTCGATCTTGCCGAGCGTCTCGGGCGAGAACGGCGCCCGCCCCTCGAAGGCGTGGAGCGTGATGCCCTCGACGAGGTCGCCCAGGGACATGTCCAGGTATTCCGCCAGCCCCTTGAGGACCTTGAGCAGGTTCTTCTCCACCCGGAGGCCGGTCTGGGTCCGCTCCGCTGTTACCATGGTAACAATATACCTCAATTCGGGCGGGCTGTCGGGCGGGCGGCCGCCTCGGCGTAGGCGCGGTCGAACCCGGCCAGGACCGCGGGCCACGAGCCCGCCGCCGGCGGTGTGGCGCGGTTGTGCCGGGTGATCCGCTCGCGCAGCTCGCGGTCCACGCTGAGCCTGGCCACGGCGTCGGCCAGCGCGTTCACGTCAGGGCCGAGCAGGCCCTCGGTGCCGTCGCTGACGAAGTCGGCCACCCCGCTCTGCGACCGCGCCACCACCGGCAGCCCGGCCGCGCGCGCCTCCAGGGCGGCGATGCCGAACGACTCGCGCGGCGCCGGGGCTACGAACACGTCGGCCGACTCCAGCACCTTGGCGATCTGCTCGCGGGTGTGGCGGCCCGGCAGCGACACCCAGCCGGTCATGCCGTGCCGGGCCAGGTAGCGCTCCATCGAGGCGCGGGCCGGGCCGTCGCCGACCACGGTCGCGCGCAGCGGGATCTCCGCCGGGACCCGCGACCTGGCCAGCTCCAGCAGCTTGAGCAGGCGTACCGGATGCTTGCGCGGGGCCAGCCTGCCGACGGCCACGACGTGCACCTCGCCCCGGTCGTCGGGGCCGCTCTCGGCGGGGAAGCGGCGCCAGCCCGACAGGTCCAGCCCGTTGGACACCACGTGCACCGGCACCCGGGGCCCGGCGACCGCGCGGATCGGGACCGCCGCCGCGTTGCTGACCGTGGTGGCCACCAGCCCCCACCGCTGCCACCCGTACGCCGTGCCGAGCAGCCGGTAGAGGGCGCGCGTGACCGGATCCCACATGCTGTGGACCGTCACCACGCACGGCAGCCCGAGCCGGACGGCGGCGCGCACGCCCTGCCAGGCGAACGGCGATACGGCCCCCGTGTGCACGTGCACCACGTCGGGCCGGGACCCGGCCAGGCGGCGGGTGAGATGCCTCACGCCCGCCGGGTGCACCGGCAGGTCGAACGGGACACGCGCCACGATCCGGTGCACACCGGGCAGCGCCTCGCCCCGGGTGGCGGTGGCCAGCTCCACCTCGTGTCCGGACTCGCGCTGCATTCGCACGAGATCGGCGACCTGCACCTCGATTCCCCCGAGTCTCGGCAGGTAACAGTCACTCACGTGAAAGATCCGCACCCCTCCCAGACTAATCTGGGCCTGTGCCTCCACGTACCGCTGTGTTCTTCCATGCCCACCCCGACGACGAGGCCCTGCTGACGGCGGGCACGATGGCGATGCTCGCGGCCGAAGGGCACCGCGTGGTGCTCGTGGTGGCCACCGCGGGCGAGCGCGGCCTGGCGGAGATCCGGCCGGGCGAGGCGCTCGGCGAGACCCGCATGAAGGAGCTCTACGCCTCGGCCGCCGCGCTCGGCTGCGCCCGCGTCGAGTGCCTGGGCTACGGCGACTCGGGGCTGAGCCCGAAGGGCGGCATCGCCGAGGAGCGGCCCGACAACGCCTTCATCGACGCCGACACGGAGAAGGCCGCCACCGCGCTGGCCGCCATCCTCCAGGAGGAGAGCGCCGACCTGCTGTCGATCTACGACCCGGCGGGCGGCTACGGCCATCCCGACCACGTGCAGGTGCACCGGGTGGGCAGGCGCGCGGCGGAGATCGCCGGCACGCGGGTCGTGCTGGAGGCGACGGTCAACCGCGACCCGCTGGTCAAGCTGCTCAAGGCGGCGGGCAAGGTCTACCGGTTCCCGCCGGAGTTCGACGTGCGCACGTTCGAGAGCGCCTACTCCTCCGGCGAGACCATCACCCACCGCGTCAACGTGCGCCGCTACGCCCGGCAGAAGCGGGCGTCGATGGAGGCCCACGCCTCGCAGGCGACCGGCGGCGACACCGACCGCACGCTGGCCGTGATGCTCAAGGTGCCGGGGCCGCTCTACCGGCTGGTGTTCGGCACCGAGTGGTTCGTCCGCCGCGACCTGCCCCCGGGTACGAGGCTGCGTCATCCCTTCGACCGATGGCCCAAGTAGCCGGCTACCGGCAGACTGGGCTCCGATGAAGAACAAGTGGCTCCAGATCACGCTGTCCGTCCTGTCGCTCGGGCTCGCGGTGCTGCTGGTGGTCTATCTGCCGCAGATCGTGCAGACGCTGACCGGCAAGCCCGTCTCCTGGCAGGAGATCGGCGCCGTGTTCGGCACGCTCGACGCCGGCATGATCGCGCTGATGACGGCCGTGTGGCTGCTGAGCCTGCTCGCCTACACGTTCGTGCTGACCGGGTCGCTGCCGGGGCTGGGCCACACGCAGGCGCTCACGCTCAACGCCGCCGGGAGCGCGGTCAGCAACCTGCTGCCGTTCGGCGGCGCGGCCGGGGTGGCGCTGACGTTCGCGATGACCAGGGGCTGGGGGTTCGCCAACCGGCCGATCGTGGTCATGACGCTCGTCAGCGGGATCTGGAACACGCTGTTCAGGTTCATCCTGCCGGCCGTCGGGATCATCGCGCTGCTGCTGGCCGGGCAGGCGCCCAACGCGACCGTGGCCAACGCCGGCTGGGTCGGCGCGATCTCGATCCTGGCCCTGTGCGCGGTGGTCGCCGCCGCCCTCTACTGGGACCGGGCCGCCGCCGTGCTGGGCCGGGGGCTCGACTTCCTGGCCAGGCTGGTGCGGCTCAAGGTCCGCCCGTCGCAGGCGTTCGAGAGGCTGCGCCACGACACCGCCACCGTCGTGCGGACCCGGTGGCCGATCATGTCGTTCGGCATGGTGTTCTTCCTCGGCTTCCAGTGGGCGATCATGGCCGCCTGCATGCTGGCCACCGGCGCCTGGCCGGGGCTCGCCGAGTCGATCGCCGTCTTCGCGCTGTCGCGGGTGCTCACGGCGGTGCTCGTCACGCCGAGCGGCGCCGGGATCATGGAGTCGGGGGTGGTCGTGCTGCTGACCACGTTCGGCGTGGCGGCCCCGCCGGCGACGGCCGCCGCACTGCTCTTCGGTTTCTGGACTTACACTATCGAGATCCCGTTCGGCGGCCTCGCGCTGGGGGCGTGGGCGCTCCTGCGCAGGCGCAACAGCCGAGGCGCCGCAGCGGATCCCCCGTCCACGATCTCGAAGGCCCCCCAGTGACTATCCCGAACCCTCCACGTAATCAACCCCGGGCCTTGTGCGTGATTCGGAAGCGCGCATAGCGTGGCGGCTGACATGGTGGCGTTCCGAGTTCTGGGGCCAGTCGAGGCGTACGAAAACGACGAACTCGACCTCGGCGGGTTGCGGCAACGGGCCGTGCTCGCCCGGCTTCTCGTGGCCAGGGGCCAGGTGGTGCCCGTCGACACGCTGCTGTACGACCTGTGGGACGACGACACCGCCAAGGGCGCCCAGTCGGGGCTGCAGGTCTACATCTCGCGGCTGCGCCGGGTGCTGGAGCCGGGCCGCCCGCGCGGTGGGCCCAACCGGCTGCTGGTGACCGTCGCCTCGGGCTACGCGCTGCGGGTGGCGCCCGAGCAGGTCGACGCGCTCCGCTTCGAGCAGCTCGTCCGGACGGCGGGCGAGCACCTCGACGACGGCGACCCGCAGGCCGCGCGCGGCCGCCTGGAGAAGGCGCTGGGCCTGTGGCGCGGCACCCCCTACTCCGACTTCGCCGACCAGCAGTGGGCCGAGGCCGAGGTCAACCGGCTGACCGAGCTGCGGCTGGTGGCCCGCGAGCGGCATGCCGACACCGGCCTGCGCCTGGGCATGCCCGCCGAGACCGTGCCCGACCTGGAGGCGCTCACCACCGAGCACCCGCTGCGCGAGGAGGGCTGGCGGCTGCTCGGCCTGGGCCTCTACCGGTGCGGCCGGCAGGGCGACGCGCTGGCGGCGCTGCGCCGGGCGCGCAACATCCTGGCCGACGAGCTCGGCATCGACCCCGGGCCGGCGCTGCGCAAGCTGGAGTCCGACATCCTCGCCCAGGCGCCCGAGCTGGAGCTGGCCCCGCCGCCCCGCCCGTCGCGACCGGTGCCGCCCGCCGACACGTGGCCGCCCAGGCCCGCCACCCCGATCGAGCCGCCGCCGCTGGAGCCCGAGCCGTTCGTCGGCCGTGACGCCGAGCTGTCGAGGCTGACCACGGCCGCCGCCCGCACCGGCCGCTTCCAGGTGGCGATCGTCACCGGCGTCGCCGGGGCGGGCAAGACGACGCTGCTGCGCCAGTTGCAGAGCAGGCTGACCGCCGACGGCTGGATGACCTCCTCCGGCGCCTGCCCCGACTCCAGCGCCACCCCGCCCGGCTGGGCCTGGGTGGAGATCCTGCGCGCGCTCGTCGGCACGACCGGCGCGGGCGAGTACGCGCAGCTCCTGGCCCCGCTGCTGGACGACGCCGCGCCCGCGCCCGACGACGACGAGGTGTCCGGCGGGTTCCGGCTGCACCGGGCCGTCGGCGGCTACCTGGCGGGCGTCGCGCGCCGGGCCCCGGTGCTGCTCACGCTGGAGGACCTGCACTGGGCCGACGACCAGACGCTGGCGCTGCTGCGCGCGCTGCCGAGCCTGCTGGCCACCAGCCGGGTGCTGCTCGTGGTCACCTGCCGCGAGAGCGAGCTCGACGACCGGCAGGCCGACGTGCTGGCCGCGCTGGCCAGGCTGGGCCCGGTCCGGGTGGGCCTGTCCGGGCTCGCCCCGAAGGCCGTGGCCGAGCTGGTCCGGGCCACCTGCGTGCGCGAGATCGACGAGGACGCCGTCGAGTCGATCGTCGAGCGCACCGGCGGCAACCCGTTCTTCGTCCGCGAGACCGTCCGGCTGCTCGACGCCGAGGGCGCGGCCGACCGGGCGAGCGCGGCCGAGGTGCTGTCGCGGGTGCCCTCGGGGGTGCGGGACGTGCTGCGGCGGCGCGTCTCCCGGCTGCCCGCCGGTGCGCAGCAGATCCTGCTGCAGGCGGCGGTGATCGGCCGCGACGTGGACGTGGACGTGCTGGTCGACGTGGCCGGCGACGAGGACGCCGTGGTGGAGGCGGTCGAGGCGGCGCTGCTGGCCGGGCTGGTGACCGAGCCGGGCCCCGGGCTGCTGCGGTTCGACCACGACCTGGTGCGCGACACCCTCTACTCCGACGCCTCGCGGCTGCGCCGCACCCGGCTGCACGCGGCCGTGGCGGCGGTGATCGAGCGGCGGGCGCCGTCCGACGTGGCCGCGCTGGCCCACCACTACTTCCTGGCCGACGCCGCCGACAAGGCGGTGCACTACTCGGGGCTGGCCGCCGAGCAGGCCGAGCGGCGCTTCGCGCACCGCGAGGCGGCGACGCTGTGGGAGCAGGCCATCGCCGCCTTCGACCGCACCGGCGGCGACACCAAGCAGCGGCTGCGGCTCATGCTGCGCCGGATCAAGGCGCTGGCGCTGTGCGGCGACATGCACACGGCCCGGCTGTTGCGCCGCGAGGCGATGGACGCCGCGCTGCCGCTGGGCGACCTGGAGCTGACCGCGCGGGTCGCGGCGGCGCTCGCGGTGCCGCACAAGGGCATGGCGCGTGACTTCACCCGCACCGCGTGGGAGATCGTCGACGTCACCGAGCGGGCGCTGAGCGAGCTGCCCGAGGGCGAGCAGCAGCTGCGGGCCAGCCTGCTCACCACGCTGGCGCTGGAGCTGGAGGGCTCCTCCTCGCCCGAGCGGGGCCGGCAGGCGTCGCTGGAGGCGCTGGAGGTGGCCCGGCAGAGCGGCGACCCGGTGCTGATCGCGGTCGCGCTGAGCGGGCGGCTGCGCCAGTCCTACGACATCCCGGCCGTCGACACCCGCGAGAGCATCGGCCGCGAGCTGCTCGACGTGGCCCAGCGCTCCGGCCAGGTCGCCACCCAGGCGCTGGCCCATCTGGTGCTGCTGGAGTGCGCGGCGGCGCGCGGCGAGTTCGGCGTCGCCGACGAGCACGCTGCCGCCGCCGACCGGCTGGCCCGGCAGTACGACCTGCCGGCCCCGGCCGCCGTCCACGCCTGGTATTCCGGGCAGCGGCAGATGATCGCCGGCGACTACACGGGCGCCGAGCGGGCCTATCGCGACGCGGCCCGGATGACGGCGCGGGCGGGCATGCTGGAGGGCCGCCAGGACCTGCCGCTGATCACCACGTTCTGCCTGCACCTGGTCGACGGCCGGGCGGCCGAGACGGTCGAGCTCCTGGCCGAGGCCCACCAGCGCGGCGCGAAGTGGACCCTCGACGCCTACGCGCTGGCGCTCGCCTCGGCCGGTCACGTGGCCGACGCCAAGGCGGTCGCCGCCGTCCGCCCGCCGGTGCGGCCCGACTTCCTGTACGAGCTCGCGATGACGTGGCGGGCGCTGGCCGGGATGCTGCTCGACGACCGGGAGCGAATGGTCGACTGCTACGACAAGCTCAAGCCGTTCGCCGACCGGGTGGCGGGCGCCGGCACCGGGGTCGTGGCGCTGTGGCCGGTGGCGCTGACGCTGGGCGACCTGGCGATCCGGCTGGGTCAGCCGGCCGCCGCCCGCGAGCACTACGGCAAGGCGCTGGAGGTGGCGCACCGGATCGGGGTGCCGCGCTGGGTGGAGGCGGCGCAGCGCTCGGTCAGCAGCTCACCTGGAAGCGGTCGCTCCTGATCGCCTCGCGCCCCTCGGCCTTGAGCTCGACGCGATACCAGCCGGGGTTGGCGGAGATGGCCGGGTCCCAGGCGGCGCTCTCCTCGGCTCCCGCGAACCCGGAGTAGTGCACCAGATAGGTGCCCCAGGTGTTGGTGCCGGGGTTCCAGCGGGCCAGCCGCCAGCGGTAGGAGACGGCCTCGTCGGGGTCGGGGTTGACGATCACCGTACGGGCCAGGAACGTCTTCAGGCAGTCCGGCGCGCTGTCGAGGGCGGTGACCGTGACCTCGCCGGGCACCGCGGCGGGCAGCGCGGCGGGCACTGTGCGTGCCGGCAGGGTGACCGCCCGGGCGGGGGCGGGCGCGGGCAGCGGCGCGGAGCTCGCGGCGCCGTACGCGGTCAGGCCGGCGTAGGCGGCGGCGAAGGCGAGGGCCGCCACGAGGAACTTCACCGCGCTCGCCGCGCCGGTGGCCAGTGCCGTACGGCTGCTTCTCGTCGCCTTGCTCAACCCGGTCAACACGGTCAGCACCTCTCTTCGCTCACCGCCCAGCGTGGGGCACGGGTATTGAGCGTCGCTTGTCACACGCTTGCAACCTGCCTGTGGCGGTAACGTAAGGGGTGAACTAAGGTAAGCCTGACCTAATGGTTTGGCGTGGGGGGAGTCGGCTCATGGCATCACGCGTTCTGGCCGTCCCCGCGCCCACCGACCCCTTCCTGTTCGGGATTCCCTACTGGCTGGTGGGGGCGATCCTGATCCTCGCCCTGTTCGGAGCGTTCCAGGTCTATTACTGGGTGGGCCGCAGGCTCGGCGAGAAGCTGTACGACTCCCGCATCGGCGTCAAGGTGGGCCGCGAGCGGATCGAGAAGGTCGAGCGCGTCGTCGAGCGGTGGGGGGCGTTCGCCGTCTACGGCTGCTTCTGGGTGCCGATGCTGCGCCACACGCTGCCGTGGGTGGCCGGTGCGCTGCGGGTGTCCTATCCGTGGTACGTCGTGGCCAGCGCGCTGGGCTGCCTGACGTGGGCGCCGATGTGGTGGTTCGGGCTGACGGCGCTGGTGTGGGGCTGGTTCCGGATCGCCGCGTCCTCGCCTGTCACGGCCGGGGCGCTGGCGGTGGCGGCGGTGGCCGGGGTCGTGGTGATCGTGATGCGGCGCAGGAGGAAGCGGACCTTCGTCGGCTGACGCTTTCCGGTTGTTTTCCCCTTTCGGGGTGGGTTTGGCGCGCCTCCGGGTGGTTCGGATGCCACGATGTCCGTCATGTTCGTCATGCGAATCGCGGCCTGTATAGGTTCCGCGCTGCTCGTCCTGATAGCCGGGACTCCGGCGTACGCGGCGGATACGCCCACCGTCAAGGCGAAGGTCGGCTACGTGGTCGACTCGGCGGGAACGATCCACTTCGGCAAGCGGGAGACCGCTCGGGTGCCGGTCGCCAGCCTGGTCAAGGTGATGACCGCCTACGTGGTGCTGCGCGAGGCCCGGCTGGGCGACACGGTCACCGTGACCGCCGCGGACGTGCGTCACGCGGTGCGCAACGGCGCCACCTCGGCCGCGCTCAAGAAGGGCGAGCGGCTGACCGTGCGCGACCTGCTCTACGGGCTCATGCTGCCCTCGGGCGCCGACGCGGCCCACGCGCTGGCCCGCCGCTACGGGCCGGGCACGAACGCCTTCGTGCGCAAGATGAACGCCACCGCCCGCGTGCTCGGCCTGGACGACACCCGCTACACGAACGCCGACGGCCTGCCGAAGCCGTCGCTCGGCGGCTATTCGACGGCCGTGGACCAGGCCGAGCTGGCGCGCCGGGCGCTGGAGAACCCGGTCTTCCGCACGATCGTCGGCCGCGAGGTGCACCGGGTGCCGAAGACGTCCGCGCACCGGGCGCACACCTGGCGCAACACCAACAAGCTGCTCACCCGGGCCGACGGCGTGACGGGGGTGAAGACCGGCTACACGCGGGCGGCGGGGTTCTGCCTGCTGTTCGCGGGCGAGCGGGGCGGCAGGCAGGTGATCGGCGTGCTGCTGAACGACCAGGACGAGCGCCGTTTCAGCACCGCCGAACGGCTGCTCGACCATGCCGGCAGCCAGATCGAGGTCAGCTGACCGGCATGCCCGGACAGGCGGGGTCGAGCCGGTCGGCCGTCACCCGGAGCGTGTAGGCGAGCCGCACCCGCACCCGTCTCCTGTCGCGGGAGTGCTTCACCGGCGCGTCCGGCAGCGCCTCGGTCAGCGTGTCCGTGTGTCCCAGCGCGCTCTGATGAGCCAGTACCTGCATGGCGTCCATGACACCTCCTTAATCAATTAAGACCTTAATTGATTAAGGAGGGCTCCGGCAAGGGATTCCGATACCGTTGGACGATGGCCAAGGTCACGCTGCAGACGATCGCCGACAGGGTGGGCGTGTCGCGGGCCACCGTGTCCTACGCCTTCTCCCGGCCCGACCAGCTCAGCGACGGGCTGCGCCGGCGCATCCTGGAGGTGGCCGACGAGCTGGGCTACGCCGGGCCCAACGCGACCGCGCGCTCCCTGCGGCTCGGCCGGGCCGGCGCGCTCGGCCTGCTGTTCAGCGAGACCCTGCCCTACGCGTTCGCCGACCCGTACGCGGTCGGGTTCTTCCAGGGGTTGGCCGCCGCCGCCGAGGACGCGGGCGTCGGGCTGCTCATCCTGCCGCTGCCGCGCGGCGAGCAGCGCCCGGTGCCGGTGCGTGACGCGGTGGTCGACGCCTTCTGCGTGGTCTCGCTGCCCGACGGGCACCCCGCGCTGGCGGAGGTGCTGGCCAGGAGGCTGCCGATGGTGGTGGTCGACGAGCCGTACGTGCCGGGCCACCCGTTCGTCGGGATCGACGAGCCGGCGGCGGGGGCGCTGGCCGCCCGCCACGTGCTGGAGCTGGGCCACCGGCGCGTCGGGGTGGCGATGGTGGGCCTGCACGACGACGGCCGCACCGGCTGGGCCGACCCGGCGCGGCAGCGGGCGGCGACGTTCGAGGCGATGCGCGGCCGGCGGGGCGGCTACGAGAGCGCCTGCGTGGCCGCCGGGGTCGACTGGGCGGGCGTGCCGTTCTACGAGCTGTCCCGCAACTCGCGGGAGGCGGGCCGGGAGGCCGGGCACGCGCTGCTCCGGGCCGACCCTCGGCCCACCGCCGTCCTGACCAACACCGACGTGCTGGCGCTCGGCATCCTCGACGCCGCCGCCGACCTGGGGCTGCGGGTGCCGGAGGACCTGTCGGTGGTCGGGTTCTCCGACAGCGCGGCGCAGGAGGCCGGGCTGACGACGATCCGGCAGGCCAAGCAGGAGATCGGCGAGAAGGCCGGGCGGCTGCTGCTGTCCGACCCGCCGGCCGCGCCGGAGCGGCTGATCTTCCCGCACGAGCTGATCGTCCGCTCGTCCACGGCGGCGCCTCACTGAAATTTCAGTGAAATAATGGCCCCCTCACGCCACCAAAAGGTACGAATTCCCCGCGAACACCCCATTGACGCCCCTCTGACGGGCACGTAAGTTCACTGAAAAGCCTCCGAAAATCGCAATCGCGCGAGGAGACGTGTGAACACGATCGCGTTCATGGGAGCCAACTTCGTCACCAGGGAGACCGGCAGCCGCATGCCCGCCCCCGGCTGGGGAGAGGCCGACCGGGTCACCAACGAGCGGTTCGCCCCGCTCGACGGCTTCGCCGGGCGGTTCGGCGGCATCGTCGCCGAGGTCGCCGGGCTCGGCTTCACCTCGATGGACGTCTGGACCGCCCACCTGAACCCGGCCTGGGCCACCGACGAGCACCTGGAGATCGCCGCCGGGCTGCTCGCCGGCCACGAGCTGTCCGTACCGAGCCTGGCCGGGTCCGCCGGGGCCGACGTGGCGTACTTCCGCGGCCTGTGCCGGATCGCCCGCGCCGTCGGGGCGCCCGTCATCGGCGGGATGGCGCCCGTGCTGCGCACCGACCGCGAGGCGGTGGTGGCCGCGCTGGAGGAGCACGATCTCCGGCTCGGCGTGGAGAACCACCCCGAACGCACCCCCGAGGAGTATCTGGAGGCGATGGGCGACGACGCCGGCGGCCGGATCGGCGCGGCGCTCGACACCGGCTGGTTCGGCACCCACGGCTACGACGCCGCCGAGGCGATCAAGGTGCTCGGTGACCGGATCTTCCACGTGCACCTGAAGGACGTGGCGGCGCCCGGCGGCCACGACACGGTGGCGCTCGGCGACGGCTGCGTGCCGGTGCGGCGGTGCGTGGAGGAGCTGCGGCGCATCGGCTACACGGGCACGATCAGCATCGAGCACGAGCCTGAGGACCGCGACCCGATCCCCGAGGTGCTGACGTCGCGCGAGCGGCTGCGGCAGTGGCTGGAGGTGTGAGCATGGAGACCACCGACGCGACCACCGACGCGACCACCGGCGTGGCAATCGTCGGCTGCGGCAACATCGCCCAGCGCTACGCCGCCGACCTCGCCGGCTACCCCGAGATCGAGCTGCGCGGCGTCCAGGACGTCGACCCGGCGCGGGCCGCGACCCTGGCGGCGGCGCACGGCGTGCGCGCCTACCCGTCGCTGGACGAGCTGCTGGCCGACCCGGGCGTCTCGATCGTGGTCAACCTGACCGCGCACCACGCCCACTACGAGGTGATCCGCCGCTGTCTGGAGGCGGGCCGGCACGTGCACAGCGAGAAGCCGCTCGCCCTGCGCTACGAGGAGGCGGCCGAGCTGGTCGAGCTGGCCGGCAGGAAGGGGCTGCGCCTGGGCGGGGCGCCCGCCACGTTCCTCGGCGAGGCCCAGCAGACCGCGCTCAAGCTGCTGCGCGAGAACGCCACCGGCCGGCTCAGGCTCGTCTACGGAGAGGTCAACTGGGGGCGCATCGAGACCTGGCACCCGGACCCGGTCGGCTTCTACGAGGTCGGGCCGCTGTTCGACGTGGGCGTCTACCCGCTGACGATCGTCACGACGGCGCTCGGCCCGGCCCGGCGGGTGACCGCGTTCGCCTCCGTCGTGCACCCCGAGCGGACGCGGCTCGACGGGCGGCCGTTCACGATCACCACGCCCGACTACGTGGTGGCCAACGTCGAGTTCGACGGCGGCGTCCTGCTCCGGCTGACCTGCGACTTCTACGTCCCCGGTCACGGCACGCGGCAGCACGGGCTGGAGTTCCACGGCGACACCGGGTCGCTGCTGCTGCGCTCCTGGCACGACTTCGACTCCGCGCTGGAGGTCGCCGCCTTCGGGGAGGAGCCGCGTCCCGTCGAGCCGCTGCGGCCCGCGTACCGGGGCGTGGAGTGGGGCCGGGCCGTGCGGGACCTGGCGGCGGCCGTCCGCGAGGGTCGGCCGCACCGGGCCACCGGGCGGCAGGCCGCGCACGTGGTGGAGATTCTCTGCGCCACCCGCGCCTCCTACGAGCAGGGCAGGCCGGTGGAGCTGACGTCGGTCTTCGAGCCTCCCGCGCCTCTGGATGGGTACGCCTGATCTGGACGAGGGGAGCAAGATGCGGATCAGAGTGACCGTCTGGAGCGAGAACTACCACGAACAGCGCGAAGAGGACGTACGCCGCCGCTACCCGGACGGCATCCACGGCGCGATCGCGGCCGGGCTGAACGCGCACCTGGGCGGCGAGGCGCGGGTGCGCACCGCCGTGCTCGACGACCCCGAGCACGGCCTGTCCGACAAGGAGCTGGCCGAGACCGACGTGCTCACCTGGTGGGGGCACATGGCGCACGAGGAGGTCGCCGACGAGGTCGTCGCCCGGGTGCGGCAGCGGGTGCTAGGCGGCATGGGGCTGGTGGTGCTGCACTCCGGCCACTACTCCAAGATCTTCCGCAGCCTGATGGGCACCACCTGCACGCTCAACTGGCGTGACGCGGGCGAGCGCGAGCTCGTGTGGACCGTCGCCCCCGGCCACCCCATCGCCCAGGGCGTGCCGCGCCCGCTGGTGATCGGGGAGCAGGAGACGTATGGCGAGCCGTTCGGCGTCCCGGAGCCGGACGAGCTGGTGTTCATCAGCAACTTCAGCGGCGGCGAGGTGTTCCGCAGCGGCTGCTGCTACACCCGCGGCCTGGGCCGGATCTTCTACTTCAGCCCCGGCGACCAGAACTATCCCGTCTACCACGATCCGGACGTGCACCGGGTGCTCGCGAACGCGGTGCGCTGGGCCGCGCCGTCCGCCCCCGTCGGCCCGCCCCTGGACAACGCCCACACCCCCATCCACTGGTAGCGCCCTTGCCCTGTTGACCTTGCCAGCCCTAGTGTCACGCCTTGTGAAAATTCGCGTGATCGCCGCGCTGAGCGCCGCCGCTCTGCTGCCGTTGACCGGCACCGCCGCGGCGGCCTCCGGCCAGGACCCGGTCGAGGGCGCCGACCTCGTCGCCAACGCCCTCTACGAGGCCGGCCCGCTCCCCAGGAGCACGTGCGCCGAGAAGCCCGTCAAGCGCAACAACAAGCCGATGGCCAGGGCCTACATCAACGCCGTCGTCGCCTGCCTGGACAGGACCTGGGGCAAGCACCTCACCGCCGCGGGCCTGGAGTTCCAGAAGCCCCGGGTGAAGTATCTGGCCAAGGTGCCCAAGGACTACTGCGACCTGGAGATCGACAACTACAACGCGCAGGCGTACTACTGCGAGAAGAACCGCACGCTGATCTTCCAGCTCGGCAAGGACTGGCTCGACGACCCGCACGACCTCTGGCTGTTCAGCATCACGTCCAGGATGTACGGGATCCACGTGCAGGAGCTCGTGGGCATCGGCGCCGCCCTGGACGAGGAGTCCTACGACGACGACGCCGAGGAGCGGGAGCTGGTACGGCGCTACAGCCTGCAGTCCGACTGCTTCGCCGGCGCGTTCATGAAGAGCGTCTGGCCGCTCAAGGGCCGCTCCGGCAAGGACTGGAAGACCTCGCTGAACCTGCTCCTGGGTGACGAGCCCGGCGACGATCGGGTCTACGGCAAGACGGCCAACATCCGGGCATGGACCAAGCGCGGGTTCGCCACCGGGAACCCCGGGTCGTGCAACACCTGGACGGCCTCGGCGTCGAAGGTCGCCTGACCGCCGCCGTCAGGTCCTGCCCGTCACGGCGCGATGCCGGAACGTCTGCGCGCCGGCACGGTGCACGGCGGCCTTGACCAGGCCGAACAGGGCTCCCTGGATCGCGGCGGCGACGAGCACCTCCGTCCAGCCGCGTTCCAGGTCGCCGGCGTCCGGGGCGTCGTCGTCGCCGGACACCAGCTTCCACGTCCGCTTGAACATCGCGGCGGCCAGGGCGCCGCTGAGCATTCCCGTCCCGAGCGAAAGAGCCTTCTCCACAGCATGCATGGCTGTGTCAGTGCCCCGTGTGGCGGCTCTAAACGGTTTCGCGCATCAGTCCATGGCAGGCGATCGCGGCGGCGGCGACGACGTTCAGCGAGTCGACGCCGGCGGCCATCGCCGTCGGGCTCATCGCGATGCACACGGCCTCGTCGGCCTCGTGCAGCCAGCGGGACGACAGGCCGTCGCCCTCGGCGCCGAGCAGCAGCGCGACCCGGCCGCCGAGCTTGACCCGGTCGATCGGGGTGACGGACTGGTCGGGGGTGAGGGCGAGGGTCTGGAACCCGGCGGCGCGCAGTTCGTCCAGGCCGGTGAACCAGTTGTCCATCCGGGCGTACGGGATCGAGAAGACGGCTCCCATGGAGACCTTGACGGCGCGGCGGTAGAGGGGATCGGCGCAGCGGGGCGACAGGACGACGCCGTCGACGCCGAGGGCGGCGGCGCAGCGGAAGATCGCGCCGACGTTGGCGTGGTCGACGATGTCCTCCAGGACGACGACGCGGGCGGCCGGGGCGAGCACCGTGTCCAGGGCGGGCAGGGGCAGGCGGGCCAGGGAGGCGAGGGCGCCCCGGTGGACCTGGAAGCCGGCGATGCCCGACATGATCTCGTCGCTGACGACGTACACGGTGGCGTCGCCGAGGACGTCGGCGAGGGGCTGGAGCCAGCGGCCGGTCGTCAGGACGGAGCGGACGGGGTAGCCGGCGGCGATGGCGCGCCTGATCACCTTCTCGCCTTCCGCCAGGAACAGGCCGCGCTCGGCTTCGAGGCTCTTGCGGAGCTCCACGTCGCGCAGCCGGGTGTAGTCGGCCAGGCGGGGGTCGGCGGCGTCGGTTACGTACTCAAGCACCTTCCGATACTGCCACGAGCCGCCTGAGCTGCCAGCCGACGGCGTAGCAGACGAGCACCAGGCACAGGCCGACGACGGTGCCGGCGCCCACCTTGGTGATCACGGCGGGCAGCCCGTACGCCGGGTTGGGCTCGTCGACCAGCGGCCAGACGAACGCGCCGGTCAGGATGCCGGCGGCGCCGCCGGTGAGGACGCCGCCGCGCACGCGGGCGGAGACGCGCAGGCGGCCGGGCACCGGCGCGGGCGGCATCGCGGCGAGGCCGCGCCAGGCCCACCACACGACGACGGCCAGGCCGACGGCCGACGACACGTACTGCAGCACGCGGAACAGCGGCAGCACGCCGAGGACGGAGACGCCGAGCCAGTGGCCCCACTCCTGCGGCCCGGTGGAGTGCGTGAAGGAGTCCCACAGCACGTGCGTGCCCGAGCCGACCAGCGCGCCCGCGACCACGGCGGGCAGGCGGGACAGCAGTTCGCGGCGGGTCGGCAGGAGGGTCGCGGCGCGGCCGGCGAACGCGGGCGGCAGCAGCCCGATCAGCGGGTCGCGCAGCAGGCCGTGGAAGAGCACGAGCAGCACCAGCACCGCCGCCAGGTCCACGGTGACGACGCCCTGCCAGGAGTGCCAGTCGCTGTAGTCGGGCAGGAACGGCAGGAAGATCGGCAGGTCGGGCACCATCGCTCCGACCGCGAGCGCCCAGGGGTCGGTCCACCTGCGCATGCGCGGTGACGACACCAGCGGCAGCACGGCCGCGATGTGACTGGGCGTGAACGGCATCGGCCCCCCATATCCCGTCGACGATCACTGCACACTACCCGGGAAGCTTGAACATTCTTTGCCGCCGGCCTCTAAGGTCACGATAAGTAATGGGTACGGCACATAATGCTGTCGACGGCCGGAAGCCGAGAATGCGGAGGTTCAAGGTGCCTGACCAGCGGGTTCATGCGCATCCGGCCGCGTCAGCCGATTGGATCAGGGCTGCGAGGCTGGCGCGTTCACTCTCCGTGGTCACCATCGTGTGGCTGGCGGTGGAGAGCTCGCTCGGGCTGGCGGCGGGGCTGGCGGCGCATTCGGTGGCGTTGATCGGGTGGGGGCTGTCGGCTCTGGTGGAGGTGGCGGCGAGCCTGATCGTGGTGTGGCGGTTCACGGGGAAGCGGACACTGTCGGCGAGCGCGGAGCATCGGGCGCGGCGGGCGATCGCGGTGAGCTTCTGGCTGCTCGCGCCCTATCTGATCGTGCACGTGGGTCACGACCTGGATGCCGGGCACCGGGCGGTGCCGACCGTGCTGGGGATCGTGGTGACGGCGGTGAGCCTGGTCAGCATGCCGATCCTGGGGCTGGTCAAGCGGCGGCTGGCCCGGCGGCTGGCCTCAGGGGCGACGGCCGGGGAGGCCGCGCAGAACCTGATCTGCGGCGCGATGGCGGCCGGGGTGCTGGCCGGTCTGTGGGCGGGCACGATCGGGTGGTGGTGGGTCGATCCGGCGATGGCGCTCGCTCTGGCGGTGGTCGCCGTGCGTGAGGGATGGCGGGCGTGGCACGGTCACGCATGCTGCCACTGACCGTCACCGAGCGTTATTAGCGCACCAAAACAGGTGTTTTGCCACAGCAAGCACACCGAGTATCGTCTCCCGAGTATTGCGGAGCATCACCGGCTAGGGTCTCCGAAAGGCTTCCAAACACACACCAAGAGGACATCGTGGGGCGACACCGCACAGACGAGTTCGATGGCGGCTACCGAGCCCAGGATCCACCCCCCAGCAGAAGGCGGGCCGGTCGCGGCGGACGCGGCCGGGTGCTCGTCCCGCTCGCGGGAGCAGTGGCGCTCGCCGTGCTCCTCGGTGTGGCCGCGTTCGTCATCTTCAACCGGGAGCACGACTGCTCCAGCGGCAAGCTGCCGCTGACCGTCGTCGCGACGCCGGACGTCCAGCCGGCCCTGAACAAGATCGCGGGCACCTACAACAAGGCGCTGCACTCGATCGACAGCAGGTGCGTCGAGGTCAAGGTGGCCAGGGAGAGCGCGGCCCGGACGGAGAACGCGCTGGTCGCCGGCAAGTTCAAGGGCGACGTGTGGGTGGCCGACTCCAGCCTCGTGGTGGAGCGGGTGCGCAGCCAGGAGTCCGTCACGCT
This sequence comes from Nonomuraea sp. ATR24, assembly GCF_041950485.1. Classification (NCBI taxonomy): domain Bacteria; kingdom Bacillati; phylum Actinomycetota; class Actinomycetes; order Streptosporangiales; family Streptosporangiaceae; genus Nonomuraea; species Nonomuraea sp. ATR24. The sequence continues at coordinate 131,548 of NZ_JBGNUU010000001.1, forward strand.
GCCCGAGCCCGCGGGCTCGGTCGCGTCCTCGCCGGTGGTGCTGGCCACGGCCAAGAGCTCGGCGGCCAAGCTGGAGGGCACGCTCAAGCCGAGCTGGTCCGGCATGGTCGCGGCGGCCAACGTGGCGAACGTGGACGGGCCCGGCAGGAAGGTCCGCGTGCTGGCCCTCGATCCGCAGAAGAACTCCGCCGGGCTGGCCGCGCTGCTGGCGGCGGCTGGCACCGCGAAGGCGGCCAAGCAGGACAAGGCGCTGGTGGGCGCGCTCAAGGAACTGTCCGGGCAGCTCGTCGCCGACCCGACCGCGCTGCTGGCGAGCCTCACCGTGAAGTCCGGTGACCGGGTGCCGATCGGCGTCACGTCCGAGCAGGCGATTCACGTACACAACACGAAAAAGCCGGACACGCCGGTGGTGGCGCTGTACCCGAGCGAGGGCACGCTGAGCCTGGACTACCCGCTCACCGTCGTCACCAAGGACGCCGCGAAGCTCAAGGCCGCCGCCGACTTCCGGCAGGAGCTCGGCAAGGAGTCGGCGCTCAAGGTGCTGCGCGCCCAGGGCTTCCGCGATCCCGGCGGCAAGGCGGGCGAGACGCTGTCGGAGGACAAGGGGTTCACCCCGGCGGCGCCCAAGGCCATGCGCGCCCCCGACGTCAAGACCGTCGCCACCATGACGCAGACCTGGTCCCGGCTCAACCTCGGCACCCGGCTGCTCACGCTGCTGGACGTGTCGGGCACGATGGCGCTGCCCGACCCCGGCACGGGGCTGACCCGCATGAAGGCCATCAGCAAGATCGCCACGGAGGGGCTGTCGCTGTTCCCGCCCGACTCCGAGATCGGCGTGTGGAACTTCTCCACCCACCTGGACGGCCGGGGCAAGGACTACCAGGAGGTCGTCCCCGTCGGGCCGCTGACCGAGAGCATCGGCGGCACGCTGCGCAAGGACGTGCTGGCCCAGCAGCTCGCCACCGTCGAGGCGAAGGCGACCGGCGACACCGGGCTGAACGACTCGCTCAAGGCCGCCTACGCGCACATGACCGAGACGTACAAGCGGGACAAGATCAACACGCTGCTGATCCTGACCGACGGGGCCGGCAACGACGACCCCGACGGCGGCGTCACCGACGCGCAGATCCTCGACTACCTGAAGTCGGCCTACGACCCGGAGCGGCCGGTGAGCATCCTGCTCATCGCGTTCGGGCCGGAGGCGCAGGCGGGCAAGCGGCAGATGGACGCGGTCGCCAAGGCGACGGGCGGCGAGGCGTACATCGCCAAGGACCCGCTGCAGGTCCGCGACTTCTTCCTCCAGGGCATGGAGCGCCGCATCTGCTCGCCCAATTGCGATGGTTGATGCCTGTTCGGCATGAATGAGGGGCCGATCGTCAACCCGCCGGGAGGAGGCGGGCGTCCTACCGCCGTGGGGACGTCCTGCAACCCGCGGGGAGGGTATTCGTGCCTGGATGGCCGGCAGTCGAGCGTGACGACGACGAGCGACTCGTGGCGGGGCTGCGCCACGACGACCCGAACGCCCCCGACCGGCTCTACGGCGCCTACGCCGAGCGGCTCTACGACTACGCCTGCTCGCTGCTGGGCGAGCGGGACGGCGCGGCGGACGCGGTGCACGACGCGCTGGTCACCGCGCACGGGCGGGTGCGGCGGCTGCGCGACGCCGACCGGCTGCGGGCCTGGCTGTACGCGCTGACCAGGTTCCAGGCGGTGGCGCGGCTGGGTCACCCGGGCGCGGAGCGGCCCGCGCGGCGGACGGACGGCGAGCCGGACGACCCGGAGCTGACCGGCCTGGTGTACGAGACGCTCGGCGAGCTGCGCGGGGCCGAGCGCGAGGTGCTGGAGCTGTCGCTGCGGCACGGGCTGGCGCCCGCCGAGGTGAGCGCGGTGCTCGGCCTCACCGCGCGGCAGGCCGCCGGGCGGCTGGCCAGGGCCCGCGGCCAGTTGGAGAACGCCGCCGCCGCGGTGGTGCTGGCCAGGACGGGCCGGGCGCACTGCCCCGGCCTGTCGGCGATGCTGGACTCCTGGGAGGGCCCGCTCACTACGCCGCTGCGCCGCCGCCTGTCGGGGCACATCGGCGGCTGCGAGGTGTGCGCCGAGCGGCGCGGCCGGGCGATCTCCGCCGAACGGCTGCTCGACCTGGTGCCGATGGCCTTCCCGCCGCTGTCGCTGCGCGAGCGGGTGATCGGCACCTGCCTCGACCCCGCGCGGAACGAGACCCGCACGCTGATCGTCGACCGGGGCGACAGCTTCGACCGGTCCGGGTTCCCGCTCTCCCCCCGGCACCGGTCGCGGCGGCGCAGGCCGCGCAGGCTGGCCCCGGCGCTGCTGGCGGGCGCGCTGCTCCTGGCGGGGACGAGCGTGACGATCGCGCTGACCTTCCAGGAGGAGGCGCACCCCGCGCTGAGCGCGCCCCCGCCCGCGGCGCCGCCCGACGAGGACTACGCCGCCGACGACCCCGGACCCGTCGCCGGGGAGCCCACGGACACCGAGCCCGAGCCCGATCCCGAGGTCGAGCCGGAGCCCGACCCCGAGCCCGGCGCGTCCGAGCCGGTCACGCCGCCGACCCGGCGGCCCGCCGACGGCGTGGCCACCACCCGGCCGCCGGCCGCCCCCACCCCCACCCGCCGGCGGGCCGCCCGCCCCGCCCGGATCGCCGCCGCCTGCCCGGCGGCGATCCAGGGCGCGGCGCGGGTCACGCTGCGCGCCCGCAACGCCGCCGTCACCTGGGCATCCACCACGACGGACGGCCTGACCCTGAAGCCGGCGAGCGGGACGATCAAGGCGGGTGCGTCGGCGGCCGTGTGGGTCACCGTGGACGACCCCGGCCTGCCCGGCAGCGGCACGGTGACGTTCACCTCCAACGGCGGCGCCGCGCGCTGCGCGCTCAGCTGGGAAGGTCAGCCCGAACCGCCGTCCGACCCGCCGGAGGAGGAGCCCACCCCGTCGCCGGAGCCGTCCAGCACACCGGAGGCGACCCTCGCCACCGTTATGTGAGAAAGCCCCGATTTCCCGGGTCAAGCCGATGTTGCTGTGACAAATAAGGCATCCTGGTGTGCTTGGGGAGCACGTCGGGGACCCGGGGCTCGTTGGCAGTGTGTTGAACTTCACATGGGCGCTGGTAAACCTGACTGTGCCGCCAAGCGTCGGCGTTGACGCGTACGCGCACGGATTGATCCCATGAAATTGGCGATCACGTCAGGAACCGGGAGAGAAACAGCAGATGCTCAAGCACCGCAGAGCGCTCACATGGCTGCTCGCGCTGGCCTGCATCGCGGGGGCGGTGATCGCGCTCTTCGACATCGACACTCCCCTGCGCCCGCTCCTGATCTCCATGTTCCTTCTGCTCGTGCCCGGCGCCGCGGTGGTCGGGCTGTTGCGTGATCGTGACCCTCTGGCGGCACTATCGGTAGGGGCCGCCGCGAGCCTCGTGCTCAACGTGCTGCTCGCCCAGGCCATGCTGCTCTTCGACGCGTGGTCGCCTCGGGCCGGGGTGGCGACGATCGCCGTGCTCGGCGGGTTCATGTACGTGCTTCGCGTGCTCTACCGGGGGAAGAACATGCAAACCGAACAGGGGGCCAGCCAAAGGTGAAGATCAACGTCGTTCGCCCCGGAGAGCTGGGACCACCGGAGCGGGCCCGCTGGCGCGAACTTCAGAAGGCCGACCCCAGCCTGGACAACCCCTTCCTCTCCGTCGAGTTCGCCGTCGCCATGGACCGCCTGCGCGACTACGTGCGCGTCGCCGTCCTCCAGGACGGTGACCGGATCGCCGGGTTCTTCCCCTACGAGAGGCACAGCTTCGGCATCGGCAAGCCGCTCGGCGGCTTCCTCACCACGTGCCACGGCCTGATCGCGGAGCCCGGCCTGAAGGCAGACGCGCGGGCGCTGCTGCGGGCCTGCAAGCTCACCGTCTTCGACTTCGACCACCTGGTGGCCGGGCAGCCGACGTTCGCCCCGTACGAGAGCGACGTGCGGCCCGCCCCCGTCATGGACTTCACCGCCGGCTTCGACGTCTGGATCGAGCAGGTCAGGGCCAACTCGCCGAAGAACCTGAAGACCGTCCGCTACAAGGAGCGCAAGCTCGGCAGGGAGCAGGGCGAGCTCCGGTTCGAGTGGGCCTCGCCCGACCCCGAGGCGCTGCGCACGCTGCTGGCCTGGAAGTCCGACCAGTATCAGCGCACCGGCCGGGTCGATCGGTTCGCCCAGCCCTGGATCGTCGAGCTGACCGACCTCATGCACGCCGAGCGGTCCGCTGACTTCTCCGGCGTGCTGACCATGCTCTACTCGGGCGACGTGCCCGTGGCCGGCCACTTCGGCCTGCGCACGGCCACCACGCTCGTGGGCTGGTTCCCCGCCTACGACACCGCCTACGCGCGCTACTCCCCCGGAATCGTGCACCACCTCCAGATGGCCGAGGCGGCCGCGGCCAGCGGTCTGCACATGGTCGACATGGGCAAAGGCGGCAAGGAGTACAAGGACTGGCTCAAGAGCGGGACCCTGTACGTCGCCGAAGGCCGGGTCTCCCGCCCCTCCCCGGCCGCCGCCGTGCACTGGATGGGGCGGACCCCGTTCAACAAGGCCCGAACAATTGTCCTGGACCGACCGTCTCTCTATAAGGCAGCCGACCGCGTCCTCAAGGGATTCGGCCGGATGCGCAGATCGATCCAGCACGACGTCAAGGAACCGACCGGAGCACGCTGACCCGAGCACTCAAGACCCCCCGGCACAAGGCAGCAGCAGCAGATCCCAGCACAACCCTCACTTGGACCCACTGATGCATCGTTCGCCCCAGCAGCCACTCCCGCAGCACCCGGGAGAAACTGTCACCGCGTTGCGCCAGGCGGGTCCCGGAAGGATTAACCTCGCCATGAGTCCCGAGTCCGTCAAGTCCAACGGCAAGGCGCAGATCACGCCTTTGCGATCGATGCCGCCTATCGAACGCTTCACTCCCGTCACACCACATCTGGCCATCTCACCGACGGTGAGTGTCGTGGTGCCGGCGATGAACGAGGCGGAGAACCTGCCCCACGTGTTCGCCACCCTGCCGCAGTGGATCGACGAGATCGTGCTCGTCGACGGCAACTCCGTCGACGACACCGTCGCGGTGGCCCGCCGCCTGCGGCCCAATGTGAAGATCGTAACGCAGACCGGCAAGGGCAAGGGCGACGCCCTGGCCGCCGGGTTCGCCGCGTGCACCGGCGACATCATCGTGATGATCGACGCCGACGGCTCCACCGACGGGCACGAGATCATCCAGTTCGTCGGCGCGCTGGTGACGGGCGCCGACTTCGTCAAGGGCTCGCGCTACGCCGCCGGCGGCGGCAGCGACGACCTCACCTTCAACCGCCGCCTCGGCAACAAGATCCTCACCGGGATCGTCAACCGGATGTACGGCACCTCCTACACCGACCTGTGCTACGGCTACAACGCCTTCTGGGCCAGGCACCTCGACGTGCTCGACCTCGACTGCGACGGCTTCGAGGTGGAGACGCTGATGAACATCCGCGCCGCCAAGGCCGGGCTCAAGGTGCACGAGGTGCCCAGCCACGAGCGCAACCGCATCCACGGCGAGAGCAACCTGCACGTCGTACGCGACGGGTTGCGGGTGCTCAGGACCATCCTGAGCGAATGGCGCCGCCAGCCCGCCCCGCCCCGCCCCGAACCCGCCAGGAAGCCCGCCGCCGACCGGGGCGTCGCGTAAGCCTGAGCGCCTGAAGGATTCGTCGTGAACACGTCTGTCGTCATCTGCGTCTACACCGAGGACCGCTGGGAGGACATCAGGCAGGCCGTCGAGTCGGTGGAGCAGCAGAGCCGCCGCCCACACGAGCTGATCCTGGTCGTCGATCACAATCCGGACCTGCACCTCAAGCTCAAGCGCGCCTATCCCGACGCGATCGTCGTGGAGAACACGCACGAGCAGGGGCTGTCCGGCGGCAAGAACACCGGGGTGGCCACGGCCACCGGTGACATCGTCGCGTTCCTCGACGACGACGCGGTCGCCGATCCCGGGTGGCTGGAGGCTTTGGAGGAGGGCTTCCAGGATCCCGGAGTCGTCGGCGTGGGCGGTCGCACCGAACCCATCTGGGCGTCCCAGCGCAGGCCGCGCTGGTTCCCGCAGGAGTTCGACTGGACGGTCGGCTGCACGTACCGCGGCATGCCCGCGGTACGGGCGCCGATCCGCAATGTCATGGGAGGAAACGCGGCCTTCCTGCGCACGGTGGTGTCCGAGGTGGGCGGGTTCCACAGCGGCATCGGGCGCCGCGTACAGGGCCGCAAGTCGCGCCCCCTGGGGTGCGAGGAGACCGAGTTCTGCATCCGCCTGAGCCAGCGCCGGCCCGGCTCGATCATGCTGTACGAGCCGAAGGCGCTCATCGGGCACAAGGTGTCCAGGCAACGGGAGCGGTTCGCCTATTTCCGCTCCCGCTGCTACGCCGAAGGGCTGTCGAAGGCCCTGGTCACGCAGGAGGTCGGCACCCAGGACGGGCTGTCCAGCGAACGGGCGCACGCGCTCAGGACGCTGCCGCTCGGCGCGCTGCGCGGCCTCGGCGAGGCCGTCAAGGGCGACCCTGGCGGCCTCGGCAGGGCCGGCGCCATCGTCGTCGGCCTCGCCTGGACGGCCTGGGGATACCTGGTGGGCTCGGTACGGCTGAAGGCGGTGCGGTCATGATCCGGGTGCCGATCCTGATGTACCACTCGGTCAACGACCGGCCCAACGACGAGACCCGGCCGCACTCCGTACGCCCCGGCGACCTGGACGAGCAGCTCGCCTACCTGTCGGAGGCCGGGTTCACCCCGCTCACGCTGGGCGACCTCGTCGCCTCGCTGAACAAGAACAACGGGCGCTCGCTGCCCGCCAAGCCCGTCGTGCTCACCTTCGACGACGGCTACGCCGACTTCCACAGCCGCGCGCTGCCGCTGCTCGACAAGTACGGCCACCCCGCCACGGTCTTCCTGACCAGCGGCTGGGTGGCCGACGCCGGTGACGACGCGGCGGGCCGGCCGCTGGACGACATGCTCAGCTGGGGCCAGGCCCGCGAGGCCGCGCAGAGCGGCATCGAGATCGGCGGCCACAGCCACAGCCACCCGCAGCTCGACCAGCTCCCCACCGAACAGCTCCGCCAGGAGCTGCGGCGCAACAAGGGCCTGCTGGAGGACACGCTCGGCACGCCCGTGGCCACCATGGCCTACCCCTACGGCTACTCCAGCGCCCGCGTGCGCCGGGAGGTGCGCAAGGCCGGCTACTTCGCCGCCTGCGCCGTCGGCAACACGATCGCCGCCGACCGGCACGACATGCTCGCCATCCCCCGGCTGACCGTCGCCAGGCACACCACGATCGGCATGTTCAAGCGGGCGGTCGAAGGCACCGGCGTGCCCCTGATCTACCTGCGCGAACGCATCCTGACCAAGGGCTACGCGGTGGTCAGGCGCACCCGCTACGGGCTGCGACGGGTCCGCGGCAATGTCTAGCCTCTGGCGGAGGCTGCTGCGCGACCTCCGCAACCCCCTGTTCAGGAACGGCTACGCGCTGATGGCCAACACGGGCATCACCGCGGTGCTCGGCGCGGGCTACTGGCTGCTGGCTGCGCACTACTTCTCCGAGGAGGAGTTCGGCCGCGGCCAGGCGGTGATCACGCTGATGCGGCTGTTCGCGTCGCTGACCGCGCTCGGCCTGGTGGGCGCGTTCGCGCGCTTCCTGCCGGTGGCGGGCCGCCGCACGCCCGAGCTCATCCTGCGCGGGTACGGGATCGCCGCCGCCACCGGTGGCGCGGCCGCCGTCGGCTTCCTGCTGACGCTGCCGCTGTGGGGCGAGACGTACTCGGTGCTCGCCGGGTTCGGCCCCGGGCTGTTCTTCCTCGCGGCCGTCGTGGTGTGGGCGGTCTTCACCCTCCAGGACGTGGTGCTGACCGGGCTGCGCAACGCCACCTGGGTGCCGTTCAACAACCTCGTCTTCGGCCTGGTCAAGATGGGGCTGCTGGTCACCCTGGCGGGGGCGCTGCCCGACGGCGGCATCTTCGTCTCGTGGATCGTGCCCACCGCGATCGCGCTGATCCCGATCAACTGGCTGATCTTCGGCGTGGTGGTGCCCCGGCACGTCAGGCAGACCGCCGGCGTGCACCGCGAGGCGCCGAGGCTGCGCGAGGTCGGGCGGTTCCTGGCGGGCGACTTCCCCGGCACGCTGTCGGTGCTGGCGATCGTCTACCTGGTGCCCGTGGTCGTCGCCACGCAGGTCGGCGAGGCCGTGTTCGGGCGCTTCTCGATGGCGCACACGCTCGGCTGCATGATCGAGCTGCTGGCCATGAACATGGCCGTGTCGCTGACCGTCGAGGGCTCGTTCGACCGGTCCAGGCTCGCGGCCAACTGCCGCAACGCGTTGCGGCGTGCGCTGACCATCATCGTGCCGATCATCGTGGTGGCCGTCGTGGCGGCGCCGCTCATCCTCCAGGTCTTCGGGGCCAAGTTCGCCGACGAGGGCACGCTGCTGCTGCGGCTGATGGCGCTGGCGGTGCTGCCCCGGGTGCTGATCGAGGTCTATCTGAGCGGGCTGCGCGCCCAGAGCGAGGCGCGCAAGCTCGCCGCCGTGCAGATCGGGCTGGCGGGGCTGGTGCTGGCGTCCATCCTGGCGCTGTTCCCGTTCGCGGGCGTCAACGCGGTGGGGTACGGGATGCTGCTCAGCCAGACGGTGGTCGCACTTTTGATCTTCGGAAAGCTACGTAAAATTCTCAAATACGACGAAATACGACACGCGAGCGTCGCTCACGGGTCGCCCGGGGCTCCATGATGGTCAACGTGAGGCAACGGGACGGCGATGGCATGACAGCGGGGACCACCGGCTCTTCCGGTGTGCGGGGGGACACGGGAGAGGAGCAGGAGGTGCCTTTCGATCCGGAGGCGACGGGGGTCATCCCGCGCCTGGACCCCGCCTCCCTGCAGGCGGCCCCGGACGCGAAGACCGACACGCCCCCGGCCCCCTCCCCGGACGCCGACTCGGGCGCGGACTCGGAGGCGGACCCGGACGCGGTGGGCGACGACGCGGTGAAGATCACCGCCGCCTTCCGCATCCCCACCACGCCGAGCACCCTGCGCATAGGCGGCCCCCCGGCCACGCCGCCGTCGGAGACCGACACGCTCCCCTCCCTCCCGGTGCCCCAGCCCACGGAGGAAGAGGCCGACGACACCAAGCCCGAGGAGACCACCACCTCCGGAGAGGCCGACGCCTCTGAAGAGGTCGGGACCGCTGAGGAGCCCGCCGCCGCCGTGGAGGCCGACGCCGCCGAGGGGTCCGATGCCGCCGTGGAGGGCGCCGTCTCTGAGCAGGTCGACGTCGCCACGGAGGTCGGGGCCCCCGAGGAGGTGGATGTCGGGGAGACGGCTCCGTTCGAGCGGGTGGTCGCCGAGCCCGTGGAGGCCGCCACCGCCGTGCAGGCGGTCGCGCCCGGGCCGGTCCGTCAGGCCGCGCCCCCGCCGAGGGCGTCGCGGCTGGCGGCCCTGGTGGCCGGCGCGCCGAAGTGGCTGCCGGTCGTGCTGGTGCTCGAAGGTCTCCTCATGTACGTGCTGGCCCTCAAGGTCAGCCCGGGGCCGCTGCGCGGCGTCGACCCGGCGGACATCAACGGCCTGGGCCTCATCTCGGCGTTGCCGGTCAGCGCGTTCGCGGCGATCCTGATCATGATCGTGTCGTTCTTCGTCACGGTGGCGCAGAGCACCGACCGCAAGTTCCTGTTGCTCTTCCAGATCGCGGCGATCACGTTCGCGTTGCACGGGGCCGGGGCGCTGGTGGCCGAGGAGCCACGCTTCCCGACCGCGTACATCCATGCCGGTTTCGTGGACTTCATCGCGAGAACCGGCGACACGGCGATCAGCATCGACGGCCGGATGGGCTGGCCGGGCTTCTTCGCGTTGTTCGCGTTCGTGACGAAGACGGCGGGGATCACCGATCTGTCGCCCATTCTCAACTGGACGCCGCTGCTGTCGAACCTGCTCTACCTGCTGCCGTTCGTGCTGATCCTGCGCCAGGTGGTGGCGACGACGCGGGCGCGCTGGTTCGCGGCGCTGCTGTTCGTGCTCGTGCAGTGGATCGGGCAGGACTACTTCTCGCCCCAGGGCTTCACGTTCGCGCTCTATCTGGTGTTCGTGGCGATCCTGCTGCGCTGGTTCGGGCGGGTGGAGCCGCGGACGAAGCCGGTGCCGGCCAAGGGGCTGCGCAGGCTGCTGGGGCGGCTGGACGCGATGACGCCGGGCGAGCTCGCCAACACCGGCATGTTCCGCGCGGACAAGCTGCTGATGCTCATGCTGATGGTGGCGCTGTTCGCGGCGGCGACGGCGTCGCACCAGATCACGCCGTTCATGATGCTGGGCGTGCTGACCGCGTTCCTGCTGTTCAAGCGGACGACGCTGACGTGGGCGCTGCCGTTCGGGCTCGGGCTGGTGGTGCTGGCGTGGATCAGCTACCAGACGGTGGGCTTCTGGGCCGGGCAGATCGACGCGATCTTCGGCGGCCTGGGCGACATCGTGTCCAACCTGCAGCGCAACACGGGCGACCGGATCGAGGGCAGCGACGAGCTGCACGCGATGGTGCTGCAGGCGCGGCTGGGCATCCTGGTGGTGATCCTGGCGCTGGCGGCGGTGGGCCTGCTGCGGCGGCTGCGGCGCGGGGTGTTCGACCGGGCGGCGCTGATCCTGCTCTGCGTGCCGGTGCTGGCGCTGGCGTTGCAGAGCTACGGCGGCGAGATCGGGCTGCGCATCTACATGTTCGCGCTGCCGGGTGCGTGTCTGCTGGCGGCGTACGCGTTCTTCCCGAACCTGCCGGCCGACAGCGCCGACGTGCGCGAGGAGACCGTCCCCGTGCGCAGGCTGAACGTGAGGTTCAACCCGGAGCTGACGAAGAAGGTGTCGCTGGTCCTGGCGGCCTGCTTCGCGGTGATGTTCTCGATGGCGTTCCTGGTGGCGCGCTACGGCAACGAGAAGTTCGAGCGGGTGACCTCGGGCGAGGTCGCGGCGATGCACTACGTGTACGAGCACGACAAGCCGAGCGCGCGGGTGGTCTACCTGGTGCCGAAGGAGGGGCCAGAGGTCACGCCGACGCTGCCGTGGGGCGAGCGCGACATCGAGCTGGTCAACTTCGCCGGCCAGGCGCTGGTGCACAAGGACCCGGCCAACATCAAGGACGTGGTCGACCGGCTGCGGCCGGGGCCGGAGAGCCCGCGTAACACGTATCTGGTGGTCAGCAAGGGCCAGGTCAGCTATCTGCAGCTCAACGACGGCTTCCCGGCCGACTGGGGGGAGCGGTTCCGGGCGGCGCTGGACGCCTCGCCGGATCTGAAGCGGGTCTACGCGAACGAGGACGCCGCCCTCTACACGTGGGGCAAGTTCGTCCGGGGCACGGAGATCCCGGAGCCTCGGCCGTGGCAGGGCCGCGGGGAGCCGACCTCGCCGTGGACCCCGATCGGGGTCGGGGCGCTGGCGGTGAGCTGGGCGGCGCTGTTCGGCTACGAGGTGATCCGGCTGAACGGCGCGCGGCGGGCTCCGCGGGCGCGCAGGTGGCTGCTGTGGGTGGCGGTGCCGACGTTCGTGGTGGCGGTGGGCGTGGTCGTCGAACGCTTCATTTACATCGCAGGAATCAACTGAATTCACAGGAAACTCGTAGGTTGTGCGCGATGATGTCCCCTGATGGTTTTTCAGGGGACATTTCGCATCAATCAGGGAACGTCACGGATCGCGGCGATTGACGCCCTGCGGGGTTTCGCCCTGCTGGGCATCCTCGTGGTGAACATCGCCTTCCTGGCCTCGGGTTACCGGATGGCCGGGCTGGCGGAGCCGGGCTTCGACGGCGCCGCCGACTGGGCGGTGCGGTGGGGCGTCACGCTGCTCGTGGAGAACAAGTTCTACCTGCTGTTCTCGTTCCTGTTCGGCTACAGCCTGACCCTGCAGATCGGGTCGGCGGCCGGGCGGGGGCTGGCGTTCACGCCGATGTTCCTGCGGCGGCTGGCGGGGCTGTTCCTGATCGGCGCGGCGCACGCGGTGCTGCTGTTCCCCGGCGACATCCTGACCACGTACGCGGTGGTGGGGGTGGCGCTGCTCCTGCTGCGCCGGATCCGGATCAGGACGGCGCTGGCCCTGTCGGCGGCGCTGACCGGCCTGCTCGCGCTGGGCTTCCTGGCGCTGGCGTGGCTGGCCGCGCACGGGGTGGACCTGCCGGGCGTCGCCGAGCACCCGCCCGCCCAGGCGTCGGAGGTCGACCGGTCGCTGTCGGGGTCGGCGGCCCAGATCGTCGGCGAGCACCTGCGCGAGCTGTCGGTGATCGTCGTCCGGCGGGTGCTCTTCCAGGCGCCTGCCGTGCTGGCCGCCTGCCTGCTCGGCCTGGCGGCGGGCCGGGCGGGCCTGCTGGCCGGCTCCGGGCCGCGCACGGCGACGCTGCGGCGCGTGCAGTGGATCGGGTTCCCGGTGGGCCTGGCGGGCGCGGTGGTGGCCGCGATGTCGGTCTGGGACGGCCCGGTGCACCGCTTCGCCGGCGAGGCCGCCACGCTGCTCACCGCTCCCCTGCTGGCCGCCGCCTACGGGGCCACGCTGCTGCGGCTGCTGCCCCTGCTGCCGCGCCTGGGCCGCGCGCTGGCCTGGGCCGGGCGCATGGCGCTGACGAACTACCTGGCGCAGTCGCTGGTGTGCTCGCTGATCTTCACCGGGTACGGGCTCGCCCTGGTCGACCGGGTGGGCCCGCCGCTCCAGGTGGCGATCGCCGCCGCCGTCTTCGCCGCGCAGGTCGTCGTCAGCCGCCGGTGGCTGCGGGCGCACCGCTACGGCCCGGCGGAGTGGCTGCTGCGCCGGCTCACGTACGGCGGCGCCGGGGTCAGGTCCCGCCCCGGCCGCTCCACTGGATCTCGTACGGTTTGAGCGTCACCTGCCTGCCGTCGACCGTGGCGGTCACGTCGGCGTCGGAGGTGTTGACCATGACGAGCTGGCGCGGCTGGGCCAGCACCCTGACGCGCGGGTCGGAGCTCGGCACCTGCTGCAGCTCGACCCCGGCGGGGAACCACCGGGTGAACCCGCTCAGCAGCCCGGCCATCGGCATCTCCTGGCCGCGCCCGGGGGTCCACAGGCAGCCGGGGCACTCGGCTCCGCCCTTGGCCTGCGGGTTCCAGTAGAGGGCCGTGGTGGCGCCGCTCCTGGCGAACTCCATCATCGCGGTGGCCTGCACGGCGGTGCGCCGCTCCTCGCTCCAGCCGGAGTCCTCCGGCTCGACGTACCACTCGGCCCACCACACGGGCAGGTTGCCGCTCTTCTGCCGCAGCCACTGGGTGATCGCGCCGAACTTGCCGGTGGCGCCGAAGTCGTCGGGGATGTTGCCGCCGTCGGTCGTCATCGTGCCGCCGTCGACGACGATGAAGTCGGCGCCCTTCTTGTGCTCGATCCAGTACTCGATGGCGTCGAGCGCGCGCTGGTCCACCACGCCGTAGGGGCCCGACAGCTCGGAGACGCCGCGCGCGGTGGTCTCGATCGGCACGTACGGGCCGCCGACCTGGATCTCGCTGTCGACCTTCTTCAGCGCGTCGTAGACCTTGTTGTAGAGCTCGGTGTAGCCCTCGGCGTCCCACCGGTTGGTGGTGGTGTTCCAGAAGCCCTTGAACTCGTTCCACACCAGGTAGTGCTTGACCGTCGGGTACTGCTTGGCGACCCGGGCGGCGAGCTTGGCGAAGTCGTCGAAGTGCTCCGGGTCGGGGGCGACGGTGTGGTTCTTGCTCCAGTCGGTGCGACCGGGCTGCCCGCCCTTCATCCAGTCGGGGGCGCAGCACAGCGTGATGACGGGGATGGCCTGCGAGTCGGCCATGAGCTTGAGCCGCCGGTCGAGGTCCCGGAAGTTGTACTGGCCGGGGCTGGGCTCGGGGTTGTTGGCGCCCCAGCCCATGATGTGCTGGTTCTGCAGCATCGGGACGCGGCCGAGCATGTGCTTGGCCTGCTCCTGCACCCGGGCGTTGTCGTTGTCGGCGCTGTACTGGGTGTGGGTGACGCCCCAGCGGGGCCAGTCGGGCACGACGGGCGGCGGGTCGAGGGAGGGCGCGGGCGAGGTGGGCGCCGGCTGGGCGATCTCGCCGTTGAACTGGACGGCCGGGTCGCCGCCCGACGAGCGGGAGCCCGCGTACACCATGATCCCGGCGACGAGCAGGACGGCGAGGACCCCGGCTCCTACGGCGATCGGCCACGGGGACCGCCTGCGGGCATGTCGGCCGTCCGTCGGAATCACGGAATCCACCTCTCACGCAACGTTCCAAAAGGCCGAGCGCTCCGGCCCGGCCTTTTTACACCGTATCCGCCCGCCTGCGTGGACGAATCAGGACGATGGTGGCCGCTGCCCGGTCGCGGGTCCAGGAACTCCGGCATAACGGTACGACACCGGTTCCCTGCCCGGCTGCACGACGAGGAGCGTGCCGGGCTCCTCGTCGTAGAAGGCGGACTCCACGGCGGCGGCCACGTCGTCGGCGGTGAGCAGCGGGAATCCGGCGTTGACGAACATCTCCTTGGCGCCGGCGACGAGCGGGGTGTCGGTGAAGCCGGGGCAGACGGCGCCGATCCTGATGCCGTCCCTGGCCAGCGGCCCGGCCAGCGCCCTGACGAGGCCGACGACGGCGTGCTTGGTCATGGTGTAGACGGGGTCGCCGTCGAAGCCGACGAGCCCGGCCAGCGAGGCGGTGACCACGATGGCTCCGCCGCCTGAGCGCCTGAGCAGCGGCACGGCGGCCACCGCGCCGAAGACGACGCCGTCGACGTTCACGCCGACGATCCTGCGGTAGCGCGCCAGGTCGAAGGCGGCGAGGTCGGGGCCGCCCGCGACGCCGGCGTTGAGGTGGACCAGGTCGAGCCGGCCGTAGGTGCGCTCGGCCAGCTCGACGGCGTCGTGCGAGGCCTGCTCGGTGCTGACGTCGGCGGCCAGCCAGACGCCGCCGACCTCCTTGGCCAGCCGCTCCGCGCCCTCGCCGTCGAGGTCGACGAGGACGCACTTGGCGCCGCCCGCCGCCAGCCTGCGGGCCACCGAGGCCCCGATGCCGCTCGCGGCTCCGGTGATCAGTGCAACTGTGCTCATGGCTCTCCTATGCGGGTTGGTCGAGCATGCGGTGCGCGCGGGCGATCAGGGTGGGCACGGCGGCGCCGATCCGGTCGAAGCCCTCCCCCACGGTCTTGCCCTGGCGGAAGCGGGCGTGGATGCCTTCCACGATGACGGCGAGCTTGAAGCTGCCGAAGGCCACGTAGAACCCGAGATCTGCAATGTCGCGGCCTGAGGCTTCGGCGTAGTGGGCGGCGAACTCGGCGGCGTTCAGGAACCCCGGCGCCGTCGTGACGTCGCCCGCCACCGGGATGCCCGCCCGCTCCTCGTCCCCGGCCTCGTGCCAGTAGGTCAGCGTCAGCCCCAGGTCGGCCAGCGGGTCGCCGAGCGTGGACATCTCCCAGTCCACCACGCCCAGGATCTCCGGCTCGGGGCCGAGCCGTACCAGCGTGTTGTCCAGCCGGTAGTCGCCGTGCACGAGGGTGCCGGCGGAGCGCGCCGGCAGCCGCTCGCGCAGCCGGGCCACCAGCCGGTCGAACTCGGGCCGGTCGGCGGTCCTCGACCGCTCCCACTGCTGGCACCAGCGGTCGAGCTGCCGGGGCAGGTAGCCGTCGGGCCGGCCGAAGTCCGCCAGGCCCGCCTCCCGGTAGTCCACGGCGTGGATGGCGGCCAGCACCTCGGCCAGCCGTCCGGCCAGCCTCCTGGTCCCGGCCGGGTCCGTGTCCCCGAGCTCGTCCCGGCCGCGCACCGCCGCGCCGTCCACGTACCCCATCAGGTAGAACGGCGCCCCGACCACGTCCTCGTCGGCGCAGAACGCGACCGGCTCGGGCACCGGGACCGGGGTCGGGGCGAGCGCGGAGATGACCCGCCACTCGCGGCGCATGTCGTGGGCGGTGGGCAGCACGTGGCCGAGCGGCGGCCGGCGCAGCACCACGCGGCGCTCCCGGGTCTCGACGAGGTAGGTCAGGTTCGACCGCCCGCCGGAGATCAGCGAGACGGACAGGGGTTCGCCGGCGTCGGGCACGTTCCTGCCCATCCACGCGAACAGCCGGGGCCGGTCAATCCCAGGTACGGTCATGGACAACTATTAGAACGTCACTCGGTGCCGAACGCCACACATGAGAGTTGCGTAACGTTACGGACCCGTGCCTGCGAGCACGACCCCCATCCCGTAGCCTGGGAGAACATGTCTGCCACCGAGGCATGTCCACAGTAGGAGCCCATGCACGTCACGATCGTTCGCCCCGATGAGCTGGGAGCAACCGAGGTCAGCCGCTGGCGCACCCTCCAGGAAGCCGACGCCGCCTTCGACAATCCCTTCCTGTCGCCCGAGTTCACGATCACGGTCGGCGCGCTGCGTGACCGGGTCCGGGTCGCGGTGATCCACGACGGGCCCGACATCGTGGGATTCTTCCCGTTCGAGCGGCACCCGCTGGGCATCGGCAAGCCGGTGGCCGCCGGCCTGACCGACGCCCAGGGCATGATCCACGCCAAGGACTGCCTGATCCCCGCCCAGTGGCTGCTGGCGCAGTGCGGGCTGTCGGTCTACGAGTTCGACCATCTCGTCGCCGGCCAGCCGCTGCTCGGCAGGCGGCACGAGTCCTACCCGTCGCCGGTGATCTGCCTGCGCGACGGGTTCGACGCCTACACCGCCTACCTGCGCGCCCACTCCGGCAAGACGTACAAGTCCACGCTGGCCAAGACGCGCAAGCTGGGGCGCGACATCGGCGAGGTGCGCCACGACTACGCCATCGCCGACGTGGAGCCGCTGCGCACGCTGCTCGCCTGGAAGACCGACCAGTACCGGCGCACCGGCCGCACCGACAGGTTCGCCCACCAGTGGATCGTCGAGCTGGTCGAGCGGCTGCTGGCCACCCGCACCGAGAGCTTCGCCGGCGTCCTCGACATGGTCTACGTCGACGGCGAGCCGATGGCCGGCCACTTCGGCATCCGCACCCGCACCACGCTGGCCGGCTGGTTCCCGGCCTACGACCCGCGCTTCGCCAAATACTCCCCCGGCCTCATCCACCACCTGGCGATGGCCGAGAAGGCCGCCGAGACCGGCATCCAGACGATCGATATGGGCCGGGGCGACAAGGAGTACAAGGACAAGCTGAAGACCGGCGAGCTGTCCGTCTGCGAGGGCCGCGTCGCCCGGGCGGTCCCGGCGGCCGGCGTCCACTGGATGCTGCGCGTGCCCGCCCGCAAGGCCCGCGCCACCGTGCTGGCCAACCCGGTGCTGCTCAGGACCGCTGACAAGGCGCTCAAGACCTACGGGCGGCTGCGCGCCACGCTTCCCGGATGAGGCCGATCGCCGAGCGCACCGGCCGCCACTGCCTGCTGCTCCCCTCCAACCGGCTCGGCCTCTACCTGGCGTTACGCCACTGGTGCGAGCCCGGCCAGCGGCTGCTCATGTCGCCGATCTCGGCCGACGAGATCCTCTTCCTCGTGCTGGCGGCCGGGCTGCGCCCGGTGATCGCGCCGCTCTCGCCGCGCGACGGCAACATCGACGCCGCCCGGGTCGACCTCTCCCGCGTCGACGCGGTCCTGACCACCAACCTGTACGGGCTGCCCGACCAGGTGGCGGCGTTCACCGGGAAGATCCTGGTGGAGGACGTGGCCCACGCGATGGAGACCGACGTCGGCGGCCGGCCGCTCGGCACGTTCGGGCAGGCGGGCGTGTTCAGCCTGTCCAAGCATCCCGGCGCGGGCTCGGGCGGCGTGCTGGCCGTCGAGGACGCCGCCGACCTCAAGGCCCTGGAGCGCGCCCGCGACCGGCTGCTGGAGCCCGGCTCCTTCCGGGCGGAGCTGTTCGCGGTGGCCACCTCGATGGCCAGGCAGGCGGCGCTCCGGCTCGACCTGGTGCGCCCGGCGCTGTGGCTGATGCGGGCGCTCGGGCTGCAGGAGGAGCGTGAGGGTTACCGCATCCGACTGGAGGCCGAGGCGCTGGCCCGGGCGCTGCCGCAGGCGCCGTCGCTGCCGCCGTTCGACCCGTGGGTGCGCGCCGACCTGCACGACTACCGTGCCGCGCGGGGGCCGCTGGCGCGCTGGTACCAGCGCAGGCGGCTGGCGGCGGTGCCGCGCGAGCGGGCCAGGCGGCTGGCCGGCGTCGAGTTGCTGGCCGCGCTCCCCTCGGCCGCCCCGGCCGTGCGCGACGACCCGGGCCGGCCGCTGTTCCGCGTGCCGCTGCTGGTGCGCGACCGCGACGCGGCGATCGCCGCGCTGGAGCGGCGCGGCGTGGCCACCGGCTACCTGTACGACCCGCCCTACGACGACTACGCCGGGCCGTTCACCGAGCCCTCGCCCGACCCGGGGCCGGCCCGCCGGTGGGCGCGGCACGTGCTGCCGGTCGACCCGGTCCACGCCGCCCGCGCGCTGCCGGTGGTCGCCGGGCTCACACCCGCCTGATCAGGTCCGCGACGATCCGGCAGCCCCGCCTGACGTCGGGCAGCGACGCCGACCCGTACCCGATCACCAGGCCGTGCAGGCGTTCGGCGCCGTGGTGGTGGCGGGCGACGGTGTCGAGCAGGACGCCGCGCTCGGCGGCCCGCGCCACGATCTCCGGGGCGGCGCCGGGCGGCAGCTCGGCCAGCACGTGCAGCCCGGCCGTGTCGCCGCGCAGCCGGCAGGCCGCGCCGAGGACCTCCACCACGACGGCGCGGCGGCGCGCGTACTCCAGGCGCATCCGGCGCAGGTGCCGGTCGAGGTCGCCGCGTTCGAGCAGCGTGGCCACCGCGTGCTGGACGGGGCCGCTGGTGCGGTCGGCGATGGCGCGCCGGGCCCGGGCGATCCGGTCGACGGTCTCGGGCGCGGCCACCAGCCAGCCGACGCCGATGTCGGGAGCCAGCGACTTCGACAGCGTGCCGAGCAGCACCACCCGGGACGGGTCCAGCCCGTACAGGGCGGGCAGCGGGGCCACGTCGTAGCGGAACTCGGCGTCGTAGTCGTCCTCCACGACGGTCGCGCCGGTCCGCGCGGCCCACGAAAGCAGCCGCTCCCGGCGCGGGATCGGCAGCCGGCCGCCGAGCGGGAACTGGTGTGCCGGGGTGGTGTAGAGGACGCGCAGGCCGTCGGGCAGCCCGTCGACGATCACCCCGTCCTCGTCCACCGGGCACGGCACGATCTCCGCGCCCCGGGCGGCGAACACGGCCCGCGCGGTGCGATAGCCGGGGTCCTCGACGCCCGCCCTGGTGCCGGGGCCGAGCAGGGCCAGCGCGCACAGGTCGAGCCCGTTGCCGGTGCCCCGGGTGACCAGGATGTTCTCCGGGCCGACGGCCACCGCCCTGGTGCGGCGCAGGTGGGCGGCCAGCAGCTCCCTCAGGTGCGGCAGCCCGTACGGGTCGGGGTAGTCGCCGGGCGGCAGCTCGGCGGCCCGGCGCCAGGCGCGCTTCCAGGCGGCCCGGTCGTAGTCGCGCACCCACGGGTGGCCGGGCGTGAGGTTGATCGTGCGCTCGTCGGGCTCGACGGCGGGCGGCGGCGGTGGCGCGGGCGGCGCGGGGACGGCGCGGCGCGGCGTCTCCAGCGAGGCGACGAACGTGCCCGAGCCGTGGCGGCCCTCCAGCCAGCCCTCGGCGTAGAGCTGCTGGTAGGCCTCCGTCACCACGGTGCGGCTCACGTCGAGCTGCGCCGCCAGGCCGCGCGAGGACGGCAGGCGCTCGCCCGGCGCGAGCGCCCCCGACAGCATGGCGTCACGCAGCCAGGCCGCGAGCTGCGCCGTGAGCGGCACGGCGGCGTCCCTGGACAGCGATACGGGCAGGTCGACGAGGGTACGCACGCAAGTGGTCTCCGGGAAGCGGCAAACAGTGGCTCTACAGGATAAGTCCACTTTCCCGCTAGCTTCGGAGCATGCTCTCCACCACCCCGCGCACCCGGCTCGGCCGGGAGAAGCATCGCGGCAGCGACGACCGCGCCGACCTGTACGAGGTGCTCGACACCGGACTCGTGTGCCACCTGGGCGTGGTCGTGGACGGCCACCCGATGGTGATCCCCACCGGCTACGGGCGCGTCGGCGACACCCTCTACCTGCACGGCTCCACCGGTGCCCGGTCGCTGCGCGCGGGCGAGGGCAGCGAGGTGTGCGTCACGGTCACCCACCTCGACGGCATCGTGCTGGCCCGCTCGTCCTTCAACCACTCGGTCAACTACCGCTCCGCCGTGATCTACGGCCGGGCCAGGCTGGTGACCGACGAGGACGAGCGGCTGCTCGGACTGCGCGCCCTGACCGAGCAGCTCGCCCCCGGCCAGTGGGACTACACGCGGCAGCCGACGCGCAAGGAGCTGGCCGCCACCGCCGTGCTCGCGCTCTCGCTGGAGGAGGCGTCGGTCAAGATGCGCCGGGGCGCCCCCTCGGACGAGGAGGAGGACTACGCGCTGCCCGTCTGGGCCGGGGTGCTGCCGCTCGTGACGACGTGGGGCGAGCCGGTGCCCGACCCGGCTCTTCCAGAGGGAATCGACATACCTGTTCACATCAGCGGCAGAAGGTAGTTCCATAAATCAGGACCGATCCGGCAAACCAATCGCCTCGATCGTGCGTCACAATCAGGTGGGCCGCCTCTGATGGGAGAGGCAACATGGGCTGGGAAGCTCCTGGTTATACGGAAGTCAGGCAACTCGGCACCGGCGCCGCCGGCCGGGTCGTCCTCGCCGTGCACGACGACACGGGCATTCACGTCGCCGTCAAGTACCTGTCCGACCGCTGGCGGCGCGACCCGGTGGCGCTCGCCCGCTTCCGGGCCGAGGCCCGCACGCTGACCACGCTGCGCCACCCGAACATCGCAACCCTGTGGGAGTACATCCAGGACCCGCAGGGCGCCGCCATCGTCATGGAGCTGGTCAACGGCGTGTCGCTGCGCGCCCTGCTGCGCGAGCACGGCGCCACCGGGCCGGAGGCGGCGCTGGTCGTCCTCAAGGGCTCGCTCCTCGGCCTGGCCAGGGCGCACGAGACGGGGCTCGTGCACCGCGACTACAAGCCGGAGAACGTCATCGTCCGCGACGACGGCGTCAGCAAGCTCGTCGACTTCGGCATCGCCGTCCGGGAGGGGACGCTCTCCCGCCCCGAGGGCACGCCGCCGTACATGGCGCCGGAGCTGTGGGCCGGGGAGCCGTCCTCGGCGGCGACCGACGTGTACGCGGCCACGGCGGTGTTCTTCGAGTGCCTGACCGGGCAGCGGCCCTACCGGTCCACCGAGCCCGTCGTGCTCGGCTACCAGCACGTGCACGCGCCCATCCCGGTCCAGGACGCGCCCGAGCCGGTGCGCGGGCTCGTCGAGCGCGGGCTGGCCAAGGACCCCGCCGCCCGGCCTGCCGGCGCCGAGGCGTTCGTGGCCGAGCTGGAGGCCGTCGCGGCGGCGGCTTACGGCGACGACTGGGAGGAGCGCGGCAGGCGGCGGCTGGCGGCGCTGGTGCTGCTGCTCGCCGTGCTCATGCCCGAGCCGCCGCCCGCCGAGCCGCAGGTGTCGACCACTCTGGCCCGCACCACCTTCCGCGGCGTGCGCGGGCACGTCACCAAGACCGCGATGGGCGCGACGCTGGCCGCCCTGGTCGCCGTGTCGGCCGCGCTGGTGATCGCCAACCGGGACCGGGCGACGCCGTTCGAGCCGGTCGCCGCCGCGCCGCCCACGGAGTCCGGCGTCCCCGTCGCGCTCCCGCCCACGCCGAGCACCACGCCCCAGCTCGTGCCCGAGGACACCGCCGACCCCGAGGACACCGGGGCCCCTGAGGACACCGGGGACCCGCCCGGCGGCACCGACTCCGACCCGCCGCCCACCGCCACCCCGCCGTTCACGGCCACCGCCGGGCCGAGCGCCACCCGTACCACCGGACCGAGCGCCACCCGCACGTCCCGCCCGACCCCGACGCGCACGGCGACGCCCACGGCCACGGCCACGCGGACGGCCACCCCCACCCCGACCCGCACCCCGACCCGCACCGTCACCCCGACCCCGTCGCCCGTGACCTCGGTGTCGCGGCTCGGGGTGGGGCGGCTCGCCGTGGACGGCGCGACGGCCGCCGGGACGTTCACGCTCGCCGCCACCGGCGCCGCCACCGTCACCGTCGAGGCCACCTGGCGCGCCGGCGGCCGGATCGTGCACGTCGAACGCCTGGGGCTGCGCGGCGACACCGCCTACACGCGCACGCTGCGCCACACCTTCCCCGAGCGGCCGTGCGGCCAGGACGTCACGCTCACCGTCGCGTCCACCCCGGCCGCCCCCGGCGGCGCCCGGTCGGCCACGGTCAGCGTGCCGCCCTGCCCCACCGAGGTCACCGCGTTACGGGCGACGCTCCGCATGGACGGCGCCACCGCCCGCGCCCGCCTCCTCATGACCACCAGCGGCACCGCCGAGGTGCCCGTCTCCGCCGCCTTCGCGGTCGACGGCGACCAGGTGGCCGACCGCTCGGCGACCCTGTCGGGGCGGACCTCGTACACCCGCGACCTCACCTACGCCTTCCGCGCCCGCCCGTGCGGCTCCACCGTCTCGGTGCTCGTGCGCGCCGGCGGCCGGACGGCGTCCGCCCGCGCGCGCGTGACCTGCCCGCCGGAGGTGAAGAGCGTCTCGATCATACGGAGCGCCTACGGCGACGGCACGGCCACGGCCACGGTCGCCGTGGGCGCCGGGAACGCCAGGCCGGTCCGACTGACCGTGACGTTCCAGCTCGGCGGCAGGGTCGCCGGGAGCCAGGTGCTGGAGCTGGCCGGCGACACGTCGTACGTCAGGACCGTGCGGCAGGCGTTCGGGCAGGTGCCCTGCGGGACGGCCTGGCAGGTGCGCGCCTCCACCGAGCCGGAGGCGGGCAGCGGCACGGCGGTGGACGGCGGCAGGACCCCGGCGTGTGAGCCGGAGGAGCCGACGGAGGAACCCACGGAGCAGCCCACCGAGGAGCCGACGGAGGGGCCGGGAACCATCGGCTGACCTGCATGTACCCCCATGTACGGATATCTGGTGACCTGGTGAGGTGCCGGGCCGTTAAGCTACGCCTCGTCTGTTAAGGGTGGGGGCCCAGAAGACTCCAGAGGAGAACCGTTATGTACGGTGATGGGCAGTGGGGGGTCCCCGGCTACACCGAGGTTCGCGAACTCGGCAGCGGCGCCGCCGGCCGCGTGGTCCTGGCAAGACGCGACCGCGACGACGCCGAGGTCGCCATCAAGTACCTCTCCGACGAGCTGCGGTCCGACGTGAGCTTCGTCGCCCGCTTCCGTCACGAGGCCAGGCTGCTCGGCACGCTGCGCAGCCCGCACAACGCCCGCCTGATCGACTACGTCGAGACCGGGCGGGGCGCGGCCATCGTCATGGAGCTCGTCGACGGCGTGTCGCTGCGGCAGCTGCTCAGGTCGGAGGGCCCGACCGGGCCGGAGGCCGCGCTGACCGTGCTCAAGGGCTCGCTCCAGGGCCTGGCCGCCGCGCACGCCATCGGCGTCGTGCACCGCGACTACAAGCCCGAGAACGTCATCGTCCAGGGCGGCGGCGACACCAAGCTCGTCGACTTCGGCATCGCGGTCATGGCCGGCGAGGGCGCGAGCGCCGCCGGCACCCCGCCGTACATGGCGCCCGAGCAGTGGTCCGGGCTGCCCGCCTCGCCCGCCACCGACGTGTACGCCGCCACGGTGGTGTTCTTCGAATGCCTCACCGGCGCAAGGCCGTTCCGCGCCTCGAACGTCGCCGCCCTCGCCCACCAGCACCAGGCCGCCGCCCCGCCCGTCGAGGAGGTCCCGGCCGCGCTGCGCGAACTGGTCGAGCGCGGCCTGGCCAAGCGGGCGGAGGCGCGTCCCGCCTCCGCCGAGGCGTTCCTGGCCGAGCTGGAGGCCGTCGCGGCGGGCGCGTACGGCGACGACTGGGAGGAACGCGGCAGGCGGCGGCTGTCGGCGCTGGCGGGGCTGCTGCTCCTGCTGTTCCCGTCCGCGCCCGACGCGCCCGTGGAGGTGCACACCACGCTCGCCCGGACCCGGTTCGGCAGGCCGGGCAAGGTGATGACCAAGCTCACCGGCAAGATCGCCATCGGCGCGGTCTGCACCGGGGCGGTGATCACCGCCGCGCTCGTCCTCACCAACGCCCTCGACGGCGACCGCACCCTGACCGCCCAGAGCACCGAGGTCACCCCGTCGCCCTCGGCCCCGGCCGAGCCCGCCACCCCGGAGCCGCCGTTCTCCGAACCGCCGTTCTCCGAACCGCCCGCCTCCGAACCGCCGGCCTCGGAGCCGCCCGCCACCGAGCTCCCGGACACCGGCCCGCCCGTCGCCCCCACGACCGCCCCCACGACCGCCACTGCAGCGCCACCGCCGGACCCGGCCCCCACGACCGCCGCCCCCACCAGGACGGCCAAGCCGGCCACCGCCGCCCCCACGGCCACCAAGACCCGCTCCCCCAAGCCCACGAAGACCGCCGACCCGCAGCTCACCGGCAGGGCCCACGCTCACAACGGCACCGCCGGGCCGCTCCCCAAGCCGACCCCCACCCCCACCGCCACCCAGGCGACCACCCGGCCGCCCCGCCCCACGCCCACCCGAACCCCGACGTCCCAGAGCCCCACCCCGGACGAAGAGCCCACGGGCGACGGCGAGACCACGCCCGGACTCCCCGGCCCCGAGCCCTCCACGGCAGCGGCGGCCCCCGCGGCACTGCTCGCGGCCGGGCTCGTGACGACAGGCGCGCTTCCCGTCACACTTGCGGTGAAACGCCGCATGGCGGGACGGCACCGCAGGAAGCGCTAGAAGACGCGGCGGGGGGCGACGGCGATGAGCAGTCCGAGAAACGGTATTGCCGGGTTCCGGCTGACCGAGCACACGTGGATCACCGAGCTGGGCAACTGGATCGACGCGATCTCACCCGACGGGCGGCGGGCGGGGGCGCTGCTGTTCGACGCGCGCGTCATCGAACTGCCCGGGGTGCGGGAGCGCGTCGTGTCCGCCGTCCTCACCGACCGCCGCCTCGTCCTCGGCGGCCTTACGGGGCTCATCCCGGTGGCGGACGTCGTGGCGGCCGGCGACCAGGTGTGGCTCCTGACCGCCCAGGCGGTCACCCCCACCCTCTCCACCCTCCTCACCATCCCCCCGTCCGGCGACGCCCCCGGCCGGGGCAACCACCCGTACGGCGACGCTCCCGCCCAGAGCGGGCGCCCCTTCGTGGGCTCGCCTCCCCAGGGCGGGCACCCGTACGGGGATGGGGGTGTGTCGTTGTTGGGGGGTGTGGAAGCCGGTGGGGCGGCGTCGGTGCTGGTGGAGACGGCGCGAACGCTGCTCGGGCTGCACGCCGCCGGGGTGACTCACGGCTCCGTGCATCCGGGGACCGTGGTGATCACGGCCGAGGGGGAGGCGCTGCTGTCGGAGCGCGGCCTGGCCGACGCCATCCGGGGCCAGGTGTCCGCTCCGGAGCGGGACGCCGCCGGGTGGGCGTCGCTGGCACGCGGGCTGGCGGCCTCGAGCACCAGGGAGGCGCCCCAAGTGGCGGCGCTGTTCGAACGGGCGGCGGGCACGGCGGTCACCAGAGGGCTGGCGGCGGCCCGGGACCTGCTGCTGGCCGAGCTGCCCCCGGGAACGGTCAGCCGGGACGGCCTGGCCCGGGCGGCGCGCGGCCGTTCGGTGTTCGCCCAGCCCTCGGCGTACCGGCAGCCGGCCGCCCAGGGGCCGGAGGATCGGGACGAGGGCGACATCGTCACGCTTCTGCACGTCCCCGAGGCCCGTACTCCCGCAGGCCCGGACGGCGTCGCGGGGACGCGGCCGGGGGCGGAGGTGGCCACGCGGCCGGGGCGGCAGGGGGACGGGGAGGTGCGGTTCGGGCCGGGGGTCGGGGCGCCGGCGGAGACGGCGGCCGAGCGGATCTGGCGTGAGGGCCGTGACGGGCCGGGCGGGCGGCGCGGCGCGGGCCGGCGGGGCAGGCGGCGGCGGCGGACGGCGCTGTCGGCGGTGGTGCTGGCGGTGGTGCTGGCGGGCGCGGCGTTCGCCTGGCTGCGGCTGAACGGCGGCGGCCCGGAGCTGGCCGTGTCGGAGGTGGCGGTGCGCGTGCCGAAGAAGACTCAGGGCTGCGACACCGTGGTGACCGTCACGGGCACGATCACCACGAACGGCGGCGTGGGCGAGATCCGGTACGAGTGGCGCCAGAACCTGGAGAAGAAGGTCGAGCGCGGCACCCTGCGCACCCGGGCGGACAGGACGTCATACGACCTGACGCTGCGCTGGGAGTTGCAGGGTGAGAGCACGGTGAAGGCGACGTCGACGCTGCGGGTGCTGTCGCCGGGCCCGGCGCGCAGCGGCAAGGCGACTTTCACGTACAAGTGCTGAAGCCCAAGTGCCGAACGGCGCAACAATGCATCTCAAAGCCGTTCTTACTACTCTGACGGGCATGACCCAGCAGACCCCCGCGGGCTGGTACCCCGACCCGTACGGATCCCCTCAGTTGCGGTGGTGGGACGGCAACCAGTGGACGGACGCCACCCACCCCCTGGAGCAGGGATCGCAGCAGCCCCAGAGCCGCCCGCAGCAGCCTCAGAGCCAGCCCGACTGGTCGTCGGCCCCGGCGAATCCCACGCTCGCCTACGGCCAGCAGCCGCAGTTCGCGCAGGCCCCGCCGCAGCAGCAGCAACCGCCCCAGCAGGCCCAGCAGCCCCCGCAGCCCCCGCAGCAGCCGCAGCAGCCGCAGCAGCCCGGTCAGTGGGGCGGCGCGCCGCTGCCCGGTCCCGGTTACGGGCCGCCGCCCAAGCAGAGCAACCCGCTGCCGTGGGTGCTCGGCGGCCTGGCGGCGCTGGTGGTGGTGGCGCTGATCGCGGTGGCGGGCATCTACCTGGCCAACAGCTCCTCGCCGGTGGCGGCGCCGACCGACTCGCCGACGCAGTCGCTGCCGGAGACGGAGGACCCGCCGAGCGAGCGGCCCTCCGACCCGCCGACCGACCAGCCCACGGATCGGCCGACGACCCCGGCCCAGCTCCCGCAGCCGCAGGACGGCACGGTGACCGACCCCATCGCGGGCCTCTCGTACGAGGTGCCGGATGGGTGGACGGTGCCGGAGGCGAGCTCGATCAACGGCACCAACCCGGCCATCCAGTCGTGGACGAGCGGCGTGGGCAAGGTCGCGCACGAGAAGTTCGACGGCGAGAGCGACTGGGTGGGCAACATCTACGCGGGTGAGCTGATCGAGCGCTTCCCGTACGCCGGGGCGGCGAGCCTGGGCACCACGGCCAAGCTGGTGATGGCGGACTTCGCCCGCTACTACGACCTCCCCCACGAGAGCAAGATCGTCGCCGACAAGGCCATGAAGATCGGTGACCGGGACGCCTGGGTGGTGCAGTTCGAGTACGACTTCACCAAGGTGTCGGAGCAGAAGAACTTCAAGTGGAAGAAGGAGAGCGGCGCGGTCGTGCTGATGGACCGGGGCGAGGGCGAGCGCCCGGCGCTGGTCTACATCTCGGTCCCGGACAACCTGGGCACCGACGTGGTCGGTGACGTGCTCAGCTCTATCAAGCCCGCCTGACCGGTGGCACTAGGCTGGTGGGGTAGGCAAGCGGGGCGGGTCACTCCGGGCCGCTGCGGCGAGGAGAACGAATGAGTGACTTGCTGGTCTGGATCGACTGCGAGATGACCGGGCTCGATCTCGGGCGCGACGCGCTCGTGGAGGTGGCGTGCATCGTCACCGACAGCGAGCTCAACCAGCTGGACGAGGGCGTCGACGTGGTCATCAAGCCGCCGCCGGAGTCGCTGGAGCAGATGTCGCAGGTGGTCAGGGAGATGCACACCGCGTCCGGGCTGCTGCCGGAGCTGGCCGGCGGGGTGACGCTGGCCGAGGCGGAGTCCATGGTGCTCGACTACCTGCGGCGGCACATCACCGAGCCGAAGAAGGCGCCGCTGTGCGGCAACTCGATCGGCACGGACCGCACGTTCCTGTCGCGTGACATGCCGGCGGTGGACGCCTACCTGCACTATCGGATGATCGACGTGTCGTCGATCAAGGAGCTGGTCCGCCGGTGGTATCCGCGGGTCTATTTCGCCGCGCCCGAGAAGCAGGGCGGTCACCGGGCTCTGGCCGACATCACCGAGAGCATCCGCGAGCTGCGCTACTACCGTGCGGCCGTGTTCGTGGGGCAGCCCGGGCCCGATTCGGCGACGGCCCGGACGCTCGCCGAGCGTGTCAGCGGTTAATGGGTGGCGTGAAGACTCCCGAACACCGCTACACTTTTGCTGTGCCGTTCTCACGGCGGCACGATGGTGGGTGTAGCTCAGTTGGCAGAGCGCCAGGTTGTGGTCCTGGATGTCGAGGGTTCAAGTCCCTTCACTCACCCTGACGCGAACGGCCGGTCCGATAGGACCGGCCGTTGCCGTTTTCTTCCGGCATCGTCCCCAAATCACGACATTGCGAGTTATGCTCGCTGTCTACCGCCAACGCCGGAAGCTCGGGGGCCCTCGGCGACCTGACTGTCTACGCGCCCCGGAGGCCGGATGAGAGTCGACGACGCAGCGTTCGAGAGCGTGTTCACGTCATTGAGCAAGCGCGAGGCCGAGGTCATGGACCTGATCGCGAAGGGCGAGTCCAACGGCCAGATCGCGCAACGGCTTTTCCTCAGCGAGAAGACGGTCAAGAACCACGTCAACCGCATCTACGCCAAGCTGGGCGTGGACTCGCGCGTCACCGCGATCGGCCTGTGGTTATCGCGTGAGTGACCCCTCCAGGGTGGTGGCCAGGGCGTCGAGCCCGTGCTCCAGGTCCTGCTCGGGGATGTTCAGCGCCGGGCGCAGCCGCACCGAGCGGGTGCCGCACGGCAGCACCAGCACGCCCGCGTCCTCGCGCAGCGCGGTGACCATCGCGTCGCGCGCCGCCGTGTCGGGCAGGTCGAAGGCGGCCATCAGGCCCCGGCCGCGCACGTTCGCGACGGTCTCCGGGTGCTCGGCCTCCAGCTTGGTGAGGCGTTCGAGGATGACCGAGCCGAGGGTGGCGGCACGCGGGATCAGCCGGTCGCGTTCGATGATCTCCATCAGGCCGCGGCTGCGCACCATGTCGACCAGCCCGCCGCCCCAGGTGGAGTTGATCCGCCCGCTGCGCCTGAACACGTTGTCCTCGATCTGGTCCACCCGGCGGCCCGCCATGATGCCGCCCACCTGGACCTT
This sequence comes from Nonomuraea sp. ATR24, assembly GCF_041950485.1. Classification (NCBI taxonomy): domain Bacteria; kingdom Bacillati; phylum Actinomycetota; class Actinomycetes; order Streptosporangiales; family Streptosporangiaceae; genus Nonomuraea; species Nonomuraea sp. ATR24. The sequence goes on from NZ_JBGNUU010000001.1 coordinate 160,665, forward strand.
CTTGGCGAAAGCCACGATGTCGGGCTCCAGGCCGAGCTGCTGGTAGGCCCACGGGGTGCCGGTGGTGCCGCCGCCGGTCTGCACCTCGTCCAGCACGAACAGCGCGTCGTGCGCATGGCAGAGCCGCTGCATCGCCTGGAGGAACTCGGCGCGCATGTGGTTGTCGCCGCCCTCGCCCTGGATGGGCTCGGCGATGAAGCAGGCGATGTCGTGCGGGTGGCGTTCGAAGGCGGCGCGGGCCTGGGCGAGCGCGCGTTCCTCGGCCGCCTCGACGTCGCCGAAGTGGATGGCGGGCACGTCCACGCGGGGCCAGTCGAAGACGGGGAAGCGCTCGGTCTTGACCGGGTCGGTGTTGGTCAGGCTCAGCGTGTAGCCGCTGCGGCCGTGGAAGGCCTGGGTGAGGTGCAGGACGCGGGTGCCGAGCGCGGGTGAGCGGCCGGCGGCCTCGTTGCGGCGGCTCTTGTAGTCGAAGGCCGTCTTCAGCGCGTTCTCGACGGCCAGCGCGCCGCCCTCGACGAAGAACAGGTGGGGAAGGGCCGGGTCGCCGAACACGCGGGTGAAGGTGTCGACGAAGTCCGCCAGGTGTTCGGTGTACATGTCGGGGTTGGCGGGTTTGTTCCGGGCGACCTGGCCGAGCAGGCGGGTGAAGTCCGGGTCGAAGGGCGGGTTCACGCCCAGGGGCGCGGATGCGAAGAACGTGTAGAAGTCCAGGTAGCGGCGGCCGTCGCGGGCGTCGACCAGCCAGGAGCCCTGGCTGAGCTCCAGGTCGAGGACGAGCCGGTAACCGTCGACGAGCAGGTGGCGGGCGAGGCGGGCGTGTACGTCCATGTCTCCTCCACAATGAGCCGGACATGCTGTACATTTCCCGCCTTCATCCCGATATATACGTAAGATTTACGGATGATGGGCCTTCGGCGCGAGGTTCTTCACCCGGAACGCCAGAGCCACCATCGCGATGCCGTACAGGATGGCGAAGATCCCGATCAGCCAGGCCAGCGTGAGCAGGCCCGCCCCCGGCCAGATCAGCAGCAGGACGCCGAAGATCACCGACAGGATGCCGCCCACGATGAGCATCCACTCGTTGTCGATCACCTTGCGGAGCTGGATCCCGTCCACGATCTCGGCGATCCCGTGGAAGATCGCCCAGAACGCGACCACGTACAGCAGTGCCAGCGAGGTGATGCCGGGCCACACCAGGGCCACGATGCCGGCCAGGACGCTGACGACGCCGATGAAGATCGGCCACGCCCGCGACCGCGCCCCGTGCCGGAACCCGGAGAAGATCGAGAAGATCCCGTCGACGATCGCGTACGCGCCGAAGAAGACCACCAGCACGAGCAGCGTGATGCCCGGCCAGATCAGCGCGAGGATGCCGAAGAGGATCGCCGCGATGCCGCGGATGAGCACCAGCCACCAGGTGCTTGCGAGTCGTTCCATTCCGCTCTGCTGTCCAGGATCGACTCCCGGATAGCCCCGCATGCGGTCAAATCACTGTGAATAGACCACGATCGACACCGCAATGTACTGCACCAGGTAGGCGGCCAGCGTGAAGGCGTGGAAAACCTCGTGGTAGCCGAACCAGCGCGGCGACGGGTCGGGCCGGCGCAGCCCGTACACGACGGCGCCGGCGCTGTAGAAGACGCCGCCGACGGCGACGAGCACCACGGCGACCACCCCCGCGCCCTCCAGGAGCTGCGGCATCACGAAGATCGCGGTCCAGCCGAGCGCCAGGTAGAGCACGGTGTAGAGCCAGCGCGGCGCGCCCATCCACAGCACCCTGAACAGCACCCCGGCCAGCGCCCCGCCCCAGATCACGCCGAGCACCGCCACCCGGGCGGCCCCGTCGAGCGCCAGCAGCGCGAACGGCGTGTAGGTGCCCGCGATGATCAGGTAGATGTTCGCGTGGTCGCAGCGCCGCAGCACCTCCGCCAGCCGGGGGCCGAGCGTGCTGCGGTGGTAGGTGGCCGAGATGCCGAAGAGCAGCCCCGAGGTGATCGCGTAGACGGCGGCGGCGAGACGGGCCTGGAGCGTGGGGCCGAGCGCCACGAGCGCGAACCCGCCCAGCAGGGTCACGGGCAGCGCCCCCGCGTGCAACCAACCGCGCAACCGGGGCTTTACGGTGATCGTCGTCATGAAACCTACGGTACCGTAGGTTAGAGACCGTTGAGAAAGCGGACCGCGATCGGCACCGCCGCCGAGCCGCCCGATCCGCCGTGCCTGACGAAGACGCAGAACGCCAGGTCGTCGGTGAATCCCATGAACCAGGCGTGCGGCCGCTGACCCTGCACCTCGGCCGTCCCCGTCTTGCCCGCCACCCCCGGCGGCAGCCCCGCGCCACTGGCCGTGCCGTGGTCCACGACGGCCCGCATCATCTGCCGCAGCCCCGCCACGACCGTCGAGTCCATCGGCGACGGCGGATGCGGCGGGCCGTCGATCCGGCGCACCTCCTTCTCGCCGAGCAGCCGGGGCGAGCGCAGCGTGCCGTCCTGCACGGCGGCGGCGATCGCCGCCATGCACAGCGGCGTGGCCAGCACCTTGCCCTGGCCGATGATGTTCGCGCCGGCGTCGTCCGGCGTCTGCGGGTCCTCGATCGAGCCGCACGCGCCCTGCGCGCCCGTCGGCATGCTGCGCCCGAACCCCCACTCCAGCGCCGTCTCACGCAGCTCCTCGGCGTCGAGCCGGGTCGTGCCCTGCTGGACGAACGTGGTGTTGCAGGAGTACGCGAGCGCGTCGGCGAAGGAGACCACGCCCCGGTCCCTCTCCCCGTCGTTGTCGAAGCCGCGGTGGCCCGGGATCGCGTACCTGGCCGGGCACGGCACCGGGGAGCCCGGCTGGAGCCCGGACTTCAGCAGCGCGGCGGCCACGATCGTCTTGAACGTGGAGCCGGGCGGGAACATGTCGTGGAAGGCGCTGTAGTTGTCCTTGAGCCGGTCGGCCACCGCCAGCACCTCCCCGGTGCCGGGACGCAGCACGACGATCGAGGAGTTCTCCACGCCGTCCAGCGCCCGCGCGGCGGCGGCCTGGACGGGGCGCGACAGCGTGAGGCGCACGACGTTCGGCTTCGGCTCGGCGGTCAGCAGCCGCCGCTCGGCCCCGCCCGGCTCCTTGGCCACCAGCGCCAGCCCCAGGTTCACGTCCCCGAACTCGGGCCGCAGCCTGGCCAGGTACGACTCCACGTGACTGTCGCGCGGGATCGGATCGCCCTCCCGGGTGACCAGCTCGACCGCCGGCCCCTCGAAGTCGGTCAGCTCCACCGTGGCGCCGCCCTTGAGCACCGGGTGCAGCGTCTCCGGGGCCCACAGCACCTTCCACTCCCCGTCGCGCACGGCCAGCCGCAGCACCCCGTCGAACGGCCACTCGCCCAGCTCGTCCAGCGTCCGCACCCCGCTGAACGGCGCCTCCGCGCTCTCCTCGCCGGTGCTCTTCACCGGCGCGGGGCGTAACTCCAGGCCGGTGACGCCGAGCTCGGCGTCCATCGCCCGGTGCCGCTCCCGGAAGTCGCCCGGCGGCCGGTCGACCAGCCGGCTCATCGTCCCGACGTCACCCGCCCGCCAGGCGTCGAAATATGCCTTCGCGGTGGCGGCGGCGCTGCCTCTGACCCCGCCGGCGGCGGCGACGGCGAAGGCCACCGCGGCCATCACCGCGAGAACCGCCCCGAGGAGCACAATCAGCCTTCTGCGTCGCATACGGTTCTCCCAGGGAGGGATCAGCGTGGCACGTGGACAGCAGCGGGAACCGGCCCCCGGCCAGTATTCGGTGACGTTCGGCGAGGTCGAACTGCTCCGGGATCTGGACAGGCAGGACGGCTGGATGCTGTCCAAGGATGGCGTACCGCAGTCGTATGTCGACCTACAAGACCCCACATTCCTGGAATTCGAGTACGTACGCCTCATGGCGGACGTCATCGATTTGCTTCCTGAAGGGGAGCTGAGCTGCGTCCACGTGGGCGGCGGGGCGTGCACGATCCCCCGTTACGTCACGGCGACCCGGCCGGGGTCGCGGCACATCGTCATCGAGCCCGACGGGCTGCTCGTCGACCTGGTGCGCGAGCAGCTCGCGCTGCGCTCGGTGCCCCGGCTGAAGGTCATCGTGGCCGGTGGGCGCGAGGGCACCGCGAAGGTGTGGGACGCCACGGCCGACCTGCTGGTCCTGGACGCCTTCAGCGGCGCGACGATGCCCGTGGAGCTGGCCACCGAGGAATACCTGGGCGACATCGCCCGGGTGCTGCGCCCTTCGGGCACGCTGCTGGTCAACCTGGCCGACGGCAAGGGCCTGGCGTTCGCCAGGCGGCTGCTGGCCACGGTGACGGGGGCGTTCCGGCACGTGGCGCTGCTGGCCGAGCCGGGGGTGATGCGGGGACGCCGGTTCGGCAACCTCATCGTCGCCGCCTCACGGACGGAGCTGCCGGTCGAGCTGCTCACCCGCCGCGCGGCGGGCGGCCTCACGCAGGCGCGGTGCGTGCACGGCGAGGCGCTGGTCAACTTCATCGCCGGGGCCGCGCCCATCAGGGACGGCGACGCGGTGCTCGCACCGGTGCCGCCTCCCGCGGTGTTCGGCTAGGGGCGCAGGTAGGCCAGGACGGCGGCGACCCTGCGGTGGACGTCGCCGCTGTTCTCCAGGCCGAGCTTGGTGAAGATGGCGTTGACGTTCTTCTCCACCGACGACACCGACAGGTGCAGCGCCCTGGCGATGGCGCCGTTGGACCTGCCGTGGGCCATCTCGCGCAGCACGTCGCGCTCGCGCGGGGTGAGCGACTCCGGCTCGCCGCGCACGTCGTGCCTGGCCATCAGGCCCTCGACCACCTTCGGGTCGATGACGGAGCCGCCGGAGGCGACCGCCCTGATCGCGCCCAGCAGCTCGTCGAGGTCGCCGACGCGGTCCTTCAGCAGGTAGGCCAGCCCCTCGGTGCCGTGCTTGAACAGCTCCAGGGCGAACAGCGCGTCGGAGTACTGCGACAGCACGACGATGCCGACGCCCGGGTGGGCGGCGCGCACGCGGTGGGCGGCGTCGATGCCCTCGAAGCCCTGCCGCCACCGCCCTCCGGGCATCCGGATGTCGGTGACCACCACGTCGGGCCGGAGCCTGCGGACGGCGTCGAGGAGCTGGTCGGCGTCGCCGACGGCGGCGGCGACGGTGACCTCGGCGGAGGTCTCCAGCAGCCGCCGGGTGCCCTCGCGCACCAGGTAGTGGTCGTCGGCCAGGACGGCCCTGATCGGCTCACCCATCGACCGGCACCCAGGCGTGCACCCGTGTCCCCTTTCCCCGCTCGCTGTCGACCCGCAGCCCGCCGCCCAGCGCGGTGAGCCGGTCGGTCAGCGTGCCGAGCACGCCGGGCCGGGCCTCGAAGCCGGCGCCGTCGTCGCCCACGGTCACGCCGAGCCGTCCGTCGTCCCTGGACAGCCGCACTTCTATCCTGGCCGCCGCGGCGTGCTTGAGCGCGTTGGCCACGGCCTCGCTCACGGTGAAGTACATCGCGCCCTCGACCTCGTCGGGGAAGCGCTCGGCCCGCAGGTCGCGCCCGGCGTGGACGTGGACGGGCACGGGCAGCCGGGCGCAGCGCTCCTCGACGGCCTCGACGAGGCCGCCCTGGCTCAGCGCCGACGGGTGGATGCCGGCGGCCAGCTCGCGCAGGTCGGCGAGGGTCTGGCGGGCCTGTTCGCGCAGGCCGGCGAGGGTCGCGGCGCCGCCTCCGGTGGCGCGGGCCAGCTCGATCCCGGCGATGAGGGCGACGAGCTGCTGCTGGACGCCGTCGTGGATGTTGCGCTCGATGCGCCGCCGCTCGGCCTCCTGGGCGTTGACCAGGCGGGTGGCCAGCCCGGCGCTCTGGATGGCGAGCCCGGCGGGCACGGCGAGCGCTTCCAGGAAGCGCCGGTCCTCGCGGGTCAGGCGGCCGGAGACGCGGGGGCCGCATTCGAGCCGCCCCTGGCCGCCCCGTACGGGCAGGGTGAGGGCCGCGGGGCCGTCCTCGGCCCCGGACACCACCCGCCTGCCGTCGGCCAGCGTGACGGCCGCCCAGCGCGTCTCCAGGCCGGTCCGTACGGCCTCGGCGAGCCGGCCGAGCTGCTCCACGGGTTCCCGGCTGTCCTCCAGGTCGGGGGCGAGGCCGGACAGCACCTCCCCCACGGTCGGCCGTACGTCGAACACCAGGAGCAGGCGCGAGCCGCGCAGGCCGATGCGGATGTCGAGCAGGTGGTGGCGGGCGACCGCGACGACGATCGCGCCGGGCAGCGCGCCGAGCACGGCCAGCATGCCGACCAGGCCGACCGCCGGGGCCTGGCCGCCGCTCAGGAACAGGTAGCCGAGCACGATCCCGATCTGGTTGGCGGCGGCGCCGGCGGCCATCCAGCCGTACTGGGCCCGCTCGGGCGGGCGGCTGCGCCACCAGCGGAGCACGAGCCCGGCGAAGACCACGTGACCGAGGACCCAGACCGTGAACTGCCCGGCCGCGGAGGCGAAGACGCCGGCCCACTGGACGGGGCCGTGCACGTCGATGGGCCGGCCGGGCAGGAACGACACCGTCAGGTTGCCGGCGGCGTGCAGGGTGATCGCGACCCCGGCGAGCCAGGCGACGGGCCGCCAGCGCCGCGACGGCAGCCGGCCCTCCGGGAACAGCAGCGGCACGTACACCCAGCTCAGCCCGTAGAAGACGGCCATCGCGGCGAGGGCCGCCCGGGCGAGCCCCGGCGCGACGTCCGCCAGGGCGACCCCGGACAGGCCGACGCCGAAGCAGACGGCGGCGGCCAGCAGCAGCCTGCCGTAGGGCACGTCGGGCCGCCGGAGGGCGAGCAGCAGGCCGAGCGCCGGGAGGATCAGGCCGACGGCGACGAACGCCGCCTGCGAGGCGAGGGGCCCGCCCGTCGCGACGGTGGCCGCCACCAGCGTCACGGCCGCGGTCGCGGCCGCCAGGACCGCCGCCAGGTTGGTACGCATATCCGACCATCGTCACAAGCCTTCCGGACGGCGTCCATCCGGTTGACCGCACACTTCGTACGGCCGTCCGCACCGCCGGGACGGTGGCCCGCACGGTGGGCCGGGCGGGCCGGTCCGCGTTTTGCTGGAGATCCGTCGAGCGGAAGGGATCTTCCTCATGAACCACCCGGCACGAAGCCTGGCTGCCGTCGCCTGCGCCGTCGCCCTGGCCGTCCCCGCCCTGACCGTCCCCGCCCAAGCCGTGCCCGTCTCTTACGCCGGCATCGCCCGGGTCGCGGGCGCCGAGATCCCGGACACGCCGCTGGGCGACGCGCTGCGCTGGGTGCTGGACGCCGCCACGCGGACGCCGATCGGGCAGGCCGAGCTGGAGGCGCGCTTCGCCCCCGAGTTCCTCGCCGCGGTCCCCGCCGAGCGGATCAACGAGGCGCTGGCCGCCTACAAGGGCATCCAGGTGCGCTCGGTGCACGTCCAGCACGCGGGCGCGCTCGTGGCCGCCGTGGACCTGGGCGGCAGGCGCTACCTGCTGACGCTCGGCGTGAACGGCGCCGGGCTGATCAGCGGGCTGCTGCTGGCCGAGCCGCCCGAGCCGCGGCCCACGCCGGCGAGCTGGGGCGAGCTGGAGCGGCGGCTGCGCGCGGTCGCGCCGCGCACCGGGTTCGTCGCGGCCGAGGTCACCGGCCGGTCCTGCCGTCCGGTGCGGGGCGTCGCGACGGGCGTGCGCCGGCCGCTGGGGTCGATGGTCAAGCTGTTCGTGCTCGGCACGGTGGCCGCGCAGATCAAGAAGGGCGCCTACCGCTGGGACACGAAGCTGACGATCACGCCGGAGCTGAAGAGCCTGCCGACCGGCCGGTTGCAGGACCTGCCCGACGGCAGCAAGGTGACGGTCCTGGAGGCCGCCAAGCTGATGATCTCGATCAGCGACAACACGGCCACGGACCTGCTCGTGCACCGGGCGGGCCGGCGGGCGGTCGAGCGGACGATGCGCGCCTGGACGAAGGGGCACGAGCGGCGCAACGAGCCGCTGCTGACCACCAGGGAGCTGTTCGCGCTCAAGGGCGCCCGCTATCCGGAGCTGGCCGAGCGCTATCTGGCCGAGGACACCCGGGGCAGGCGCGCGTTCCTGGCGGACGTGGTGGCGAAGGTGCCGCTGCGGGAGATCGCCGGGTGGCAGCGGCCGCGCGAGCTGGACACGATCGAGTGGTTCGCCTCGCCGATGGACGTCTGCCGCGCCCACGCGGGGCTGGCGAAGCTGGACGACGGCCGGATCGGCGAGATCATGTCGGCGAACGACGCCGGGCTCGGGCTGCCGGCGGACCGGTGGCGGGCGGCCTGGTACAAGGGCGGCTCGGAGCCTGGGCTGCTCGACATGAGCTTCAGCGCCACCACCAGGGACGGCAGGACGTACGTCGTGACGCTCATGGCGGTGAACCCGGGCGCGCCGTTCGACGACGACCGGACGGGCCAGGAGCTCCTGGCGCTGGCGCGGGGCGCGTTCAGGCTCATGGTGGAATAGTTGAAAACTAAACTGGGTTGACCGGAGCACGATCCCCGGCCGTAAGGAGCCCGAGATGCCCGCCGTGACCGTCGACAACCTCCTCACCCTCCCCCGCCTGCCCGAGCCGGTGGCCGGGACGCCGCAGCGCAAGGTGCTGGCCGTCGAGACGGCGCCCAGCGGCTTCGAGGGCGAGGGCTTCCCGGTGCGCCGGGCGCTGGCCGCGATCAAGCCCGCCTACCTGGACCCGTTCGTGATGATGGACCAGATGGGCGAGGTCGACTACGCGGCCGGTGAGCCCAAGGGCACCCCCTGGCATCCGCACCGGGGCTTCGAGACGGTCACGTACATGATCGACGGGGTGATGGACCACCTCGACTCCAACGGAGGCGGCGGCTCGATCACCAACGGCGACACCCAGTGGATGACCGCCGGGGCCGGCATCCTGCACAAGGAGGCGCCGCCGGAGTGGCTGGTGCAGCAGGGCGGGCTGTTCCACGGCATCCAGCTGTGGGTCAACCTGCCCGGCGCCAAGAAGATGACCGCGCCGAAATATCAGGACATCGGGCGCTCGTCCGTGGTGCTGCTCAGCAGCCACGACGGCAGCGCGCTGGTGCGCCTGATCGCCGGCGACCTGGCCGGTCACTCCGGCCCCGGCAGCACGCAGACGCCGATCACGCTGCTGCACGCCACGATCAGCCCCGGCGGCCGGCTCACGCTGCCGTGGCGCAAGGACTTCAACGCGCTGGCCTACGCCCTGTCGGGGCGCGGCACGGCGGGCGCCGACCGGCGGCCCCTGCACGGCGGCCAGCTCGCGGTGTTCAACGGCTTCGGCAACCGGCCCGGGCTCACCACCGACGGCGAGAGCATCACGCTGACCGCCAAGGACACGCTGGAGGTGATCGTGCTGGGCGGCGCGCCGATCGGCGAGCCGGTCGCCCACTACGGCCCGTTCGTCATGAACACCCGCGCCGAGCTCGTCCAGGCCTTCGAGGACTTCCAGGCGGGCCGGCTCGGCACCATCCCCGCCGGCCACTCCTGACCGGGGCCGCGACGAGGTCAGCGGTATGCAGGTGAATTCCAAGCGCCCGGCGGCAGGGTGGGCGGCGTGTCACGTACGGAACTCACCACGGAACTCACCACGGAACCCACCACCACCCCGGCGGTCGCCGGGCGGCTGCTGGGGCTGCTGATCCCGGGAGCCCTGCTGATCTGGCTGGCGGCCACCGTCGTCCTGGTCTCTCTGCCGGAGCTGAAGGTGGCGCTCGGCCACGCCGGGACGCCCGGCACCGCGACGGTCCTGTCGTGCCAGGCCCTGGGCCAGGGGCGCTACGACTGCCGGGCGTCCTTCGTGTTCGACGACCGGTCGAAGGCACCGATCGTCGTCGCCACCGTGCCGGACGCCGGGGCGGGCGAGGTCTTCCCCGCCGCGCTGACGCCGGCCGGTGACCGGGTGCTGCCGACCGGGGCGCGCGGCGTGTGGCGTCAGGCGCTGGTGCTGGGCGCGCTCCCGCTGGGCGTGGCGCTCATCGCCGTGGTCACGGTCGTGATCAGGCGCCGTCACGCGCTCACTTGAGCGTCACGCAGGCCAGCCGGTCGCCCGCCGCGCCCGCGTCGGGGCCCGAGGACGTGGTGTGACGGGCGTGGATCACCAGGGAGCCGGGCAGCCTGCCGGAGTCGAGCGACCAGGCGTTGCGCGCCGTGGCGCGGCCTGCCCCCGAGCTGTCGGTGGTGAAGTCGAGCCACACCTCGTTGCGCACGCTGGCCTGGCCGGGCTCGTGCTGGTAGTGGGGGCCGGCGTCCTCGCCGGTCTTGCCGCAGGGCTTGGTGTGCAGGTGGGCGCCGTAGGGGCGGGTCGGCAGCAGCCCCTCGACGACGAGGGAGGTGAGCGTCTGCCCGCCGGTGGACTCGGCGGTGACGCTGGCCTGCGCGCCGGCCGGGACGAGCTTGCGGTCGTAGGCGATGGCGGCGGTGTCGCCGTCGGTGAGCTCGCCGCCGCCGGTCAGGCGCACGTCGCCGGGGTCGGGGGCGTGCGCGAGCTGCGGCGGGGAGCCCGCGCAACCGGCCGCGAGCAGGACGAGCAGGAGTGCGGGCACGCGCATGGAGATCCCCCGGTCCGGGAGCCCGTACGGTCCGGGCTCGGCGAGGGCACCACTCTAACCAGTAGCCGCTCGGCTACGCACCGTGTTTCGCGGCGATGTCGTCAATCAGGGCGGCCAGGGTGAAGTCGAGCTCGGTGAGGCCGCCCTGATCATGCGTGGTCAGCGCGAGGTGCAGGTCGCGCCAGCGGATGTCGATGTCGGGATGGTGGTTGAGCTCCTCGGCCCGGACCGCGATCTCGTCGACGATCCGGATGGCCGTGGGGAAGTCGGGCGCGCTGACCGTGCGCCTGATCTCGTCACCCTCGCGCCGCCACCGGGGCAGCTCGCGCAGCTTCTGCTCGACGTCCATGAGGCCACGTTACTTCAGCGCCCCCGCGCCGAGCCCCGACTGGATCTGGCGCTGGAAGATGACGTACACGACGAGCACCGGCAGGATCGTCATGCTGAGCGCGGCGAACAGGCTCGGCCAGTCGGCGTCGGCGCCCGCCAGCGTGGAGATGCTGGCGATGCCCTGGGTGATGACCCAGTCCTCCTCGTCGCGGGCGACGAGCACGAGCGGCAGCAGATACTGGTTCCACTGGCCGAGCACGTTGAAGATGGTGATGCTGATCAGGCCGGGCTTGGCCATCGGCACCATGATCTGGAAGAACGTCCGCGTATGGGAGGCCCCGTCGATCCTGGCCGCCTCGGCCACCGACTCCGGCAGCCCGCGGAAGAAGGCGGCCAGGAAGAAGACCGTGAACGGCAGCGAGTAGGCGATGTAGACCAGCACCAGGCCCGTGTGCGTGTAGAGCAGGCCGACCTGCTGCACCACGAAGAACAGCGGCCCGAGCGCCAGGAACACCGGGAACGCCATGCCCGCCACGAAGAAGTAGTAGATCAGCCGGTTGCCGGGGAACCGGTAGCGCGCCAGCACGTAGGCGGCCATCGACCCGAACACCATCGTGCCCAGCGTGCTGAAGAAGACCACGATCACCGTGTTGAGCAGGTAGCGCCCGACGTGGGCCTTGTCCCAGGCCCGCCCCCACGCCTCCCACCGCAGCGCCTGCGGGAGTTGCAGTGCGTCGCCGAAGATCTCGGCGTTGTTCTTGAACGAGGCCAGGAACGTCCACAGCAGCGGCAGGATGATCAGCAGCGCCCAGATGACCAGCGCGACGTGGGACAGTCCGCTGAGCAGGCTCGGCCGGGGCCTCGACAGGCGGCGACGACGCGTGGCCATCAGAACTCGATCCTTTCGCGCCGGGTGGTGCGCAGCGTCAGCACCGCGAACGTGACCGTGAGGAAGAACAGCGCCACGCCCATCGCGGAGGCGTATCCGTACTCGCTGTAGTTGAAGGCGGTCTTCCAGATCTGCACGGGCAGCACGTGCGTGGTGCCGTCGGGCTCGCCCTTGTCACCGGTGAGCACCTGGATCAGGGCGAAGCCGTCGAACGCGGCGATGCCCAGGTAGACCCAGCCGACCTGGACGGTGTCGCGCAGCAGGGGCAGCGTGATGGAGAAGAACAGCCGGAACCGGCCGGCCCCGTCGAGGGCGGCCGCCTCGAAGTAGTCCTTCGGGATGGCCGCCATGCCCGCCGAGAACAGCACCACGTAGAAGCCGACGGCCTGCCAGACCATCACCGCGATGACCGCCCACAGGGCGATGCTCGGCTCGACGAGCCAGCCCACCGGGTCGAAGCCCAGCTTGATCAGCACCCCGTTGACGACGCCGTACTCGTCGGGCCGGTAGATGGCCCTGAAGAGCACGCCGACCACGGCCACGGCCAGCACCTGGGGGAAGAAGAACACGACGCGGTAGAACTTCGACCCCCAGATGCCGCGCATCCCCGCGCCGTGCGACCCTCCGCCCAGGTTGATGAGGAAGGAGAAGAACAGCGCGATGACGATGGTCGCGAGCGGCAGCACCAGCAGCAGGATCCCGTGGTTGCGCAACGCCTGCCAGAACGCGTCGTCGTCAAAGAGCTTGGCGAAGTTCTCCAGTCCCACGTAGGCCGGGCTCGCCGCGTACCCGTCCCAGTCGGTCAGCGAGATCTGGAATGCCTGGATGTACGGGCTGATCACGAAGACCGAGTAGAGGACGACGGGGACGATCAGGAACCCGGCGATGAATCCGTACTTGCGCAGCCGCTCCATCGAACTATTCGCTCCGCGTCTGCTTGGAGACCTTCGAATCCTTCTTGATCTCGTCGGCCTTCTTCTGCACGTTGACGCAGAACTCCTCGGGGGTGCTGCGCCCGGCCATGACCACGTTCATCTGCTCGGTGGCGTAGTCGAAGAGCTCCTTGTACCAGCCTTCGAACCGGGCGTCGGTGATGATGTTCTGACCGGCGGCGTCCTGGGCCTTGGCGGCGCTCCGGAGCGCGGCGGGCAGGTCGACGCCCTCGGCGGCGCCGTTGACGACGGTGAGGTTCTGGGTCTTCTGGGTGAAGCCCTTGGCGCCTTCCTTCGACAGCATGATGCGCAGGTACTCGAGGCCGCCCTGGGGGTTCTTGCCCTTGGCGCCGACGACGAAGTTCTCGCCCACGCCGACCTGGATGGCGCCGTACGGCATGACGTCGCTGGGGGTCACGTCGGGGATGGGGGCGATGGCGTACTCGAAGTCGTCCGGGATGTCCTTGACCATCTCGTTCTCGATCCACGAGCCGGTCGGGTAGAACAGCACCTTGTTCTGGAGCTGCTTGACCTGCGTCTGCGTGTGGTCGAGGCCGAAGTACGCCTTGTCGCCGTACTTCGCCTGGATGTCGACCCAGGCGGCGACGGCCTTCTTGACCGGGTCGGCGAGCCAGGCGTTGTCGACGAGGTTGTCAATGTCGATGATGACCTGGTTGCCGCCGATCTTGGCGGCCGTGTAGAGCATGTTCCACGTCTGGTAGTACGGGCCGACCTGTCCGGGGTAGGCGAACAGGACGATGCCCTCCTTCTTCGCCTGCTCGCCCAGGGCGGTGAACTCGGCCCAGGTCTTCGGCACGGTCCAGCCCTTCTGCTCGAAGAGCCGGGCGTTGTACCACAGGGCCCGGTGGGACACGGTGTAGTTGAGCACCAGGTCCTTGCCGTCGATCTTGGCGTTGGTGATCACGGCCGGGGTGACCGTGTCGCGGACCTTCTTGCTCGGGTCGTCGTAGGAGGGCGCGTCGAACAGCACCGTGAGGTCGGCCAGGTGGCCCTGGCCGGCGAGCGCCACGAGGTCCATCGACTCGGGGCCGGAGTTGTTGATCACGTCCGGCGCGTCGCCGCTGACGAAGCGCGGGCGGAGCTGGATGCCGATCTGCTGGGTGGCGTTGTGCTTGATCGTGGCACCGGGGAACGCCTTCTTGTACAGCGGCTCGTGGATCTCCTTGGCGTAGGCGTCGGTGTAGCCGCCGCTGAAGATCGTTACCTCGAGCGGCTTGTTCGGGTCGACGCCGAAGGGGTTCTTCGGGTCGGCCGAGGCCGCCAGCGTCGTGGCGGGGGCCGCAGAAGACGGGGTACCGCCCCCGCCGGCCGTCGCGCAAGCGCTCAGCAGTCCCGCGCCGGGACCTGCGACGAACGCGGTGAGGCCGATCCGGCGCAGAAGCTGGCGCCGCGTGATCTCTCCCGGGTGGGTCATGGGGGGCTCCTGAAGAGAAGGGACCGAATTAGGAAAGTTTCCTAAACGTGCGCCCGAACGTACGAACGCACCTGGATACGCGTCAAGAGGGTGCAATCGAGACGTGACCTTGCCGTGATCCCTTGCCTAGAACCGGATTCTAGAAGCAGAGTGGTCCGCATGATCGAGGAGTACGCGGACAGGGTCTGGCGCGGCGACGCCGACGACAGCATCGTGGACATGGGACAGGGTGGCCGGGGTGTCGTCAATATAGGCGATGGCCTGGGGTGGTGGTCCGGCTTCGGCAACGTGACCGCCTTCGAGACCGAGGGCTCGCTGGCGCTGTTCGACACCGGCAGCCCGTTCTCGGCGGGCAGGCTGCACGAGGACGTCCGGGCGTGGAGCCGGGCGCCGCTGTCCGCGGTGTTCTACTCCCACGGGCACATCGACCACGTCTTCGGAACCGGGCCTTTCGAGGAGTCGGGCCCCAGGGCGACGGTGTACGCCCACGAGGCGGTGCTGGACCGATTCCAACGATATTTGCTCACTAATGGTTACAATGCGGTCATCAATCAGCGGCAGTTCCAGGCAACCAACCTGCGCTGGCCCACCGCCTACCGCCATCCCGACGTCACCTACCGTGACGCCCTCACCGTGCGGCTCGGCGGGCTCACCTTCGAGCTGTTCCACGCCAAGGGCGAGACCGACGACGCCACCGTCGCCTACGTGCCCGAACACCGGCTGCTGCTGCCCGGCGACCTGTTCGTCTGGGTGACGCCCAACTGCGGCAACCCGCAGAAGGCGCAGCGCTACCCGCGCGAGTGGGCGCACGCGCTGCGCCGGATGGCCGCCCTGGACGCCGAGATCATGCTGCCCGGCCACGGCGCGCCGGTCTTCGGCCGCGGCCGCGTCCGGCAGGCGCTGCTGGAGACCGCCGAGTGGCTGGAGTCGCTGGTCGCCCAGACGCTCGACCTGCTCAACGCGGGCGTCCGGCTCGACGACATCGTCCAGGCCGTACGGCCGCCCGCCCACCTGGCCGACCGGCCGTACCTGCGGGCCCGCTACGACGAGCCCGAGTTCGTGGTGCGCAACCTGTGGCGGCTCTACGGCGGCTGGTACGACGGCAACCCGGCCCGGCTCAAGCCCGCCCCGGACGCCGTCCTGGCCAAGGCGGTGGCGGAGCTGTCCGGCGGCCCCCAGGTGCTCGCGGACGCGGCTCTGAAGGCCCTCTCGGACGGCGACGAGCGCCTGGCGGGCCATCTGGCCGAGATGGCCGCGCAGGCCGCTCCGGACGACACGGGCGTGCACCGGGTGCGCGCCGAGGTCTTCGCCGCCAGGGCCGCGCGGGAGGCGTCGCTGATGGCCAGGGGCGTGTTCGAGTGGGCCGCCTCAGAGTCGCGCGGCCGCCTCTAGGTGCGCGCGGGTCTCGGCGAAGGCCAGGTCGGTGCCCTCCAGGGCGCGGGCCACGTCCTCGTCGGTGTGGGCGGCCGACATGAACCAGTTGTGCCACGGGTGCACGTAGACCCCGTGGCGCAGGCAGGCGTCGCTCCAGTACAGGGCCGTGGACAGGTCGGCGTCGCCGTCGAAGCTCAGCCACGGGATCGTCACCGGCCCGGTCTGCCTCACGGTGAACCCGTGCGCCGTGGCCTGCGCGTACAGGCCCTCGCGCAGCAGGGTCCCGGTCCGTTCCATGTGGGCGATGCCGGAGGTGTCGCGCAGCGTCTCGATCGTGGCCTTGGCCGCCGCCATCGCCACTGCCGAGAACCAGAACGACCCCGTCGAGTACAGCGACTGCGCCGCGCCGCGCAGCGCGTCGGTCCCGGTCACGGCGGCGATCGGGTAGCCGTTGGCCATCGCCTTCGACCAGGCCGTCAGGTCGGGCCTGACCCCGTACGGCTCCCATGACCCGCGCAGGTCGATCCGGAACCCGGCCCGCACGTCGTCGATCACCAGCGCGGCCCCGAGCCGGTCGGCCAGCGCCCGCGCGCCGCGCGCGAACGCGGGCTCCACCAGCTCCTGGTCCTCGAACGAGTCGTGCTTGAACGGCGTCACGATGATCGCCGCCACGTCGCCCTCGACGGTGGCCGCGGCGGCCTCCAGCGACTCCAGCGAGTTGTAGGCGAACTCGACGAGGTCGGCCCGCTCGTTCGGGGTCGTGCCCGCGGTGGAGGGCGTGCACCACGGGTCGGCGCCGTGGTAGGCGCCGTGCGCCATGAGCACCTTGGCGCGCCCGGTGGCGGCCCTGGCGACCATGAGCGCCTGGGTGGTGGCGTCGGTGCCGTTCTTGGAGAACATCGCCCAGTCGGCGCTCGGCACGGTGTCGACCAGCAGCTCCGCCAGCTCCACCATGATCGGCCCCGGCCCGTTGAGGCAGTCGCCGCGGGCGAGCTGCCTCGCCGCGGCCTCCTCCACGCGCGGGTGCCGGTGGCCCAGCACGACGGGGCCCCAGCTGCACATGAAGTCGATGTACTCGCGCCCGTCCGCGTCCCACTGCCGGCAGCCCTCGCCGCGCTCGAAGAACTGCGGGTAGCCCGGGGCGAAGATGGCCGCGTTGAGGTGCCCGTACATGCCTCCGGGGACGACCTTCAGCGCCCGCTGCCGGAGTTCGGCGTCAGTCATGGAGCTTCCTTCAGGTGAGGAGGGCCAGGGTCGAGTCGAGGTCCTTGAGGCCGGCGTCGGAGCCGAGCCCGGTGGCGACGCGGCCCGCCGCCGCGGTGCCCCAGCGGGCCGCCGTGCGCACGTCCCGCCCGTGCAGCAGGCCGGTGATGAAGCCCGCGCAGTACGCGTCGCCGCAGCCCGTGGTGTCGGCCACGGGCGTGTCGAGCGCCGGGACGAGCTCGTCGGCCTCGGCGGTGACGACGAGGCTGCCGCCCGCCCCCAGCGTCACCAGGACGCCGCGCGGCCCGTCGGCCAGCAGCGCGGCGGCGGCGGCCCGCACGTCGCGCTCGCCGGTCATGAGCAGCGCCTGGGCGTCGTTGGGCAGCACGTAGTCGACGTGCGGCAGGAAGGCCCGCGCCGGGCCGAGCAGGTCGGCCATCTCCGACAGCGGGTCCATCGTGACGATCGTGCCGCCGGCGCGCACCTCGTCGAGCAGCGCGAAGAACGCCGGGTCGCCCAGGCCGAACGTCACGTCCACGCCGCCGAGATGGATCGCGCGGGCGGCGCGCAGCGCCTCGGTGTCGAGGTCGGCGGGCGTGAGACCGAGGTTGGCGCCGGGCACGTGGAAGCTGGGCCGGCCGCCGTCGGGCCTGATCGGCAGGATGGAGGCGGCCGTCTGCTCGCCGGGCCGGCGCGCCAGCCGGGTGACGTCCACGCCGCGCCTGGTCATGGTCGCGATCAGGAAGTCGCCGAGCTCGTCGTCGCCGACGGCGCCCATCGAGACGACCTCGTGGCCCAGCTTGACCAGGTCGACGGCGGTCCCGGCGGCGGCGCCCGCGGCGGTCAGCCTGATCTGGTCGACCAGGACGGTGTCCTGCCCGTCGGGGATGCGCTCGACGGGCCTGGCGAGGATGTCGACGATGTGCACGCCGACCGTGACGACGGTCATGGACTAAATAGACAGACGTCCGAATAAAAAGTCAATATGCTGGGGACGGGACGAAGGAGGGGCCCATGCCGAAGATCGTCGACCATGAGCAGCGCCGCCGCGAGGTGCTGTCGGCGGCCCGCCGGGTGATCGTCAGGGACGGCATCGACGCCGCCACCACCCGCGCGATCGCCAAGGAGGCCGGCTATTCCAACGGCGTCCTGGCGCACTACTTCACCGACAAGGACGAGATCCTGCTCTCGGCGCTGCGCCAGTCGCACCAGCGCATCCGCGAGCGCCTGGCGCGCAAGGTCGAGGGCGTGTCCGGGCTGGCCGCGCTGCGCGAGCTGCTGCTCGACAACCTGCCGCTGGACGCCGAGCGCACCCAGGAGACGCGCCTGGAGGTGAGCTTCTGGAGCCGCAGCCTGGCCTCCGAGCTCCTGGCCGACGTGCAGCGGGCCGAGGCCGCCGAGCTGCGCACCGCCGTGCGCGCCCTGCTCGCCCAGGCCAGGCTCGCGGGCGAGCTGACCACGGAGGCCAACCTCGACGACGTGACCGAGCAGCTGCTCGCCCTGGTCGACGGGCTCAGCCTTCACCTGCTGCTCTACCCCGAGCGGCTGCGCCGGGTGGACCTGGAGCGGCTGCTCCTGCAGTTCGTCGACCAGCTCTAGCCGTAAGTCGGACGACCGACTAGGTTGCCGGGCATGAACCTGCGCGAGGAGCTGTGCGCCTACGGCCGCAGGGCCGTCGAGCTCGGCCTGGTCATCGGCACGTCGGGCAACCTGAGTGTGCGCGAAGGCGACCGGGTCGCGGTGACGCCGTCCGGAGCGGCGCTCGACCGGCTCACCCCCGACATGTGCCCGGTCGTCGACGTCGAGGGATTCCTGCTGGAGGGCGAGCTGCAGCCGTCCTCCGAGACGCCCATGCACCTGGCGATCTACGAGACGACCGACGCGCGGGCCGTCGTCCACACCCACTCGATGTTCGGCACCGTGGTGGCCACGACGATGACCGAGCTGCCGCCGGTGCACTACAACGCCCTGACGCTCGGCGGCACGGTCAAGGTCGCCCCGTACGCCACCTACGGCACGCCCGAGCTGGCCGCCGGCGTGCGCGAGGCGCTGGCGGGCAAGCGGGCCGCACTGATGGCCAACCACGGCGGCGTGACCATCGGCGCGACCCTGGAGGAGGCGTTCGAGGCGGCCCGCCTGCTGGAGTGGCTGTGCGAGGTCTACGTGCGCGGCCTCGGCGTGGGCAGGCCCGCCGTCCTCACCGAGGACCAGCTCGCCGCCGTGGTCGAGCGCGCGCTCAACCCGCCGCGGTTCCCGCGCCGTTAGCCGCGATCTCCGCCAGCCCCAGCGGCAGCCCGCCGGAGCCCGCGATCCGGTCGTGGAAGGACTTCAGCGACCCCTGGTACGACTCCCGGATGCGGTCGATCTCGATCGCCCCGGTCAGGTAGGACGGCGCCTGCGTGGGCCAGGCGCAGTAGCGGTTGACCTCGCCCTGGGCGGTGCCGGGCGACAGCGACGCCTTGGTGGCCATGAACGTCTCGGCCTGCTCGATCGTCATGTCGTCGCAGTGCAGCGCGGTGTCGACGACGATGCGGGCGGCGCGGAAGATCCGGCAGTCGAGGTGGGCCAGCTCGGTCGCGGGCGTGTCGAAGTAGCCCTGCTCGTGCAGCAGCTTCTCGACGTAGAGCGCCCACCCCTCGCTGAAGTACGGCGTCCTGAACACCTTGCGCACCGCGCGCGGGTTGGCCGCCATGTGCGACAGGTGCCAGTGGTGCCCCGGGTACGCCTCGTGCACGGCGATCGAGGGCATCTGGGCCCGGCTGTTGGTCCGCAGGCGCTGCCGTACCTGCTCGGGGGTGAACCCGTCGGGCGTGTACGGGACGAAGAAGACGCCGGTGCGTGAGCTGGTGAGGGGCGGCGGGGCCAGGTAGTGGGCCACCGACAGGACGGGGCGGCTGTAGACGGCCGACGGCAGGACCAGGCACTCCTCGCCCTCGGGGAAGGTGACGAGGTCGCGGTCGCGGACGAAGTCGCGGGCGCGCAGCGTCTCGGCCTCGTACTCGGCGCGCATCTCCTCCAGGGTCGCCGGGTGGTCGTCCATCAGCGTCTCCATGGCGGCCCGCCAGTCCTGGGAGCCGTTGACGCGCACCGACACCTCGCGCATCCGCTCGTCGAGGGAGTCCCAGGCGGCCTTGCCCTTCTCGTGCAGCTCGGCGGCGCCGTAGCCGAGCAGTTCGCGCTCGCGCAGCAGCGTGCTGTAGAGGTGCTCGCCCATGCGCCAGGTGCCGCCGCAGGAGAAGCCGTCGAGGAAGGCGACGAGGTCGTCGAAGGCGTCGGCGGCCGGGGCGGCGGCGTCGGCCAGCTTGGCGCGCAGGTCGGGGTCGGCGACCATGCCGGGGACGGTCTCGGTGAGGAACGCGCGGCCGGTGCGCGCCTGCTTGAGCCCGCGCTCGACGAGCAGGGGCGCGGCCAGGACGGGGTCGAGGTTGGCGCGGCAGGCGGCGAGCACGCCGGGCACCTCGGCCAGCCGGGAGATCGCCGCGGCCACCAGCTCGGGCTCGGGCTTGAGCCGCTGCTGGAAGGGCGTGAAGAAGGAGGAGAAGACCGGCGCCAGGTAGGCGGCGGGGTCGCGGCGCCACTCGGCCCAGTTGGCCAGGGCGATGGACCCTCTCAGGTGGGACAGGACCAGGTCGCGGTCGATCGCGTCGTCCAGGGTGGCCGCCTCGCGGGTGCGCAGGCGCTGCAGCCAGAGCACCTGCTCGCGTTCGCGGGCGGTGAAAGCCTCGGCGGTGAAGTCGCCGAGCGTGTGGTCGTAGCCGTCGGCCCCGAGGGTGCTGGCGACGACCGGACGTCCGGAAAAGTACCAATTGAGAAAGTCGTCCACCAGCGCACAATATCCTGAACAAATGCCCCTTCAGATCACCGGCGCGCTAGGCGATCCCGACCTGATCAGGCTCCCCTGGGAGCTTCCCCTCGAACAGTGGCCCCAGCACCATCTCGTCGACCTCCCGCGCGGCATCTCGCGGCACGTGGTGCGCTTCGCCCGGCTCTCCGGCAAGGTGTACGCGATCAAGGAGATCAGCGAGCGCTACGCCAAGCGCGAGTACCAGCTCCTGTGGGACCTGGCCCGGCTCGACGCCCCCGCCGTCGAGCCCGTCGCGTACGTCACCGGCCGCGACGAGGGGCTGGACGCGGCGCTGATCACCCGGCACCTGCAGTTCTCGCTCCCCTACCGGGCCGTCATGTCCGGCACGCTGCGGCCCGACACGCTCACCCGGCTGCTGGACGCGCTCGCGGTGCTGCTGGTGCGGCTGCACCTGAACGGGTTCTTCTGGGGCGACTGCTCGCTGTCCAACACGCTGTTCCGCCGGGACGCGGGCGCGTTCGCCGCCTACCTGGTCGACGCGGAGACCGGCGAGATGCACCCGATGATCAGCGAGGGCCAGCGGCTCGGCGACATCGACGCGGCGCACACGAACATCTTCGGCGAGATGCTCGACCTGGAGGCCGGCGGGCTGCTGCACCCGTCGATCGACCCGATGGAGACCGCCGAGGACGTGGTCAACCGCTATCACCGGCTGTGGGCGGAGATCACCCAGGACGAGATCATCGAGGAGGTCGACTGGCACCGCGTCGAGCAGCGCATCCGGCGGCTCAACCTGCTCGGCTTCGACGTGGCCGAGATGATGGTCCGGCGCAAGGTCGGCACCGGGCGGCTCATCGTCCGTCCCAAGGTCGTCGACGCCGGTCACCACCAGCGGCGGCTGCTCCGGCTGACCGGCCTGGACGCCGAGGAGAACCAGGCGCGGCGGCTGCTCAACGACCTCGACGGGTTCCGCGTGGCCAAGGGGCTGCGGCACGAGGACGAGGCCATCGTGGCGCACCGGTGGCTGGCCGAGGTGTTCCAGCCCACGCTCGCGGCCATCCCCGCCGAGCTGCGCGGCAAGCTGGAGACCGCCC
This sequence comes from Nonomuraea sp. ATR24, assembly GCF_041950485.1. Taxonomy (NCBI): domain Bacteria; kingdom Bacillati; phylum Actinomycetota; class Actinomycetes; order Streptosporangiales; family Streptosporangiaceae; genus Nonomuraea; species Nonomuraea sp. ATR24. Next base: position 182,251 of record NZ_JBGNUU010000001.1, read on the forward strand.
AGCTCTTCCACGAGATCCTGGACCACCGCTGGTACCTGTCGGAGGCCGAGGGGGGCGACGTCGGGCTGGCGGCGGCGGTCAAGTCGTACGTGGACAACGTGCTGGTGTTCAAGCCTGACGAGAAGGCTTTACTGCCGGACGAGACTCCGAATATGAATTAAATTCCACAATGGCACGATAAATCCGTCGCGGTTGGGTTTTTCTTACTCCGGGCCATATAGATCCTTATCTTGTGGAAATTGCTGTCAGTCCGCTCTCCCTAAGCTGATCGCGTGCTGGGACTGGACGGCTGCCTGACCGAGGTCATGGCGATACCGGGAGCGCTGGACGCGATGCTCGTGGACCACACGAGCGGCATGGCGGTGGCCGCCAGCGCCTTCCCGCCCGGCGCGGACGCGGAGAAGTCCGCCGCCGCGCTGACGGAGACGCTGCGCGCCACCGTCGACGGGCTGGCGCGCGCCTGCCCGGGCGACACCGTGCGCGTCGAGGACGTGCTCATCACCACGGACAAGGGCCACCACCTGCTGCGTCCGCTGGACACGCTCTTCGACGGGCCGCTGGTGATCTACGTCCGGCTGGACCTGGAACGCGCGAACATCGCCCTGGCGCGGCACCGGCTGCGCGCCATCTCCGCCGAACTGCTGGCGTGACGGCATGCCGCCCCTGGACACGCACCTGGCCGGGCTGGCCCGCGAACGCTCCACGGGCGCGCTGCGGGTCGGCCGGGCCGGCACGATCTACCTCGACGCCGGGCGGATCACGTACATGGAATGCGCCCGCACGCCGGGCGCCGAGCGGCTGCTCGCCTCCCGGGGGCGCGTGTCGGAGGCCGCGCTGCGGCGCACGCAGGCCGACGGCGGGTGCGAGCGGCTGCTGCGGGAGGGACCGGTCACGCTCGGCGAGCTGCAGTACTGCGTGCTCGGCGCGGTGCTGGACGCGGCGTTCTTCCTGCTGCCCGCGGCGGGGCCGCGGCCGAAGTTCCGGCCGGGCGAGCGGCACTGGCTGGGCGGGCGCTGGTACTTCGACGTGGCGGGGCTGGTGCGCGAGTGCGCGCGCCGCCGCGCCCACCTGGCGAGCGTCTGGCCCGACGCCGCCGTCGACACCGCACCGGTACGGGTCTCACCCCGGCTGCGCGGGCAGGGCGTGACGCTCACCGACGTGCAGTGGGAGGTCGTGGTCGCCGCCGATCAGGAGGCCACGCCGCTCGACCTGGCCAGGCGGCTGGGCCGGACGGGCTACGCGGTCATGCTCGCGGTGCGGCGGCTGGCCGCGGCCGGGCTGCTGCTCCCCGACGAGCGGGCCGCCCTGCCCAGACGCGCCAAGCGGCTGCCGAAACCGGGCCCGCAGGACGCCGCAGAGCCCGCGGAGCCCAGGCAGCAGGTGGACGTGGCCCTGCTGCTGCGGCTGAGGAAGGCGCTGGAAGAACTGGCGTGAGGATCGCTCACGCCGGGACGATCACAACGAACGGAGGACGACATGGCCGGCATGGACATCTCGCTCAAGGAGATGATGACGATCGACGGCTCGATCGGCGCGGCGATCGTCGACCACGGCAGCGGCATGGCGCTGGGCACGCTCGGCGGCTCCAAGGACCTGGACCTCCAGGTGGCGGCGGCCGGCAACACCGAGGTCGTCAAGGCCAAGCTGCGCACGATGGACTCGCTCGGGCTCAAGGACGCGATCGAGGACATCCTCATCTCGCTCAGCGGCCAGTATCACATCATCCGGCCGCTGACCGGGCGCGGCGGCAAGGGCCTGTTCCTCTACCTGGCCCTCGACCGGAGCCGGGCCAATCTGGCCCTGGCCAGGCACCAGCTCCGGGCCATCGAGGAGAAGCTGGAGGTCTGAGACCCGGTGGCTCGTGCCCGGGGCGCGGCGGGCACGAGCCACCGTCACACGCGGGAGGTGAGCCGCGTCACGGCGGCGACGATCTCGGGCCAGAGCGGGCGGGGAAGGTCGTGCCCCATGCCGGGGAACGTCAGCAGCTCGGCCCCCTCGATGGCCGCCGCCGTGGCGCGCCCGCCCTCGACCGGGACGAGCTGGTCGTCCTCGCCGTGCACGACCAGCGTCGGCACCTTGACGGCCGCCAGGCCCTCGGTGCGGTCGCCGGAGGCCATGATCGCGGCGAGCTGGCGGGCCGTGCCCGGCGGGTCGAAGCAGCGGTCGAAGGCCAGGCCGGCCAGCCGCAGGACGCGCTCGCGGTCCATCTCGTAGCCCGGCGAGCCGATCACCGACCAGGTCTTGAGCGCCTGCGCCAGGACCGCCTCCCGGTCGGCCGGCGGCGCGCCGAACAGCACCGCGCCCGCGGCCTCGGTCGGCGGGGCGACCGCGGGGCCGGTGGTCGACATGATCGAGGTGAGGGTGAGCACCCGTTCCGGATGGCGGACGGCCAGCGTCTGGGCGATCATGCCGCCCATCGACGCGCCCATGACGTGCGCCGCGGGCCAGCCGAGCGCGTCCATGAGCCCGGCGGCGTCGTCGGCCATGTCGTCCAGCAGGTACGGGGCGGCGCCCCGGAAGTCGGGCACGCCCGCCTCGTGGAAGTGCGTGGACAGACCGGCGTCGCGGTTGTCGAACCGGAGGACGTGATGCCCCTGGTCGGCCAGGGCCGTGCAGAGGTCGTCGTCCCAGTGGATGAGCTGGGCGCCCAGCCCCATGATGAGCAGGAGCGGGCGCCCGTCAGGTGAGCCGAAGCTCTCGTAGGCGAGGTCGATGCCGTTCGCCGAGGCGTGGGTGGTCACGGATACTAGAATTACCTTCTAATTCGTCCCGCGTAAAGCACGCCCGGCCTCCCATGCGGAAGGCTCAGGCGCCCGGCCGGGGGACGGCTCGGACGCCTGAGCTCCTTGCTGGGTCAGCTGCCCGTCAGGGTCAGCGGCCCATCAGCTTGCGGAGACGGTCGCGGCCGAGGATCACGCCGCCACCGGCCAGGGCGAGACCGCCGGCCAGCACGGCGCCGCCGACGCCACCGGTCTCCTCGCCGGCCGCCGCGGCGGCGGGCTTGGAGCCGCCGCCCGCGGGGCGCTCGCTCGCGGTGTACGCGGCCGGGGCGACGCCGCCGCTGCCGGGAGCCTCGACGCGGGGCTTGTTCTCCTCGGTCTTCTTCTCCGCCAGGATGGTCGGCGGCTGCGCCGGGTTGCGGTCCACGCGCGACCAGGCGCCGGTCGAGAAGGCCACGGGGTGGTTCTTCTTGCCCACGCCGTCGCCCCACTTGGTGATGACGTACTGGACCTCGATGTGGCCCTTGCCGCCGTTGCCGTCGACCATCAGCGTGCTGGAGTTGAACTTGCCGCCGGTCAGCTCGGCGAACGTCTTGGCGTCCAGGTCGAGCATGATGCCGTTGTTGGACGGGTTGCCGGGACCGCGGTCACCCACGAAGAAGGGCATCTTCTTGCCCTTGTAGACGACGTAGCCCTCGGTCATCAGCGGCCAGCTCGGGCTGGCGGCCAGGCCCTTCTGCATGGGCTTGCCACTGGCGGGCAGACCCGTGTCACCGGCGCGGCCGGAGGAGTCGTCCCAGAAGTAGGACGCGGTGGTCGCGCCCTTCAGCAGCACCTTCTGGCTCTCGTCGACGTCGGCGTGGGCGGCGCCGGCCCCGAAGGCGAGGGCGCCGGCGGCGGTGGCGGTGAGCAGGGCGAAGGAACGCATGCCGATACGAGCAGACATGAAAAAGTAAAGTCCTCTGTTAGGCAATGGGGAAAAGCGCTCACTCAGAAGGGCGTAGCCGGGCAGAACGCCAAACGGTCGCTACGCGGAGCGCGAGAAGTTCGGGGAAGTGGTGCCGCTCAGTGGGCGCGGGCTGGGGGTACGACGCAGCGGTACATCACAGGTAGGGTGTCCTCTCCATCTCGCCTACCGGGTTAGCTGACGGGTTCGGGCGTGGAGATGCCCTACCGGCCGCGAGGGCCGGATTCACCCCAGAAGTTGGGTCCCCGGTTCCCGTGAGGGATTCGGCGCCAGGTGGCCGCCTCTTCCTGGTGAAGGGCTAGGTCACCACCTGGTAACGCCACCCAATGTATATGCCAAACCGGACAAACGCAAAGGTAACACCATGAATCAGGCGAAGATCTACCTAGGAGGGTCAAGAAAAGGGGGGCACGGCATTGCCGTACCCCCCTGAAACGCCAGGATCTCAGCCGCCGCTCTTGCGCCTGAAAGATCGCTTGCTGGCAGCCGGCCCGTGTGCCCCGTGAATCTTCGCGGCGTCGGCGCCCCTGCCACCCGCGCTCGTGCCCGCGGCCTGGTTGCGCTTGCGCTCCAGCGCCTCGCGGAACTTGCGCTTCATCTCGTCCTCGGGAGTCTCGCTGACTTCCGGCTCCGGTGTTTCCGCCATGGAGGACCTCCTGGTGTTGAGGGACGTACACAGCTTCGCACGATCGCCCACACGGCGCGAAACCGGGACGGCCGCCCAGCGGTTAGGGTGAGCCTGTGCGCGCACGCGATCTCGTCAGCGACTTCCCGACCGTGACGCTCGACACCCGCGCGGCCGACGCCGCCCGGCTGCTGGCCGAGCACGGGCTGCCGGGGCTCATCGTGCTCGACGACGACGGCCGTCCGCGCACGATCCTGCCCGGCACCCAGGTGCTGCGCCTGGCCGTCCCCCGCTACTGCCTCGACGACCCCGCCCTGGCCAGGGTCGTCGACGAGGAGCACGCCGACGCGTTCATGCGCGGCCTCGGCGAGCGCACGGTCCGCGAGACCCTGCCCGAGCAGCCGCGCGAGCTGCCCATCGCCGACGGCGACGCCACCCTGCTGGAGCTGGCCGCGCTCATGGCCCGCACGCACAGCCCGCTCGTCGCCGTCGTCGACGACGGCGCCCTGCTGGGCGGCGTCACGCTCCAGGCGCTGATGGGCCAGTCGCTGCCGCACTAGCTCCTTGGTGTTGCCTTGACCCGATGCCGGGCAGATTCCGGTCATGGTGAGCCCGCTCGGCCGGGATCTCGCGATCGATCTCGGCAGTGTCAGCACCCAGATCCACGCACGAGGCCGGGGCATCGTGCTCAACGAGCCCACGGCCGTCGCGCGAAGTCCCGAGACGGGCCGGGCCGTCAGGTTCGGCGCCCAGGCCGTCTGCTGCGGCGACACCTGCTGGCCGGTGCGCGGCGGTATGCCGGGAGACCCCGAGCTGGCCCGGCTCCTCATCCGCCACTTCGTGCACAGGGTGCACAAGTTCACCAGGCCGCGCCTGGTCATGGCCCTGCCCGACGGCTGCTCGCCGATCGTCGCGCGGACCCTCGGCGACCTGGCGTACGAGGCCGACGCGCGCGGCGTGGTCCTCGTGCCGCACGCGCTGGCCGTGGCCCTCGGGGCCGGAGTGGCGCTGGACGAGCCCGCCGGCGCGATGGTCGTCGACATCGGCCCCGGCCTCACCAGGATCGCCGTCCTGGCGGGCGGCGACGTGGTGACGGCCGCGTCCGCCGGCGTCGGCGGCGACGACATGAACCGCGCCATCGCCCGCCTCGTCGAACACCGGCACGGCATCCTCATCAGCGAGAGCGAGGCCGAGGCCGTCAAACGCGACGCCGGCACCGCCTGGAAGCCGCTGCACCGCCAGGTCCTCGTCCACGGCCACGACCCCGAGACCGGGTGCGAGCGCGTGGTCACGGTCCCGGTGCACGACCTCTACGAGGCGACCAGGCAGCCGGTCGACGCGATCGTCCGGGCCGCCGCCCGCGCCGTGGAGCACTGCCCGCCCGAACTGGCCGCCGACCTCGGCGAGCGCGGCGCCACCCTCGCGGGCGGCGGCTCCCTGCTGCGCGGCCTGGCCCGGCGGCTGCGCACCGCCCTGGCCATCCCGGTCCGCCGCGCCGACCAGCCGGTCGAGACCGTCGCCCTGGGCCTGGCCCGCTACGTCGACCGCCGGTGGCCCGGACGCACGCCCTAGGCGGTCTACTCCTGGGAGGCCGTGCGCAACGCCCGGTAGAGCAGGCGCGGGTCGCCCAGATGGTGGCGCAGCAGCTTCTCCAGGCCGCCGATCGGGACGAGGTTCTGCGGGGCGCGCGGGTCCTTGTAGTCGACGCCCGCCAGCGGCGGCAGCGCCAGCGTGAGCTCGTCGGCCAGCCGCGTCACCTGGGCGGGCTCCAGCTCGGCGCTCGCCTCGCACCGCGCGATCCCCGCCCACGGGGTCGAGGACCGCACCGGAAGCCGGACGTACCAGGCGTGCCGCCGCCAGCTCGTCCCCATGAGGAACACCGGCGTGCGCTCCCCCGGCGCGAGCGCCGACACGACCGCCGACTGCGGCGGCGGCAGGTAGGCGGTGTGGTGGGTCTTGATGTAGCCGACCGTGTTGGGCAGATGGCTGCGCCCGCGCAACGGCCCGTCGACCAGCAGCAGGTCACTCGTGCCGGCCCGGTGCCGGACGGCCAGGTCCACCTCCAGCTGGGTCACCTGGCGCTGGAGCGCCAGCGACAGCTCCTCCATGCTGGAGTCGGCCGCCCGCCCGGGCCGGTAGACGGCGTGCGCCGTCTTGACCTCCGGCGCGTACGGCGACGCGCTGATCAGCGAACGGCCGATCTCGATCGCCGCCAGATCCGCGCCACCCGGCCCGCAGCGGACGATGCCCGCCGCGAACGAGGCCGCGATGCCCGGCAGCGGCATCGGCGCGTCGGCGTCCGACACCCACACGCGCGCGTCGATCCGCCGCACCCCGTCGGCCACCAGCAGCGTGTCGGGCGCGTCCACGCCGGGGCCCGGCCGGACGGGCTTCCAGTCGGCCGCCGGGCGCTCGACGTCCAGGATCAGCTCGGCGCTCGTCGTCCCCAGCTCCGACAGGGCCTCCACGGCCAGCGCCGCCGCGTAGCCCGGATCCCACGGGTCGACGGTGAACCCGGTCATGGGCCCACCCGGCGCACGTGCGAGCCCTCGGTGTCGCGGCTGACCTCGAACCGCACGGGGACGCGCTCCGCCAGCGCCGGGACGTGCGTGACGACGCCCACCATGCGCTCCTGGCCCGAGGCGAGCCGTTCGAGCGTGGTGGCCACCGTGTCGAGCGTGGCGGGGTCCAGGGTGCCGAAGCCCTCGTCCAGGAAGATCGACTCCAGCCCGCGGGCGACCGTGCCCGACAGCGCCAGGGCCAGCGCCAGCGCCGCCTGAAACGTCTCGCCGCCCGACAGCGTGCGGGCGCTGCGCCGCATCCCCGCCTCCGCGTGGTCGATCACCTCGATCTCGCTGCGGCTGCCCAGAACGAGCTCGTACTGCCCGTCGGACAGCTCCCGCAACGTGTCGGACGCGGTGGCGACCAGCAGCGCCAGCGCCTCGGCGCACAGCCAGCGCTCGAACGCGTTGGCGCGCAGCCGCAGGTCCAGCTCGTGCGCCACCTGGGCCGCCTGGTCGTGCTCGGTCACCTCCGCGGTCAGCTCGGCCACCTTCGCGCGGTCCTCGCGGATGCGCTCCAGCGCCGCCTCCGACCTGGTCACGGCCGCCGCCACCGCGGCGGCGAGCTGGTCCGGTCCCCCGGCCCCACCTCCCGGTACGGGGACGCCGTGGGCGGTGAGGCGGTCGAGGAGCGCGGCCCGTTCGGCGTCACGCCTGGCCGCCAGCTCGGCCAGGGCCCGCTCCGTCTCGTCGACGACCACCCGGGTGGCGATGCCCGCCTGGTTGCGCCACTCGATCAGGTCGCTCCAGGCGTGATGCAGATCGGCCCGGTCCACCGGTGGCGGCGCCTCCGCGTGCCCGCCCAGCGTGAGCAGCCGGTCCCGGGCGGCCTCCAGGGCGCGCCAGGCGTCCTCGCCCTGCCGCGCCGCCCGCACCGCGCGCGTCCGTGCCTGCTCCAGCCGGGTCCGGCAGCCCCGCGCCGCCGCCCGCGCCTCCGCGGCCACCTTCTCCGCCTTCCCCATGTCGGCCAGCCGCGCCTCGGTGAACCCCCGGACCACGTCGCCACGCGGCGCCCGTGAACCCTCCACAGGGACGGCACCCCGTACGGACCGGCCACCCCCCGAAGAGACCGCCCCACCGGAAGGGGCGGCGTCCTCTGGGGTGGCGGCGTCGGACCCCAGGCCGGCACCGCCCGAAGGGGCGGCCCCGCCTACGGGGCGGGCGCCCTCCGGGGAGGCCACCCCGCCGGACGCGGAGGCTCCACCGGACGCGGTGGTTCCGTCGGGGTTGGTGGGGGTGGGGAGGCCGTAGGGGCGGAGGGGGTGGAGGGCGGCGGCGCAGGCGGCGCGGTGGTGGGCGAGGTCGGCGTCGAGGCGGGCGGCCTGGTCGGCGAGCATCGCGGCGGACGTCTCGGCCTTGCCGTGCTCGGCCCGCGCCTGGTCGGCGTCGCCGCGGGCGATGGACACGGCGCGCTCGGCCGTACCGAGGTCGGACAGGGCGCCGTGGCTGGGCGGGTCGGTGACGGGGCGCAGGCAGACGGGGCAGGGGTCGCCGGCCGTCAGGCGGGCGGCGAGCCCGGCGCCCGCGTGGGCGTCGCGGAGCCGGTCGCGGGCGGTCTCGGCGGCGGCGAGCCGGTCGCGGGCCTCGGCGAGGCGGGCGGCGAGCGCGGGGACGCGGGCGGCCGTCTCGGCGGCGGTGGCGTGCGCGGCGGCGGCGGCCCGTTCGGCGCGGTCGAGGGCGTCGAGGGCGGCCAGCGCGGCGACGAACGCGGCGCGGTCGCCCAGGCCGGCGAGCGCCGCCTCGGCGGCCTGTTCGTCGGCGGCGAGCGTGGCGGCCTCGGCCTCCAGCGCGGTGACGGCGTCGGCGGCCTCGCGGGCGGTGGCGGCGAGGGTGGGCACCTCGGGCGGCATGGTGAGCGAGCGGAGCGCGGTGATGCGGTCGGTGAGCGCGGCGAGCGCCTCGCGGGTGCGCTGGTGTTCGGTGTCCCTGGCGCGCAGCAGCTCCAGGTCGGCGCCGATGCCGTCGGCGAGCGCGCGCAGCGAGCCTGCGCGCTCCTGCGCCTCGCGCTCGGCCTCGTCGGTGGCGCCGGACAGCTTGGCGAGCTGGTTGCGGGCGAAGGTGGCCGCCTGCCTGGCCTGCTCCTCCTCGGCCGCCGCGCGCTGCCGGATGCGGTCGTAGACGTCGGCGTCGAGCAGCTGGACGAGCAGGTCCTGGCGTTCGCGGGGGGCGGCGTGCAGGAACTCGGCGAAGCGGCCCTGGGGCAGCACCACGCACTGGGTGAAGAACCGGTATTCGAGCCCGGTGACGCGCTGGACCTCGGTGGTGACGTTCTCGCCTTCGGCGACGGGCCTGGCGACCTCGTCGAAGCCGGTGGCGCCGGGGGTCAGCTCGTCGAGCCTGGCCTCCTTGGTGCGCACGGTGCCCTTGCTGTCGCGGACCAGGGCGCGCACGACGCCGTAGCGGCGGCCGCCGCTTTCGAAGACGAGGCCGACCTTGCCGGCGGCGGCGGAGGGGGCGAGGGCGTGGGCGATCACGTTCTCCTTGCCCCAGCGCGGGACCGTCCCGTACAGGGCGAAGCAGAGGGCGTCGATGATCGTGCTCTTGCCCGCGCCGGTGGGGCCGACGAGGGCGAAGTAGTCGGTGTCGGCGAAGGAGATCTCGGTCGCGCCGCGGAAGCTGCCGAAGCCTTCGACGTGCAGCAGCAGGGGTCGCATCAGCCGGTCACCTCGTCGTGCAGGCGGTCGAACAGGGTGGCCACGCGCTCGTCCTCGCGCCCGGAGTCGGCGAGGTAGGCGCGGAACAGCTCGCGCGGGCTGCGGGCGGCGGAGCCCGGCCTGCGTACGGCGTGCACGGGCCGGAACCGTTCGTCGATCACCACGTCGACGGCGCCGGGCAGCAGTTCGCGCACCTGGTCGGCGAGGCCGACGCGGGGTTTCTCCTCGACGACCACCTTGAGCCAGTCGTCGCCCGCCTCGACGGTCTCCAGCTGTTCCAGCGTGCCCCGTACGGTGCGGAGCCGGCGGGCGCCGGGGAAGGCGATCTCGCGGACCACGGCGGGGCGGCCGGGGGCGACGTCGACGAGCAGCGCGCCGGGCTCGTTGCCCTCCTCGCCGAAGTCGACAGCGATGGGCGAGCCGCTGTACCAGATCGGGCAGGGTCCGGGGATCTGCTGGCGGCGGTGCAGGTGGCCGAGGGCGGCGTACTGGGTGGCGGGCGGGAAGGCGGTCGGCTCGAAGTAGTAGGAGAAGATCGACTGGGCTTCGCGTTCGCCGCCGCCGAACCGGCCGCCGGGCAGGGTGCCGTGGGTGGTGATCAGGTTGACGGTGTCGCCGGTGAAGCTCGCGGTGAGCGCGCCGATGAGCTCGCCGATGCGGGCGGCGTAGTCGCGGTTGTGCTCGGCGGCGGTGCCGGTGAGCACCTCGGCGGCGCGCACCACGTAGCGGTGGGACAGGAAGGGCAGCACGGCCAGCCGCACCGGCTCGCCGGAGCGCGCGGTGAAGGAGAGCGTGCCCCCGGCGTCGGGGCGGCGGAAGGCGCCCACGACGTGCAGGCCGAGCGCGCCGAGCACCGGCCGGTAGACCTCGAACAGCGGCGCGCTGTCGTGGTTTCCGGCCAGCACCACCACGTCGCGGCCGTCCTCGCGCAGCGCCATGAGGGCGGGCAGCACCAGCGACTGCGCCTCGGGGGTGGGCGCGGAGGTGTCGAACAGGTCGCCGGCGACGATGACGGCGTCGACGTCCTCGGCGCGGGCGGTGGCGACCAGCTCGCGCAGCACCTGCCGGTGCTCGTCGGCGCGCGAGCGGCCTTTGAGCACCTTGCCCACGTGCCAGTCGGCGGTGTGCAGGATCTTCACGTGGTCACCTCCTCGTCAGAACGGCGGGATGTCGTCTTCGGGGCCGGGCAGCCCCTGGAACGGGTCCGCCGGGGTCGCGGGGGCCCCGGATCTCGTCACGGCCACCGCCTCGGACGGCCGGGTGGCCCAGGCGGGGAAGGGGAACGCGACGGCCAGCGGCACCGGGATCTCCGGCTGGGCCACGAACATGGTGCCGGGTTTGGCGATCGTGGCGCGCTCGCGCACGGCCGGGGGCAGCCAGCCGTACTCGGACCTGGTGGCCTCGGCGGAGTCGAGGCGGCCGGCGACGCGCACGGCGCTGTTGGCGACGATGCGGCGTTCGACCTCGGAGGCGGTCTGCTGGGCTCCGATGAGGATGACGCCGAGGCTGCGGCCGCGCTCGGCGACGTCGAGCAGGATCTCCTTGATGGGCGACTCGCCCTCGCGCGGGGCGTACTTGTTGAGCTCGTCGAGCACCACGAACAGCAGCGGCTTGGCGGTGCCGGACGACTCCTTGCGGTGGAACTCGCCGCGCAGCACCACGCCGACCACGAACCGCTGCGCCCGCTCGGGCAGGTTGTGCAGGTCGACGATGGACACCTGGGCGTCGGAGGTGCGGATGGTGTGGGCGCGGAAGAACGGCAGGTCGCCGCGGACGATGGGCGACAGGGGGCGTACGGCGCTGCGCAGGCGGCGCAGGAAGGCGTTGACGGTGCCGAGGGGCGTGGTCGCGCCGGTCCACTCGTGACGGGAGGCCTCGTCCTGGAGCTGGTCGGACAGCAGCTCGACCAGGTCGGAGAAGGTGCGGCAGGCGGTGCCCCTGATGCGGACCGCCCCGCCGTCGCCGACGGGCTCGGCCCAGGAGTGCAGCCGGGCGGCGACCTGGCCGACGAGCAGCGAGTAGCCGGCGCGCTCGTCGTCGGCGTCTGCGAAGACGAACCGCAGCAGCTCCTCCTGGCAGAACTCCACCAGGGTCCAGAAGAACGAGCTGACCCCCTGGGTGCGGGCGGAGACGTGGGGGACGCCGTTGGGGTCGCCGGGCCGGGGCGGGGCGAAGACGTGGACGCTGGAGAAGGGCCTGGCGGGCAGCCCGAGCCGCCCGTAGACGCTGCGGGCGGCCTCGTCGAGGCGGCTGTTGTCGTGGTCGAGGAAGAGCAGGTCCTCGCCCTTGACGGAGAAGATCAGCGCCTTGGTGTTGGCCGCCTCGCCGCCGAGCACGCCCGAGTTGAAGATCGAGTAGAGCATGAACGTGGCGAACGAGGTCTTGGTCGCCACGCCGGACACGCCGGAGATCGACACGTGGGCGCCGCGGGTGCCGTCGAGGAAGTCGAAGTTCACGTACAGCGGCTGGCCGTCGCGGCCGGTGCCGATGGGGATGCGGCGGTCCATCACGTCGAAGTAGAGCGCCTGGTCGCGGTCGCCGGCGCCGGCGAGGTAGACCTGCGCGCCGGGCAGCGGCGGCACGAACACCTCGGGCTCGACCCGGGTGACGCGCACCTCGGCGACCTCGACGACGGCGGCGGGCAGCGCGCCGTCGGCGATGAGGAACACGTCGGAGTCGTAGGCGGCGCCCTCGTGGCGGGCCTCGACGGTGCTGACCACGCCCGCCATCAGGACCGGCCCGTGGCCGGGCACCTCGCGCCTGGTCACGACCACGTCGTCGAGCTGGACGACCTTGCCGGGCTCCAGCCCGATCCAGAACGACAGCGGTGAGGCCGACTGCGTGCCGAGCACCCGGCCGACCGCTTCGCCTGCCGGGACCGCCACCGCGGCGCTCGTCACCCCGTTGACCGTCACGTGTCTCTCCACCCCCACCGTCGTCATCCACCGCAGCGTAACCGGCGCCACCGACTATGACGGACAGCTTCGGCGTCCGGCCTGGCCGGGACGGCCGGGCTAGCCGCTGATGAGGGCCTTCGCGGTGAGGGTCTCTTCTCCCGCCGGGCCGGTCAGGCGGATGGACACGTCCCACACGCCGGACATGGTGAACAGCTCGCCCTCGGCGACGAACCGGCCCGGCTCCCGTTCCGCCGCGCTGAGCTCGGGCATGGCGTGGCCCATGTCGGGCATGACCGCCGATAGGGCGAGGCCGTCCGCGTCGCCCGAGGTCACGCGCGTCTCGACGACGACGGCCCCGGTCCTGGGCGGGTCGATCACGACGGTGGCGGTGTAGCGGGAGCCGGCGATGGTCAGAGTCAGCGGCTCGGCGCCCAGGGCCCGGCCGGCGACGAAGAGCGCGGCGGCGGCCGCCAGGAGCGCGGCGAGGGCGATCAGGCGTCTCATCCGGCGGACGCCGATCCGGGTCCGGTCACGTCGACGGTGAAGGGCATGGTCACGATGCGGCCGTCCGTGGCGTGCTGGGCCCAGGCCAGGTACCGTCCCGGGCGGGGGAAGCTGAAGGTGAAGCGGAGGCGGTTCCCGGCCGTGCCCATCTCGTGGACGTGGCCGAGGAATGATCCGTCCTGGTTCCGTACGATCAGGTGGCCGGCCATGCCGAGCCAGGGCCGCACCCGGCCCTCGGCGGGCAGCTCGATCGTCGCCGGGCGGCCCGCGACCGGGGCGGCGGGCCGCAGCGTGGGGGCGACGGTCTCCTCGACGGCGGCGGCCGCCGGTTCCCCCTCGACGGCGAAACCTCCGGTGAGGAGCTGGCCGCCGGAGTCCTCGCGTTCCAGCTCGGCGTAGGCGAGGTAGCGGCCGGGGCGGTCGGCGCGCAGCCTGACCTCCAGGCGGCCCGGGGCGGTGCGCAGCGGGTGGACGTGGCGGAAGTAGCGGCCGTCCTCGCTGGTCACGACCACGTGGGCGAGCGCCTCGTGGTGGGAGACGAGGTCGTCGACCGGCCTGCCGGTGGAGCCGTCGGTGAGGTCGACGCGCAGCGTGAACTCCTGACCCGGGGCCGGGCGGGCCGGGGCGGTCTCCATCCGCGCCTGCGCGAACGGGCGGCCGCCCGCCGGCTGGGCGGTGGCGGTCGGGGCGGCGCCGTCGGGCGGGCCGGGCGGCAGCATCGGCTCGAAGACGACGACCATGGCCGCCACCGTCACCCCGGCCGCGGCTCCGGCGGACAGCAGCATCGCCGGGCCGCGCCGCGAGGTCGCGCCGGTGAGCAGGCCGCCCACCAGCAGCAGCCCGGCCGCGAACAGCCCGCCGTAGACGAGGAAGTCCCCCGCCGACCCGCGCTCCACCAGGACGCGGAACGGCACCACCGCGACCGCGCTCCCGGCGCGCAGCGTGAGCTGGTGCGGGCCCGTCTCCTCGACCCTGAGCTCGGTGTACGCGGGCTCCGCCGCGGCCCGTGCCGTGCCCGTGACCGTGTGGCCACCGGTCAGCGAGCGGACCTCCAGGCTCACCTGCAGCCCGTCGGCGCGCTCGTAGGCGACGACGCCGATGCGCAGCGGGCCGGGCACGCGCGACGTCCCCTTGATCACCAGCGTGACCTCGGCGCCCGCGATCGTCTGCGCGATCCGCAGGTCCGCCCCGGCCGTGACGTTGTGCGCGGCGGCCGGAGCGGCGAACACCACCACCAGGACGGCGGCGAGCAGGAACGCCCTGATCATCCTCGCGCGACGCCGGGACGGGACGCGGCGGGACTGTCACCGGCGGCATTGTGGCCGGCGGGATTGTGACCGGCGGGGTCGTCGCCGGCGGCGTTGGGCAGGAACAGCGCGCCGAGCGCCAGGCCGACCAGCCCGGCGACGATGGGCGAGCCGGTCCACAGCTCGGGCACCGTGGGCAGCCGCCCGGCCACCGCCGAGGCCACCCCCATGTACAGCGACCAGGTCACGAACGCCGACAGCCCGGCGAACGCCCAGTAGGCGCCCCGCCGCCGCGCCGAGGGACGCAGCAACCGGATCAGCACGTCGCCGGCCAGCCCGGCCGCCACGAACGAGAGCAGGATCGGCACGTTGCCGAACGCCGTCTGCGCGCCCGGCATCAGGACGGCGATCCCGTACATCACGGTCATGCTGCCGAACGGCAGCTCCCAGCGGCGCACGAGCAGCAGCACCGGAGCCAGCATGATCACGTTGGTCATGACCATCGACGCGGCCAGGTGGCCGGGCATCTCCTCGTTGGAGAAGGCGGCCACGACGCTCTCGCCGTCCCACTGCATCGCGTCGCCGTACGACAGGAACAGCGACACGAGCGTGGTCGCGAACGCCAGCCCGATCAGCGCGGGCAGCAGCCGCCCGAGCGACGGCCGGTCCCCCACGTCCGGCGCCTTCCAGGCCGAGCGGAGCGGGGTGGTGATGATGAGCAGCATCGTCACGATGAGCCCGAGATGCGAGGGGCTGAACAGGATGTCGAGCGAGGTCTCGATGCCGAGCACCGTGTGCCACATCATGTCGGCGAACCCGAACGCGGCGAACGCGGGCACCGCCACCAGCCCGGCCAGGTAGCCCATCGGCACCGCGGCCACCCCTTGCCGCCCGGTGCGGGTGTTGCGGAGCACCTGCCAGATGAGCCAGGCGGACACCGCCGCGAACCCCGAGTAGAACACCGCGTGCCAGGGGGTGAAGAACGTCTCCAGCTCGGCCGAGAGCTGGGTGTGGGCCCAGGCGTCGATCATCAGCCCGACGCCGAACCAGACGCCGAGCAGCGCCGTGACCAGGTCCGTCCGGGGCGATACCCAGGTGCGGGCCTCTCCGGAGTCCGCCAGTAATCGCCTGATGCCGGCGTTCGTCGTGGCCATCTGTTGCCCCCTTCTCCCGTCCACCGAGCGCGGAGATCGTGTCAGACGGGAGGTCAGCCGCGCATAAAGCCCGGTGAGCTGCCTGTTTACGGCCCGGCCGGAACACCGGGCCGTACGTTCGTCAGTACTGGACCCACAGGTTGTAGAGGCCGGGCGCCATCCAGTTGGTGGGGATGACGGTCTCGCAGTAGTACGAGCTCCAGGTGTGGTCGGCCGTGCCCTGGTTGCCGAACCACTGGCACTGGTCGGGCCAGCCGTAGGAGGCGTGCTTGACGTAGGAGGCGGCCTGGGCGGGGGCGGACGTGGCGACGAGGGCGGCCGCGGTCAGGACGAGCGCGGCTGACAGACGCGACTTCATGAAAGAAAGTTAACTAATTAGCGGGGTCCGGGCAATGCCCTCCGGGGCGTGGGTGCGGGGTCCGGGCAATGCCCTCGAAGGCTCCATCGGCCAGGGCCGTGCGCAGGCGTTCGTAGATCGGGGCCAGCGCGCGCAGACCGGCCGCGAGCGCGGCGTCGTCCCCGGTCACGACGGGGAGTTGCAGCGCTCCCACGAGGCGGGCCTGTTCGGCGGCGACGGCGGCGCCCTCCGCCAGGCCCAGCGAGGCCAGGCAGGCGGCCAGGTCGTTCGCCCGGCGGGCGCCGACGCGGACGGCGAACGCCCGCAGGAGCTCCCGCGCCTGCGGGTCGAGCCGCCCCTGGGCCACCAGCTCGGCGGTCCGTTCCGCGGCCTCTGCCTGGCCCAGCGTGCCGGGGGCGACGGGCACGTCCGTCCGGCCGCCCAGCCAGGCGAGCGCCGCGGGCAGCGAGCGGCGCAACGCCTCCTCGGGGCTCACCCGGGCCTCCCGGACGAAGGCGGAGCGCATGGTGAACGGCCGGGGCAGGTAGCTGATCAGCTCGCCCCGCCACGACTCGGCGAACTCCGCGACCGGGAGGGTGGCGTACGGGTAGCCCTGCGGGTCGTGCACGAGCACGGTGTCGTCCGTGACCTCCAGCACCACCAGGTAGTGGTCGGCGCCGACCGCCTGCCCGGAGCCGGGCTGGTAGCGCAGCAGCCCCAGCTCCAGCGGCCCGGCCAGCACCGGCCCCGCCGCGCAGGCGCGGCGCAGGCGTTCGACGGCCTCGTCCGCCGAGCCGCCGTCCTCGCGCGCGCACGTCCAGCCCAGCAGCTCGATCGCGGCGTCGAGCCCCTGCTCGGGATCCCAGCCGAACGGGTCGAACAGCGGCAGCCGCCCGCTGATCAGCTGCATCCCGTACGGGGAGCCGGTCAGCACCTCGACGACCGAGGCGGAGGGAGCCTCGTCGCCGAGGATCATGGCCAGCGAATTGGCGTAGCAGTAGGGGCCGGAACCCACATAAGGAATCGACATGCCGGCCACCTTGGCGCCTGACACGGTGTCAGCCTCAAGCCGGCGGCTTCTGGGCAGAGATGATCATGTTGGTCCCGAAGAACTTCTTCCGCCACGCGACCGACTCGAAGCCGGCCCGGCGGAGCACGGCGGCGACCTGCTGCGGCGTCATGAAGCCGAGCGTCGACTCCTTCAGATACGCGTACGACTCGCGGTCCCCGGCGACCGCCTGCCCGAGCAGGGGGATCATCATCCGGACGCCCAGCTCCACCGGATAGCGCAGCGGCCCGCGCGGCGGGCAGGTCTCCAGGATGACGACCCGGCCGCCCGGCTTCAGCACCCGGTGCTGCTCCCTCAGCACCCGCTCGGCGTCCTCGACGTTGCGCAGCAGGTAGCCGTGCGTGACGGCGTCGAAGCTCGCGTCGCCGAACGGCAGGTCGTTGGCGTCCGCGTACTGCCAGGTGACGCCCTCGGCGCCCGGTTTGCGGGCCGCCTCCTGGAGCATCCGCCCGGAGAAGTCCACGGCGTGGACGGTCGCGTCCGGATGCCGGTCCCGTACGGCGAGCGCGATGACGCCGGTGCCGGTGGCGATGTCGAGCAGGCTTCCCCCCGGCGGGAGGTGCGCGCCCGCCGCCACCTCACGGCACCACGCGGCGTGCCGCCCGAGCGTCATGATCCGGTTCATCCGGTCGTAGTAGCCGGTGATCTTGTCGAACGTCCGCTGGACCTCCAGGCCCTTGGGCGAAGGCGTTTCATGCGACGGCAACTGCGGCACTCCTCGGTTTCTCGGCGGTTCTGCGGCGCGCCCAGTAGGCGAACACCGCGGCCCCCAGCAACGGACCCCAGATCGGGCACGGGAACATCACGACGAACAGGACGCCGTCCGGCCACGAGCCCATCTGGACGGCCCCGGCCAGCACCCCGGGAGCCGAGACGGACAGCGCGACCGCGCCGAACACGCCCGGCCCGACGGCCAGCATCACCGGGACGGGCCGCCCGCCCAGCCGGGGCACCCATCGCGGCACGGTCTCGCCCCACCGGCTGATCAGGCCGAGCGTCAGCACGAGGGCCAGGACCGCGCTCAGGCCGATCAGGAACCCCTGGAGGCGGGTGGCCGCGTCGCCGGCCTCCACGGCGATCAGCGTGATGTGGCCGGTGCGCGGGTCGAAGCCGCCGAGCGGCCACGGCGTCGCCCACGTCAGCCGCGTCACCCCGTACGGCACGGGACAGAGGGCGGCCGCGATCGTGACCGCCCTCCCCCACCCCGGGACCGCCACCTTCCGCTCGCGCGCGAACGAGCCGTAGGCCAGCCACGCCCAGCCGACCGCGGCGATCGCCATCGCCCACGACCAGGCGATCCGCCCGCCGAACTCGCCGAACCCGGAGGCCACGTTGACCAGGTAGCGGGCGACCGCGTCGGTCATCGTGAGCGACGCGACGAGCCCGGCCGGGAGCAGCACCGCCAGCACGTACGCGACGGGCCTGCGGCGGACGCAGCCCACTGCCACCAGCCCGGCGATCCCCAGCAGGGCGGCGGGGATCAGGGCGTACCCGATGGACGACAGCACAGAGGCGTCGGACATCACCAGGAGGAAGAAGGCGCTCAGGACCCCGGCGACCGCGCCGGCGGCCCTGGGCCAGGACCGGACGCCGAGCGCCACCAGCACCCCCAGCACGCCGGCGGCCGCCATCAGGCCCACGCCCGGCCCGCGTTCGATCCAGTGGTTGACGCCCACCGTGACCTTGGCCGCCGCGCCGTACGGATAGCTGCCGGGGACGAACCACCACAGGGCGGCCACCGCGAGCGTCGCCGCGGAGATCGCCGATGCCGTGAGACGACGCATGCTCACCTCCCCCCGATCCCGGACTCACCGGCCGAGTCTGTCCACCGGCCCGGCCCGGCGGATCCCCCGCCGGGGGGATCTGTGCGGGCGGGGACATGCGGTGTGTCGTGCGGTCTTGTGGTTGCGCTCTTCATGACTGTGAGGCTCACAGCCCGGCGGCGGGCGGACATCCCCCAGGTGGGGGAAGGGGCGGCCCGGCGTCCCGGGCTAGCATCGCCGACGTGAGCCGACATGCCGGACGCGCCGTGCGGGCGGTCCTCTACCAGGTGCTGGGCGCGGCGCTGCTGACCCCGGTCGCCGTGGTGCTCGGCCTGCTCGTCCTGGGCGAGCCGACGCCGGCGCGCGTCCTGGTGCTGTGGGCGGCGTGCCTGCCCGCCTCGGTGCTGCTCGCCCTCGCGCCGCTGGTGCGGCGCATCGAGATCGCCGCCCTGGCCGAGCTGCTCGACGTCCGGGTCTCCGACCGGGCCGACCGCGTCTACCTGGTGGCGCTGACGAGCCTGCACCTGTACGGGGGCGCGACGCTGGGCGCGGGCGTGCTCATGCTGTCGCCGGGACTGGTCCGGCTGGGCGATCCGGCGCTGTGGCGCGACAGCCCCGCCGTCCAGGCCGAACCCCTGGCCGCCCTGCTCGGGCTGGCCGCCGCCATGGTCGCGGCCGGGTACGGGCAGCGGTGGGCGGCACGCCGCCTGCTGCGCGCCGATCCGTCCCGCATGCTGGAGGAGCTCGGCCGCCGCCAGGCCCTCGCGCTGGAGCTGCACGACGCCGTCGGGCACGCGCTCAGCGTCGTCCTGGTGCAGGGCATGGCCGCGCAGGCCGCGCTCCAGCGGCCCGGCCCGCGCGCCGAGCACGCCACCCGCTCGCTGGACCACCTGCTCGACACCGCCCGTGCCGCGCAGGAGGACCTCGACGTGCTGCTCGGCGTCCTCGGCGACGGCGAGGCGGCCCGCACGCCCACGCTCGACTCGCTCGACACCCTCACCCGCGGGCTCGACGTACAGGTCACGACCGGCCCCCTCGGCCGCGTCCCCCCGGCCACCTCCCGCACCGCCTACGCCATCGCCCGCGAGGCGCTCACCAACGCCCTGCGCCACGGCTCCGGCCCCGTCACGCTCGACGTCGGCACCGACGCCACCGGCGAGCTGGTGCTGACCGTCGAGAACGCCACCACCGGCGCCCCCGGCACCACCGGGCCCCTGGCCGGGCCCCGGCGCGGCCTCACGGGCATGCGCATGCGCGCCCGCCTCGCCGGCGGGACGTGCACCACCGGGCAGGCCGGGACGACCTGGCGCGTCGAGGCGAGGCTGCCGCTGTGATCCGCGTCGTCCTGGCCGACGACGAGCCGCTGATCCGCGAGGGCTGGGCCGCCATGCTCTCCCTCCACGACGACCTCACGGTCGTCGGCCAGGCCGCCGACGGGCAGGAGGCCGTCGAGGCCGGCGCGGGCGCCGACGTCGTGCTGATGGACATCCGCATGCCCCGCATGGACGGCCTCGCCGCCACCGTCGAGCTGACCCGCCGCTCCCCCGCCACCCGCGTCGTCGTCGTCACCACCTTCGAGAACGACCAGCTCGTGTGGGCCGCCCTGCGCGCCGGAGCCGCCGGGTACGTGCTCAAACGCGCCCCGGCCGGCGAGCTCGTGGAAGCCGTCCGGCTCGTGCACTCGCGGCGCGCGGTGCTCTTCCCCGACGCGCTGCGCCGCATCGCCTCCCCGCACCACGGCAGCGCCCGGCCGCGCCGCCCCGTCACGCTGACGCCCCGCGAGCTGGAGGTGCTGCGGCACATCACCCTCGGCCAGGCCAACCCGGAGATCGCCGCCGCCCTGCACGTGTCCCGCGAGACGATCAAGACCCACGTGACCAACGTCCTGGACAAGCTCGGCGCCCGCGACCGCACCCACGCCGCCGTGCTGGCCTACGAACTCGGCCTGATCCTCCACGGCGTCGATCCCCCGTGACCCGGTTGACGTCTGATCATCAGGGCCGCGAACCTGACCCGCATGACGATCAGGGCCTGGCTCAACAAGGATTATCAGCTTCCCCCGGGTGAGGAGATCTTCCGGAGCGAACGCAGGTTCGCGCTATGGGCCTACAGCGTGAGCCACGGCCAGACGCTGTTCCGCAGCACCCCGGGCTCCGACGGTCTTGCGGAGACCACCGTCGAGGTGCTGTTCAAGCCTGTCACGGCCATGAAGATCCGGGCCTTCTACCAAGGGCTGCTCATCAGGACCGCACCGGCCGAGGAGGCCGAGCGCGTCAAGGCCGGCTGTCCGAGCGTCGAGTTCGGCCGGGAGGATCGGGTCTTCCTGCTGGAGAGCAGCGGGGAGACCGACTACGTGATCAGCATGGCCGTCGGCTGGCACGAAGGCGTCCTCGCGCCCACGCGCCGGAGCTTCTTCACCGACGTCTTCGCGGGCGAGACCCGGTGGCCTGCCACGCCGTTGCCCGGCGTCGACGCGGGGTTCGGCGTCGCCTCGGCCGCCGAGCTGATCGCGGCCCTCCGCGGCGGCGGCGACGGTCAGGAGCGGGCGCGGAGGGAGAGGTACCGCCATGTCCACGTCGTCATGACGCGCGAGGAGTACAGGGACGGGCCGTACATCTCCGGCTCCGGGGTGTTCCTGACCCTTGAGGATGCCGAGGAGGCCAAGGCCGCGCTCGCCCCGCACGTCGCCGACTGCTGGATCGAGACCCTGCCCGTCGCCGTCTGAGTTCAGGCCGGGTGCGGGGGTGGGTCGAGGGCGGCGGGGGTGGCGATCTTGAGGAAGGGCACGACGACGAGCAGGGCGGCGACGGCGAAGAGGGCGAAGGCGGCGCGGATGCCGAGCCATTCGGCGAGGAGCCCCACGAGCCCGGCGCCCAGCGGCATGGCGCCCCAGCTGAACAGGCGGGCGGCCGCGTTGTAGCGGCCGAGCACGCCGGGGTCGACGAGGCGCTGGCTGAGGGTGCGGGAGTTGACGGTCCACAGGGTGCCGCCCATCCCGCCGAGGAAGGCGCCGAGGCCGACGATCCACAGGTCGGTGGTGAGGACGGGGGCGGCGACCATCGCGGCGGTGCCGATGAGGTCGGCGAGCATGGCCCAGCGGCGGCCCAGCAGGCGGTTGACGGTGGTCACGGTGAGCGCGCCGACGAGCCCGCCCGCGCCGAGGGCGCTCAGCAGGAAGCCGTACTCGCTCGCGTCCAGGCCCATGAGCCGGGTGGCGACCAGCGGGATGAGCGCCAGCCAGGCGCCCCAGCAGGCGGACAGCACGCTCAGGGCGAGCGCCATCAGGCGGAGCAGCGGCTGCTGCCACAGGCAGCGGAGTCCTTCGGCGATGCGCTGGTTGACGGTGGCGTCCGGGCGTTCGCCGGCCGGTCGCGGCCTGAAGCGGCCGGCCAGGAAGACCAGGACGACGGTCCCGATCAGGTAGCCGGCGCCGGTCCAGCCGAGGGCGGCGGCGGACCCGGCGGCGATGAGGAGGCCGCCGACGAAGGGTCCGCAGAACTCGTTGCACACGGTCTCGGCCCCGGCGACCCAGGCGTTGGCGCGTTCGCGCCCGGCGGGGGCCACGGCGGCCGGGACGAGGGTCGCGGCCGAGGTGAGGGCGACGACCTCGGCGATCCCGAGGGCGAGACCTCCGGCGTAGAGGGCGGGCAGGGTGACGCCGCCGGTGAGGGTGAGGGCGAGCAGCCCGGCGACGACGAGGATGCGGGCGGCGTCGGCCAGCCACAGCAGCAGGCGCCGGTCGAAGCGGTCGACGAGGACGCCGACGTGCAGGGCGATCAGCAGCCACGGCAGGGTGAGGGTGAGCCCGACCCCGGCGACCTGTGCCGGGGAGTCGGTCAGCCGGGCCGCCATCAAGGGCAGCGCCATCTTGGTCACGCCGTCGGCCAGGTTCGTGATCGCCGTGAAACTCACCAGCACCGCGGTGTTGCGCCCGCTGCGATCCGCCTTCAGCACGTCCACCATGTAACCCCCTATCAGCTATAGGTGGTTATCTTGCCCGGAAAGAGGCGACGGCACCAGGGGTGATAACTGGTAAATTCGGTTAGCAGGTTAGGCAGGGACCCGGAAGGTGATGCGGCGTGATCGAGCCCACTCCGGCCGCCCAGCTGATCAAGGCGTTCGTCAACACCGTCGACCTGGAGAACGGGCAGGACGACGTGGCGAGCCCGGACGAGCTCGCCCGCTGGCTGGCGGCCCGTCAGCTCGGCCCGGCGTCGCTGCGGCTCACCGACGAGGAGCACGCCGTCTTCCTGGAGCTGCGTGCCGGGTTCCGGGAGGCGCTCGACCCCGGCCATCCCGTGTTCCCGCACCGCCTGGCGCGGGCCGACGCGATCCTGGCCGACGCGCCTCTCCTGGTCACCGTGACCCGGGCCGGGCCGGAGCGGCCGCTCGCGCCCACCCCCGGCCTGCCCGAGGCCCGTACGGCCCTGGCGCGGCTGGCCGTGGCGTGGGCCGAGCTGGTGCTGACCGGCCAGATCCACCGGCTCAAACGGTGCGCCGAGCACACGTGCCAGGGCGCCTTCTGGGACTCCTCCAAGAACCACAGCCGCCGCTGGTGCTCGATGCGCCTGTGCGGCAACCGCACCAAGGCCCGCCGCTACGCCGCCCGGCAGCGCCCCCAGCACCCCTGAGCAGGGCTTCAGGTGGCCGCGCCCCCGGCCGCCGCCTCGCGCACCGCGCTCGCGGCGGCGACCGGCCGGTAGCCGTCGGGGACGCCCTCGACCACGATGATGTCGCCCTCGATGTGCCGCGAGCGCATCGGCGCGATCTCCCGGTACTCGGGCGAGTCCCACCACGCCCGCGCCCGGGCCGCGTCGGGGAAGGCGAGCATCACGACCGCTCCCGGCCACCGGCCGTCCAGCACCTCGTGCTCGGTTGCGTGCACCAGGTAGCGGCCGCCGTACGGCTCGAAGGTGCCGGGCAGGCGCTCCATGTACTCGGCGATCTCCGGGTGCGGGGCGGCGTCCTGAAGGTGGGCGATGACGTACGCGGTCATGATTCCTCCTGTGTTGTCCGGTTCAGATGGGAGCGGGTCAGGCCTGGGCCGGCACCTTGTCCAGGAAGCCGAGCACCTGGCTGATCCGCCCGTCCGCGCCGAACACCGCGACGTCGAAGCCGACGGCGACCGGCTCGGCGCCCTCCGGGCCCAGGTGCCAGGTGAACCGGGCGATGTCGTGGTGGGCGTCCACGGCGCCGCCGAGGCTGAAGACGAGCCCGCCGAACTGCGCCTGCACCGCGGCGATGGTGGCGTCCAGCCCGTCGATGCCGCGCACGGAGACCAGCGGGTCGGTGTAGCCGGCGTCCTCGGCGAAGACCTCCTCCAGGGCGGCCCGGCGGGCGGCGGCGTCGGTCTCGTTCCAGGCGGCCAGGTAGCGCTGGACCAGCTCGTTCGTGTCGCTCATGTTCGTCTCCTCAGTGGTCGTGCTCTCTTGTGACCACCACGTTAGGGAGACGGCGACGACGCGGAATCTGACGTGCTTAGGTAGTTTCTCCCCTGCTTTCGGTACGCATCCGGGCCAGGGTCAGCAGGCTGAGCCCGAACATCAGGACGCCCAGCGGGACGTGGAGCGGGGTCATGCCCGCGATGCCCAGCGCGACCTGCGCCGACGCGAGGACGAGGAAGCCGGCCGCGTACAGGATGGGGCGTGGCGTGCCGCCGCCCGGACGCCAGGCCAGGACGGCGGCGATCACGTACAGCACGGTCGCGCCGTACATCACGGGTGATCCGATGTGGTGCAGCTCCGAGCCGCGGGAGGACATGAGGATCCCGGCGGTGGCCGCCTGGAAGAAGATGCTCAGCGTCTGCAACGCGACTGCGATCTTGAGGATGGCGGGGCCGTGCACGGTCATGCCGGGGCCTTTCATCGGAGGGTGAGCGGGGTCTCGGAGGCGACGCGGGTCAGCTTGTGCGGGTTGCGGACGTAGTAGAGGCCGGTGATGCGGCCGTCCTCGACGCGGGTCGCGAGCACGCCGTCGAACGCGCCGTCCAGGTGGACGAGCAGCGCCGGGTTGCCGTTGACCACGGTGGCCTTGCAGGTGATCGCCGCGCGCACCACGGCGGCCTCGCCCAGGTAGAAGCGGACCACCTTCTCCGCGCCGACGACCGGCCGGGGCGCGGCCAGTTTCACGCCGCCGCCGTCGCTGACCAGGACGACGTCGGGGGCGAGCACGTCCAGGAGGATCCGCAGGTCCCTGGTCTCGAGCGCCCGCTTGAACGTCTCCAGGACCGCCTGGGCCTGGCCCGGGGAGACCGTCTCGCGCGGGCGGCGGGCCTCGACGTGCTTGCGGGCCCGGTGCGCGATCTGGCGGACGGCCGCGGCGTTCTTGCCGACGGCGGCGGCGATCTCGTCGTAGCCGACGTCGAAGACCTCGCGCAGCACGAAGACGGCGCGCTCGGTCGGCGAGAGGCTCTCCAGGACGAGCATCAGCGCCATCGACAGGCTCTCGGCGAGGTCGGCGTCCTCGGCCACGTCCGGCGTGGTGAGCAGCGGCTCGGGCAGCCACGAGCCGATGTACGTCTCCTTGCGGCGTTTCATCGTGCGCAACCGGTTGAGCGACTGCCGGGTGACGATCCGGACGAGGTAGGCGCGCCGGTCCGACACCTGTCCGAGGTCGACCTTGATCCAGCGCAGCCAGGTCTCCTGGAGGACGTCCTCGGCGTCGGCCGCCGACCCGAGCATCTCGTACGCGACCGTGAACAGCAGGTTGCGGTGGGCGACGAAGGCCGCGGTGGCGGCGTCCACCGGGTCCGTCGTCGCCTCGTCGTGCTCGTTCATCGCTCGCTCCCGCCGGTTGGTCTCTCGTCCTGCTCCGCGCACAGGACACCGGCCCACCCGGCCGTGTGACACCCCGGTCCGGTGGCGTACGTCACAGGACTCCGCTGTCACACAGCCAGGATCGCCGGTGCCTCATGGCCGTCAAGGACGGCGTCACGGGCTCGCCGTGAACCGGGCCAGGAGGAGGGCGAGACGGTGCTCGTGGAACTCGCGGGGGATGCGGCCGCCGCGCATCAGCGTCACCAGGCCGTGGAGTGCCGCCCAGAGGGTCTCCGCCAGCAGCGCGGGTTCGTCGCCGTGCGCGTACGGGCGGACGGCCTCGGCGAACTCGCCGAACGCGGCGTGCAGGGCGGGCGGGGCCTCGGGGGTGGCGAAGGGCAGGTCGACGCGCTGGCTGAACATGGCGTCGTAGAGGGCCGGCCGCTCCTCGGCGAAGGTCACGTACGCGGCGGCGAGCGCGGCGACGGCGGCCTCGGGGCCGGAGGCGGCGAGGCGGGCGGCGCGCAGGTCGGCGGCCAGCTCGGTGATGCCTTCGAGGGCGACGGCGGTCACGATCGCGTCCTTGCCCTTGAAGTGGCTGTAGAGGACCGGCTGGCTGTATTCGACCTGTTCGGCGAGCCGCCGGGTGGTGACGGCCTCCCAGCCTTCGGCCTCGGCCAGCTCCCGGGCTGCGGTGACGATGAGTTGCTCCCGGTGGGCGCGTTCGCGTTCCTTGCGGCTCTGGATGGACATGCTCCTGAATCTAGCACCGCTAGCGCTTATGTCGATGCTCTGCTAGCGTCGTCCTCGTTCCTAGCGCTGCTAGTTTTTCTGGAGTCACGACATGCTCACCACCGTCGCGTACGGCCTGGCCATCGTTCTCAACCTGCTGTGCCTGCTCATCGGGGCCCGGTTCCTGCTCACGCCGCACGCCGCCGCCACGGGCTACGGGGTGCCCGCCACGACCGACCGCGCCTACCTGACGATCAAGGGCCTGCGCGACGGCACGTACGGGCTGGTCGGCCTGGCCCTGCTGGCCTTCGCCGGACCCCAGGCCGAGGCCTGGTTCATGCTGGTCATCGCCCTGGTGCCGCTCGGCGACACCCTCGTCGTGCTGCGCAACGGCGGCACCAAGGCGGCGGCGTTCGGCATCCACTTCGCCACCGCCGTGCTCGTACTGCTCTGCGCGGGCCTGCTGTTCGCCGTCTGATGACGCCTTCTTCCGTGCTGAATCGGTCTGAAAGGGGCGGGCCGGCACGGCACCGGGCATGCCGGCGGCCTTTTCGGGCATGGGAAGATCACGCGGCGAAAGGCAGGCCCGACATGATTCCCGGATTCCGGATGCAGTGGCCGATCACCTCAGAGCTCGCCGTGCTGCGCGAACGGGTGCACGCCTTCGGGACGAGCGCCGGGCTGTACGGGCAGCGCTTGCAGGACCTGGTGATCGCCGCCCACGAGGCCGCCGTCAACGTGCTGCGGCACGGCGGCGGCCGTGGCTCCCTGATCGCGTGGCGCGACGCCCACGGCGTCAGCCTCGACGTGGTCGACGCGGCCGGCACCCTGACCGAGGCCCACCTGAGGAACGCCAGGCCCGACCCCGACCGGGGCGGCGGCGTCGGGTTGCTGCTGGTGCGCACCCTGTGCGACGAGGTCCGCGTGGAGCACGAGGCGGGCAGCGCCCGGCTGCACCTGCGCATGCGCACCACCCCCCAGCCCCGCTGACCAGCACGGGCAAGATTCACAAGAACTGTTGCACAACACCTCTTGTACATGCAGCTTGACCGGCATGTCCGAATTCCAGCGTGCGATCACGGATGCCCGGGTGCTCGCCGCCATGACGCACCCCGTCCGCCGCCGCCTCCTCGACCTGCTCAAGCTCGACGGCCCCAGCACCGCCAGCGTGCTGGCCGAACAGACCGGGGAGGCCGTCGGCAACGTCAGCCACCACCTGCGCGCCCTGGCCGCCGCCGGCCTCATCGAGGAGGCCCCCGAGCTCGCCCGCGACCGCCGCGAACGCTGGTGGCGCCGCATCGTGCCCACCCTGTCCTGGTCCTCGGCCGACTTCGACGGCGACGCGTCGGGCGAGGCGATCGCGCGGGCCGCCGACTCGCTCAACCTCGACCGCCAGACCGGCCACGTCCGGCGCTGGGCCGACCAGCCGCAGGACGTGCAGGCCCGCTGGCCGCTCGGCCCCTTCTCGGCCGAGGGATGGCTGCGGGTGACGGACGAGGAACTGGCCGAGTTCGCGGCCGAGATCACCGAAGTGATCACCAGGTGGTCCGAGCGGAGCGTGCCCGACGACGGCCGCGAGCGCGCCACCGTGTTCACCTTCGCCCGCGCCGTCCCCGCCCGCCCGTGAACCTCCCGCGCCGGCCCCGCCTGGGGTTGCTGGCGCAGCGCGACTTCCGGCTGCTGTGGATCGGGGAGAGCGCCAGCAGCCTGGGCAGCTCCGTCACCTCCGTCGCGCTGCCGCTGGTCGCGGTCACCGTCCTGGACGCCTCCCCGCTCGCGGTCAGCCTGCTGGCCGCCGCCGCCTGGCTGCCGTGGCTGCTCATCGGCCTGCCCGCCGGGGTCTGGGTGGACCGGCTCCCCCGCCGCCGGGTCATGCTGGCCGCCGACTGGGCGTCGCTGGCCGCCTTCCTCAGCATCCCGGCCGCGGCGCTGCTCGGCGTGCTGACGGTCGGCCACCTGATCGCCGTGGCGCTGGCCGCCGGCACCGCCAAGGTGTTCTTCGCCACCGCCTACCGCGCCTACCTGCCCACCCTGGTCGACGCCCCCGACCTGCTGGAGGCCAACGCCAAGCTCCAGGGCAGCGAGCAGGTGGCGAACCTGGCCGGCCCCGGCGCCGCCGGGCTGCTCGCCCAGGCGTTCTCCGCGATCGGAGGCCTGCTCGTGGACGCGGCCAGCTTCGCCGTCTCCGCGATCTGCCTCATGCGGATCAGACGCGCCGAGACCGTGACCCGCCCGCCGCGGCGGCGGCTGCGCACCGACATCCGCGAGGGCCTGCGCCTGGTCGCCCGCGACCGGCTGCTGCGCGGCAACACCCTGTACGGCTGCGCCGCCAACCTGGCGCTCACCGGCTACCAGTCGCTGATCGTCGTCTTCCTCGTCACCGACCTCGGGCTCGCCCCGGCACAGACCGGCGTCCTGATGGCCGCCACCGGCGTGGGCGGGATCGCCGGAGCGGCACTGGCCAGGCCGCTGGCCGCCAGGCTGGGCAGCGCCAGGGCGGTGCTGGTGGCCAAGGCCGGGCTCGCGCCGTTCGGGCTGCTCATCCCGCTCGCCGACCGGGAGCTGGGCATGGCCCTGTTCGTCACCGGCAGCATCGTCATCGTCGGCGGCATCGTGGCCGGCAACGTGATCTTCTCCGGATTCGTCCAGAGCTACGTGCCCGGCGAGCTGATGGGCCGGGTCACGACCAGCGTCCAGGTGGTCAACTACGGCGCCATCCCGCTCGGCGCGCTGCTGGCCGGCGCACTGGCGGAACTGGCGGGCGTACGGGCCGCGCTGTGGGCGATGCTGGCCGTGTTCGTGGCGAGCGGCGTGATCCTGCTCCTCACGCTGGGCCGCCGCCGCGACCTGCCCACAGGCCGCCTGACCTGGGCCGGAGGAGCGCCGACCTGCGCGGGAAGCGTTACGACCGGCGCGTGACGGGGCACTCCCAGGTCAAAAGCTCGCAGACGATGTCGAGAACGGCCTGGCAGCTCCGTCCCAGGGGCGCATACGGCCACCGCGGCCCGTATCCCACCAAGGAGACCCAGCATGACGATCCAGCGGATGGACAACGTCCTCATCATCGTCGACGATCTCGACGCCGCCGTCGCGTTCTTCGTCGAACTCGGCATGGAACTGGAGGGCAGGGGGCCGATCGGGGGCGCGTGGGTGGAGAACGTGCTCGGCCTCGACGACGTCCAGCAGGAGATCGCGATGCTCCGCACGCCGGACGGTCACGGGCGGATCGAGCTGGGGATGTTCTTCACGCCGAAGGCGATCAGCGCCGAGCCGAAGATCGCGCCGGCGAACACGCTGGGCATCCGCCGCATCATGTTCGCCGTCGACGACATCGAGGACGTCCTGTCCCGGCTGCGCGCCCGCGGCGCCGAGCTCGTCGGCGAGATGGCGCAGTTCGAGGACAGCTACCGGCTCTGCTATGTCCGCGGCCCCGAGGGCATCATCGTCGGCCTGGCCCAGCAACTCAGCTGAGCTCCCGGGCATGAGGGGGTGCGGGCAGGTCGCGCCGGCGCGCTCAAGGCCGTTCCTCCCCTGCCGGGCCTGCCGTGACGGGGGTCAGGTCGTAGTCGAACCAGGTGAAGCGGGGGCGTCCGGCCAGGACCAGGTAGAGGGCGTCGTGCGAGGCGGGAGCCCCGGCGGCGGCCTCCAGCAGCCCCTCCCTGATGGCCCGGACCGGGCGGCAGAACAGGCCGGCCCCCGCCGCGGCCGAGCACACGTGCTGGGCGACCGCGCCGGCCGTCCGCAGGAGGGCGCGGTAGCCGGCAGGCCCGCTCGCCCGCACCGCCGAGCCGACGTCGGCGGCGATGAGCAGCGCGAGGTTGGTCCCGCCGACGTCGAACTGGGTGCGGGGGTAGCTGTAGGCGGCCTGCACGGCGGCCATCGCCGCCCCGGCCCGCCCGGTCACGGGGCTCAGCGGGGCCGGCACGTACCAGCCGTCCGCCAGCCCCGTCACGTTGCGGACCGCCAGGCGGCACCACACCCCGCCACCGGCCGCCGGGGAGCCCGGCGGCGGATCGGCGACCGCGGCGGCGAACGCCCGCGCCGCCTCCCCGGGCAGGGGGCGCGGATCGGCGGAAAGACCCCGGGGACCGAGCCCGGCGCTGCGCCGTGCCCCGCCCGCGACCGCCTGTCCCGGCCTGGCCGGCACGCCGGGAGCCAGGGTGACGCCGGCCGGCCCGTACGCCACGGTGAGCGGCAGCGCCGCGGCGTGCTCGGCCACCGCGGCGGCCAGGTGGCCGGTCTCCAGCTCCGCCAGCGCGTCGGCGAGCTCGCCGTAACCGGGACGGAGCCGTTCCGGCCGCTGCGCCAGGTCCAGCCACACGGTCCCGGCCGGCGCCGGCGGCGCCGCCCCCAC
The DNA here is from genome assembly GCF_041950485.1 of Nonomuraea sp. ATR24. Lineage (NCBI taxonomy): Bacteria > Bacillati > Actinomycetota > Actinomycetes > Streptosporangiales > Streptosporangiaceae > Nonomuraea > Nonomuraea sp. ATR24. The sequence goes on from NZ_JBGNUU010000001.1 coordinate 212,590, forward strand.
CAGCTCGCGCCGGACCGGGTCGAGACGCCACCGCCCCCGCTCCGTCCGCACCCCCACGTCCACCAGGTACGCGGCGCGCGGTGACGGGTAGGCGCGGTGGTCGTTGTACGGGTTGTACGGCTCCCAGCGCTGCGGGGTCAGGGCGGAGACCAGCAGCTCCGCCACGGCCGCGCCGAACTCCCCCCACGCCGCCAGGTCGCGCAGCGGGGTGCGCGTCCCCTCCCCGGCACGGGCGGGCTCACGGTGCACGGCCGCGCCCGGGACCGGGGCCTTGCCCGGCCCGTGCGCGTAGGCGGCGGCCAGCGCCAGGGCAACCTCGTCGTGATGCGCCACGGCGACTCCAGTCACGGGAAGGGATGGGGAAGCACGGGATCGCCGGCGGAACGCGTGGGGCTCCGGCCCAGGCGGTGCGGCACCTCCCACAGCCGGGGCAGGCCGCGGACGCGGCGGTTGCGGTGCCCGAACGTCATGGGGAGCGTGCCGGGCACGACGACCTTCGCCGCGTGCAGGCCGAGACGGTCGCGGATCCGCCGATCACTCTGGTCGACCGCGATCACCTCCAACCCCAGCCCGCGCAGGCGGTCCACGTGGTGGTCGAGGACGGTCCACAGGTCCGTGGCCGTCCCCGGGAGGTCGCCGCCGAGATCCGCCGGGTCCACGGTCCCCGCCTGCCCCGACAGCAGGAATCGGTAGCCCGCCGCGGCCTCGGGCAGGCTGTACAGGGCGACGTGATCGTGCATGGCCCGTACCGAATCCGGGTCCGCCAGCAGGCGCAGGAGGCGTTCGCGGCGGTGGCCGGCGGGAGAGCGGCGGGCGCGGTCGGCCGACGACTCGACGTCCACGGCCAGCTCGGCGGCGGCCGACCGCATCGCGGCGACCGGGTCCGGGTGCGCCCCCGCCGCGAAGAAGGCCGCCGGGGCCGCACCGTCGTCCCGCCACGCGAGCGTGAGCACGACCGGGATGCCCAGGTCGTTGGTCGCGTCGAAGAACAGCAGCTCGTAGCCCAGGCACTCCAGCCGGTCGGACAGGTGGGGCAGCACGGGATCGTCCGGCGGCACGGCGACGCGGCGCAGCGGCGTGCCCGCGTACCAGGCCATCAGGAACGCGTCCCGCTCGGCCACCTCGAACAGGCCGTGCAGCACCGCCTCGGCCAGGCTGTTGCCCAGACCGCACCCGCTGGAGGTCTCCGCCACGAACCGGGGCGTGCCCGGCTTGCGGACCCCCCAGTACGCGACGTGCTCCGGCACCAGGATCGGGGCCGTGCGCGTGCAGGACCAGCCGTCCACCCAGGTGGTGGGCACGCCCGGGGCGTAGGCGGTGAGGCCGCTGCCCGGATCGGCGTAGCAGTCCGGCTCGTGCGGGCCCAGTCGTGCCGGATCGAGTGCCCGGTCCGGGCCCAGCGCCTCGAACGCGGCCTCGGTCACCGGCCGGCCGCTCGCCGCGATCCCGCCGAGCCGCTCCACCGCCTCGAAGAGCGCGACGCGTTCGGACTGGGCGAAGGCTGGGGTGCGGCCGTAGCCTGCCGCGTTCCCGTCCGGGTCGCCCGCCAGGACGGCGGCGACGGTGGCCAGCGGCAGGTGACCGCTCCGGCGCACCGTGGTCACCGGGCCGTAGCGCGCGTCCACCAGGGCCTCGCGCAGCCGGGCGCCGTCGGTCCGCGGGTTCGGCGAGCGCAGCGACCCGGGCGGCACGGCCACGGGCTCCCGGGCGGCCGGCGCGTACGGCTCGGCAGGCCCGCACACCCGGCAGCCCTCCGGCCGCGGCATCACGCGGTGCCGGGTGAGCGAGCCGTGGTCGGTACGGAGCGCGAGGACGACGTCCCCGTGCCGCTCCGGATCGGCCAGCAGCAGCGCGGCCAGCACGGACAGCGTGTCGTGGAAGGCCGGAGCCGCGAGCCCGCCCACCCGCAGCTCCGGCAGCCGTACGGGCACCGCCGCGCCGAACGCCGCCAGCCGCTGCGACTCCGCGCAGGCCACGCAGACGCCCTCCCCCGGCCCCTGCACCGGGCCGGCCAGGGCGAGCGCGCCGTCGAGGAGCACGGGAAGCAGCGGGTGGCGGCGTCCGCGCGCGAGGCGGCCGACCTCTTCCAGGTCCGCGAGCCCGTACCCGCTGATCAGCACGGCCTCGGCCCGGTCGTCGCGCAACTCGCCGATGCCGTTCCTCATGCGACGCTCCCGGCCCGGACGGCGGCGGGCACCTTCGCGGCGGCCGGCGCTGCTACGGCGGCCGGCGCCCTCGCTGCGGGCGGCACCGTCACTGCGGCCAGGCCGGTCGCCGCGAGCAGCGGGCCCAGCGGCGCCGGCTCCGGGCCCGGCACCAGCGCCTCCATCGCCGCCTGGAACCGCTCCTCGCCGTCCCGCGTCCCGGCGGGCCAGAACCAGAAGCGCGTCTCCCACGGCACCGGCGGCTCCTCCGACGGCGACCAGACCGGAGCCGCCCCGCAAGGCACCACCGAGTCGCCGAACTCCCGGCCCGCCGCCCGCGCCTGCGCCGCCGCCGTGGCCGCCAGCAGCGCGAACGCCGCCGCCGTGCCCGCCTCCGGCTCCACCGCCCAGGCGAGGGTACGGCCCGCCGCGCTGACCCGGGCGTGCGCGACCCCCTCGGCGACGCGTACCACCTCGACCTCGGCCGGTACGGCGAACCGCAGCGTGAGCGCCTTCCACCAGCGCCGCGCGGCCGGGTCCGCCGCCCACTCGCCCTCGCCCACCGCGGTGCCCAGGAGATCGGCGAGATCGCGGTGCACGGCCTCGCGCAGGCCGAGGCCGCGCGCGTGCAGCCGGTCGGCGCCCACGACGGTCCCGGCCGGAAGCGCGGACCGCACGGCGGACAGCGCCGCGTGCAGCCGCGCCGACTCCAGGCCGGTGCCGAACCCCACCGCCTCGCCGCACGCCGCCAGGCTCACCGGCACCTGCGGCAGCTCCCCCGCCTCGGGAGGGGCCACCATGCCCAGCTCCGGATCGCCCAGCACTTCGAGCATCGCCGCCGCCCGCTCCCACGGGTCCGCACCGGCAGGCTCGCCGACGGGCCACCGGTGATGCGTGACCGCCAGCGGCTCGGCTTTCGCCACCATGACCGAAAGCCCCCGCCCCACGCCCTCGGGCGAACGGGCCGCCGCCTCCTCCACCGGATCCGGCATACCCGCCACGGCACACAGCAGCCGATGCGCCGCCGCCCCGCCCACCAGCGCCCACAAAACCTCCGGCACCCGCGCCCCACCGGACCCCGCAGCCGGCGTGGCCGCTGGAGCCGGGGTGCTCGGGGTCGGTGGGGGCGCGGTCGCCCCGCCCGGGGCCGACGCACCCGGGGTCGGCGTGGTTGGGGGCGGTGGGGTTTGGGTGGTTAGGAGGGAGGTGGGGCCGTGGAGGAGGCGGTGGCGGATGGCGGCGGGGTCGGGAGCCGGGGTGCCAGGGCTGGTCGGCGGCAGGGCGTAACCGGCTTCCGGGAGGCAGCCGGCCCTTACCGTCACCGGGGGGCCGGAGGGTGGGGTGGCGGTCAGTTCGAGGTCGGCGGGGGTCGCGCCCGGGAGGGTGGCCGGGTGGCAGCCGGCGGCGGCGAGGGCGCGGGCGGCCGCCTCGGCCAGGGGGCCGCCGCCGCGGACCGCGTAGGCGGCCCCCGACAGGCGCTCCCAGGCGCGCGCCGGGTCGGCGGCGGCGGACTCCAGCCAGGCGGCCACCCGGGCGGGCGGCAGCCCGGGCCCCGGGCTCCCCCAGCCGGGCGGCACCTCGACGAGCATGTCGTGCTCGCGGAGCTGGGCGATGATGAGCTCCAGCGCCTTGGCGACCGGCTCGGGCAGCCCGGCGGGAGCGGTCAGCTCGGCGGCGGGCACCCCGTCGGCGAGCAGGACGGACAGGCGTTCCCACAGCCGCCACAGCCCGGCGCCGCCTTCGGCGGTGAAGCTGGAGGTCCAGCCGCGTACGTGCAGGCCGGTGGGGGTGGGGGTGGCGTGGACGACGGGGCGCAGGCGGAGTAGCATCGGCCTCATCCCGTCTCGCCGAGCTGGGCGCGCCACGTGGTGCCGTTGAGCTCCTGCACGGCGGCGGCGACCATGCTCGCCGCCAGGTAGCGCTCGACGGGCGTGACGTCGCACACGGCCAGGAGCTGGTACAGCACGTTGGTGCCGAACCGGTAGACGGCGAACGCGCGGGCGAGCTCCGGCCGGGAGAAGTCGACGACCCGCAGGGCGCGGTGGTAGTCGCTGAGGGCGGTGCGTTCGGCGGGGTTCCAGCGCCGCGCGGTGTCGGGGTCGCCGAGCCTGGCCGCCTGCTCGGTGTAGCCGCGGCTGAGCTCCACGGCCAGGCTGCCGCCGTCGAAGGCGGGTTCGGCCAGGAGGCGGGCGGTGATGGTCCAGTGCTGCCAGGCGGCTTCCACCTGGTCGGTCGGGTGACCGTCGGCCACGCGGCCGACGAGTTCGAGCACCTGGGTACGGTTGCGCGTCCAGCCCGCCTCGAACGCGCGGCGCAGCCGCCCGTCGGGGTCGTGGTGGAACAGGAAGTCCTCGACGTGGGAGAGGAAGGAGTGGTAGCCGAGCGCCTGGCCGCGGGGGTAGCGGGCGGCGTGGACGGCCATGGCGGTCACCGCGAGCTCGATGCGTCCCGCCGCGCTGTCGCCGGTTCCGGCCAGCCGGTCGAGGGAGTGTTCCAGCGCCGGGAGCCCGGCTTCGAGGGAGTCGGCGCGCAGCCGTACCGATGCGGCCGAGCCGAGCAGGGCGGCGACGCGGCCGGTCTCGGCGGGGCCGACGGTGACGGTGTTGTCGGCGTGGATGGGCTCGTACGGCGGGGGGACCAGCTCCAGGAGCCCCGCCTTGCGCGCGTGGGAGAGGAGTTCGGGGGCGCCGGGCGAGCCGGTGGAGGGGTGCAGGCGCAGGTGTTCGCGCAGCCGTGCGGCGAGCTGGTCCGCCGCGGCGGCGACGGGCCCGTCGGGGCCGCGCAGCCGGACCCGTACGTGGGGGCCGTGCAGCCAGTGGCGTTCCAGGTGGCCGCGCACGCCGGGGCGGGCGGCGAGGGCGGCGCGGAGCCCGGGGATGACCGCCGCCCTGACCAGCGGCGCCTTGACCGGGTCGTGGTAGTAGCAGACGACGTCGAGCTCGGTCACTGTGGTCTCCAGCAGGTCTCGATGATGAGCTCGGTCACCGGCTCGCCGTCGCCCGCCGCGCCCGGGACGGGCAGCGCCTCGACGAAGGCCGGCTCCTGGGGGTATCGGGCCAGGTAGGTGGGCAGGCACCGCAGGTGCAGGGCGTTGCCGAGGTCGACGTACTGCGGCTTGGCGGCGCGCAGCCTGCGCAGGAAGCCCTCCAGGGAGGCGGCGCTCCCCCCGGCTTCGAGGAAGACGTGCTCGGGCAGGTCGTGCCGGGCTCGCAGGTGCGCGGCGGCGACGGCGGGGTGCTCGGCCGTCCACTGCTCGCGCAGCCGCGCCGCCGCGTCGTCGTCGAAGGCCCAGCGGCGGCGGTTGAGCACGATGCCGTCGTAGGTGAGGCGTCCGCTCGCGGTCACGCCGTCCACGGTGCGTTTGGTGACGAACCTGGTCAGCGAGGGGAACCCGCAGCTCAGGTCGCCGGTCAGCGGAGCAGTCCGGTACGGGAGCACGAACGGGACGAGGAAGCCCAGGTAGAGCACGCTGACCTCGCGGCCGGAGCCGCGATGCCGGATGCGGACCAGGCCGGTGTGCTCGTCGTGGACCATCTCCAGGTCGTCGAGGGTGAGGCCGGCCCAGCGCGGGTCCTCGCCCACCTCCTCGGGCAGCACCATCGGGTGCAGGTTGGCGTTGAACCCCATCAGCGGCCGGAACTGGGCGACGTCCTCGCCGAGGAGGTGGCGCAGCCAGCCGGCCACGGCGGTGGCCGCGGAGGGGTCCAGGTGGGGCAGGAACCGGCTGGTGAAGCGGGCGAATCCCGCGTAGACGTGGTTGATCGCCAGGCCGCCGGGGAGGGGCTGGGCGAAGAAGGAGTAGGAGGCGGGGCGGGCCCGCGCCCAGCCGGGCAGCAGGTCGCGCGCGGCCGTGACGGCTTCCTCGGGGATGACGACGTCGGCCGCGTCCGGGCCGTTGGCGGCGGCGATGATCTCGGCCACGATCTCGCGGGCGCTCCGCAGGTCCTCCGGCACGCGCCGCTCGCGGGGGTCGCCTTGGAGGAGGTCGCGCCAGACCTCCGACATCATGGCCGCGCCGGCGGTCATCGGGGCGCGTCCGCCGGCGCCGTGGCGGGCGGTGAACGTGTCGGCGACCAGCCGCCGGATGGCCAGGTGGTGGTCGTACAGCATGACGAGCGGGGTGAGCCGGGTGAGGGCCGGGACCTGGTCGCGCCCGTGGCGGGCGCGCAGGCTCAGCGGGCCGGGCAGCGTGACGTCCTCGGTGAGCACGGGCGCACCGGTCAGGTCGGCGCCGGCCCGCTCCCCGAGGAGCCGCCAGTCGTCGGCGAGGGCTTCTAGCCTGTCGCGCCTGCTCGCGGGGGGCAGGCCGGTGAAGGAGCGGGTGGCGTCCCGGATGGCGGTGAGGCGCGCGGCCACGTCCGTCAGGTCCTGCTCGCGGCACCAGCGGGCAAGGGAGCGCAGGATGTCGGGATCCTGGACGTGTACGGGCCAGACCGGGACGAGGAGTCCCATCTCGGCCATCTTCCGCACGTAGCGGGTGGCGATCGCGTCGGCGTCGGCGCTCTGGATGTGGACGGCCAGCGCGGCGGCCAGCTCCCCGGGGGTCAGGCCGTCCGGCGTGTCGCGCAGCCGTTCGATCAGGAAGCGGATGGGCCCGGTCAGGCCGACGTCGACGAGCTCTTCCGTGGTGCCGTAGAGGTGGCTGGAGTCGGGGAGCGGCACGTCGCGGTGGAAGAGCACCCGGTCGCCGTCCTCCCGCAGGCCGGGCGCGAGGCGGTGCGGGCACTGCGCCTGGCCGAGCAGGGCGGCCATCAGCCGGGTGACGAGCACCCGGTTGGCCTGCACGGCGGCAGCGGGCCCAACGGCGGGCACAGCGGGGCGCGGGTCCGGGGCCGTGTCCCACCAGCCCAGGCCGACCAGCGTGTACCAGGAGAGCGGGCTGGTCTTGGAGGTGGCGCGGAGGGCGTACCGCAGGACGGTCGGCTCGGCCTTGCGCGCCCGCTTGTCGGGCCGGCCTTGGCGGGCGGCCGTCCTGTCCACGCCGTGGAGCAGGTCACGGCCGGTGAGCGTGACGGCCAGGCGGAGCGGCTCGGCCCGGCACAGGTCCGAGAGCACGGCGCGTTCGGCGGCCAGCGCGTCCTCCCAGGGGCCGTCCGGCGCGGCGAGCAGGCCGCTCAGGGTCTTGCGGTCGCGGACGGCGTCCAGCCAGGCCGCCAGCCCGGCGACCCGGCCGGGCAGGTCGCCGAGCTCACGCAGCAGCGACTCGCGCGGGACGCGGCCGTTGTGCACGTCGCGGCGCAGCGGCAGGACGACGCCGCGGTGGAAGGCGGCCGGGTGGCCGGGCAGGCTGGCGGCCAGCGCGTCGGCCAGGGCGGGCGCGGCGGAGGCGGCGCTGCGCAGCGCCTCGGTCAGCGCGCGCACCGCGGCGCGGAAGGGCTCGGCCGCCGCGGGCCGTTCGGGGTAGGGCAGGGCGGCGCGCCTGACCACGGCGAAGGGCGCGGCCTCGAACTGTCCCGCGCCCACTGCTACGGGGTTCTCGACAGTGCTGGTCATCGATGTTTCCTCGTTCGCGGGTGACCTCCCGGCCGCCGTGAGACGGCCGGGAGGATGACCTACCTCGGGTTGATCGAGCAGCAGGAGCTGCACGAGTCCGTCAGGTAGGAGCAGCTCACGGCCGATGCGCCGGTGTCGGGCACCGCGAAGCCGTCGCGCATGGTGGTGACGGACAGCTCGTTCAGGTCGAGGTCCTCGACCTGGAAGGAGAGGCTGGACATGGGCGGGGTTCCCTTCTGGGCGGTCACTGAGGCTCGGTGCAGCAGCAGCACGAGGACGAGGACATCCAGGAGATGCAGCTCGACGAGGACGCGCCGGTGTCGGGCAGCGCGACGCCGTCACGCACGGTCGTCACCGAGAGCTCGTCCAGGGCCAGGTCTTCGACATCGAAGGCCAGTGCGTTCATGGGGGGGTTTCTCCCTTTTCATCAATGGTTCCGTGCTGTTCGGATGCGGTTCTGCGGAGTGGGACGGGCCTCCCTTCTCAATCGACGGCACGGCGGCCGAAGCCGCGCATGCCCGCCTCGGCCGCCACCGCGCCGGCGACGGCCAGGACCAGAAGGCAGAGCCACAGCGGGATGTGCGGGATCCGCGGCACCATCACCGCGCGCATCCCCTCGCTGACGTACGTGAGCGGATTGACCGCGCACACGATCTGGAACCACGGCACGCGGTCCAGGCCGGGCCACGGGAACTGGGTGGCGCCGGTGAACATCAGCGGTGTGAGCACCACCGTGAAGACGACGTTGATCCCGCGCGGGGAGACCGCCGTGCCCACGACCATGCCGACGGCCGAGCCGACGAAGGCGCCGAGCGCCATCACGGCGAGCGCGGGCAGGAGGGACGCGGGCGCCAGTGTGGCGTCCGGCAGGATCAGCAGGCCGAGCGGGATCATCACGGCGCCGGCCACGACACCGCGGATCGTGCCGAACACGATCTTCTCCATCGCCACCAGCCGGGTCGGCAGGGGCGACAGGAGCCGGTCCTCGATCTCCCTGCTGAAGGAGAAGTCGAGGGTGAGCGGCAGGGCGGTGTTCTGCAGCCCGCCGACGAAGGCGTTCAGGGCGATGACGCCAGGCAGCAGGACGTCGCCGAACCCGCCGCCGACGTAGCCGAGGTCGGCCAGCACCTTGCCGAAGACGAACAGGATGAACAGCGGCTGGAGCAGGACCTGCGCCAAGAAGGCCGGCAGCTCCCGGCCGGTGACCACGAGGTCGCGGCCGAGCACGGCGGCGAAGGCGCGCGCGGTGGGCGGGCGCTCGTCGAGGACGCTCATCGCAGCTCCCGTCCGGTTAGGCGGAGGAAGACGTCCTCCAGGCCGAGCCGGGCCACGTCCAGGCCGGTCAGCGCGATGCCGTGCCCGGCGAGCGCCTTGAGCACGGCGGGCAGGACCTCGCCCGGCTCGCGGGAGGTGTAGAGCCTGACGCGCCCGCCGGGCATCGCCTCGACCCGTTCGACGGTCTCGACGGCCGTCAGCGCCGCGTCCACGTCCTGGGCCGGGGCCCGGCCGGGCTCGAACGAGAGCGTGAGCGTGGTGCTGCCCGGCAGCTCGCGGACCAGGGCGGCGGGGGCGTCCAGGGCCAGCAGCCGGCCCCGGTCCACGATGGCGACCCGGTCGCAGAGCTTGGCCGCCTCCTCCATCTGGTGGGTGGTGAGGACGACGGTGACGCCCCGCTCCTTGAGCTCCCGTACGCAGGCGTGGACGAAGATGCGCGACTGCGGGTCCAGCCCGGTGGACGGCTCGTCCAGGAAGAGCACCCGCGGCTCGTGCATCAGCGCCCGCGCGATCATGACGCGCTGGGCCTGGCCGCCCGACACGTTGTCGAGCCGGTCGTCGCCGCGCTCCGCGAGCCCCATGCGCTCCAGCAGCTCGCCGGCGCGCCGCCGCCGCTCGGCCCGCCGCACGCCGTGGTAGGCGGCGTGGAAGAGCAGGTTCTGGCGGATGCTGAGCGACCGGTCCAGGTTGTTGCGCTGGGGGACGACGCCGAGCAGCCGCCGGACCCGGGTGGGCTCCTTCGCCACGTCCACGCCGCCGACTCTCGCCAGGCCGCCCGTCGGGCGCATCCGGGTGGTCAGCACGCCGACGGTCGTGGTCTTGCCCGCGCCGTTGGGCCCGAGCACGCCGAACACCTCGCCGGAATTCACGCGGAAGCTGAGCGAGTCGACCGCGGGCTGCGGCGCGCCCGGGTATTTCTTGGTGAGATTCTCGACCTCTACGGCATTCATGTGCCCGCCCATGCCAGTCAGGTTCCCGATGAAAACGGCTGCAGCGTATTCACGGTCAATTCGCAGCGTCAAGACGGCAATTCCGGCGATTTATCGGCCTTTACTTCGCGCGGCCGGGTCGTGTCAATACCGCCTTTCTCCTGTCAGGCGGCGGCCGGCCGGGCCCACCCATACTGCGGATGTCGTTTCGGCCCACCGTGACGCGGAGGAGGTGAAGAACATGTCCGTGACCACCCGGTTCGACCTCGCTGACCTGGACCTGAGCGGGCTCCAGGTGACGGTGATGCGTGACGCCGTGGCCGTGCCCGAGGGCGGGGCCACGTCCGGCTCGTCGAGCAGCGACTCCAGCTCGACCTGCGGGTCGTCGTCGTGCTGCTCGTCCGTCGAGCAGCAGTAGTTTTCCGCATCGTCCTGCGGCCGGGCGCTTTTCCATCGGCGCCTGGCCGCACGGGCGCCATTGTTCGCAACGACTCAGTGGAGCGCACACATGATCGACGTCGTGTGCCATTATTTCGACCCGGAAAAGGCGCCGTTGCTGCGCCGCCATTTCATTCCGCTGGCGCGTTCGCTGTCCGCCGGGGGATTCGCCGTCCACCTCGACCGCCACTGGCTGAACGGGCCGCACGTCCTGCTGCGGTTCGAGCCCGGGGCGGGGGCCGAGGCGGCGGCGGAGCGGGCGGCCGACGCGTGCCGCCGCCACCTGGCGGAGCACCCCTCCACCGTGGCCGTGGACGAGGCGGCGCTGCTCGCGGAGGCGGAGGCGGCCGGTCGGGCCGAGCTCGTCCCCGGGCCCTACACGCCGATCCGGCCGGACAACACCGTCCTGGTGCGCGAGGCCGACCTCGGCGCGCTGACGGCGCTGCTGGGCTCCCCGCAGGCGGTGGCCGGACGCTGTGCGCTGCTCGCGCTGGGGCTCGACGCCGTGGCCGGCTCCCTGAGCTACCTTGCCGACCGGGGTGACACCGCCGGCGCCAGGATCGCGGTCGCCCTGGCCGCGATGACCGCCCACAGCGCGAACTACCCGGCCGGGCTCGGCCGGGGCTACCAGTCGTTCCTGTCGCACGTCGAGGACTTCCTCGCCCACGACGACCCGGGCGGGACGCTGCGGGCCGCCTTCGACCGGCACTGGTCGGCGCACGGGCCCGGCGTGAGCGCCATCGTCCGCGCCGCCGCCGCCCCCGACCCCGCAGTGGCCGCCCTTGACCACGCTGACCCCGCCCCCGACCCCGCCGAGCCCGTGCCCGATGACCTGCGGGCGCTGGCGGCGAGCTGGCGGGACTGGTCGGCGGCCGCCTGGCGGCACGCGGACGCCACGCTGGACACCGGGGCGCTGATCGGCAGCCGCAACGGCCACGCGGCGGTCGCGGCCGGGTTCGGCGGCGAGACGGAGATCCGCTGGGACTTCTCCCGCCGCCGCTTCAGCGACTACCACGAGCTGCTCAACCGGTCGAACTTCCCCCGGATCGCGGTCAGCCGGGAGTTCGGCCTGTACCGGTTCGCCACGAACGTGCTCTACCGGCTGCTCGCCCTGTGCGATCTGCGGCCCGTGGAGCGCTACCTGGCGGCCTACCTGTTCAGCCGGGCCGTGGAGGAGATCAACGGGATGAGCTGGCGTGAGCTCCTGGAGCCCGTGGTGAGGTCCCGGTGAACGGCTCGCCGGACGCCGCCGTGCTGCGGCTCAGGCCGGTCGTGCGGGCCAGCCGCCTGCCGGACGGCATCCACCTGCGGGCCTGGGGCACGTCGGTGAGCCTGGAGGGCGCGGCGGGCCTGTGGCCACTGTGGGAGCACCTGCGCCCGCTCTTGGAGGCGGGGGTGACGGATGCGGGCCTGGACGCCCTCTGCCCGGACCCGGGCACCCGCCGCGCCGCGGGCGTGCTCGTCGGTCAGCTCCAGGAGAACGACCTGCTGGTACGGGTCGCGCCCGGCGAGCCGGCGCCCCCTGCCGTGCGGTCCTGGCTGGAGTCGGCGGCGCCCGATCCCGACGCCGCCTGGGCCGCCCTGCGCGACCTGTGGGTGAGCGTGGACGGCGAGGGCCCCGTCGCCGACGCCGCCCTGGCCGCGCTCGCCCGCTGCCGTATGTCGGCGCACCGGACCACCCGCCCCGGCGTCCCACCGGGCCACCTGCGGCTGCGGGCCGCCGGTCTCGCGGTCCACGCCGGTCACCTGCCCGGCGCCGGCTTCATCACGTACCCGATCGAATCCGGCGAGCCCGCACAGACGGACGGCGCCACAGGGACGGTCGGTGCGCTGGTGGGGGTGGTGGCCGAGCGGCTGGGGCGGCTGCCGGCGCGAGCCTGGACGCCCGCGGCGGCGGAGCTGCTCGCGGCGGCGGCCGTCGACCGGCTGCTGCGTGCCTGCGCGGGCCTGCCCGGCAGGCCCGGGGAGATCCTCCTGGTACGTCCCGGGCAGCTCACCGCCGCGTACCGCCCCTGGCCGCCCGCCGATCCCGCGCCCCGCGCCCGGCGGATCACGCTGGAGGAGGCGCTGCGCCGCGCCGGGCTGGTCACGGACCCGGAGCTCGGCCTGCTCCCGGAGGTCCGCGTCGACGGCCTGGCGCAGTTGCCGGTCTCGATGGCCGTCTGCGACGTGCCCGGGCTGCCGGTCGCCGGGATCGGCCCGACCGTGGAGGCCGCGCGCCTGGAGGCGGTCCGGGCGGCGGCGCAGGCGCGTCTCGGCGCCGACCCGGCCGTGGCGGCGGTGGGCGCCGACGAGCTGCACGCCCGGGGCGTCCTGCTCAGGCACCGCGCGGACCGGGCGGCCGGGCGCGTGCGGCCGGGTGACTGCGTGACGCACGACCCGATCGCCGCGCACTGGTGGCGGACGCTGGCGGAACGGCTGCGCGAGCCCGTCCGGCTCCAGGTCCGCGACCTCGGCGGCGCCTGGCACGCGGAGATCCACGACACCGGCGGCGACCGCCTGGCGTGGGCGGTGGAGCTGGAGCGCGACAGCGCGGTGGCGATGGCGGCGCTCGCCGCGGCCGGCGCGTCGTACGCGGGCCCGTCGATGCGGGCGGCGGCCGTCTGCGGCGCCCTGCCCCCGCCCGACATCACCGGCGAGGAGATGGACGAGGACCTGGGCCGCTGGCTGTGGCCGGCCCCGATCTCCCGGGACGAGGAGGCGCTGCAGGAGGTGCTGAGCCGGGTGACCGGCTGCCGCCCCCGCCTCGACGACTCCGACACCGACCTGGCGGCGGCGGGGTTCCAGATCTGGCGAGGAGAGTGATGAACGTGAACGAAGCGGCGCGGCTGCTCCGGGAGGCGCTGGCCGGGGCCGCGCTGACCGTCCGCGACGGCGACGGCCTGTCCGCCGGGGAGACCGCCGTCGTGGTGCTGGACTCCTGGACCCTCGCTTCCGTCACGGAGCTGGCGGCGCGGGCCAGGGCGGCGGGCGCGACCGTGCTGCCGGTGCGCTGCGACGGCGGCCTGGTGCTCGTCGGGCCGCTGGCCGGGCCGGCCGCCACGGGCTGCCTGGCCTGCGCGGAACGCGCGCGGCTGGACGCGCTGCCGGGCCGCGTCCCGGCGGGCGCGCCGCAGACGATGGGCGGCACGGTGCCCCCGCAGGCCGCCGGGCTGGTGGCGGCGCTGGCCTCCGACGTCGTCACGGCGGGGACGACCGGCGTGCTGTGGGCGCTGCGCGGGGAGGACCTGGAGGTCTCGGCGCATCGGGTGCTGCCGTTCGGCGGCTGCGCGGTGTGCGCCCCGCTGCCGGCGGACGCCCCCAGGCCGGTCGGCGCCGGGCGCCATCCGGTCTCCGGGTCCTCGCTGCGTGAGGACAATCCGCGCACCGAGACGGCCGCCCAGCTCCGTGACGCCCTGGTGGACTGGCGGCTCGGCCCCGTCCTGCGGCTGTATCGCTGGGAGGCCCGCACCCTGCCGCTGGCCAGCGCCCAGCTACCGGGCAGCGCGGGCCTGATCGGCACCGGCTACGGCAGGGCGGAGGACTTCGCCGAGGCCGAGCGGGTGGCGCTGTTCGAGGCGGTCGAGCGCCTGACCGGCATGCGCCCGCGCGGCGTCCGCCCCCACGTGTACGCGACCCGCGCCGAGCTCGACCCGGCCGTAGCGCTGGACCCGGCCCTGCTGGGCCTGCACGAGCCCGAGCTGGAACGCCACCCGGACTTCCTCCTGGAGCCGTACTCGCCGGACAACCCGGTGCACTGGGTGTACGGCTGGTCGCTGACGCACTCCCGCGACAGGCTCATCCCCGAGCAGCTCGTCTACTGGGACTCACGCGGCTGGTTCGACGGCCGCAGGCAGCGGATGCTCTACGACTCCTCCAACGGCTGCGGGCTCGGCTCCAGCCAGGCCGAGGCCGTGCTGCACGGCCTGTTCGAGGTGGCCGAGCGCGACGCCTTCCTGATGGCGTGGCACGCGCGCACGCCGCTGCGCCGCATCGCGCCGCCCGCGGACGACCCGGAGCTCGGCCGTCTCATCGACCGGCTGGGCAGCATGGGCCACGACCTGCTGCTGTTCGACGCCTCCAACGACTTCGGCGTGCCCGTGGTGCTCAGCATGACGCGCCGCCGCGTCCCCGACCCGCGCCTGCCCGACGCACTGTTCGCGGCCGGGGCGAACCGGCACCCGGTCCAGGCCATGCGCTCGGCCGCGACCGAGGTGTACATCAACGTCCGGAACAAGGCCGACAGCCGGATCGCCGCGTTCGACCGGGACCGGCTGCTGCCCATGATCGACGATCCGTTCCTCGTGCGCACCCTCGACGACCACGTCTTCATGAACGCGCTCGACGAGGCGCGCGACCGGTACGAGTTCCTGCTCGGCGGCGACTCGGCCGCGCCGTGGCGCGAGCTGTGGCCCGAGCCCCCGCCCTGCCGCGATCTGGGCGCCTACCTGGAGGAGTGGGTGGACCGGCTGGCCTCGGCGGGCCTGGAGGTGATCGCCGCGGACCAGTCGGAGCCGGTCACGCGCGAACGGCTCGGGCTGCACGCCGCCAAGGTGATCGTGCCGGGCTCCCTGCCCATGACGTTCGGTCACGTCTACCGGCGCACCAGGAACCTGCCCCGGCTCCTGGAGGTGCCCGCCCGGCTGGGCCGGCTGCCCGCGCCCGCCCGTTACGAGGACCTGCCGTTCCATCCGCACCCCTTCCCCTGAGCCGAGGTGGACCCGCCGATGACCACGCCCGCTGTCGACCTCTGGACGAGCCTGCACTGCTTCCTGCACTGGGACGCGGAGCGCAACGACGCCTTCCTCACCGGCTCGGCCGGCCCGCTGCTCGACAGCCTGCGCGCCGACGGCCTGCTGGAGGACTGGTTCTTCATCAGGTACGGGGAGGGCGGCCCGCACCTGCGCGTGCGCGCCCGCGCCGTCGCCGACCCCGAGGGGCTGCGGCAGGCGCTCGCCTCGCTCGTCGGCGACGCCGGCTTCCCGGGCGCCGAGTTCCCGGGCGCTGAGGGCTGGACCCCGCACGGGACGGTGGCCGAGATCGCCTACGAGCCCGAGACCGAGCGCTACGGCGGGGCGGAGGCGATCTCCGTGGCCGAGGAGGTCTTCTGCCGCTCCAGCGAGATCGTCCTGGAGGCGCTGCGAGGCTCCCCGCCCTCGCGGATGAACACCGCGCTCCCGCTGATGTACGCGACCGCGCTCGGCCTGGGCCTGGACGAGCGCGCCTGCGCGGCATGGCTGAGAAGGCACGCCGCGGCCTGGCGGCTGGCCGTCGACACGCCCAAGCTGCCCCCGGCCGTCCCGCTGGCCCGCGCCGAGGCCATGCTCGCCCGGCAGCGGGACAAGGTGCTGGGCGTGCTGGCCGGCACCCGCGCCGCGGTGCGCGACGGCGACGGGCTCGCCGCCCGCTGGGCTCAGGTGGTCGCGCGGGCGGACGCCGAGCTGGCGGACCGGGGCGTCACGGCCGGGCGCCGCCTGGCGGTGTGGGCCTCGCAACTGCACATGCTGTGCAACCGGCTGGGCGTGCAACCGGACGAGGAACGGGCGCTGTGCTGGGTGGTCGCCGGCGCGCTGGCCCCCGAGGCCGGGCTGGACCAGCGCTACCTGGAAACCTCGAAGTACCCGCCCGGGCAACTGCCCGAGCTGGGCGACGACGAGCGTGGCGAGCCAGCCGCCGACCATCCGGGCTGGCGGGCCACCACGGTGGCGCTGTCCCCGGGTCCCGCCCTGGACATGCCGCTCGGCCGGGCGTTGCGGGAGCGCCGCTCCTGCCGCCACTACACCGGCCCGGTCGCCGCCGCCACGCTGGGCGCCCTCCTGCGCGAGGCGTTCGGCGGGCCGGCGCGGCCCGGCACCGGCGGCTGGGCCACGCGCAACTTCCCCAGCGCGGGCAGCAAGTACGCCGTGCGGCTGCGGCTCATCGCCTGGTCCGTCGACGGCCTGGCGCCGGGCACGTACGGCGTGGGCGGGCAGGGGGACCGCCTGCACCGGTACGCGGACGCGCCCGGCCAGGCGGAGGCGGCGGCCACGTCCATGTGGTTCACCACCGGCCACCCCGAGCGGCACCCGCTGCTGGTCGACCTGACCCGGGTGCCCGCCCTGCTGGCGCTCACCGTGCACACCGACGCGCTCCGGGCGAAGTACGGGCTGCGCGCCCTGCGCTTCGCGCTGCTGGAGGCCGGGCACGTCGCCCAGAACCTGGCCCTGGCCGCGACCGGCCTCGGGCTGGGCACGATCCCCGTCGGCGGCTTCTACGACGATCTGGCGCACGAGCTGTTCGCGGTGGACGGGGTCACCGAGGTCGCGCTCTACCTGCTCCCGCTG
Organism: Nonomuraea sp. ATR24; assembly: GCF_041950485.1. Taxonomy (NCBI): domain Bacteria; kingdom Bacillati; phylum Actinomycetota; class Actinomycetes; order Streptosporangiales; family Streptosporangiaceae; genus Nonomuraea; species Nonomuraea sp. ATR24. Next base: position 229,171 of record NZ_JBGNUU010000001.1, read on the forward strand.
GGCGTCCCGGACGAGGTCAGCCGATGAGCCCGTCCTCCCTGGCCCGGGTGGCGAGGTCCAGTTTGGTGTAGGCGTTCCGGCCGCAGTCGGCGTACTTCTGCTTGATCCTCTCCAGGTACTTCTTGGCCGTCGCGGGCCGGATGCCGGCCCGCCGGGCGGCGGCGGCGAGGGTCAGCCCGGAGGCGTAGCCGAGCAGGACCGCCCGCTCCTGGCCGGACAGCCTCGGCCCGGCGGACGCCATCGCGCGGATGGCGGCGGCGAGCCGGCCCCCCGGCGGCCCGCCGTCGCCCAGGGGCAGGACCAGCCGTCCCTCCTCCCGGAGCAGGCGTACGGTCTCCGCGCCGCCGGGCGGGCCGCTGGCCGCGGCGTGGACCACGACGACGTGGGCCGGGACGCTCTCGGCGCGGCGCAGCTCCTCCAGGGAGCCGGCGCGGGTCAGCAGGCACAGGCCGGGATCGGCCGCCAGCGAGGTCATGGCCGCGACGAGCGTGCCGGGATCGTCGATCACAAGAGACACCGAGATCATACGAAGCTCCATACGTGTCCTGACAAATCCTTGTCACACGGTAGGAGCCCGGATTGGACGGGGACTGGACGGCGAATGGATCACCCCGGCCCGGACACGCTCTCGCCGAGCTTCGCCAGCTCGCCCGCCTCGCTGAGGTTGCCCATGCGCCGGAACAGGCTCTCCGCCTCCCGCCAGGCCGCCAGGGCCGCGCCGGACTCCCCGAGCAGGGCGTGCGCGTGCCCGAGCGCCTTCAGCACCATCGCCTGAAGGTGCAGCACCCCGTGGCCGCGGAAGACCTCCAGCGCGACCAGCAGCGCGTCCCGTGCCTGCCCGGCGTGCCCCTCCAGCAGGTCGCGGGTGGCCTTGCCGCGCCGCACCAGGGCGAGCGCGAACTCGCCGCCCATGTCCGTGGCGAGCGCCTCCGCCTGGTCGAGGTAGCCCGCGGCGTCGGGCCTGCCGAGCAGCACCCCGCTCTCGCCGAGCACGAGCAGGGCCAGCAGCTCCTTCACCCGCACGCCGAGCAGCCGGGCGAGCCTCAGCATCTCCAGCAGCAGGTGCCGGGACTCCTCGGTCCGGCCCTGGTAGAAGCGGACCATCCCGAGCGAGCGCAGCGCCATCAGCCGCAACCGGCTGAGCCGGCGACCCTCGGTCCGCTCCAGCACGCGCTCCAGGTGGTGGGAGGCGAGCTCCAGCTTGCCCTGCTCGCGGTAGATGAAGCCGAGCGCGGAGTGGAGGAAGTCCAGTTCGGCGTCGTGCCCGAGAGTCACGGCCAGCGCCTCGGCCCGCCGGAGCTGCTCCAGCCCCTCCTCGCCCAGCCCGCCGGCGACCAGGGCGGTGCCCAGCAGGACCTGCGCGTCGACCTCCCCGTGCCGGTCGCCCACCTTCCTGAACAGCCGCAAGGACAGCTCGGCGTGCTCGCGCATGACCTGCGGTCGCACCACGGGCAGGCACGACAGGTAGGCGAGGCTGCGGGCCAGGACCGCCCGCCCGCGCGGCTCCGGCTCGCACGCGGACAGCGCCACGGTGTGCACGGCGCGCCACTCGGTGAGCAGGTCACGCATCTCGTAGAAGCCGACGCAGGCTTCGGCGAGGTTCCAGCAGAGGTCGGGGTGGCCGTCGTCGGCGCACTGCGCGATCGCCGCCGCCAGGTTGGCGCGTTCGCTCTGGAACCAGCGCACGGGGTCGGCGAGCATGGCCTCCGCCCTGCCTCCCGGCAGCCGCCTGCGCGGCGCCTCGCCCTGGAGCGGGAGCAGCGTCCGGTAGGCGAGCAGCCGGTCGGCGTCCTCGGCGAGCGCGAGCCAGGTGGCGAAGGCGCGCCGCCGCGCGGCCCGGCGGTCCTCGGCGCTGTCCTCCGCCTCGGTGCGCTCCCTGGCGTACAGCCGGATCAGGTCGTGCATGCGGTAGCGCGACTCGCCCGTCTCGTCCTCACCGGCCACGGTCACCAGGTGGGCGTCCACGAGCAGGTCGAGGATCTTCGCCGTCTCGCCCGGCGGCGCGTCGAGGAGGGTCGCGAGCACCCAGTCGGCGAAGTCGGGCACGTCCAGCAGCCCGAGCAGCCGGAACCCGCGCCGCGCGGCGGCCGGCAGCGAGGCGTAGCTGAGCCGGAAGGACGCGCGCACGGCCAGGTCTCCTGCGGCGAGCTGGTCGAGCCGGCGCCGCTCGTCGCCCAGCTCCCGGTGGAACCGGCCCAGGCTGAGCCGGGGCTGGGCGGCGATCCGGGCGCCGGTCACCCGGACCGCGAGCGGGATGTGGCCGCACGCCTCCACGATCGCCCGGGCGGTCGCCTGGTCGGTCCGGACCCTGGACTCGCCGACCAGGTGGATGAGCAGGTCGAGCGCCTCCTGAGGGTGGAAGACGTCCAGGTCGACGTGGTGGCCGCCGCTCAGGCCGCGCAGCCTGGACCTGCTGGTGACGACGGTCGCGCAGGTGGGCGCGCCGGGCAGGAGCGGGCGCACCTGCGCCTCGCCGAGGGCGTTGTCCAGCACGACGAGCACCCGGCGGCCCGCCAGGCGGCTGCGGTAGAGCGTCGCGCGCTCGTCCAGCTCGGCGGGGATCACCGAGCCGTCCACGCCCAGCGCGAGCAGCATGCGGTTCAGCACGGACGCGGGGTCCACCGCGTTGCCGTCGGTCCCGTGCAGGTCCACGTACAGCTGGCCGTCGGGGTGGCTCTCGCGCAGCCGGTGACCGGCGTGCACGGCCAGCGTGGTCTTGCCGACCCCGCCCATGCCGGTGATGACGACCAGCGGCATCGCGGTCCGCTCCCCCGGGCCGAGCATGCGGGTCAGCGCCGACACCTGTTCCAGCCGGCCGCTGAAGTCGCTGATGTCGGGAGGGAGCTGGGCGGGCGCGGGGAGCCGGGCGGGGCCGGGCGGGGCGGCCGGCTCGTCGTGGAGCGCCGTGGCGTGGACCGCGGTCAGCTCGGGGCCGGGGCGGACGCCGAGCTCCCGCTCCAGGCGCCGGCTGATCTCCCGGTAGTGCAGCAGGGCGTCGGTGCGCCGGCCGCCTTCGAGGCAGAGCCGGATGAGGACGCTGTGGACGCGCTCGTCCAGCGGCAGCATGCGGGCGATGTCCTCGGCGAACGGCAGGAGGTCGGCCGCCCTGCCCTCGCGCACGGCCACGCCGGCGAAGCGGCCGAGCGCGTCGACCAGCTCCCCCGCCAGGCTGGTCAGCCGGGGATGCCCGGCCAGCAGGGGCAGCTCGGCCAGGGGTTCGCCCCGCCAGAGCGCCAGCGCCCGCGCCACCTGGTCGTAGCCGGCCGGGTGCGCGGCGAGCTCACGGAACCGCGCCACGTCGACCTCGACCAGGCCCGGGTCCAGGGCGTAGCCGTCGCCGACCCGGGGCAGCAGCGGGCTGGACGCCCGGCTGGCCCGATCGGGCTCCAGCGCGTGGCGTAATCGTTTGACGTAGGTCTGGACGACGTTGACGGCGCTCGCCGGGACCTCCTCGCCCCACAGGGTGCCCGCCAGCTCCTGGATCCGCACCGGCCTGCCCTCGGCGAGGACGAGGCTGGCGAGCACGCAGCGCTGCCGGGTGGAGCCCAGATCGACGGGGACCCCCGCTCTCGAGGCGACGAGGGGTCCGAGGATCGCCATCCGTAGAGTCACGCCAGGCAAGTATGGCGGCCCGGCACCGGAGATCCAATGCCTGGGCCCTATCGGTCCGCCCCGCCAGGGCCGGGGTTCAGCCGCCCGCCTCCCGTCCGGCCAGGTGACCGGCCAGGTGGTCGATCACCTCGCGGGCGTCGGCCTCGATCCCGTGGATGAACGTGGACCTGCGCCGCCGCAGCAGCGGCAGCCCGAGCGCGTACAGCCCGGGGCTGTCGGCGACGCCGCCGTCGTGCCGCAGCCGCCCCTTCCCGTCGAGCACCGGGACGTCGAGCCACCGGTAGTCGGGGCGGAAGCCGGTCGCCCACACGATGGCGCCGATCTCGCCGCCGCGCAGGTCCAGCCGCAGGCGCGCCGACTCGGGCACCCGCGTCGGCTCGAACCGTTCGGGCGGGCCGACGTCGGGCCCGTGGGCGCCGGCCCAGGCGTCGAACGTGTCGAGCAGGCGTTCCATCTTGAGGTCGGCGAGCGAGAACACGTTCCGCAGCCCGCCGGAGAACAGCGCGTGGCCGTCGCGGACGGCGGCCCAGCGGCCCACCAGCTCGACGCCCATCGAGGTGAGCGCGTTGAGGTCGAGCGTCGTGCGGCCGGGGACGCCGACGAGCTGGGGCGAGGGCAGCCGCCTGGCCCGCGCGAGGTCCGGCACCTCGTCGTGCCGCTGGTCCCACACGCCCGAGGCGTCCATCCACCACAGCACGTCGCGCCCCCGGTAGGTGCGGGGCAGCCGTACGTGCTCGCCCACCGAGAGGATCACCGGCCGGCCCGACCGGCGCAGCTCGGCGGCGAGCTGCACGCCGGTCGCCGACGCGCCCACGACGAGCACGCCGCCGTCGGGGAGCCGGCCGGGCCCGCGGTAGTCGTACGGCGTGAGCTGCTCGACGGACGGCGGCACCGCTTCGGCGAACGGCGGCACCGACGGCAGGTTGCACGCGCCGCTGGCGATGACCACCGTCCGGCAGGCGATCTCGCCGTGGCTGGTCGTCACCCGGTAGCCGTCATCGGACTGCCGTACGGACGTGACGTCCGTCCCGGTCCGCACGGGAGCCCGGGTGAGCGCGGCGAAGCCCTCGACGAACTGCGTCACCTCCTTCGCGGTCATGTAGCCGTCGGGGTCCGGGCCTTCGTAGGCGAGGCCGGGCAGGCGGCTCTGCCAGTTGGGGGTGAGCAGCCGGAAGGAGTCCCAGCGTTCGCGCCGCCAGGAGTTGGCCACCTCGCCGCGCTCGATCACCAGATGGTCGATCGACCGCGCGCCGAGGAAGTGGCTCGCCGCGAGGCCCGCGTGCCCCGCGCCGATGACGACGGTGGTGACGTGCTCGATGGCTCGGCCCTCTCAGGCGACGTCGACGGTGACGTTCGTCGGGTTCGTCAGGGCGTCGAACACGGCCGAGCGCTTCTGGGACTGGGCCACCAGCGCCTCGATGTCCTGCTTCGAGGCGTCCGCGTCGATGTGGAACGTCACCTTGATGTCGTTGAAGCCGTTGCGGACGTCGGGGTCGACGCCGAGGATGCCGCGGATGTCGTGCGCGCCTTCGAGCGTCGCCTCGACCGAGCGGAGCTGGATGCCGCGGTTCTGAGCGACGGACGCGACGCCGGCCGTCAGGCAGCTCGCCAGGCCGACGAGGAGGTATTCGATGGGCGTGACGCCGTTGTCCTCGGCGGCGAAGACCTCGGGGTGGTCGGCGTCGAAGACGGCCTCGCTCTTGTGGGCGCGCTCCTCCCCGAGACCGTAGAACTCCTTGACGGTCGTGGTGCTGTGGACGCCGTTGCGCCAGGTGGACGAGGCCCGCCAGACGAACTGCGCGGCCTCGGGCGCGTCCTTCAGCGCCTCGCGCGCGTCCAGCAGTGCCTGCACGTTCACTCCGTTGGCGACCGTGGTCGTCATGTCCCGCCCTCACTCCCTGCATTACCGGTAGGGATTTGACCATACACCCCCGGTGGCGGTTGGATAAGCCCCATGTCGCAGCCAGCCACGACGTTCGCGGCCGACCAGGCCGGCAGCGTCGGCACCGTGGAGACCCGGTACCTCGACCTGCCGCGGCCGGTGCCCCTCGACTGCGGCCGGGAGCTGCATCCCGTACGGGTCGCGTACGAGACCTATGGCGTGCTGTCGCCCCGGCGTGACAACGTGATCCTCGTGTGCCACGCCCTCAGCGGTGACGCCCACGCGGCGGGCCTGGCCAAGGCGCCGCCGCCGGAGAGCACGCGCGACGGGTTCGGCGCCCAGGACCGCGACAGCGCGGGCGGCAAGGGGCTCGGCTGGTGGGACGGCATGATCGGCCCCGGCAAGGCGTTCGACACCGACCGCTTCTTCGTCGTGTGCACCAACCTGCTCGGCGGCTGCCGGGGGACGACCGGGCCGTCGTCGATCGACCCGGCGACCGGGCGGCCGTACGGACCGGACTTCCCCGTGATCACGGTCGCGGACATGGTGCGCACGCAGCGCGCGTTCCTCGACGCCCTGGGCGTCGAACGGCTCGCGGCGGTGGCCGGGGGCTCGCTCGGCGGCATGCAGGCGCTGGAGTGGGCCGTCCGCTACCCCGGCCAGGTAGACGCGGTCGTGGTGATCGCCAGCACACACGCCCTGCACCCGCAGGGCGTCGCCTGGAACGCGATCGCCCGCGACTCGATCATGCGCGACCCGGCCTGGCAGGGCGGCCGCTACTACGGCACCGGCCGCGCGCCCGACGCCGGCATGGGCGTGGCGCGGATGGTCGGCCACGTCACCTACCTGTCCGCGCCCGCGCTGGAGACCAAGTTCGGCCGGCGGCTGCAGTTCGCCGACGACCTGCGCTACACGATCAGCGAGCCGGAGTTCGAGGTGGAGAGCTACCTGCGCCACCAGGCCGACGCGTTCGTCAAGCGCTTCGACGCCAACACCTACCTCTACACCTCGCGCGCGCTGACGTACTTCGACCTGGCCAGGCAGCACGGCGGGCAGCTCACGCGGGCGCTCGACGGGGTGTCGGCGCGCACGCTGCTGATCGCCTTCAGCTCCGACTGGCTCTACCCGCCGTCGGCGTCGCAGGAGATCGAGCAGGCGCTGCGCGCGCTCGGCAAGCCGGTCGAGCTCGAGGTCATCGACGCGCCCTACGGCCACGACTGCTTCCTGCTGGAGGAGGCGCGGCAGACGCCCGTCATCCGCCGGTTCCTGGCCCCGGAAGGGGCCGCTTGATGTCGAGGAAGAGGCCCAGGTGAACGACCGGATCCCCCGTACGGAACACGACCGCGAGTTCGGCTTCGAGACCCGGCAGCTGCATGCCGGGCAGCGGCCGGACCCCAACACCGGCGCCCGCGCGGTGCCGATCTTCCAGACGACCAGCTACGTCTTCGAGGACCCCGAGTCCGCGGCGGCGTACTTCAACCTCCAGGAGTACGGCAACACGTACTCGCGCATCATGAACCCGACCGTCGCCGTGTTCGAGGAGCGAGTGGCGAACCTGGAGGGCGGGTCCGGCGCGGTGGCGTTCGCCAGCGGGATCGCCGCGCAGGCGGCGACGCTGTTCACGCTGCTCCAGCCGGGCGACCACGTCGTGTCGTCCTCGGCCCTCTACGGCGGGACGGTGAACCAGCTCAAGCACCTGCTGCGCAAGATGAACGTGGACCTGACCTGGGTCGACCCAGACGACCCGGACGCCTGGCGGCGGGCGGTGCGGCCGGGGACGAAGGCGTTCTTCGGCGAGACGATCGGCAACCCCGCCGGGAACGTGCTCGACATCGAGACGCTGGCCGGCATCGCGCACGAGCACGGGCTGCCGCTGATCGTGGACAACACGTTCGCCACCCCGTACCTGTGCCGGCCGATCGAGTGGGGCGCCGACGTCGTCATCCACTCGGCGACCAAGTTCATCGGCGGCCACGGCACCAGCATGGGCGGCGTCGTCGTCGAGGCGGGCACGTTCGACTGGTCGAACGGGCGCTTCCCGGTGATCGCGGAGCCGTCGCCCGCCTACCACGGGCTGCGCTTCCACGAGACGTTCGGCGAGTACGGCTTCCTGATGAAACTGCGCGCCGAGACCCTGCGCGACCTGGGCGCGGCGCTGTCGCCGTTCAACGCCTTCCTGCTGCAAGGCCTGGAGACGCTGTCGCTGCGGATGGACCGCCACGTCGGCAACGCGCGGGCGGTCGCGGCGTTCCTGCAGTCGCACGAGCTGGCCTCCGGCGTGACCTACCCCGGCCTGCCGGAGAGCCGCTACCGGCCGCTGGCGGACAAGTACCTGCCGCGCGGCGCCGGCGCGGTGTTCTCGTTCGACTGCGCCGGCGGCCGGGAGGGCGGGCAGGGCCTCATCCGCGGCCTGACGCTCTGGTCCCACCTGGCGAACGTCGGCGACGCCAAGAGCCTCGTCATCCACCCCGCCAGCACGACACACCGCCAGCTCGGCGACGAGGAGCTGCGGGCGGCCGGCGTCGGCCCCGGCACCGTGCGGCTGTCGGTCGGCACCGAGTCGGCCGACGACCTGATCTGGGACCTGGAACAGGGCCTGGCCCAGGTGGCGGCCACGATCGGCGTGAAGGCGGCCTCGGCATGACCGCGCCCGGCCGCTACCAGGACGCCCTGACGATCCAGCGTGTCCTGCACGCCACCCGGACGATCGCGATCGTCGGCCTGTCGGGCAACGAGCTGCGGGCCAGCCACTTCGTCGGCTACTACCTCAAGCGGCACGGCTACCGGATCGTCCCGGTGAACCCGCGCGAGACGGAGGTCCTCGGCGAGCCCAGCTACCCGAGCCTGCTCGACGTGCCCGTCCCGGTCGACCTGGTCAACGTCTTCCGCGCGCCGGACGCCCTGCCGGAGATCGCCCGCGACACGGTGGAGATCGGCGCCGCTGCCCTCTGGGGCCAGTTCGGCGTCGTCAACGAGGAGGCCGCGCGGATCGCCGAGGACGGCGGCGTCACCGTGATCATGGACCGCTGCCTCAAGGTCGAGCACGCGCGTTACGCGGGCCGGATGCACTGGCTCGGCTTCAACACCCGGCGCATCACCTCCGTGCGCGGCGGCCTCCAGTAGTCCACACCCCCGCCCGGCCGCCGTGGAAGTGGCCGGGCGGCCGGGGGTGACATTGATCTATGACTGGGCGTGCAGTTGAATGAGCGGGTGCGTGGTGGGCGGGTGGTCTCCCCTGTTCTGGTGGCGCGGGAGAAGGAGCTCGCCCGGCTCGTCGCGCTGGTCGAGGGGGCCCCCGCCGTCGCCGTCGTCGAGGGCGAGGCCGGCATCGGGAAGTCGCGGCTGACGGCCGAGCTGCTGGGCGGTCCCGCGGTGGCGGGCCTGCGGGTGCTGGCCGGGGCCTGCGTGCAGATCAGGGAGCCGTTCCCGCTGGGCCCCGTCGTCGAGGCGCTGCGCGGGCGCGCGTCCGAGCTGGCCGGGGCGGCGCTGTCGCCGGTCGCCGGGGCGCTGCGCGAGCTGCTGCCGGAGCTGGCCGCCGAGCTGCCGCCGACGCCGCCGCCGCTCGACGACCGGGCGGCCGAGCGGCACCGGGTGTTCCGGGGGCTGGCCGAGGTGCTGACCGCGCTGGGTCCGGCCGTCCTGGTGGTGGAGGACCTGCACTGGGCCGACGGGCAGACGGTGGAGTTCCTGACGTACCTGATGTCCGTGCTGCCCGGCACGTTGCGGGTGGTGCTGACGTACCGGGGCGAGGAGGCGTCCGAGGCGGTGCGGGCGATCACGGCGCGCGCCCCCGACACGATCAGGGCCGAGCATCTGGTGCTGCCGCCGCTCGACGCCGCCCAGACGCGGGTGATGGCCTCGGCGATCCTCGGGGCCGAGGAGGTGACGGCCGAGTTCGCCGAGCATCTGTGCCTGCGGGCCTCCGGCCTGCCGCTGGCCGTGCAGGAGTTGCTGGCGCTGCTGCGCGACCGCGGCACGCTCATCCGCTGGGAGGGCGGCTGGGCGCGGCGGGCGCTGGAGGAGCTGGACGTGCCGAGCGGCGTGCGCGCCTCGGTGCGCGAGCGGGTGGCCCGGCTGTCCCCCGGCGCCAAGGAGGTGGCCGAGCGCGCCGCCGTGCTGCAGCTCCCGGTGCCGCTCGCGCTGCTGTCGGGGCCGGACGACGTCGGGGCGATCGACGAGGTGCTCGGCTCGGGGCTGTTCGCCGACACCGGCGGGCTGGTCGGGTTCCGTCACGTGCTGGCGGCGCAGGCGGTCTACGAGGCGATCCCGCTGGGCCGCCGTCAGGCGCTGCACGCCGCCGCCGCCGACACCGTACGGGGGCTGCGGCCGGTGCCGCTGGGCCGGCTGGCCCACCACCTGCGCCGGGCGGGCCGGGCCGGGCAGTGGGTCGAGGCCGCCATCGAGGCGGCCGAGCAGGCATCGCGGCTGGGCGACGACGCGGAGGCCGCGCGCCTGCTGGAGGAGGTGCTGCGCGACGCCGACCTGCCGGCGGCGCGGCGGGCGGAGCTGACGGTGAAGCTCGGCTGGGCCGCCCTGGAGCTGTTGCGCCCGCCGCCGGTCGCCGACCTGGTCACCGGCGCGCTGGAGCAGGACGTGCCGCCCCCGCTGCGCGGCCAGTTGCGCATGCTGCTGGCGCTGCACCTGGAGCGGACCCGCACCGACGGCGCCCGCATCGGCGAGGCGTTCGCCCGGGCCGCCGAGGACCTGGCCGGGGAGCCGGGGCTGGCCGCGTGGGCGATGGCCGGGGTGGGCCGCCCGCCGAGCGGCCTGCCGCCCGAGGAGAGCCGGTCGTGGCTGGAGCGGGCGCTCGCGACCCTGCCCGCCGTGGCCGATCCGGCCATGCGCATGCTGGTGCTCGGCAAGATCGCGATGATCTTCGTGGTGATGGGCGACCCGCGCTGGGCCGCGCTGGCCGGTGACCTGCTGCGGGAGACCGGCGGGCGGCGGCTGCTGCGCCGCGAGGTGAACGCGTACCGCTCGATCGGCGGCGCCGCCCTGTTCAGCGGGCACCACCGGGAGGGCCGCCGGCTGCTGACCGCGGCGGTCGAGGAGGGCGCCGAGCCCGACCTGCGCGGGCGGCTCGAACTGCGCTGCCTGGTCAACCTGGCCGCGGCCGACTACTTCGAGGGCTCCTGGCGCGGGCTGCCGGACCGGATGCAGGAGCTGCGCGACCAGTTCGGCGACGAGCCGCACGAGCGCATCCTCGTCGACATCGTGACCGCCTGCCTGGCCGCGGTGCAGGGCCGCCAGGAGGCCGCGCTGGCGCCGCTGCTCGACGCCGCTGCCGAGGCCCGGGCCCGGGGGCAGTTCGACGACCTCGTGGTGCCGCTGGCGATGCTGCTCAGGCTGGCCGCCGCACGGGGCGAGCCGGAGCCGGCGATCGAGGCGGCCGTCGAGGCGGGCCACCACTGGGAGGCGAGCGAGCTGTGGCCGGTGGCGGTCCGGGCGCTGCCCGCGCTGACCGAGGCGCTGCTGGCGGCGGGCCGTCCGGACGAGGCGGCCGGCGTCGTCGCCCGGCACGCCGCCCGGCTGGCCGGGCTCGACGCGCCGCTGGCCGCGCCCGCGCTCGCGCACGCCCGCGGGCTGCTGGCCGAGGCGGGCGAGGAGTGGGGGCGGGCCGCCGCGGAGTTCGCCGCCGCCGCCGACGCCTTCGAGCTGGTCCCGGCCCGCTACGAGGCCGCGCAGGCCCACGAGAAGGCGGCCGCCTGCCTGTTCGCCCTCGACGACCCCGAGGCCGCCGTCCGGCTCGGCCGGGCCGTCGCGGCGTACGCGGATCTCGGGGCGCGCTGGGACCTGGACCGCGCGACCGGGCTGGGCCGCAGGTGGGGCGTCCGGGCGGCGGCGCAGGGCGCGCCCGCGCCGGGCGGCGGCGACCACGCGCTGTCGGCCAGGCAGGAGCAGGTGGCCCGGCTGGCGGCCGAGGGGCTGACGAACCAGCAGATCGCCAGGCAGCTCTTCCTGTCGCCGAAGACGGTGGACAAGCACGTGAGCGCGGCCATGCGGAAGGTCGGGGCGCGGTCGCGTACCGAGCTGGCCCGCCACCTCCTCCCCAGCGACTGACCCACGAATTGGGGATTTTTCCCCATAGGGCACCCCATACCCCACCCCATCCCGCTGCACGACACTTTCGGCATGTCCGAAACCATCGACGAACCCGGGCAGCCGGATCCGGACGACCCCTCCGACACCGGCGAGCCCCAGGAGCCGCCCCGCCCGCCGGACGGCTTCGAACCCGTCTGACCCCTCACTCCCCCCGCCAGAAAGGCCACCATGGCACTGCCCCGCCCCCCGCTGGCGCGCCGGACAGCGGTCCTGCTGACCGCGGTCACCACGCTCGCCGGCGTGCTGACCGCCGGCCCGGCGACCGCCACGCCGCCGGACACCCCCGCCGCATCCCCCACCGGCTCGCCGGCCTCTGATGCGCAGCCCGCCAAGGACGTCGCCCTGTCCGGGGTGCGCGCCCGGAAGCTCGTCGTCACGCTGATCACCGGCGACAAGGTCCAGCTCACCCGCTCCCCCGCCGGCCGCTACCGCGTCGAGCCTGCCCCCGGCACCCGCCAGGACGGCCGCCGGATCAACCTGTTCACCCAGTTCACCCCGGACGGCGTCTTCGTGCTGCCGGACGACGCGGTCGCCGCCGTCCAGGCGGGGCTGGTCGACCGGCGGCTGTTCGACGTCAAGTACCTGGCCGAGAACGGCTACGCCGACGACGTGGCCAAGCGGCTGCCCGTGATCGTGCAGTACCCCGGCACCCAGGCCGAGGCCGAAGTCAAGCGCTCGGCCGCCGCCGTCCCCGCCGCCGAGCCGACCCGCACGCTGGAGAGCATCCACGCCTCCGCCCTCGATGTCGCCAAGGCCGAGGCTGGCACGTTCTGGCAGGCCGTACGCGCCGGGCAGGACTCCGGGCAGGGCCTGGCCAAGGCGCCCGCCACACTGGGCGGCGGCATCGCCAAGCTCTGGCTGGACGCCAAGGTCAAGGCCGACCTGGACGTGAGCGTCCCGATGATCGGCGCCCACCAGGCGTGGGAGCGCGGCCAGGACGGGACCGGCGTGAAGATCGCCGTTCTCGACACCGGCGCCGACACCGGCCACCCCGACCTGGCCGGGAAGATCGCCGACAGCCGGTCGTTCGTCCCCGGCCAGGCCGTGCAGGACGGGCACGGGCACGGCACGCACGTCGCCTCGACCATCGCCGGCACCGGCGCGGCCTCGGGCGGCAAGCACAAGGGCGTCGCCCCCGGCGCGCAGCTCGTCGTCGGCAAGGTCCTCGACGACAGCGGCTCCGGCCAGGAGTCGTGGATCATCGAAGGCATGGAGTGGGCGGCGCGCAGCGGCGCCAAGGCCGTCAGCATGAGCCTCGGCGGCGCGCCCAGCGACGGCACCGACCCCCTCAGCCAGGCCGTGAACGACCTGACGGCCGAGACCGGCGCGCTGTTCGTGATCGCCGCGGGCAACCTGTACGAGGCCGAGACGATCAGCACGCCCGGCGCCGCCGACGCCGCGCTGACCGTGGGCGCGGTGGACAAGCAGGACCAGCTCGCCGGGTTCTCCAGCCGCGGCCCGCGCCCCGGCGGCGGGCTCAAGCCCGACATCGCCGCGCCGGGCGTGGACATCGTGGCCGCGCGGGCGGCCGGCACCGCCATGGGCACCCCGGTGGACGAGCACTACACCGGCTCCTCCGGCACCTCGATGGCCACGCCGCACGTCGCCGGCGCCGTCGCGATCATGGCGCAGCGGCACCCGGACTGGACGGCGCGGCAGCTCAAGGCCGCGCTGATGTCCACCGCCAAGGACGACGGCTTCACCGTCTACGAGCAGGGCGCCGGCCGGGTGGACCTGGACCGCGCGACCCGGCAGCAGGTGTTCGCCGACAGCGGCGGCGTGGACTTCGGCCTGCTGGAGACCGGCAGCGCGCCGAAGACCGGCCAGATCTCCTACCGCAACCTGGGCGACGCGCCCGTCACGCTCACGCTCAAGGCGGCGATGAGCGGCGACGCCGAGCCGGTGCTCGCCGACACGACGCTGACCGTCCCCGCCGGAGGCACGGCCGGCACCACCGTCACGCTCGACCCGGCCGAGCTCCCCATCGGAACCTACAGCGGCGCGGTGACGGCCGAGGCCGACGGCGTCCGGCTCACCACGCCGCTCGGCGCGGTCCGCGACGTCCCCAAGTACGACCTGGCCATCCGCACGCTCGACCGGGACGGCAAGCCGCGCACGCCGACGGCCATGAGCGTCGTGGACGTCGACGGCGCCAAGGGCGAGCTCGGCCCGCACCGCATCGACGACGTCGGACTGGTCGTCACCCGCGTCCCGGCGGGCACCGTCAGCCTGCTGCAGGTCCTCGACTGGGTGGACGGCGACGACCGCGCCAACCGGGCCTGGCTGTTCGAGCCCGAGCTGACCATCACCGGCGACACCGAGGTCACCCTCGACGCCCGCAAGGCCACCGAGATCAGCTTCAGCGCTCCCAAGACCGCGCAGCCGCTGAACAACACCTACGACCTCTTCTTCCAGCGCACGCTGCCGAACGGCGAGGTCTTCGGCGGCTCACTCCTGTCGAGCCGCCCGCTCGGCGGATGGGAGAAGGTGTGGGCGCTGCCCACGAAGAAGGTCACCAAGGGCGGCTTCCGGTTCACCGGCCAGTGGGAGCTCGGCGTCCCCGAGGTCACCATGACCATGCGCGCCTCCGGGCGGGCGGCGAAACGCACGACCCTGCACCCGGTCTCCCGGGTCCACATGATCGACGCGGGCGAGGTGCACGGAGGGTACGTCCCGTTCGACGGCGTCAAGGACCTGCGGGTGGTCGACGCCGGCAAGGGCCGACCCGAGGACCTCGCGGGCAAGGACCTGCGCGGCGCGCTCGTGCTGATCGACGCGGAGCCCGCCGAGGGCATCTTCGGCACGGCGTGCGGCCTCCAGATCGAGCGCGTGGGCCCGATCAGGGACGCGGGCGCCGCCGGCGTCCTCGCCTTCAACGAGCGGGCGTCCATCTGCCCGATCCCGCTGCCGATCACGCAGAAACCGTTCAGCGGCCCGTTCAAGCCGGTCAACATCCCCGTCGCCTACGTCTCCAACGCCGAAGGCCAGAAGATCCGCGAGGCGGCCGGCCGCGGCGAGGTGACCGTACGGGCCGAGGGCACGCCGAACACCCCGTACTCGTACGTCTTCAAGCCGTACGCCGACGGGCGCATCCCGGCGTCGATGCGCTACAAGGTGACCGAGCGCCAGCTCCACCGGGTCGACCTCGACGTGCACGCCGGGCCGTACACGAAGTACATGAACTGGCGCAGCACGTGGCGGACCGACGACATCACCTACACGGGCACCGGCACCAACATGCTGCACTGGTCGTCCCCGATGCCCGAGCGCAGGCCGCAGTGGGTCTGGCCGCTGGACCCCACGATCGTGAGCCAGGCCGGGATCTCCGCGCTCCTGCCGTCCGAGCCGGGCGCGGAGGTGGAGGAGACCCGCTACCGCACCGACGTGTTCGACCGGCCGGGCAGCACCCGCCAGCAGTGGTTCGCCACCCCGAGCACGCCCGGGGCCGCGACCGCCTCCGGCAAGCTGTACGCGCTCGGCGGCGGCCCGGACGACGTCCCGCTGGAGAAGCTCGTGATCGGGCTGCCGTGCGCGATCTGCGTGCACGACGGCAACCTGTGGGTGACCCCGTCCATGGTCAACGGGGTCGGGGAGCGGCGTGACGACGGCGTCGCGTTCGGCGACCTGGCGCCCCGGTACGACCTGCACCTCTACCGCGACGGCAAGGAGATCCCGAACGCCCCGGTGGCCGGGTTCGACAAGCTGCCGCGCTACCCGCTGCCCGAGGGGCAGGGCGGCTACCGGCTGACGGCCAAGAACGAGCTGCAGGACATCGAGTGGACGTTCACCGCCCCGCCGGCCAGGAACCAGGTGCTGCCGGGCTCCAACTGCTACGCCTGGTTCGTCGACGGGCCGCTCGAGCAGTGCCGCACCACCCCGGCGGTCTACGTCAGCTACGACCTCGGTGACAGCCTGTCCGCTGACAACACGGTGGCGGCCGGGCGCAGGCACACGTTCGAGCTGGAGGCCTACCACGGGCCGTCGGCGGCGAAGATGCCGGCGATCGCGGGCGTGCGGCTGTGGACCAGCACCGACGACGGCGCCACCTGGCAGCCGGCCGACCTCAAGCGGGGCCGGGACGGCGTCCACACCGCCCGGGTGAAGTACCCGGCCCACCACGCCACCAAGGGCGCGGTGAGCCTGAAGGCGGAGGCGTGGGACGCGGCGGGCAACCGCGTCAAGCAGACCACCCTCCGCGCCTTCGCCCTGCGCTGACCAGCCCAGCCGCTGCCTGACCGCGGCCGCCCGATCCGGCGGCCGCGGTCAGGCCGCGGTGCAGGGCCTGCCGTTGAGGGTGAAGCTCACCGGGGCCGGGGCCGGGGCGGTGTGGGAGGCGGTGAAGCCGACCTGGGTGGACGAGCCCGGGCGCAGCACCTTGTTCCACGACCGCGCGGCGCCGGAGAACCGCGCTCCGCTCTGGGTCCAGTCGGCCGACCAGCCGGCGACCAGGCGCGGGGCGGGCTCCGGGTAGTCCAGGGTCAGCGTCCAGCCGTCGATCACCGCCGTGCCGGTGTTGCGCACGGTGATCTCGGCGCTCAGCGTCGGGCCCCACGTCACCGCCCGGTAGGACACCGCGCACTCCAGGCCGGGTGACGAGGTGGGCGAGGGCAGGCCCGGCCTGGCCAGCGCCGACAGCGGGTCGGACGGCGCGCTGAGGTTGCCGGCCGCGTCCCTCGCCACCACCACGTACGTGTAGCGCTGCCCGGTGACGAGGCCGGATTCGGCGAAGTTCGGGAACGTCGAGGCGGCGAGCGTGCCGGCCTTGACGTACCCGGTGGCGCTCTCGCGGTAGACGTCGTACGCGGTCACCGCCACGTTGTCGGTCGACGGCTGCCAGCAGAAGGTGACGCCGTGGTAGTCCTGGAGGCAGGCGTCACGCAGGCCGGTCGGCTTGCTCGGCGGCAGGCGGTCGCCGGGTGGCGGGGTGGGCGTCGAGGTGGGCGACATGCCGGTCACCGCGGTCACCGTGATCAGGCCGGAGGGGCGGCTGACGTTGCCCGCGGCGTCCCTGGCGACGACGTACATCGTGTAGGCGCGGCCGAGCTCGCCGGAGAAGCCGCCGACCGTGCCGGTCGTGGTGGCGGCGCGGGTGAACCCGTCGGGGTCCAGCCGGTAGAGGTCGTACGCGACGACGCCGGTGTCGTCGGAGGAGGCGTTCCAGCAGATGGAGGCGTAGCCGATGGGGGATGGCGCGAGCGGCACCGGGCACGGCCGCTCCCCGGCCGGCCGGGTCGGCGGCGTCGTGTCCACGGCTTCCCCGGCGGCTTCCCCGTCAGCGGCCTCCCCCTCAGCGGCTTCCCCGGCGGCCGGATCGGGCTGCGCGCCGGTGGGCGCCGGTGCGGCCGCGGCCAGGTGGGACGGGGCGGCGGCCGCCTGGCCTGCCGGGCCGATCGCCAGGGAGGCGACGAGCAGTGCCAGCGTGACGAACCCGAGGGTGAGGAGGACCGCTCCCACAGACCGGCTTCCGGTGCGCATGACTTCCCCTATCGCATCGTGTCCCCCCGCGGTGATTCTGCGGCATTTCCGGCATCGGGCATAGATACGATTTCGGGGATAGCGGACGTGTGGTTGGTGCTCGCCGTCCGGCTCGTGGGGGAATCCGAACCCGGCGTTAAAGAGCCCAATGCCCACATCCTCCTAACCTGGCGGTATGCGGTGGAATGAACCCGGCTGGCCGTGACGCGGCACGATGGCGACGGCCCGGCTCCGGGTGCGGCGACCGAGGCGTCCCGCCTGGACGAGATGCTGATCGAGACGGTCTTCGGCGCGGGAGCCCACATCGGCATCGCGTACGTCCTCGACGAGGACGGCCAGGTCCTGCGGATGGTGTCGGCCATGGGGCTGCCGGTCTCCATCGCCCGCGTGTGGGCGAGCATCAGGCTCAACGACGCGGCACCGGTCTCGGTGTCGGTGCGCGACCGGCGGCTGCTGTGGTTCGGCGACCGGGAGGCGCTGGCCAGGGAGTTCCCCGGGGTGGCGCTGACGCTGCCGTACCCGTTCGCGATGGCGACCGCGCCGCTCGGCTCGGGGGGCGCCGTGTGGGGCGGGATCGTCCTCGCCTGGCCCGCCGGTCACCCGGCCGACCTCACCATACGCCAGCTCAAGGTCATCGACGACTGCTGCGGCGCGATGGGCGACCTGCTGCGCCGGGCCAGCGAGCGCGGCCGTCCGATCACCGCGGAGGATCATCCCCGGATCCTCGACCCGGTACGCGCCCACCAGCGCGAACCGCGTGCCGCGCAGGCCGCGCTGCGGGCCTTCGACGCCCTGCCCGAGGGCTACTGCCACCTCGACGCCCAGGCGCGCGTGGCGTTCGTCACCGCGCAGGGCGCGCAACTGCTCGACGCGACCCCGTCGGAGCTGGTGGGCCGGCGGCTGGGCGTGGCCGTGCCCTGGCTGGGCGACCCGGTCTACGAGGAGCAGTACCGCCTCGCGGTCGTCAGCCACCAGCCCACCCGGGTCACCGCCCGCCGCCCCGACGGCAGGCAACTGCTGCTGCAGTGGTTCCCGAGCGTGCCGGGCATGACCCTGCGCATCACGCCGACCGCGGCGGCCGCGCTGCCCCCGGCCGCCGGCGGCGGGCAGCCGCTGCGCACGGCCGGGCTGCACGAGCTGCTGCACCTGGCGACCAGCCTGGCCCAGGCGACGAGCGCCCAGGACGTGATCGACCTCGTCGCCGACCACGTCGTGCCCGTCTACGGGGCGCAGGGCCTGGCCATCATCACCTGGGAGAGCGGCCGCATGCGCGTGGTCGCCGCGCGCGGCTACACCCGGCAGCTCATCGAGGAGTTCGACGGCCGCCCGGCGCTGCGCCGTGTCAGCCCGCCAGGCGGCTCCGACCCGGGCAGGCCGTCCTTCTACGCGACCAGGGACGAGCTCTTCCAGGCGTACCCGGACCTGCCCGAGTCCGCCGTCATGGAAGCCTGGGCGGTGCTCCCGCTGGTCACCTCGGGCCGCCCCATCGGCACCTGCGTGCTGGCCTTCGACCGTCCGCACCGGTTCAGCGAGGAGGAGCGGGCGGCGTTCACCGCGCTCGGCGGGCTGATCGCCCAGGCGTTCGAGCGCGCCTGGCTCTACGACAACAAGCACCAGCTCGCCCAGTCGATGCAGGCCAGCCTGCTGCCGCACGCGCTGCCCAGGATCCCCGGGCTGGACGTGGCCGCCCGGTACGTGCCCGCCACCCCCGGCATGGACATCGGCGGCGACTTCTACGACCTCATCCGGCTCGGCGACTCCCAGGCCGCCGCCGTCATCGGCGACGTCCAGGGCCACGACATGACCGCTGCCGCCCTCATGGGCCAGGTGCGCACCGCCATCCGCACCCATGGCACCGCCGGCGCCACCTGCGGCGACGTGCTCGCCTACACCAACCGCATGATGACCGAGCTCGCCCCCGACCGCTTCACCAGCTGCCTCTACCTCACGCTCGACCTCGACCGCCACATCGCCTGCCTGGCCAGCGCCGGGCACCCGCCGCCCCTGATCAGCCGCCCCGGCGCCCTCACCCAGGTGATCGACGCCCCGCCCGGCCTGCTGCTCGGCATCGACCCCGACGCCGAGTACACGACCCTGGACCTGCACGTGCCGCCGGGCTCCACGCTGACCCTCTACACCGACGGCCTCGTCGAGGAGCCCGGCCAGGACCTCGGCGACGCCATCGCCGCTCTGGCCGCCCGCTTCACCCCGGCGCCCGGCCGGCCCCTGCACAGCCTGGCCGAATCGCTCATCGGCCAGGTCACGAGACCCCGCACGGACGACACCGCCCTCCTCCTGCTCCGCAGCGCCCCGGAGGGGGTCAGTCGAAGGCGGGGAGGTTGAGCAGGTCCAGCAGCCTGGCTATCTGGGCGGGGACGTTGCGGATGTGGGCCGCGCCGTCGGCGGCGAAAGCGGTCAGGGCCCTGACGACCGAGATGTCGGCGAACGTCACCCGGCCGAGGTCGACGATGAGCTGGTCGTCGATGCGCCGGGCCTGGGTCAGCGTGGACATCGCCTCGCGCCTGTTGGTGACGTCGATCTCGCCGGCGAGCCGGATCACCGTCGACTCGGGCGTCAGGCTGCACGTGATGCGCAGCTGGTGGTCGACGTACAGCACCTGCTCGGGCGGGACCAGGGAACGGACGGCAACGCACTCGCCAGACCGCGTTGGCTCGCCGATTCCGTTCACCGTCATAGGGAGAAGTTTACCGGAAAAAATTTTCCGTAGACATCCTTCTGTCGTTGGAGCTTCCTCCTGTACCATGTTCTGGCGATGGACCACGATGCTGGCAGGCGTTCCTCCTGGACGTTCCTCACCAACCACGCCCGCGTGCTGTTGGCGATAGCGGCGGACCCAGAGCTTCGCATGCGCGACATCGCCGCCCGGATCGGCATCACCGAACGGGCCGCGCAGGGCATCGTGAGCGACCTGGAGGACGGCGGCTACCTGGAGCGCATCCGGGTCGGCCGCCGCAACCACTACCGGCTCAGGCCCGAGCGGCAGTTCCGGCACCCCACCGAGGCAGGCATGCCCGTCCAGGCGCTGATCGACATGTTCACCCAGCGCGACGACGACCAGCGGACGATGCGCGACGACCACCAGCGGACGATGCGCTCCGAGCTGCACCAGGTCGCCGGCCCGCTCTCCCCCGGCGCCGCCTGACGGGGTTCAGGCGAGGGCGGCGATCTCGATCCGGGTGCGGTCGGCGGGCGCCGTCAGGCACGGCAGCACGACGTTCCCCCGTTCCAGGCGCTCCCCCGTCGACGAGGTGAGCCGGGCCGTCCGGTCGATCTCGTACGGGCTGCCGTTCCGAGGGGTGACCCGCAGCCGCAGCCACCAGATGTAGCGCCCGTTGAGCTTGTTGTCGGTCTGGTCGGCCCGCAGCACCGCCGCCTCGCACGGCAGCGCCGCCACGCGCTCCTCCGCCGTGAAGGCGCTCAGCGCGGCCGACTCCAGGCTCGCGAACGAGAAGTGCCCCAGGGCGAGGATCCCCGCGGCCAGCAGCGAGAACAGGGCCGTGACGTACGCGCCGACCCGGGTCTGCGGACGCCGCCTCAGCACGAGGAACATCACCACCGCGACGATCACCGCGATCACGGCGAACATCCCGAAGACGGTCGACGCCATCGTCCATCCCTCACGTTGAAGGGCGGGGCCCGGGGGCCGGCCCTGTCCGATCCGACACCGGCAGTGGACCAGCCGTCGCTTGCGCGCCGCCTGCAGCCCGCATGAAGCGTCAGGCGGCCGGGTCGTAAAGGGCGAGCTCGTCAGCGTCGGGGGCCTGGAAGAGCTTCGCGTACGCCTCCAGCAGCTCGCGGCCGATCGGGACCGTCGCCGGCGCGCCCTCCCTGACGCGGGCCTCCAGGCGGCGGCACAGCTCGTCGAGCGGCGCGGCGAGGTAGCGCAGCTCGACGGGGACGCCGAGCGCACGCGCGCGCAGCCGCTTCTCCTCGCGTTCGGCCCGCGTCCAGAAGCCGAACTCCAGCACCACCGTCTGCCCGAGCCTCAGCAACTCCTCGGCGTGCCGCGAGAACCGCCGCTCCAGCCGTTCGCGCACGGCCTCGTCGAACAGGTCCACTCCCAGATCGGCCAGCCATTCGTCCGGGCACAGCCGCACCGCCGGGATCTCCCGCGCCAGCCGCCTGGCCAGCGTCGTCTTCCCCGCGCCGGGCAGCCCGCACAGCAGGATCAGCCTGGGCCCCGGGCCCGTGTCCATCGGCACCACACCGACAGCATGGCAGCGATCCCGGGTGTCAGCGGCCGTGTCAGCGCGAAGGCGGCCCGCTGTCAGGGCGGCCCGCGATGGTTGAGCCATCACCCGGAACCACCCCAGGAAAAGGAACCCGCCACCATGTCGATCACCCTCACCGACCAGGACCAGCTCACCCTCCGCGTCGCCGCCTGGGGCGCCGTCTCGCTGATGTCCGCCGCCGGCGCCGCCGGTTCGGCCCACAGGGTCGCCACCGAGGGCTCCATCGCGCTGACCTCGGCGACCGGCCCGGTCGGGCACGTGCTCGCCAAGGCCCCCAAGGGCGTCAAGTACGGCAGGACCGTCGCCGAGCTGGCCGACCAGGTGCTGCCCGCGCTGACGGAGTCGATGCGCCTGCTCGACCGGCAGGACCCGGCCGAGGCGGCCAACTTCCGCGGCACCGTCCTCGTCGCCGTGGACGCGGCGGCCCAGATCCACAAGGGCACGCCCAGCCCCGCCCTGGCGGACATGGCCCGCAAGATCACCCAAGCCCTCGACGCCGCCTGACTTCACCCCACGCGAAGGAGCCACACCGCCATGTCTTCCCCCATCCAGAAGGACCGCCCGGAGCTGCGGAAGGTCATCCAGGAGATGGTCGATTCCGGATTCGTCGGAGTGTCGCTGCGCGTACACGACGAGCGGGGCACGTGGACCGGCAGCGCCGGAGCGAGCGAGCTGGGCGGCACCGCCCGGCCGCCCGCCGGCGGACACGTGCGGATCGGCAGCAACACCAAGACCTTCACCGCCACCGTGGTGCTGGGACTGGTGGCCGAGGGCCGCATCGCCCTCGACACCCCGGTCGACGACCACCTGCCGGAGTTCGGGCTCGACCGGCGCATCACGGTGCGGATGCTGCTCCAGCACACCAGCGGGATCTTCAACTTCACCGGCGACTTCGACCCCGACGGCACGTACGTGCCCGGGATCCCCGCCACCACCGCAGGCCAGGAGTGGGTGGAGGGCCGGTTCACCACCTACGCGCCCGAGGAGCTGGTACGGGTGGCGCTGGCCAAGCCGGCCCGGTTCGAGCCGGGCGCCGGCTGGAGCTACTCCAACACCAACTACGTGCTGGCCAGGCTGCTGATCGAGCAGGTCACCGGCCGCCCGGTGGCCGAGGAGATGCGGCGGCTGATCCTGGACCCGCTCGGCCTGACCGGCACCCTCCAGCCGACCGCCGAGACCGGCGTCCCCGCCCCGCACGCCCACGCCTACTACCGCTACGAGGAGGACGGCCAGGCCCGGACCGTCGACGTCACCGCGCAGAACCCGTCGTGGATCTCCAGCGGCGGCGACATGATCTCCACCACCGCCGACCTGCACACGTTCATCTCCGCGCTGGTCGGCGGCAGGCTCCTGCCCGCCGAGCTGCTGGCCGAGATGCTGACGCCGGAGTCCAAGGCCGGCTACGGCCTGGGCGTGTTCGTCCAGGAGGTGCCGGGCGGCGGCACCGTCATCACCCACAACGGCGGCATGGCCGGGCACGCGGCGCTGATGTACAGCACCCCCGACGGCGGCACGACCCTCACCGCCGCCCTCAACTACGTGGACGACGCCGCCCTGTCGCTCGGCCCGGCCTTCCAGCAGGCGACCCAGCGCCTGGTCACCGAGGTCTTCGGCACCCCGGCTCCCTAACGCGTACCGTAAGATGACAACCACGAAGAGTAGTTTCGCCGGGCTTCCCCCGCCACCACCGGACCGGCCGCGAAGAGGGGAAACCCGGGTGACCACGACTCCGTACGCATCGTCGCCGTTCAGCTATGTCTCCGAGCCGCCCGCCGCCCCCAACGCGATCGCGGAGCTGATGCCGGGGGTCCGCAACCTGCTGCGGCACGTCCAGCTCCGGCCGGACGACCGGGTCCTGATCCTGACCGAGCACACCGCCGACCCGGTCGTGATCCAGGCCGTCGCCGCCGGCGCCGCCTACGAGGGCGCGGACGTGCGCATCCTGTCGGTTCCGCCGTTCAGCCCCGGCGGGTGGGACGCCGAGCCCTCGCTGCAGGTCGAGGTGGCTGCGGTCGGCCAGGCCGACGTGGTCATCAGCGCCACCTGGTGGGCCGAGGTGCACACAGCGCCGCTCTTCTTCGACCAGGTCATGGCCATGCCCGTGCGCTTCGCGTCGCTGCACATGGCCGCCACCGCGGGGGCGTTCCTCACCGGGGCCCGGTTCCCTAACGAGCTCTTCTACGCGCTCAAGCAACGCGCGCTGAGCCGACTCACCGAGGCGGGGACGATCCGGGTGACCTCCGCCTCGGGCACGGACCTGACCATGTCGGGGCTCACCTTCGCCCCCGACGGCGGCCCGATCCAGACGGGCACCTGGCAGCCCTTCCCGTACGGCGGCGCCAACTTCTGGCCGACCCACACCGAGGGCGTGCTCGTCGTCGAGGACTCCACCTTTACCGGGGTCCCGGACGAGCCCGTACGGGTGACGCTGCGGGACAACCGGGTCAGCGCGATCGAGGGCGGGGCGGCGGCCGAGCAGATCCGCCGCCGCGCGCCGGGCGGCTACTACCTGCGGCACGCGCTCATCGGCCTCAACCCGAAGGTGCGGATCGCCGGCGGCACCCAGTTCGAGCGCGAGAAGCACGCGGGCGCGTTCTACTGCGGGCTCGACGCCCTGACCGGCGGGGTGGCGGAGACCACCGCTCCGGGGTTCGCGCACTGCGACTGCCAGATCGACCGGCCGACGGTCCACCTCGACGGCGAGCCGTTCGTGGACCGGGGACGCCTGCTCCTCCTCGACGATCCGGACCTGCGGGAGGTCGCCGCCCGGTTCGGCCCGCCGGACGTGCTTCTCGACGACAACCCGCTGCTGATCCTGCCCGCCCGCTACGCCGGAGGCCGGCTGGCGCCGGAGTCGAGGCCGCTCACGCCCGCCTGATCCAGGGGGCCGGCGAGGATGCTGATGCCCAGCATGCGGGCGCCCGTCTCGGTGCGGGGGCGGTGCGTGCTGCCCGGCGCGAACACCACGTAGCTGCCCGGCCCGAGCCGCCGGCCCCGGTCGACGAACTCTCCCGAGATCACGTAGTAGCGTTCCTCGCTCTCGTGGACGTCGACCTCGGGCCACTCGGCGCCGGGGGCGAAGTCGTACATCCAGCCGCGGGCCCAGGCGGTCGCCGGGAGCCGCCGCCGGATGATGCCGGGGACGACCTCGACGGGTTCGACCTCGTCGACGTTCAGGACCTGCATGTCAGGGGAGTCGTGCGTCATGTCCCCATCGTGGTGAAGGCAACCGTACGGGGCCAGTGTCACGATTGTCTCCTACAGGTATTTTCTTGCCATGCGGATGCATCGGGTGGTGGCGCTGGTCCTGCCGCCGCAGTCCACGTTCGAGCTGGCGTGCGCGGCGGAGGTGTTCGGCCTGTCGCGCCCCGGCCTGCCGGGGCGGTACGCGTTCACCGTGTGCGCCGAACGGCCCGGGGCGGTGCCGACCCTGGCGGGCTACGACATGGTCGTCGGCCAGGACCTGTCGGCACTCGGCGCGGCGGACACGGTGGTGGTCCCGGGCTGGCACCGCCACCGGGAGCCCGCCCCGCCCGCCGTGCTCGACGCGCTGCGCGGCGCGCACCGGCGTGGCGCCCGGATCGTCGCGATCTGCTCGGGCGCCTTCCTCCTGGCCGAGGCCGGGCTGCTGGACCACCGCAGGGCGACCACGCACTGGAGGCTCGCCGGCGTGCTCGCCGCCCGTTTCCCCGACGTGCGGGTCGAGCCCGACACGCTCTACGTCGACCTGGGCGACGTCGCCACCAGCGCCGGCACCGCGGCGGGCATCGACCTGTGCCTGCACCTGGCGCGGACCGACCACGGCGCCGCCTACGCGACGCACCTCGCCCGGCACATGGTCATGCCCCCGCACCGCGAAGGCGGGCAGCTCCAGTACAGCACCGTGCCGCCCGCCGCTCCCCCGTCGCAGTCGCTGGCCCCCGTCCTCGACTGGGCCGCCGAACGCCTGCACGAGCCCCTCACCCTCGACGACCTGGCCGGACAGGCCGGGATCGCGCCCCGGACGCTGGCCCGCAGGTTCGCCGGCCAGCTCGGCGTCAGCCCCGGCCGCTGGCTGCTCCAGCAGCGCGTCACGGCCGCCCGGACGCTGCTGGAGGAGACCGACCTGCCCGTGGAGACGATCGCCGCCCGCGTCGGCCTCTCCTCGGCCGCCAACCTCCGCAGGCGCTTCCACGCCCTGGTCCGCACCACCCCGGCCGCCTACCGGCGCTCCTTCCGCGGGCTCTGACGTGCGCGGATGTGATAATTCGGGTTATGGACGTGCGGAGCAGGAACAACGTCCGGATCATCGGACCGCAGGACGGGCGGGTCGTCATGCTCGCCCACGGATTCGGCTGCGACCAGAACCTGTGGCGGCTGGTCGCGCCCGTCCTCGCCCAGGAGTTCCGGGTGGTGCTGTTCGACTACGTGGGCTCCGGCCGCTCCGACCTGTCCGCCTGGAGCGAGGAGCGGTACGCCACCCTCCACGGCTACGCCGCCGACGTGCTCGACATCTGCCGCGATCTCGACCTGCGCGACCTGGTGTTCGTCGGCCACTCGGTCAGCGCCATGGTCGGCGTGATGAGCGCGGCGCGTGAGCCCGGCCGGTTCGCGGGCCTGGTGCTGCTCGTCCCCTCGCCCCGCTACGTCGACGACGAGGGCTACCGGGGCGGGTTCAGCGCCGAGGACATCGACGAGCTGCTCGCCTCCCTGGAGGCCAACTACCTGGGCTGGTCGGCCACCATGGCGCCGCTGATCATGGGCAACCCGGACCGGCCGGAGCTGGGGGAAGAGCTGACCAACAGCTTCTGCCGCACCGACCCGAACATCGCCCGGGCGTTCGCGCGCGCCACGTTCCTCAGCGACAGCCGCGCCGACCTGGCCGGCGTCCAGGTGCCGACGCTGATCCTGGACTGCGCCGAGGACATGATCGCCCCGCGCGAGGTGGGCGCGTACGTGCACCAGGCGATCACCGGCAGCCGGCTCGTCACGCTGGCGGCCACCGGCCACTGCCCGCAGCTCAGCGCCCCCGACGCCACCGCTGCCGCCATCGCCGCCTTCACCCGTGAAAGCATGTGACGCGGTGTGACGGCGAAAGACCATCCGGAAGAACCGGAGTTCGCGGCGCTGCTGGAGGACAGCCCCGTGGACCTGTACGAGAACGCCCCCTGCGGCTACGTGTCCACGCTGATGGACGGCCGGATCGTCAAGATCAACCAAACGCTGCTGACCTGGCTCGGCCGCGCCCGTGACGAGGTCGTCGGCCGGATGCGCTTCGCCGACCTGCTCACCGTCGGCGGCAAGCTCTACCACGAGACCCATTTCGCCCCGCTGCTGCGCATGCAGGGGGAGATCGGCGGCATCGCGCTGGAGCTCAGGACCGCGGCCGGGGAGCGGCTGCCGGTCCTGGTGACCTCCAAGGTCAGGGTGGGCCCCGACGGCAGGCCGCTGCTGATCCGCAGCACCGTCTTCGACGGGGGCGACCGGCGTGCGTACGAGATCGAGCTGTTGCGCGCCCGCGAGGAGGCCGAGACCGCCCGCGCCCTCGCCGACCGGGCGCGCGAGGCCGCCCAGGCCGAGCGGCGGCGGCTGCAGGACGTGCTCGCCACGCTCCGGCGCAGCCTGGTGCCGCCGGCGCTGCCGGACGTGCCGGGGCTGGAGGCCGTCGCCCACTACCACACGGCCTCGCCCGACGACCTGGGCGGCGACTTCTACGACCTCTACCCGCTGGGGGACGGGCGCTGGGGGTTCTTCCTCGGCGACGTGAGCGGTCACGGCCCCGGCGCCGCGGCCGTCGCGTCGCTGGCCCGCTACACGCTGCGGGCCTCCGCCATGCACGACCCCGACCCCACGAGCCTCCTGGCCATCCTCAACACCGCCATGTACGACCGCCAGGTCGACGAGGAGACGTACTACTGCACGGTCATCGCGGGCATGCTCACGCGCACCGGCGACGGGTTCGCGGTGACCTTCGCGGGCGGCGGTCACCCGTCGCCGATCCTGCTGCGTGCCGGGGGCGGGGCCGACTACCTGCCGACGACCGGCGGGGTGCTCATCGGCCTGCTGCCCGAGGCGCCCTCGGTCACCGTGCACGCCGAGCTGCGGCCGGGCGACACGCTGCTGTTCTACACCGACGGGCTGATCGAGGCGCGCACCGCCGACGGCTCCGGCGACGACGGCCGCTACGGCGACCAGGCCCTGCTCGCCTTCGCCGGGCGCATCGCCCCGGCCACGCCCGCTGCGGCCATCGCGGCCATGACGGGGCTGCTGGAGGAGCTGGGCGAGGGCGTCGACGACGACACCGCGCTGCTGGCCCTGGGCGTGGCGCCGGACCGGGACGCGCCTACTCGCGCTTGACGGCGAGCAGGGAGAGCAGGATCTCGCGCTTCTCGCGCAGCAGCCGCAGCCCTTCCGCGGCGGTCGCGTGGACGTCGGCCGCGCTCGCCCGCTCGCCTCCCAGCAGGGCCGTCACCGTCGCGGCCATGACGGCGTCGGCGTCGGCGACGGTGATGCCGCCCGGGGCGCCCCCGCTGGTGGCCGAGTCCAGGAACCCGGCCATGACCGCCCGCAGCGCGTACGCCTGCGCGTCCAGCGCCCAGTCGGCGCGGGCCAGGCGGTGCTCGCGCCACACCGGCAGCACCGTGAACATCAGCGCGGCCGGGCCCACGTGGACGAGCAGTTCC
Organism: Nonomuraea sp. ATR24; assembly: GCF_041950485.1. Taxonomy (NCBI): domain Bacteria; kingdom Bacillati; phylum Actinomycetota; class Actinomycetes; order Streptosporangiales; family Streptosporangiaceae; genus Nonomuraea; species Nonomuraea sp. ATR24. The sequence goes on from NZ_JBGNUU010000001.1 coordinate 257,157, forward strand.
TTGGTACGCGGATGCCCGGCCAGCACGCCGAGCAGGTCGCCGTCGTTCGCCTGGAGGGCGCGCATGAACGGGCGTTCGACGGCGTTGCGGATCAGGCGGGGACAGAAGCGCTGCGGCCGGGCCAGGTCCGGATCGGCGCTCAGGGCCGCGATGTCGGCCTCCAGCACCTCCAGGAACTCCCGGGCGAACAGGTCGATGAGCAGGTCTTCCTTGGTCGCCCAGTACAGGTACGCGGTGCCCTTGCCGACGTGCGCCTTCTCCGCGATCTCGGCCACGGTCACGCCCTTGACGCCGCGCCGGAGCACCAGGTCCCGGGTGACGGCCAGGATCCGGGCGGCCTTGTCCGAGTCGTGGTCCGCCGGGCGTTTCATCGTTCGCTCCCGTTGCCGCTGCCGAAGGGGTGTGCGAACGATTGTGCCGTGCCGGCACGCGCTCGCACGCCATCGGCGTCACACCCGCGCGGGTCGTCGCCCGCCGAGGGGCTGCCGGACGAGGCCGGGGTGGGCGAAGTCCGTCTCCTTCGTCCGGGCGGCCTTGCCCCTGGACTGCCACAGGACGAACAGCGAGGAGGTCACCGGCAGCTTGCTCGCCCGCAGCATCACGCGGCGCAGCGCCAGCTCGTACCGGGTGGCGGGGACGAACAGGCTGCGCATCTGCATCCCGTTGCCCTGGAAGTACTCGATCGTGGGACGCAGCCGCCGTTCCCAGCGGGTCAGCGCCTCGGTGACGCTGCCGGGGTGGCGGGCCAGCATGGTGCCCAGCAGGTCGGCCCCCGCCATCCCGGCCGACGCCCCCATCCCCGCGTACAGGCTCACGCACCAGGCCGCGTCGCCGACGAGCACCACCCGGCCGCGGTGCCAGCGGTCCATCCGCACCTGCTCGACCGAGTCGAACAGCACCTGATCGGCCGACTCCAGCCTGTCGAGGGCCGCTCCCAGCGCGGGGCCGGCGGGCTCCGGGCCGAACGCCGCGCGTACGCGCTCGGCGACCGTCGAGGTGAACTCGGCGTCCACGTCGTCGGTACGGTAGCTCAGCAGCACCATCGGCGGCCGGTGCCAGAACGGGAAGATCCACATGGACCGCCCCGGCTCGGTCAGGACCACGGAGTCGCCCTGGCCGAACCCCGGGAGCGGGCCGGTCAGCTGGAAGGCGACGGCCATGTAGTTCATCCGGCGCAGATACGCCTCGTGCGGCCCGAACACCAGCCGGCGCACGGTGGAGCGCAGCCCGTCCGCGCCGACGACCAGGTCGAAGCGCTCGACGGTCGAGGTGTCCGTGACGGTGTCGGTCAGCGTCACGTCCACCCCGCCGGCGTCCTGCTCGATCCGCGCCGGGACGGTGGAGTAGCGGATCTCCACGTCCGGCGGCAGCGCGGCGAACGCGGCCTCCTCCACGTCGCCGCGCATCATCACCCACGGCCGGCCGGGGAAGTCCTTGAAGCTCAGCCCGGGCCGCCGCCTGCCGGAGCGGTCGATGTCGTAGCTGGCGCCGTCGGCGCCGCGATCGGTCATCGCGTCCAGGACGCCCAGGCGGCCGGCGGCGGCCCGGCCCGCGCCGAACAGCGCGATGAAGTGCCCGCCCTGCCGCCTTTCCCGGGCGCGCTCGACGATGACCGGCTTCCAGCCGATCTGCCGCAGCCGCAGCGCGGTCGCGATCCCGCTGATGCCCAGCCCGACGACCAGGACCCGGCGATCTTGCTTCGTGATGTCCATGATTCCACGGTACGACCGACTGACCATTTCGCTCATTCGGTCAAAATGTGATGTGCGCCACGTCCATCGGGCGTCGCGGGCCCGCGCCTCGTCCGGGATGCCGCGGCCACGTCCGGCTCAGGGACGGAGCCGCCGCCGGGTTCTCGACATCCGGCCACGAGATCGGCGCATTCAGGGAGATGCCCGCCGTCGCCGATCGCGATCGACTGGTGTCATGACAGGCAGAATCGTGATGGCGGCGATGCTGGTCGTCGCCGCGTTCGTCGCCACGCCCCAGGCAGCGGCGGCGGCCGGATCGGCGTGCACCTGGCGGATGCAGGCCCTCCCGGCGCCCGCGGGCTCGACGCAGCACCAGGTCCAGGCCACCGACCACCACGGCGGCTACTCCGGCAGCGCCTACTTCCCCGACTCCGGCTGGCACATCATCTCCTGGAAGAACGGCCAGGTCATCGACTACGGGTCGTCCGGCCACGGCGCCGACCGGGTCGTGGCCCAGAACGGCGACGGCACCATCGCGGGACTGTCCGTGACGGGCCTGTGGCAGGCCTCGGCGATCTCCTTCCGCATCCGCGACGGCCGGCGGGAGCGGCTGACCCCGCTGCCCGGCGCGGAGCTGAACAGCCGGGCCTTCGGGATCACCCGCAACGGCGACGTGTACGGCCGCGCCGTGGTCTGGGAGGGCAGGACCATGACCCACGTGGTGGTGCGCTGGCCGTACGACCGGCCCGGCGTCGTCGAGGAGGTGACGGGCCTGCCCGAGGACATGAGGGTGGTCGGCGTGGACCACGACGGCACGCTGCTGATGGAGCGCAGTTCGGCCGATCCGTGGCCGCACCTGTGGCGTGACGGCCGGCTCATCCGCCTGTCGGAGCCGCCGGACCTGCAGTTCGGGTACGCCCTGGCGATCTCCGGCGGGCTCGTGGCCGGGTCGCTCCGGGTGGGCTCCGAGCCGAACCGCCCGGCGTACTGGGACCGGGACGGGCAGCCGCACCTGATGCCCGAGGGCGCGCGGGCCGAGCAGATCAACAGGAACGGGCTCGTCGTCAGCGCGCTGACGGCCACGCCGTACCAGGTCTGGCGGTTCGGGACGCCGGTGGGCGAGCTGCCCGCCGCGGCCTCCGTCACGACGGTCGGGGACGACGACACCATCGGCGGCGCGACGACCGGCCCGAACCACCTGCCGGCCGCGGCCGTCTGGCGCTGCTCCTGAGATTCGCCCAGGCAAAGTGCTCACTCGTTGAGCACTTTGCCTGGAAGCATGGATCTCACAAGCCGCCGAACGGACGTCCTCACGGGATGGAAGGGCTGACCACGATGACCGACACCGCCCAGACGCTGAACGCCCCGACGCTGAACGCCCTGATCCTGGACGACGCCGCCGCCTGGCGGGCCTGGCTCGCCGAGCACCACGACAGCGCCCGCGACGTCTGGCTGCTGATCGCCAAGAAGAACAGCCGCGCCAGGACCGTCACCCTCGACGAGGCGCTGGACGAGGCGCTGTGCCACGGCTGGATCGACAGCCACCGCCGGGCCTACGACGGCGACTACTACCTGCAGCGCTACTCGCCGCGCGCCCGCCGCAGCCCGTGGTCCCGCATCAACGTCGCCAAGGCCGAGGCGCTGACGGCCGCCGGCCGGATGCGCCCGGCGGGCCGCGCCGCGATCGAGGCCGCCAAGGCCACCGGCCGCTGGCCCGCCTAGCGGGATGCCGTCTATACATCGAGTGTATAACCCTGAGGTATAGTCGCTCGGCATGAGTCAGATGATCCACCGCCAGACCCGGGCCACCCCCCGCGCGGCGCGCCGGCCCTGGCGGCTCACCGCTGCCGCCGGGCTCGTCCTCGCCATCACCGCCACCGGTCTCGGAGTCGGCCCGGCCGCCCCCGTCCCCGCCTTCGCCCTAACCGGCCCCGCCTTCGCCGGCAGCGCCTTCGCCGGCAGGGCCGCGAGCGCCGCCGAGCCGCACCTGCCAGCGCCCACCGGCTCCCGGCCGGTCGGCACCACGTCCCTGCACCTCAAGGACACCTCGCGCGCCGACCCCTGGGTCCCCAGCGCCAAGGCCCGCGAGCTCATGGTTTCGCTGTGGTATCCGGCCAAGGCGCCGGGCCGCCATCGCGCGCGGTACATGACGCCCAAGGAGTCCGAACTGCTTCTCAAGGACGGGGGCCTCACCAGCATCCCCGCCGACACGCTGAGCAAGGTGCGCACCAACGCCTTCACCGACGCCCGCCCCGCGGGACGCGCCCGCAGCCTGCCCCTCGTCGTGCTGTCCCCCGGGCACAGCAAGCCCAGGTCCGAGCTGACGGCCCTGGCCGAGGACCTGGCCAGCCGGGGGTACGTGGTGGCCGCCGTCGACCACACGTACGAGAACGTCGCCCAGACCTTCCCCGACGGGCGGGTCACCACCTGCGTCACCTGCGAGATGAAGAAGGACCCGGCCGTCTGGCAGAAGCTGGAGAAGGGACGGGCCGCCGACGTCTCCTTCGTCCTCGACGAACTGACCGGGGCGCGCCCGAAGTGGAAGGGGGCGCGCCTGATCGACACCTCCAGGATCGCCATGTCCGGCCAGTCCGTGGGCGGCGCGAGCGCACTCGCGGCCCTGGCCGCCGACCGCCGGCTGCGCGCCGGCATCGACGTCGACGGCAGCGTGGAGACCGTGCTCCCCAAGGCGGGACTGTCCCGGCCGTTCCTCCTGCTGGGCAAGCCCGCCACGTTCACGCCCGGACAGCCCGGCTCCGCCGCCAGCTGGGAGCGCGTCTGGGCGGGGCTGCACGGCTGGAAGCGCTGGCTGCTCGTGACCGGCGCCGCCCACACGTCCTTCACCGACCTCGGCGTGCTGGCGGACCAGATCGGCTTCGACGACGGCTCCGACATCTCCGGCGTCCGCGCCCTGGCCATCACCCGTCAGTACGTGGCGGCCTTCTTCGACCAGCACCTGCGCAAGAAGCCGCAGCCCTTGCTGGACAAGCCCTCGGCGAGCTACCCCGAGGTCACGTTCTGCACCCCGGAAAAGAAGACCTGCGCCTAACCCCGGCGACAGCCGAACGTCCCCGCACGAGAACCCCGCGCGGCGACCATCCCCCGTCCCCGAAGTCTCGGTGTGCACGTCGAAGTAGACCGGGTGTTCCAGGAGGCTGACGACGTAGCCGCCCACGGCTCATCCCCGCAGGAGTGGTGTGGTCGTCGGGCTGTGGGAGGGCGGCGTCAGAAGGTGGCGATCGGGTTGACCGGGCTGCCGGAGGTGCCGGCGAAGCGGACCGGGGCGACGGCGAGGTGGAAGTCCCACTGGCCGAGTTCGGCGGCCGTGGCCGCGCACGCCTCCAGGTCGCAGTTGTCGAGCATCCACAGCCCCATCGCGACCAGGCTCACGGCGTGAACCGGCATCAGCACGTCGTCGTACCCCGACGGCTGCACGTCCTGGGGGGTGTCGGCACCGATCAGCGCGACCTCCCGTTCGTGCAGCCACGGCAGGCTGGCGGCGTGCCACCCGGCCTGCGTGAAGCCGCCGGCCACGCCGCTCTCGTGGCGGAAGCGGCCGTAGCCGGTCCGCAGGAGCACCGCGTCGCCGGCTCGTACGCGCACGCCCTGGCGACGCTCGGCCGCCTCGAGGTCGTCGGGGAAGACGCCCTGGCCGGGTTCGAGCCAGGGCACGTCGCGGACGGCGGCGACGTCCAGCAGGACGCCGCGGGTGACGATCCCGTTCGCCGCCGCGGTGACGGACGCCCACGCCGATCCGGTCGCGGCGTCGACCAGCGCGTGCGGGCGCCCGTTGTACATCGTGCCATCCCAGAGGATGTGGCACGGCGAGTCGACGTGGGTGATGGTGTTGCCGTGGAACATGAGGCCGAGCCGCTCGGTGGAGAAGCCCCAGCGCCGGTCGTTGCGGAATCCGGGCGCCGGCATGTTCTCGGCGCCCGGCATGTCGGCGGCGCACGGGCACGCGGTCGTCGCCCGCTCCATGTCCTCGGGCACGGCGACGTCCCATGCGCATGACACGCTCCTGCCGTGGCGCACGGCCCGGGCCGCCGCCAGCCGGACGTCGTCGGTGATGTGGTTCAGGGTGCCGAGCTCGTCGTCGTCGCCCCACCGGCCCCAGTTCGACAGCGTGTCGAAGTAGCCGAGTACGTCGTCCTGTGTGGGCATCGGTCGCTCTGCCGTCATCCCGGCAGGCTATCCCGCCCGTCCTCCCGAGTCCCGGTGATCGGCACATGAAGCGACCCGCGTGAAAGGAACCCGGGGCATCGGGTGATAAACGATGACCATTGATGCATCGGAAGGCAGCACATGACGGCGGAGGCCATCCTGACCCCTGTGCCCTGGGCGGCCCGCGCGCGAGGGGCGCTCGACGCTGAACGGTTCGAGGAGGTGTTCGGCACGTACTACGGGGAGATCCACACGTACGTCGCCCAGCGGCTCGGCCAGGACCACGCCGAGGACATCGTCGCGGAGACGTTCTTCACGGCGTACCGCAAGCGGGCGCAGTACGACCCGGACCGCGCGAGCGTCCGGGCCTGGCTGTACGGCATCGCCACGAACCTCATCGGCAAGCACCGCCGCCTGGAGGCCCGCACCCTGCGCGCCCTGGGCCGGCTCGGTCCCGAGGCCGACTCCCCGGGGCACGAGGACTCCGTGGCCGTCCGCGTCAGCGCCCAGAGCCTGCGCCCGGAGCTGGCCGCCGCCCTGGCCGAGCTGGCTCTGCGTGACCGCGACGCGCTGCTGCTGGTCGCCCTGGCCGGGCTGAGCCACGAGGAGGTCGCCAACGCGCTCGGCATCCCGTACGGCACCGTCGGTTCCCGCCTGAACCGGGCGAGGAAGAAGCTGCGGGCCCGGCTGGGCGGGGTGGCCGACCGTGGATGACCTCGTACGCGATCTGTACGGCGAGCCTCGCCCGGACCCGCAGGCCCAGGCCAGGGTGTGGCGGCAGCTGGCGGCCCGGCGCAGGCGCAGGCGGCTGCCGTGGCTGGCGGTCCCGGTCGTGGCGGCGGCGCTCGCGCTGTTCCTGATCGTCCCTGGCGCGCCCGAGCAGCCGCTGCCCGGCCGGTCGATCCTGCTCGCGGCGGCCACCACGGCGGCGTCCACGTCGGCGGAGGGCACGTACTGGCACGTCAGGAAGCTGCGCGACGGCACGAGGGAGACCGAGCTCTGGGCGACCAGGGACGGCCGGGCGTGGATCTCGGAGGGCGGCCGGGTGACCCGGGTCGAGGGCGGGTCACCGTTCAGCATGGCGGGGCGGGCCATGACGTACGCGCAGATCCGGGACCTGCCGGCCGACCCGGCGGCGCTGCGGGAGCGGGTGGCCGCGATGCTGCCGGACGCGGGGCTGCTCGCCGACGCGCTCGGCGGGCTGCTCTGGACCAAGCCGTCGCCGCCGCAGGTCCGCGCCGCCGCCTACCGCGCGCTCGCCGACCTGCCCGGCGTCCGCTACCTGGGCGAGCGCGCGGACGCGCGCGGGCGTCGCGGTGCGGCGTTCTCCTTCGGGCTGCCGTCGGGCGCCCGGCGCACGCTGATCATCGACCCGGCCACCTCGCAGGTGCTGTCGAGCACGGACGACCGGGCGGGACGTTCCGAGATCGTCCTGGTGGCCGGCTGGACGGACCAAGGCCCCCGCTGACTCATCCCCGCGCGGCGCGTGGCTGCCGCGTGCCCGAAATCAGGAGCCATGACGTGTTCTGGCATGCCCGCACGACCTCAGGCAAGGCCATCTGCCTGAGCGACCAGTTCCCGCTGAGCAACGTGGAGGAGGTGATGCTCGGGCGCGTCACGTTCGCCGGGCAGCCGCCGGTCGACCTCGGCGCGGTCGTCGACTGGACGGCGAACCCGCACGGCAACCGCTCCTGGGCGCTGAACCTGCACGCGTTGCGCTGGGCGGGCCGCCTGATCGCCGAGTACGAGCGTTCGGGGGAAGCGGCGTACCTGCGACGGGCCACCGACCTGGCCGGGCAGTGGGCGCGGGCGAACCCGCGCGGCGGCCGCGGGGTCAGCCCGTGGGCCTGGGCCGAGCATCCGGTGGCGTTGCGCGCCCCGGTGCTCGTCTGCCTGAGCGAGCACGTCCGGGCCCGGTGGCTCCTGGACTGCCTGGCCGAGCACGGCGAGGTCCTGGCCGATCCGGCGCTCTACCGCGCGGGCCACAACCACGGCCTCGACCAGGACATCGCGCTCCTGGTCGTCGGCTGCCGCCTCGGCCGGGCGAAGTGGCGGGACCTCGCCATACACAGGATGACCGCCTCCGCCGAGCTCGCCGTCGACGACCAGGGCGCGCTGCACGAGCAGGCTCCCCGCTACGGCCTGTACGTGCACCGGCGGCTCGGCGTGGCGCTGCGGGCCATCAGGGAGAGCGGCGCCGAACCGCCCCCGCGGCTGGTGGCCAGGAGGTCCGCGCTGGAGGCGTACGTGGCCCACGCCACCCAGCCCGACGGCCGCCTCGTCCCCATCGGGGACAGCCCGGCCGACGCCCGCGCGACCGGGTTTGCGCAGGAGGGGCCGGTGGTGCGGGTGTTCGACGCCGGGTACGTCTTCGGCCGCACGGCCTGGAACGATCCAGACTCGGCCTACTACTCGATCCGGTTCGGGCCGGGACGCGCGTTGCACGGGCACGAGGACCACCTCGGCGTCACCTACAGCGCCCAAGGGCACCGGATCCTGGTGGAGGCCGGTTTCCACTCCTACGAGCGGACTCCGTACGTGGACTGGACGCGCTCGCCGGAGGCGCACAACGTGCCCGTCGTCACGGGCGTCTTCCGGCCGGGCACGCGCACCCATCTCCTGGAGTCGTCGATCGGGCCCGCCCGCCAGTGCTTCGAGCTGTCCGACGACGCCTACGGGGTGCCCAGAACCAGGCGGGTCCTGGTCAGCCACGCGCCGGACCTGCTGGCCGTGCACGACAGCGTGCCCGCCGGGTCCCTGCGCAGCCTGTGGCACTTCGATCCCGCGCTCACGGTCGTCTCCCGGACCGGCGGCGCGGTGGTGCTGGGCGACGGGGACTGGCGGGTGACGCTCCTGCAGTTCCCCGCCGATGGCCTGCGGCTGCGCACCGGGACGGTCTCGCCCGGCTATCTGCGCACCGCCGGGACCGTCACCGTGGAGTCGGCGGAGGCGGCCGACGTCCTGACCCTGATCGTGCCGGGCGCCGCCGCCCCCGAGGTCGCGATCTCGGGCTCCGAGCTGACCGTCGAGACGCCCGGCGGCCCGGTCACGATCGACGGCGGGAGGGGAAGACGACTCGCGTTTCGTCGAGCTATCCGCTGAATCGCCCGGCGGCGGGGCGGCGGGCGGCCTTGGGGGTCAGGTCGGCGCGGGTGACGGCGGCGCCTTCGCCCGCGCGATGCGCGCCTTCACGTCGCGGAAGTGCAGCCGCATCGCCTCCCGGGCGGCCTCGGCGTCCCGCGCCCGGAGCGCCGTCACGATCCGGCGATGGTTGACGACGATCTCCTCGGTCCGCTCCTCCGGCGGGCCGAGCGTCGGCTCGACCTCGTGGTAGACGTCCCAGAACAGGCCGATCAGCTGCAGCACCAGCTCGTTGCCGCTCGACTCGTACAGCAGCGCGTGGAAGGCCCGATCGGCCTCCCGGTCGCGGTCCATGCCGTTCACCAGGGCGTCCAGCGCGGCGAGCCGGGCGGCGCTGGCGGTGCGGGCCACCTGGCCGATCAGCCCCGTCTCCAGCAGCTCGCGGACCTCGACCAGATCGCGCAGCGCGTCGATCCCGCCGCCCGGCCCCGAGCGCACCTGGAAGGCGAGCGACGGCGTCAGCACGTCGAGCGACGCGTGCCCGACGAACGTCCCGTGGCCGTGCCGGATCTCGACGATGCCCAGGGCCCGCAGCGCCCGTACGGCCTCGCGGACGCTGTTGCGGCTCGCGCCGAGCAGCTCCATCAGCTGCACCTCGGTCGGCATCGGGGATCCGGGGGCCAGCCCGCGTTCGTGGATCAGGGCGACGATGCGCTCCTGAAGCGACGCGCCGTCACGCGCAGGCATGCTGCCTCCAGGCTCGGAAGACGTTGTGGTCGAACATCCCACCTCTCGGTCCCGGACGGCCAGGCGGTACGGAAAGTTTACGACGACTGCACGGCCTGGCCACCGGATGAGCCTCGGTCGTTCACCACCCGCGCAGGACATGGGATGTCCTGCGCGGGGCGATGACTCGTTTTCTCAGTTCACGTGGTCGAACGGGAGCCGCAGCCCGAGCCGGCCGCCGATCGGCAAGTTCCGCTCGCGGATCAGGTCCAGCTCCGTGCCGCTGAGGGCGCGGCGGTAGACCCGCAGCTCGTCCAGCGTCCCGCGGAAGCGGTCCGCGCCGTCCATCCGCTGGCCGACGTGGATTCCGCCGATCCCGAACTCCTTGCCGAGAGTCAGCGAGCCGGCCGGCGCCGCCGCCGCCGAGACCTGCACGCCGTCCACCATGAGCCGCAGCTCCCCGCCGGCCCGCTGGAGCGCCACGAAGTGCCACTGCCCGTCGTTGTACGCGCTCGGCGACTGGACGGTCACGTCGTACCGGTCGACGGAGAGCACCGCCCGGATGCGGTTGCTGGCAGGCTCGGCCCGCAGCCACAGCCCCGGCGGGTTGGTGCCCCGGTCCACCCGGTGGAACCAGAGGATCGCGTGCGAGCCGGTCTTCTCCGTGTAGCGGACCCAGGTGGTCAGCGTGAAGTCCTTGCCGCCCAGGTCGATGGAGTCGTCGAAGGCCACCTCCACCCGGTCGTCCACCCGGTCCAGGGCCAGCCCGCCGCCGAAGCGCCCGTCGGCGGGCTGCGCGCCGCCCCGGACGTACGCCGCGTTGCGGTGCGGCGAGGTGTCCGGCGTCGTCGGGCCGGGCTCCGGCGGGCCGGGGATGCCGGGCGGGGTGCCGTTCGGCGTCTCCAGGTACGCCTCGTTGAACCGCGCGAACCGGATCTGCTCGTACGGCGAGACGCTGCCCGCCTCGTACATCAGGGCCGCCTCGTCAGCGTCCAGCCGCACCATGTCCGAGTACGCCGACGGTCCCCAGTGGAAGACCTTGCCCTCGTCCCACGTCTCGAAGCTGCGGGCCTCGTCGTAGGACGACTTGATGCCCATCGCCTCCCGGGCGCCCGGGTGCATCGGCGAGGAGAAGAGGATGCGCTCGTCGTCGAAGCGCAGCAGCGACCCCTGGACGTCGGTCGTCGCCAGCGCCGGCACGGTGCGGAACGGCGCGTCCCACGTCCTGCCGCCGTCGCTGCTGGTCGCGTACGCCCGGCTGCCCTCGTCGGTGCCGCGCTCGCGGGCCGAGGCGTAGATCCGCCCGTCGGTGAGCTCGACGACGGTGACCTCCTGGGCGATGACCGTGCCGTCGTCGCGGGCCGTCTCGGCGCCGATGTTCCAGGTCACCCCGCTGTCGTCGCTGTAGAGCAGGTGGGTGCCGTACACGTGCTTGCCGACGCGGTCCCAGCTCTCGAAGCTGGCCCCGACGACCAGCCGGCCGGCGTGCGGGCCGGAGGTGAGCTGGATGCCGTGCATCGGGCCGGTTGCGTACCAGAAGTTCCACTCCGGGCGCTTGCCCTCGGTCATCTCCCTGGCGGCCGACCAGGTGGCCCCGTGGTCGTCGCTGAACTGGACCCACGGGTCGCGGTCACAGCCGTTCGGGCACGGCTCGGCGCCGTTGCGGGTGCTCACGAGCACGACCCGGCCGGTGCGCCCGTCGACGATCGGCACCGGGTTGCCGTGGGTCGTGCCGTTGCCCTCCGAGATCACCTGGATCGGCCCCCAGGTCCGGCCGCCGTCGGCGGAACGGCGCAGCACGAGGTCGATGTCCTCGTCGTCGCCGCAGTCCTTCACCCGCCCCTCGGCGAACGCCAGGACCATGCCGTTCGCCGCCCGCACCACGGCGGGGATCCGGAAGCAGCTGTAGCCGGAGTCGCCCCGGTTGTAGATCACCTGCTCGTCCACGAACGGCGCGCTGTCGCCGGTCGCGGCGGCCGGCGCGGCGAACGCGCCGACGAGTAAGCCTGCGAGCGCCATCACGGCGCCCGCCCGGCGCCGCAGGAAGCGCCCGGTACGGCTCTCCGGGGGATAGCCATCGTGCATGTCTTCGCCCTTCTGGCTGGAGTAGCTGGGGGAGAAGACATCCTACGTCCAACGTCGGATGTCACAACAGATGGTTAACGTAGAATGTCCGCCAGAAAACGGGCCGGATCTCCAGGCGCCGGCACAGCGCCCGCGGGCGCTACCGGAGCCGGTCGCGGCGGCGGGTCAGGGCCGCGGTCTCGGCGGTGTTGCCCGCCAGCTCGATGGCCCTGTCGTACGCCGCGCGCGACTCCCGGCCCCGGCCCAGCCGGCGCAGCAGGTCGGCGCGGGTCGCGTGGTAGGCGTGGTAGCCGGCCAGCTCGGGCTCAAGACGGTTGACGGCCGCCAGCGCCACCTCCGGGCCGTCGAGCTCGGCGACCGCGATGGCCCGGTTGAGGGCGACGACCGGCGAGGGGTCGAGGCGGACGAGCTGGTCGTACAGGGCGACGACCTGCGACCAGTCGGTGTCGCGCACGTCCCTGGCGGAGGTGTGCACGGCGTTGATCGCCGCGAGGATCTGGTAGCGGCCCGGAGCCGCCCCGGCGGCGGCAGCGGCGAGACGCTCGCGCACCAGCTGATGGCCCTCGGCGATCAGCGCCGCGTCCCAGGCCCCCCGGTCCTGCTCGTCGAGGGCGACCAGCTCGCCGCCCGCCGAGACCCGGGCGGTGCGGCGCGCCTCGGTGAGGAGCATCAGCGCCAGCAGCCCGGCCACCTCGCCGTCCTCCGGCATGAAGGTGCGGAGCAGGCGGCCGAGCCGGATCGCCTCGGCGGTCAGGTCGGGGCGTACGGGATCGGTGTCGGGGCCGGTCGCCAGGTAGCCCTCGTTGAAGACGAGGAAGAGGACGGCGAGCACGCCGGAGACGCGTGCCGGCAGGTCCTCGGCGGACGGCACCCGGTAGGGGATGCGAGCCGCCTTGATCTTGGCCTTGGCCCGGGTGATCCGCTGCCCCATCGCGGTCTCCCGCACCAGGAAGGCACGGGCGATCTGGGCGACAGTCAGGCCGCCGACCAGTCGCAGCGTCAGCGCCACGCGGGACTCCATCGCGAGCGCCGGATGACAGCAGGTGAAGATCAGCCGGAGCCGGTCGTCGTCGATGGCTCCGAGAGGCTCGGCCGGGTCGTCGTCGTACAACAGCTGGGCCTCCTTCTGCTTGTCCGCGCGCTTGCTCTCGCGCCGGACCCGGTCGATGGCCTTGCGGCCGGCCGTGGTGGCCAGCCAGGCGCCAGGGCTGGGAGGCACGCCGTCGGCCGGCCACCGCTCGACAGCGGCCGCGAACGCCTCCGCCGCCGCCTCCTCGGCGACATCGAGGTCCCCGAACCGCCTGGCCAGCGCGGCCACCACGCGCGACCACTCCTCGTGGTGGGCCCTGGTGATCGCCTCACGGACGCCGGCCACGGTCACCCGCCCAGGAACGGCCGTACCTCGACCCTCCGGTTGCACGCCTTGGACCCCTCGGCGGCGAGCTTGAGCGCCACGTCGAGGTCGGGAGCCCTGATGATCCAGAGGCCGGCGAGGTACTCCTTCGACTCCAGGAAGGGCCCGTCGGTGAGCATCGCCTCCCCGCCCCGGTTGTCGATCACGGTGGCCGTGCCGGGCGAGGCCAGGCCGCCGGCGAACACCCAGTGGCCCTCGGCCACCAGCCGGTCGTTGAACGCGTTGATGGCGGACATCTCGTCCGGCGTGGCCGAGGCGGTCCTGTCGTCGATCACGGAAACCAGGTACTGCATCTCAGGTCATCTCCTGCGTGACGGTCGGTCGTACGAGGGGCGGCTATGACGCGAGGTCCGGGCCGGCGTACCGCGGGCGCCCGGCAGGGCGGTAGACCTGGCACGTGATGCCGCTCGCGAACGCCCGGAAGCCGACCAGGTCCAGCGCCAGGTCCGGGCCCGTGGCGGGGAACAGCCGCGTGCCCTGGCCGACGACCACGGGATAGGTGAACAGGGTGATCTCGTCGACCAGGCCCTCGTCGAGCAGCCGGCGGACCAGCGCGCCGCTGCCGTGCACCTGCAGCTCACCGTCCCGCTCGGCCTTCAGCTCCCGCACGGCGTCCACGGCGTCGCCGGACAGGACGGTCGTGCCCGCCCATCCCGGGTCGGTGAGCGTGGCCGAGGCCACGTACTTGGGCCGCGCGTGCAGGGGGCCGCCGATGGGGTTGCTCTCCGGATCCGGCATCACGCCCCAGGAACCGGCGAAGATCTCGTACGTCCGCCGGCCGAACAGGAACGCGTCGGCGCGCTGGTAGATCTGCCCGAGGAACGCCTCGGCCTCACCGTCGAACAACGGCAGGGCCCAGCCGCCGCGCTCGAACCCGCCCCTGCGGTCCTCGTCCGACTGCCCGAGTCCCTGCATCACGCCGTCGACGGATACGTTCGTGATGGTCGTCAGCTTCATGCTCGTCATCCTTCTCTTCCTCGACCCTGGGGACATCCCTCGTGGGCGCCCTCTCACACCTTCAACGAACAGCCCCGGCCCGATCCGACAGGGACGTTTCTCTGAATCTCCGGGTTTCTCACTCCGCGGTGACCGTGGCGAGGCCGGACCGGTAGGCGGCGATCACGAGCTGGGCGCGGTCACGGGCGTGGAGTGGCGGACCATCCGCCCGCACGGCGTCCCTCCCCTGGTCCACCTCGTACGGCGGGCCGCGGCCGTCATGGGTGACGGCCGGCGCCGGCCGGGTTGTCGGCGAGCACGCAGGCGACGGGCGGGTCGAGGTCGAGGGTCTCGACCCGGAGGCGGGTGAAGCCGGCCTGGGTGAGCAGGTCCTGGAGCTCCTGGGCGGCCCGGGCCGTGGTGTCCCGGTTGGCGCCCGGGCTGCGCGGCTGGCTGACGAGCGCGATGCGGCCTCCGGGGCGGAGCAGGCGGCGCAGCTCGGCGAGCCGCTCCACCGGGTTCGGCCAGAACCCCGCGGAGTTGACGGCGAGGACGGCGTCGAGCGGGTCGCCGAAGCTCGGCAGCCGCTCCACGGAGGCCTGTGTGAGGCGCACCCGGCGGGCGCGGACGGCGGCGGCGTTGCGGCGGGCGGCCTGCCGGACCATGGTCAGGGAGTGGTCGACGCCGAAGACCTGGCCGTGGGTGGCCCGGCGGGCGAGCTCGGCGATGGCGATGCCGGGACCGAATCCGATCTCCAGCACCCGGTCGGTGGGCCGCACGTCCAGCAGCGACACCGCCCACCTGTTGCGCTGCCGGTTGGAGGGGCGAAGGGCGAACATCCAGCTCGTCGCCCACCCGACGACGCCTCGGGGGCGATGGGCCTGGCCCACCAGGTATCTGATCACGCGCTGCTTGAAAGACGTATCCGCTGTTCGCATGATCGCCAGTCAATGGCTTCAAGTATGCTTGAAGTCAATGGGCGAGCAGTTGACGATCGGCGAGCTGGCGAGCCGCACGGGTGTCGCCACCTCCGCCCTGCGCTACTGGGAGGAGTTCGGCCTCCTGCCGGCGCCGGCCCGGATCTCGGGCCGGCGGCGTTACCCGCCGTCGGCGGTCGAGCTGGTCGGCGTGGTCCTGCTGCTGCGCGACGCCGGCTTCACGCTGCGGGAGATCAGGGCGTTCGTCGCGTCACGCGCACCGTCCGACGACGGATGGCGCGAGCTCTACCGGCGCAAGCTCGCCGAGCTGGACCAGCGGATCGCCCAGGCCCAGGTGGCGCGCACCGCCATCGCGCACGGCCTGGCCTGCCCGCACGAGGACCTCTTCGCGTGCGCCAACTTCACCGGCGGGATCGCGGCGCTCCTGTCGGGATCCTCGCTCGAAGAGGCACACGACGAGATCCACTCGCACCCCTGACCGGATGAACCCTTCAGGCCGTCGGCGCGTCCCTCAGATATGAAGGGATCACGTTGGACCGTCATCGCGTTGCTCGCGGCGTTGTGCGCCTGCGGTCAACCCGGTGCCGGCGCGGCGCCCACGGCGGCCGGGACCGAGACGATCGTGTTACCGAGGGCCGATCAGCCCGCACCGCATCGGCCCACCCTGGAACGGCTCGAACGAGAGGCGGCGTCATCGGGCCGGCCCTTGGAGGAGGTCGTCAAACGGTACGCGACCCGGCTGGCCGCCACCTCGTCGCCCAAACCGACGGACTTCGACGGGTACGACCCCGCGGTGACCGAGCCGGACGTGACGATCGACGGCATCCCCTACGCCGAACTGGTCGACCTCGTGAACGTCGCCAGATCGCAGGGCATCTCCTACGAGGAGGCCATCGACCGCTTCGGCTCACAGACGGCCAACAACCGGGTGCTCGACAAGCTCCACAAGGAGTTCCCCGGCGAGCTCTCCGGCATCAGGTACGTCGACGACCACCGAGGGCTGCGCATCGGCTTCAAGGGGCGCGTCCCGGCTCGCGCGATCGAGCTGGCCAGGACCCTTCCCACGGAGGTCACGCTGATCGGCGGCAAGGGATTCTCGTCCGCCGACCTCCAGCAGGCCCACGACACGGTCGTCACCTGGCTCCGTTCCCGGCCCGAGGTGGCCACGATGACCTCGCAGACGGATGAGGAGACCGGCCAGGTCAAGGTCACGATCCAGCCGAAGGCGATGCCGGACGACGAAGAGGAGTTCGAGCGCGGGCTTCGGCTCCCCCGGCCGGACAATCCCCGCATCACCATCGAGGTGACGCTCTCCGCCGATTCTGTCGCCGTCCGGCCGCTTCGCGTGCAGTCATGACGTTCTCCTCGGCGTACGGGTGCCGCGCAGGTGGCTCATGCCGGGGACGAGGAGCAGGCACGGCGGGATCACCAGCACCAGCCCCGATCTCCCCCAAGGCACGTCCGTCATGGTCCGGCCGCGGTGGGCGGGCCATGATCGAATCTGCTAGTGTCTGCTTTCCGGTCGGATGTTGATTCCGGCCGGAAGGTCTATGTATGACCACTATCAAGGCAACCGTGCGGCCCATCAACGCCGCGGACCGCCCCATCATCGAACGCCTCTGGCTCATGTTCCGCCACGACATGGCGGACTTCCAGGGCGGGCTGCCCAGCCCCGACGGCACCTATCACAGCGACCGGCTGCGCACGGCGCTCGAGGACGACGAGTGGACGGCGTACCTGTTCACCAGCGGGGACCGGCCCGTCGGGTTCGCGTTCGTGCGCGCCCTGTCCGGCCCGGCGCGCGTGCTCAACAGCTTCTTCGTGGTACGCGGCGCGCGCCGTTCCGGGGTCGGGATGGAAGTCGTGCGAGACGTGATCTCCCGGCATCCGGGGCCTTGGAGGATCGCCTTCCAGGAGGCCAACACGGCGGGCGCGGCGTTCTGGCGTCGCGTCGCCACGGAGATCGCCGGTGACGCGTGGAAGGAGGAGCCCGCGGCCGTCCCTCCGGACGTGTGGATCTCGTTCACCGCCCCTGACCAGGGCCGGTAGAGCGATTGGGCGAGACCCCGCCGGCGCCTGCCGGCGGGGTCTCGCCCGCATCCCCCAGATGGCTGATCAGCCGCCGCACAGGCTGTGCCAGCGGTTCACCCACTCGATGTTGGTGACCACCGAGCCCCAGTTGCGCCAGCCGCCCGGCATCGAGCCGGCGTCGGCGAGGCCGTAGTGCAGGCACTTGCGCTGCTTGCTGCTGAGCTCGGGGCCGCTGCCGCTGTCGGTGTAGTACTGGTAGGTGACGATGACGTGGTCGGCGCCGTTCGGCTCGGACTCGCCGTTGTTGAAGAAGGAGCGGATGCCTGAGACGTTGCCGCTCCAGTTGCCCGCCTTCTCCAGCTTGAGCGTGCCGGTCTGGCCGGAGCCGCTGTAGAAGCAGACGTAGCGGTAGTTGCAGTCGCCGGCGTCGTCCGCGCTTGCGGCGGGCGCCATCGCGAGGCCCAGAGCGGCGGCGGTCGCTCCGGCGGCGGCGATGCTGATGATGCGTCGAAGAGTCATGCGGATGAAGCTACGGATGACCGCTTTGGATCGACTTTAGTTCCGCTGTGCCGAGGGGGGAATCCCGGCGATCGTGAAAGCGCCCTTGTCCTCGTGACGCCCGGTGGGTGGCGGCGGGGGCCGCGGCGCGCACATTCTTGGGCCGAGCGGTCACCTTCGTCCCCTGCGCTCCGTCAGTGCAGCAGTGATCCAGCATTGGAACCGAGAAGGGACAACCCCGTGACCACCACCCAGTCGCGTCTGCCGAACCCCGCCGTGCTCGTCCCCGAGCTCAAGGACATCGGCGGCGCCCTGTACAAGGCCACCGGCAACGGCACGATCCCGCAGACGACCATCAGCCTGGTCCAGCTGCGCGCCGGTCAGCTCGCCGGCAGCACGTACCTGACGGTCCTGCACACCGGCAACCTCCGCAAGGCCGGCGCCGCCGAGGAGAGCATCACCGCCGTGGCCTCCTGGCGCGACGCGCCCTACTTCACCGACGCCGAGCGCGTCGCGCTGGAGCTGGTCGAAGCCGTGCTCACGCCGAACCCGGCCGGCGAGCGCGTCCCCGACGAGCTGTACGCGAGGGCGTCCGAGCACTACGACGACCAGGCTCTGGCCACGCTCATCATGGCCATCGGCCAGGTCTGCTTCTTCCTCCCGCTTGCCCTCATCGGCAAGCCCCTGCCCGGCGTGTCACCGGCGGAGCAGTGGCGGCAGTAGCGCCCGGACCCTAGGCGGTGACGTCGTGGGTGTACAGCCAGGAGGTGCCGCGTTCGTAGAAGTGCCGTAGGGCCACCGGCATGAGGAGGTTGCGCAGCCGGCGGGCGACGGGACCGGCGATCTTGGCGCGCGGTTGGCGGCGGCGGACCTGACCATCTTGGCGATGCGGGCCCGGCGCCGCCGGGCGTAGTCGGCCAGGGCGTCGGCGCGCTCGAGCGCGCGGGCCCGAAGACCAGGTTGAACGTCCCGGGCTCGACGTCGGGGCCGTCGGCCACGCCGGAGGCCGAGTACAGGCCCGCGTACGCCGGCTAGGGGGCGCCGGGGTCGAGGATGCGCCTGGTCGCCGACCTGCTCCTCCACGGCCTCACCGGCCCCACGGACCCGCCCGCCTGAGCCCGGGGCGCGGGGCTCTTGACCTTGACGTAACGTCAAGGTCTTTCATGAGGGCCATGAAGATCCGCTCTGATCGGCGCCACGGCGTCCGGCGTGTCCCGCGGGGCAGCCTCGATCTGGCCTACGTGCGTACGGGGCGGCGGGGGGCGACGCCGCTGCTGGTGATCCCGGGAGGACCGGGGCTGGGCTCGGTCGTCCCGTATCGCCGGCTCAGGCGCCTGGCCGCCCACCGGGGATTCGACGTGATCATGGTCGAGCACCGGGGCGTCGGCTTCTCCCGGCGTGACCGTACCGGCATGGATCTGCGGTGGGAGGATCTCACCGTCACGGCGGCGGTCGAGGACCTGGTGGCGGTGCTCGACGCGTGCGGCGTGGACCGGGCCGTCGTCTACGGCACCTCCTACGGCGGCTATCTCGCGCAGGTGCTCGGCGCCACCCATCCGGAGCGCGTGTCCGGCATGGTGCTCGACTCCACCTACGCCTCGGCCGACGACTTCGACCTCTGCCGGGCGTACCTGCGAAGGCTGCTGTGGGACGGCGACGAGCCCGAGACCAGGGGCGTGGCGGCGGCGCTGCGCGCCCTGGTGGAGTCGGGCAAGGTCACGGACGAGGACACGGCCGTCGTGGTCCCGCTCGCCTACGAGCTCGGCGGGGTTCCGCTGCTGTCCAAGCTGCTCATGGCGGTGGACAAGGGCAGGCGCGGGCTCTGGGACCGGCTGGCCGCCCTGGTCACCGGCGAGACGACCCGGGTGCGCCCGTACGTGATGGAGTTCGACCTCGCCGGGGTGATCAACTTCCGTGAGGCCTACGCGCTGAAGCCGGACGGCCTGCCCCTGGACTCCGCCCTGCCGTACGCCTCCATCGCCGGCCGGTTCCCCGCCTTCACCGGTGAGCCCGTCGACGCGCCCGCCGCTCTGCGGAGCTTCACCTGGCCTGTCGCCGTGGTGTCCGGAGCCAGGGACCTGCGGTCCATACCGGCCGTCGCGCAGCGGATCAGCGAGCTGACTCCCCACGGCGTGCTCGTGCCCTTCGACGGGCTGGCGCACAGCATCCTGGACAACCATCCTGCCGCGGCGCTGGCCGTCGCCCGCACGGTGACGGAGGAGGACCTGCGTCTGCTGCCCGCGCGGACGGCTCGCCTGGCCGCCCTCCCCGGCCGAGGCAAGGCGGCGCTCGCCGGCCCGCTGATGAACCTCATGCTGGCCGGAAGCGCCTGAGGCCGGCGCGGCGAGGTCAGGCGCGCGGCCCCAGGAACAGGCCGCCGCTGGCGTCGACGACCTGGCCGGTGATCCATCGGGCGGCGTCGGAGGCGAGGAAGGCGACCACGTCGGCGACGTCGTCGGCGCTGCCGAGGCGGTCGAGTGCCGTAGACCCGGCGATGAAGCCGGCCAGGCCGGGCGCGTCGAAGACGGCCGCGTTGGCGGGGGTGCGGGTGGCGCCGGGGGCGACGGCGTTCACGGTGATGCCCCGGACGCCGAGCTCGTTGGCCAGGGTCAGGCTCATGGTCTCGATCGCGCCCTTGGTCATGGCGAAGGACGTCTGGGCGGGGTTGGCCATGCGGGTCGCGACGGACGAGATCGTGACGATCCGGCCGCCGTCGCGCATCAGGGGCAGGGCGCGCTGGATGATGAAGTACGGCGCCCGTACGTTCACGGCGAACAGGTGGTCGAACTCGGCCCGCGTCGTGGCGCCGAGCGGACCGGCCGGCTGCGCTGCCGCGTTGTTGACCACGATGTCGAGGGGCCGCCCGGCCAGAACGGCCTCGACTCCCGCGAAGAGCTCGTCGACGTCGCCGTCCACGCCCAGCTCGGCCCGGACGGTGACGGCGGTCCCGCCGTCGCGCTCGATCCGGCCGGCCGTCGCCGTCGCGCCGTCCGCGTCCGTGCCGTAGTGCACGATCACCATCGCTCCCCTGCCCGCCAGCCGGGTCGCGATCGCCTGGCCGATGCCGCGCGAGGCGCCGGTCACCAGGGCCGTCCTGCCGATGAGATCACTCATGTCCACCACTCCTTACTGTTAGCGACTACCGATTTGGTAGTGACTATCACGATGGTAGTGTCTAACACATGCCGGAGCAGCACTCAACCCTGCGAGCACGACGACGGGCCCAGACGCGGCGCACGATCCAGGGGCACGCGATACGGCTGTTCAGCGAACGCGGCTACGACGCCACGACCATGAACGACGTCGCCGACGCGGCCGGAGTCTCGCCCATGACCGTCTACCGGCACTTCCCCACCAAGGAAGACCTCGTGCTCGTCGACGAGCACGGCAGGCTCATCGCCGAGCGGATCGCCGCGTCGCCCGCCGGCCTGCCCCTGGTCCGCCGCATCGGCGGCGCGCTCGTCGACGCCGCCACGGCCCTGACCGGCGACGATATGGCAGCGGACCGGCAGTTCCTGCTCGCCCGCCTCCAGCTCATGATCTCCACGCCCGCCCTGCGGGCCAGGCACCTGGACAACCAGTACGCCCTCCAGCAGGCCATCATCGGCGCCCTGGCGAACGATCCCGCCGACCCCGACGCGGCGTTCCGGGCCCAGGCGGCGGCCAGCGCCTGCCTGGCCGCCCTGCACACGGCGATGGTGCGCTGGGCCGAGGACGACGGGCGGACCGACTTGCCCGCCCTGATCGGCAGGGCCCTCGCGGCCGTCTTCGGCGACGACGTCGTCAGCCCAGCACGATGACCGGCCTCACAGGAACAGGAAGCCGACCGCCGCGGCGGCGATGAGCGTCCCCAGCAGGAGGGCGAGGGCGATCTCCCGGGTGTCCGCCCGTCCTTCGCGCCTGATCCAGGCCAGATAGACGGCTGTCGCGGGGAGGGAGACCACACTGGCGGTGACGGCTCCCGGCGAGTATTCGCCGAGGGCAACCCAGGCGCCGAGGTGGAACAGGGCGTTCATGGCGAACTGCCATTGGAAGGCGGTCGCCAGCACCACCCACCCGCCGTGCCGGCCCTGGCGCATGGCCCGCCAGGAGGTCGCCAGGACCAGCAGGACGAGCGGGATGTGGTAGGCGGCGAACATGCCGGTGGTCTCCGGGCCGAAGTGCCGGGTGGCCCAGGCCGCGAAGCCGGGCAGTTCCTCCAGCGTGTGCACGACGTAGACGCCGAACGGCAGCAGGAAGGGAAGGACGCCGCCGATCGGCGCGACCTCGCGCGAGCCTTCGTTCACAGCGGACATGGCCACGGGATACCTCCTGGGGGTTTGCTGAGCAGGGCGGCTAGACTATGAGGAATCCCTCGCTTTTTGTACTCGCTTCTGACGGCGTCCGGCGCCCCCGCCCGCTCGCCCCATCGCCCCAGGAAGACGCCGCGCCAGCAGCGCGCCCGGGAGACGCGCCGGCGCATCGAGGAGGCGGCGGCTCGCGTTCTCGCCCAGCACGACGGATCGCGTCGCCGAGGAGGCGGGCCTGTCTTGTTCGAGCAGGCCCCGAGGCTGCCGGAGATCATCGACCGCTTCCGCCAGGCCGAGGGCGCGGCCCGGCCTCCTTGAGCGATCGGCACAGGATCCGCCCAGCGCGTCCGGCCGACAGGCAGCGCTACCGCCGGAGGTAGCGCAGGCGGTATGGATCTTGCTGCGCTCGCGCTGCCAAGCTCGACCCGGTGGGGCGGCCGGCTCAGGAAGAGCTCCGCGAGACCCGTCTTGCGAGGGCCTGCCCCATCCCGAGTACGCAGGAGGAATCATGCGCAAGCTGAAGATAATGATCACAGTGGCCGGCTTCGGTATCGCCGCCGTCGGCGGTGGAGTGCTGCTGACCGGGCCGGTCGCGTACGACGGCGCCGCCGGCGAGCCGGGAGTGGCTGTGACGCGCACGGCGGAGACCGGGCTGCTGGCCGGCAGCGCTTCGAGTACCCCGGACATCATCGCGGGCAGGCATTCCAAGGCTGCCGGGGAAAGGGTGAAGAACTGGGTGTAGCCGGTTCCTGAGGCCCGGTCTCGGCGCGGCGGCGCGCCGAGGCCGCATCACTCGCGGTGTCGTAATTGACACCATTTGCCCCCACTTGGGGTTATTGGCCTCTCCAGCGCGGGCAGGGCTTCAGAAGCAGTAGCGAGCGGACAACCCGGGAGGAGTGGCCGTGCTCACGCTGACCACCGACGCGGTCGCGGCGATCCGCGATCTGACCACACAACCCGAAACTCCGCCGGACACCGGGCTGCGCATCGCGGCCTCCTCCACCAACGGCTCCGACAGATCTCTGGAGCTGTCGGTCTCGGGCGGCCCGCACCCGGAGGATCAGATCCTCGAGGCGGAGGGCGTACGGGTGTACCTCGAACCGAGCGCCGCCTCGTTCCTGGACGACAAGACCCTCGACGCGGAGATGGAGGACGACCGGCCGTCCTTCCGGATCATCCCCCGGACCTAAGAGCGCGGCCCAGGCGAGCCCGTCCCGCGCCTGTCGAACTCGTCGGGCGTGCGGACGCCGTCGTCCAGGACCGCCGTGTAGATGTCGTAGCTGCTGACACGCGGCCCGCCCCGAGCCGCCAGGGCACGTTTGATCAGCAGGATCGCGGCCCTGCTCTCGTCGGTGAGGCGGGGTCGCAGCGTGCGCAGGTGGACGGTGCTGGGCTGGCGGTCGGGCTGGTCGATGAACCACACGTCCAGGTTCCAGTCGTTGCCGTCCGGGGCCCGGTAGTGCACGCCGAGATAGACCCCGTCGGGATAGAGCGGATCGACGTTCCACGCGCCCGTGTCGTCGCGGATCTGCACCTGGCGTACCCGGGGGTGCAGGACGAGGCCTGCGCCGAGGCGTGAGATGTCCGCGATGGTGTGCTCGTCGAGTGCCGCGCAGGTCACGTCGATGTCGAGGTCGCGGGTGACCATCAGGCCGAGCGCCGCGCTGCCCACCCGCGCCGGCGCGCCGATCTTCCCGAGGGCCGCGGCCAGGCCCAGATCGTCATAGGCGGCGTCCGCCGCGGCCTGCAGCTCCCTCTGTTCGCGCAACAGTTCGCCGGTCACGACGCAAGGCTACAAGCGGTGCGGCTTCGCGTGCGCCGTGACATGACGATGACACGGCGCTGACCCGGCGCGCACAAGGCCGGTCGATAGTGAAGGGGCCTGAATCGAAAAAGGAGAATGCCTTGCGCAATGGCCGAGAATGGGACCGGCGTTCGCTGCTGCGGGGCGCCGCCGTACTGGCCGGTGCTGCGGCGACCGCGCCACTGGCGGGCGGCGCGGCGCCGGCGCTGGCCGACGGCGGTGACGCGGATGCGCTGTTCCGGGCCGGGGAGTTCGAAAGGGCCGGCCGCGCGTACGAGGAAATGCTGAAGAAAGACCCGGTGAATGTGCACGCGGCCCGCCGGCGCGGTTATGTCGCGCTGCTGTCCAACCAGTTCCAAGACGCGGAGAAATATCTCAGGAGAGCCGTCGAGCTGGCGCCCGACGACAAGGAGGCCAACCATTTCCTGGCCGACTGTTACACCCGGCAGGACAAGTTCTCTCTCGCCGTGCCGCGATGGCGGGCCGCCGGTGAGGAAGGCTACGCCACGTTGTTCGCGGCGTTCCGCGGCGAGCCGTACCAGATCCACGGCGACGTGGGCCGGGTGCCGTGGCGGCAGCTCGACCCGGCGCCGATGCTGCAGGCGTCGCTCAACGGCGGACCGCCGATCAACCTGTCGTTCTACACGCGCGTCGCGCAACTGGGCGTGTCGCAGAAGGCGGCGGAGGACGCCGGGATCCGCGCCGTGACCGAGGACAAGCTGGAGTACGAGGGCAGGACCATGACCATCTGGTCCGGGATCCTGGACTCCTTCCGGCTGGGCGGCATCGAGCTGCGCAACATCCCCGTGGGCTGGTCAGACGACGACGGCCCGGGCATCGGCGACGGACTGATCGGCACGTGGATCCTGTACCACTTCCTGACCACCGTCGACTACGCCGGCCGGTCGCTGATCCTGCGCCGCAGGACCCCCGAGACGGCCAGGGCGGCCCGCGCCGCCGCCGCACGGTCCGGCGCCGAGCCGCTGCCGCTGTGGCTGGCCCCCGAGCACCTGCTGTTCACCCGGGGCAGCATCACCGGCGCCATCGGCTCCGGCCCGCGCGTGGTGGCCCTGAACCTCGGCGGGACCGGCGAGATGGCCGTGAGCATGCCCGCGGACACGGTCGAACGGTTGCGGATCCGTACCGACCACGACCGCCCGGTGGAGGCTTTCGCCGGCGGGCAGCCGGTTGTCAGCCATCCCTGCTACCCGGAGGAGGTCCGCCTCGGCAGCGCCGCCGCCCACGACGTCTACTGCTACGCCGACGACCGGCCTGCGCTCGGCCGAGAGGGCTTCGACGTGCACGCCAGCTTCTCGCACAGCTTCTTCAAGCCCTACCACGTCACCCTCGACTTCACCGGCATGACCGCCTACGTCGTCCGGGGCCGCGCCGCACCGTGAACGGGCCCGGCATCAACCGATCGGTTGATGCCGGAATCCACCACCCCGCTCTCCGCCCGGACGATCCGCCACCCCGGCATCCGGGCGAAGCTCGAGTCATGCCAACCACCCGGGAGCCCGCTCTCCGCACCACCGGACTCCGCAAGGTCTTCGGCGACCACGTGGCCGTCGACGACGTCGACCTCACCGTGCCCGCCGGATCGTTCTACGGTCTGGTCGGGCCCAACGGCTCCGGCAAGACCACCACCCTGGCCATGTCCGTCGGCCTGCTGCGCCCCGACGCCGGCAGCGCCGAGATCTTCGGCGTCGACGTCTGGCGTGACACCGTGCGCGCCAAGGAGCTGATCGGCGTGCTGCCCGACGGCAACGCCATGCCGGAACGGCTCACCGGCCGTGAGGTCCTCACCTACCTCGGGCTGCTGCGGGGCATGGAGCCGGCCGTCGTCGCCGAGCGCGCAGACGAGCTGCTCCGCGTCCTGGAGCTGGACTCCGCGGAGCGGACCCTGGTCATCGAGTACTCCACCGGCATGCGCAAGAAGATCGGCCTGGCCATCGCCCTCCTGCACGCGCCCCGCCTGCTCGTCCTGGACGAGCCCTTCGAGGCCGTCGACCCCGTCTCCGCGGCCACGATCAGGACCATCCTGCGCAGGTTCGCGGGCAGCGGCGGCTCGGTGATCATCTCCAGCCACGTCATGGCCCTCGTCGAACAGCTCTGCGACCACGTGGGCGTCATCTCCGACGGCCGCGTCGTGGCCGCCGGGCCGCTGGCCGACGTACGCGGCGGCGGAAGCCTGGACGACGCCTTCGTCGATCTCGTCGGCGCCCGCACCGGAGGAGCGGAGGGGCTGGCATGGCTCACCTCCTGACCCCGGCCCCGGTGGCCGCCCAGCACATGATCCGCATGCGGCTGGCGATCATGCGCAACTCCCTGCGCGGTGACGACGCCGCCAACCTCACCACCGGCGTCTCGCTCGGGGTGCTCCTGGCCGTCGGTACGATCGCCGTCGCCGTCCTGTGGCCCGCCTACCTGCCTCTCACGCTGGCCGGCTGGCTCTCCGGCTGGATCTTCGGCCCCCTCCTCTTCGGGGGCGGCAGCGAGGCGCTCCGCCCCGAATACTTCTCCATGCTCCCGGCCACGCCGCGCCAGGTCGCGGTGGCGCTGCTCGCCGGGGCCTTCGCCGGCCCCGCGCCCGCCGTCAATCTCCTCGCCCTGATGTCCCTGCCCGTGTACGGGTGGCGCTTCGGCCCGGTCGGAGTGCTCGTCGGCCTGGTGGCCGCGGTCAGCACACTGATCACCATGGTGATGATCTCCCGCGTCTTCGTGGCGCTCATCGGGCTGTTCGTCAGGTCCCGGCTCACGGCGACCACCGTCGGCGTGCTGATCGGCACCGCCATCGCCCTGTGCAGCAACGGCTGGGCGCTCGCGGCGGCACTGGGCGGCACCGACACCGCCGCGTGGTTCGAGACCGTCTTCCGCGTCCTGCCGTCCGGATGGGGCGTGGCCGCCGTCGAAGCCTCGTGGCCCCTCGCCCTCGCCATCCTCGTCGCGGGCGCCGGCGTGATCGGCCTCCTCCTGGCCGTCTGGGCCCGGCTGCTGTCGCGGCGTGTCGTCTCAGCCGTGCGCGGCGGTGTGCCGTCCCGCCGCGGCACGCCCCGGCCCCTCCCCGCCACCACCAGCGGCGCCCGGATCACCGCCGCCAAGGAACTGCGCGCCTGGTGGCGCGACCTCGTCCGCATCCAGCTCCTCGCCACCGCCTTCTCCTACGCGATCGTCACGCCTCTCCTGCTTCTCGCCATCGACGCGTGGATCATGGTCCCGTTCACCGGGCTCATCGCGATCGTGATGGCCGCCTCGTCCTCGGCCAACCTCTACGGCGCCGACGGGACCGCCCTCTGGCTCACCCTCATGACCCCGGGCGCGGAGCGCTCCGACGTCCGCGGACGCCAGCTCGCCTGGCTCCTCGCCGTCGGGCCGCCCGCGGTGCTCCTCTCCCTGGCCGGCACGCTCGTCAGCGGCGAGAGCTGGGCCTGGCCGTGGGTGCTCGGCCTGCTCCCCGCCCTCCTCGGCGGCGGGGCCGGGCTCATCGTCCTGCTCGGCGTCACCTCGCTGGTCCCCGGCACCGACCCGCACAAGCGCGGCGGCAACCCGCTCAGCACCGGCGCCGACGAATCCGCCGAGACCGGCATCGCCTGGCTCGTGCTCATCGCGGTCCCCACCACCGCCCTGCCCGCGGCCGGGGCCATCCTGTATCACCCGCTGGCCGGCATCGCCGCCGGTCTGCTGACCGGCGCCCTCAGCATGTGGGGATTCGGCAGGATCGCCTACCGCAGGCTCGAGTCCCGCGGGATCGAGTTGCTCAACCTCATGAAGCACGGCCCGGCGCCCACGCCCGACAAGCCCACCACCGCGGACCTCCCCGTCCAGCACCGCATCGGCGTCATGATCTGCCACCTCATCGCCTGGCTTCCCCTGTTCCCCCAGGGGGTCGCGCCCCTGTTCATGAAGATCTTCGGCGTCGAGGGCCCCTCATGGTTCCTCGCCCTTCATCTCCCGTCGATGTGGCAGTGGCCCACGATCATCGCCATGATCGCCACCGGGTTGCTCATGTACGGCTATGCCTTCCTGATCCCCATGCGCCTAAGCTCTTCCTCAACGGCCCCTACCAGCTGAAATCCGTACGTTTCCCGAGAGGAGGGCATGCTCCGGATGAACGACCCCTTCCCGCTCTCCCCTTGGGAACGACGCTTCGAGAACGCCGTCGAGATCGTCCCCTACGTCACCCTCGCCGTCTCCCTCGTCATCAGCCTGGCCTCCCCCGACCAGCCTCCAGGCGGGATCGCCCGCACCCTCGGGCTCGCCGCCCTGGCCCTCGCCTGGATCGTCGGGACCCGCACCCTTCTCCCCGCCGCCGTGCGCCGGCGCCGGATTTACGTCACCGTTCACTTCCTCGGCGTCCTGGCCACCGCCGCGCTGCTGACCTTCCACGACCCCATCTTCGTCATCTACTGCATCTCCGGCTTCTTCCTCGCCGCCCACTTCGCGCCCTCCAGGTGGACCTTCGCCGCCGTCGCCACCACCTCCTGCATCCTGTACGGGTCGACGCTCGACTGGAGCCAGGCCACCCTCCAGCTCATCGCCTTCTACCTGGTGATCATCGCCGTGCAGACCATCGCCATCGGCGGCGGCTCCATCGCCGGCCTCAAGATCGAGGAGCGGCAGCGCAAGTACCGGAAGGCCGCCAGCGACCTGCAGACCGCCATGGCGGAGAACGCCGACCTCCACGCCCAGCTCCTGGCCCAGGCCCACCAGGCCGGGATACTCGACGAGCGCCAGCGCATGGCGCGCGAGATCCACGACACCCTCGCGCAGGGCCTCACCGGCATCATCACCCAGCTCCGCGCCGCCCAGCGCGTCGAGGATTCCGACGCCCACATCGCCCGTGCGCTCACCCTCGCCCAGGACAGCCTCACCGAAGCGCGCCGCTCCGTCTCCGCCCTCCAGCCCCACCAGCTAGAGGACGCCCACCTGCCCGAGGCCATGACCACCCTGGCCCGCGGCTGGTCCGAGGGCACCGGCGTCGACCTCCACGTCGAGGTCACCGGCGACCGCGTCCCCCTCAGCCCCGCCATCGAGGTGACCCTGTTCCGCGTCGCGCAGGAAGCCCTCACCAACGTCGCCAAGCACTCGGGCGCCACCCGCGCCGGCCTCACCCTCTCCTACACCGGACCGGTCGTGCTCCTCGACATCCGCGACAACGGCACCGGCATCCACCACCCCAACAGCGAAGGATTCGGACTCAGCAGCATGAGACAACGCGTACGCGGCGTCGGCGGCTCCCTCGAATTCGAGACCACGCCCGGCGAGGGCACCGCCGTCAGCGCCACCGTCCCCGCCATCCAGGGGGACCGGCGATGATCCGCCTCCTCATCGTGGACGACCACCCCATCGTCCGCGACGGCCTGCGCGCGGCCTTCGACGCCGAACCGGACATCGACGTCGCCGGCGAGGCCGCCAACGGCCGCGAAGGACTCGAACGCGCCGCCGCCCTCGACGTGGACATCGTCCTCATGGACCTGCGCATGCCCGAGATGGACGGCGTCAGCGCCATCACCGCCCTGCGCCGCTCCCACCCGCACATCAAGGCCCTCGTCCTGACCACCTTCGACGGCGACTCCGACGTCCTGCCCGCCATCGAAGCCGGCGCCACCGGCTACCTCCTCAAGGACGCCCCCACCGACGAGCTCCTGCGCGCCGTCCGCGCCGCCGCCGCGGGCGAGCCGGTCCTGTCCCCCTCGGTCGCCGGCCGCCTGATGGGCCAGGTACGCCGGCCGGCCAAGGCCGCGCTCACCGACCGCGAACTCCAGGTCCTCACCCTCGTCGCCGACGGCGCCACCAACCGCCAGGCGGCCGCCAAGCTCTTCATCAGCGAGGCCAGCATCAAGACCCATCTGCTGCACATCTACGACAAGCTCGGCGTCCGCGACCGCGCCGCCGCCGTCGGCGAGGGCTACCGCCGCGGCCTGCTCGGCTAGTTAGCCCGCGTTCAGGAAGTCCCGTACGACGTGCCGGGCGATCTGGCTGCCGAAACCGCCCCAGACCAGGTCGAACTGGTGGTCCGCGTACGGGATCTCCACGAGTTCGTGCCGCACCCCGGCCTGGGCGAGGCGGGCGGCGAAGTCCCTGGTGTACCCGGCGGTCTGGAGGATGTCGCGGCCGCCCTGGATCAGCAGCGTCCGCGGCAGCCCGGGCCGGAGGTGCTGTTCCACGGGGGCGGGTGGGTGTTGGATGGCATGGATGATCGACACACCGCTGGAAAGGCTCCGCGCCGCCACCCGGCGCGCCCGTGACCTGGCAGGCGCGGACGACGCCCCCGCGTTCGACCCGTTCCCCCTGCTCGAAGCCCTCCACCGCCACGGCGCCCGGGCCGTCGTCATCGGGCAGGTCGCCGGCATCATGCACGGCTCCACCGAACCGACCCGCGACCTGGACCTGCTCTGGGACGGCGACCCGGCCCATGCCCCCGCCCTGACGGCCGCGCTCGCCGCCGTCGGCGCCCGGCTCATGGACGAGAGCGGCAGGCCCCTGCCGGCTCGCCCGGACTCCCTGCTCCGGCCCAAAACGCAGTTCACCTCGGCCGGAGCCGACGGCGACTGCTGCACCCCGGCGCTGGCCTGGGGCGGCCTCCAGGTCGGGGACTGCCTCGACCGCGCGGTCGCCGCGACCGGCCCGGACGGGCTGGTGGTCCGCTACGTCTGCCGGGAGGACCTGATCCGGATGCGTCGCGCGCTGGGCCGCCCCAAGGATCTGCGCAGGGCCGACGAGCTGGACGCGCTCCCGGGCTGACGGGCCCCGCGCGGCCGGGCGGTGACGGGGCCGGGCGTTCTGTGTAGCGTCACGGTCATGGGGCTGGATCCAGGTCCCCGCGCGGTTCTGGTGCCCGATCTGGGCGACGAACTGGCCGGGGCCGTCGGGCGGCTGGAGCGGCTGTTGCTGTCCCTGCGGGCCGCTGAGCGAGCCGGGGCGACGCTGCCGGAACCTCTCGCGGACGGCGCGGCGCTGGCCGCGCTACGGCGGTTGTGGCGGGCGGTCGCGCTCACCCAGGGACGCCGGGCGGTCGAGGCACGACTGGCCGGCCGGGTCTACGCCTCGTGCGGCCGGATCGAGCACGTGCCGCTGCGCCTGGTCGACGTCGACCCGGTCGACGTGGCCACCCTGTCGGCGGCCGCCGCCGCGCTCGGCGCCATCGCGCTGCGCGAGCCCGAGGGCGGCGACGGCGGCGTGCCGGCGAGGGGCGACCTCGTGGCGGTGGCCGCGCGGATCAGCGGCCTGCTCGACCTGGCCGACACGGCCGAGTCGATCGTGCTGCGCGAGTATCTGGCCGCCGCCGGGCCGGGCGGCGACGTCGTGCTCACCTCGGCCGTGGAGGAGGCGTACCGGATCACGGCGGCCCGGCTCGACACGATGTGGCCCCGGGGCCATTCGCTCACCTGATACCGGAAGCCGCTCGGGGCAAAAGCAGCAATGGCGGCATTCGCCGGTCGGCACTGATTAGCGTTTTCTCATTTCAGTTAGCCAAATCAACGCCAGGGGCAGACCGAATACGGCGGCCGCCTCCCGACATTCGTCCCCTCCCGCGAGCGAAGGACACTGCTGTGCAATTCGATTTCGCCATGGCATTCGGCGCTTTTGCGGTGGCCTTGATGATCGGGCTCACCGGTATGGGAGGGGGCGCGCTGATGACGCCGATGCTCGTGACGTTCTTCGGCGTGTCACCCATGGCGGCGGTCTCCAGTGACCTGGTGGCCGCCGCGGTGATGAAGCCGGTCGGCAGCGCGGTGCACTACCGCCGGGGGACCATCGACCTGCGGCTGGTGGCCTGGCTGTGCGCGGGCTCGGTGCCCGCCGCGTTCGGCGGCGTGCTGGTCGCGAGGGCTCTGGGGGACGGCGAGCGCGTTCACGACGTGATCGAGATCGCCATGGCGGCGGCGCTGCTGATCGCCGCCGCCACGTTGGCGCACCGCAGCTACGGGGCCGCGCTCGACAAGGTCGGCCGCAGCAGCGGCGCAGCGCCCGCCGGGCACCGTGCCCGGAGCACCGCTCCGCTCCGGGTGCGGCCTGTCCCCACCGCCGCCGTCGGCGCGCTCGGCGGGCTCGTCGTCGGCATCACGTCGGTGGGCTCCGGCTCGCTGATCATCGTCGCGCTCGTGGCGCTCTACCCGATGCTCAAGGCCAACCAGCTGGTCGGCACCGACCTGCTGCAGGCCGTGCCGCTGGTGATCTCCGCCGCGATCGGACACCTGCTGTTCGGTGACTTCAGGCTGGAGATCACCACGGCGCTGCTGGCCGGCTCCCTTCCCGGCATCTACCTCGGGGCGCGCATCTCCTCACGCGCCCCCGCCGGGCCGCTGCGCCTGCTTCTGACCTTCCTGCTGCTGGCCTCCGCCGCGAAGATGTCCGGCCTCGGCCCGGCCGCCGTGACCGCGGTCGTCCTGGCGGCCGTCGCCGCCACGCTGGCCGTATGGCTGGTGATCCATCGCCGGTACGGCGTGCCGCTCCGGAGGCGGGCGGCCGAGGAGCGGGACGCCGTGGAGAGCTCGTCGGCCTGACGGCGCCGGGGCGGATCGCGGCTGACGATCGTGGCCGGGCTGGACGACGCCGGCACCGCGATACGTCGAGTGCGTGGGCCTGACCGGCGGCTGCTGCCCGCCCGGGTTGACCGCCAGCAGCATCCCGGCCACGCCCACCAGCGTGACCAGCACGGTCAGCGGCTTCAGCGGCCGGCGCCCGCGACCCGGCCGCCATCCCGTGGAGTGCGCCACGCGGCCGACGGCCCACGCCAGAACGCCGGCGGCCAGGGCCACCACGCCCAGCAGGGGAGCCGCCTTGAGCAGGGTGACGCACAACGCGATCAACGACATGCCGGTGCGGATCCAGGCCAGGTGGGTGCGTTCGCGCGCCAGGCCCGGGTCCGGTTCCGGTTCCGAGGCATCGGTCCCGCCGTCACGGGGAGCGGAACCTGCCATGTCAGCCCTGCCTCAGCGCGAGGACGCCGGCGGCCACCGCCACGCACATGAGGACGAGGACCAGGATCCGGGGCAGGGGCGAGCCCGGCAGCGGGCGGCCGTGGCGCAGCGCGCGCTGGTTGCGGCGCCACTCCAGGTACGCGCCGCCCGGCAGGAGGGCGCCGAGAAGGATCAGGGGAAGCGCCAGCAGCCGCCGGCCCCCCGGTAACCCGGCGAACGGCGGCAGTAGCTGCACGATCGCGAGGCCCGCGACGACCAGGGCGAGCGCGGTCCGGTTCCACGCCAGCATCGTGCGTTCGTTGGCGAAGGTGAAGCGCACATCGGGCTCCGAACCGCCCGTGCCCTCTCCTCCGGTGGGAGGCTGACCAGAATCACGATTCTCCACGTAATCAGACGATAACTCTCCGATGTCTTTTGTAAAGTGCCTTCCTCGCCGCGGTGGTCATCCCGCACCCGCCGAGCGCGGCGCCGCCCCGTAGAGCGCATGGTCGACCAGGCGCTCGACGATCGACTCGTCGAAGGGCACCCGGAGCACGAGCAGCCGGTGGTAGCAGGCGCCCCACAGCTGGTCCACGATGACGTCCAGGTCCGCGTCCTCGCGCAGCTGACCGTCCCGCTGCGCGATGCGCAGCCGTTCCCGGGCGAGCTCGCGCCGGGGCAGCGCGTAACTCTCCGACCACGCCTGGGCGAGGCTCGCGTCCATCTGGGCCGCGCCGACGAGCTCGGACACGGGCTTCTCCGCCCCTTCGTCCTTCAGCCACCGGACGAACGCGCCGAGCTGGGTGATCAGGTCGGCGCGCACGTCCCCGGTGTCGGGGAAGTCCAGCGTCCGCCGGCTATGGGCGAAGTACGCCTCGGCCGCGAGCGCGCCCGGCGACGGCCACCACTTGTACAGGGTCGTCTTGCTCGATCCCGCCTCCATCGCCACGCGGTCGAACGTGACCGCCTGCATGCCGTCTCGCAGCAGGATGCGCCCGGCCGCCGTGAGCACCGCGGCGCGCACCTCCGCGGCGGGGCGGCGGCCTCGGCCGCGTCGGTCGGCAACGCTCTCGGACATCGTCACTCCACTTATGGACTATCTGTTCATTTCGGTGCTACCGTCATATGTGAACAACTCGTTCATATCCTAGCGAAGGCGCATGACATGGTGAACAGCACAGAGCGCGTCGCGCTCGTCACCGGCGGATCCGGCGGCATCGGCAGGGTGAGCGCGGAGCGCCTGGCCGCCGACGGCTTCGCCGTCGTGGTGCACTACGCGGGCAGCAGGGACCGCGCCGAGGAGACGGCGAAGGCGGTCACCCTCGCCGGGGGCCGCGCGGCCGTCGCCGGTGGGGACGTGGCGGACGAGAACGCGATGGCCGCGGTGTTCGACGTCGCGGATCGCGAGTTCGGCGGACTCGACGTCGTCGTCCACACCGCGGGCATCATGCCGCTCGCACCCGTGGCCCAGATGGATCTCGACACCTTCGACCGCGTCCAGCGCACCAATGTTCGCGGGACGTTCGTCGTCGACCAGCTCGCCGCCCGCCGCCTGCGCGACGGGGGCGCGATCATCAACTTCTCCACGTCGGTCACCCGGCTGCAGATCCCGGGCTACGGCGCCTACGCCGCGTCCAAGGGAGCCGTCGAGGCGCTGACGCTGATCCTCGCGCGCGAGCTGCGCGGCCGGGACATCACGGTCAACGCCGTCGCGCCCGGCCCCACCGCGACGCCGCTGTTCTTCGAGGGCAAGAGCCAGGAGACGATCGACCGGATCGCCTCCATGAACCCGATGGGCCGGCTCGGCGCACCGGAGGACGTCGCGGAGGCCGTCGCCTTCCTCGCGGGGCCCGCGCGCTGGGTGAACGGCCAGGTTCTCCATGTCAACGGCGGCGCGGCTTGACCACGAAACGGCCGGTGACCCGGCGTTCACGATCACGCGCGGCGGCCGTCGCGGCCTCGCTCGCCGTCGCGCTGAGCGGGTGTTCGGACCCGCCCGGCGGGCCGGTGACCGCGCCCTCCCCGCCCGGGCCCTCCCCGTCCGCGCCCTCCCCGTTAGGGCCCTCCCCGTCCGCGCCCCCGGGCACCGCACCGGCCGGTCCGGTCGCGACCCTCGGTGAGCCGGTCGAGCTGGCGACGGGACTGGAGGCCCCCTGGGGGCTCGCCTTCCTGCCCGACGGGTCGGCGCTCGTCTCGGAGCGGATCTCCGGCGAGATCGTCCGCATCCCCGCGAAGGGCGGCGACCCGCGTACGGTCGGCGTCGTCCCCGGTGTGCACGTGAGCTCGGAAGGCGGGCTGCTCGGCATCGCCGTCTCCCCCCGGTTCGCGACCGACCGCACCGTCTACGCCTCCGTCTCCGGGCAGGACCAGAACCGCATCGTCGCGCTCACCATCGCCGGCGACCACGGCTCCCTCTCCGTCGACCGGGTGCTGCTCGACGGCATCCGGACCGCCGACCGGCACCACGGCGGCCGCATCGCCGTCGGGCCGGACGGGCACCTGTGGATCGGCACGGGTGACGCCTTCGAGCCCGGGAACGCCGCCGCCGACGACTCGCTCAACGGCAAGATCCTGCGCATCGCGGTCGACGGCTCCGTACCCGAGGACAATCCCGGCTCGTCGCCGATCTACTCCAGCGGCCACCGCAACGTCCAGGGCATCGCGTTCGGGCCCGACGGCACCCCGTACGCGTCGGAGCTCGGTCATCGCACCTGGGACGAGGTGAACGTCCTTCGCGCGGGCGCGGACTACGGCTGGCCGGAGACCGAGGGGATCGCCGGGTCCACCGGGCAGGCTCCGATCGCCACGATCCACCCCGACGAGGCGAGCCCTTCCGGCGTCGCGTACGCCGAGGGGTCGCTGTGGATCGGCGCGCTGGGCGGCCGGCGACTCTGGCAGCTTCCCGTCGAGGGCGGCGCCGCGACGGCCGAGCCGATCGACCACTTCGCCGGCGAGTACGGGCGGATCCGCACCGTCGAGGTGGCCCCCGACGGAGCCCTCTGGCTCGTCACGTCGAACACCGACCGCGCCACCTGGGGCGGCACCGCCCCGCGCCCGGGCGACGACCGCATCCTCCGCGTCGAGGTGCGCGAACCCTGATCGAGCCGACGCCACCCGGGCCGCTCCGGTGCGCGCGGTCCTCAGACCAGGGCCAGCACGTCTCTCGGGTGCCGGGCCACCGGGCCGGGGTACGGGGCGGTGGGCAGGCCCCAGGACGCGTGGACGGCTCGGGCTCCCGCCCGCCGGGCGCACTGGAGGTCGGTCTCGGCGTCGCCCACGTAGACGGCGTCGGCGGCGCGTACGCCGAGGAGGCGGCAGGCGAGCTCCAGCCCGTCGGGCGCCGGTTTGGCCCGGCCGACCTCGTCGCCGCACACCACGACCGCGAACAGACCGGTCAGGCCGGCGGCGCCCAGCATCATCGTGGCCGCGCGCCGCGTGGCGCCGGTGAAGACGCCGAGCGGCCGGCCGGCCCGGGCGAGGTCGCCGAGCAGCTCCACGACACCGGGGAACGGCCGGACGGTCGCCGCGGCGGCGTCGAGGCGGCGGTGGAAGTGCTCCAGGTCTTCGGCCGTGGGCGGGCGGCCGAGAAAATGGGCCAGCACCGCCGGGGTCGAGCCCAGCCGCCACGCGGCCACGACCTGCTCCGGTGTGACGTCGGGACCGCCGAGCGCGCGGACGGTGCCGGCGTACGCGTCGGGCACCACGGTCATGGTGTCGACCAGGGTGCCGTCAAGGTCGAACACGACCGCCCCACCCGTCACGTGCGCTCCCCCGCCGGATCGCGCGGCATCGGGTCCGGGAGGTCGGCGGCGCGTGCGGTGATGTGGCGCAGCGCGGTGTAGTCCAGCACGCCCAGCCCCGCCGCGGAGTCACTCCCCACACGGAGCACTGTAGCTCGCCGTCCATCGCATGGTCACGGTCCTGGCCGTGGTCGCTCCCAGCCTAGGCCGGTGGGCGGGGCAGCCGTCGCTACCTGAAGCGGCGGCCGTTCCGGCCCGTTCGGCGGCCGGCCGCCGGGGCCGTGATGGTCACGGGTATCCCCGAGGGAGCCTGGGCGCCGGTGATGCGCCGGAGCTCGGTCTCGCCCGAGCGGACCTGGCTGGTCTGCGGGACGATGCCGGCGGCGGCCATCAGGCGGGACATGTCACGGCGCTGGTTCGGCAGGACGAGGGTGACGACGCTGCCGGATTCCCCTGCGCGGGCGGTGCGGCCGCCGCGGTGCAGGTAGTCCTTGTGGTCGCTCGGCGGGTCGACGTTGACGACGAGGTCGAGGTTGTCGACGTGGATGCCGCGGGCCGCGACGTTGGTCGCCACCAGCACCGTGACGTGCCCGGTCTTGAACTGGGCGAGGGTGCGGGTGCGCTGGGGCTGGGACTTGCCCCCGTGCAGCGCGGCGGCGCGGACGCCGCTGTGCAGCAGGTCCTGGGTGAGCCGGTCCACGGCGTGCTTGGTGTCCAGGAACATGATCACCTTGCCGTCGCGCGCGGCGATCTCCACGGTGGTGGCATGCTTGTCGGCGTCGTGGATGTGCAGCACGTGGTGCTCCATCGTGGTGACCGCGCCCGCCGAGGGGTCGACCGAATGGACCACCGGGTCGGTCAGGTAGCGGCGTACCAGCAGGTCGACGTTGCGGTCCAGCGTGGCGGAGAACAGCATCCGCTGGCCCCCGGGGCGCACCTGGTCGAGCAGGTGGGTGATCTGCGGCATGAACCCCATGTCGGCCATCTGGTCAGCCTCGTCCAGCACGGTGATCTCGACCTGATCCAGGCGGCAGTCGCCGCGCTCGATGAGGTCCCTGAGCCGTCCAGGGGTCGCGACGACGACCTCGGCGCCGTCGCGCAGCGCCTTGGCCTGCCGGCTGATCGACATGCCGCCGACGACGGTGGCCAGTCGCAGCTTCAGCGACTGGGCGTACGGGGTGAGCGCGTCGGTGACCTGCTGGGCCAGTTCCCGGGTGGGCACGAGGATCATGGCCAGCGGCCGGCGCGATTCGGCACGCTGCCCTGCGGTGCGGACGAGCAGGGCCAGGCCGAAGGCGAGCGTCTTGCCCGATCCGGTGCGTCCCCGGCCGAGGACGTCCCGGCCGGCCAGGGAGTTCGGCAGGGTGGCCGACTGGATCGGGAACGGCTCGTTCATGCCCAGGCCGGTGAGCGTCTTCATCAGCGCGGGCGGCATGTTCAGCTCGGCGAACGTCGCGGCCGCGGGCAGGGCCGGGGTGACGGTGACCGGCAGGGCGAACTCGCCCTGAAGCGCGGCGGGACGCCGTCCGTGGCCACCGGACCGCCGGGGGTTGCCGGAACGGCCCGGAGCCGACGAGCCGGATCGGCTGCCTCTGCCGGAGCCGGCGGAGCCGCCCGTGCGGGTGGAGGAGAAGCGGTCGTGCTTGCGAGTTGCGTGGTTCACGCAGAACCTTCCTCGATGCGGCACGTGTCAGGTGATTCTCAGGCGCGACGGGCGGCACAAGAATGGCGAGCACGAGCCGAAGAAAGACGAGCCGGGCCGGCGGAAAGCCACCTGGCCTGGTGCGTCGAAATGGTCGGCATGCGCCGAAAGAACGGCGGCTGCGATGCCGGTCGGGGCTGGAGCCGGCTTATGACCGGACAGGACCGGATGCCCCGGAGCAACGTAGCTGGGGCCCGCGCCGTACAGCGCGGGCCCCAGCTACGTGGTGCGTCGATGTCAGGCGGAAACGATGTTCTCGGCCTGCGGGCCCTTCTGGCCCTGCGTGATGTCGAAGGCGACCTTCTGGCCCTCGCGCAGCTCGCGGTAACCGCCCTGGGAGACGATGTTGGAGTAGTGCGCGAAGACGTCGGCGCCGCCGCCGTCCTGCTCGATGAAGCCGAAGCCCTTTTCCGCGTTGAACCACTTCACGGTGCCGGAAGCCATATTGATCTCCTTTTGATGGGGTGCAAAGCCGAAATCCGCAACGAACGGATTTCGCGTCGCCGCGATAGGACCACACACCCGGAGATGACCGGCAAACAAAAATGCACCTGAGGCTACATACCGTCAGGTGCACACAAGTTTTTATGGGTACCACAACTGCAACTGACCCCAAGCTACCACACATGTGGCCGTGCTGCGCAACATCCTGGCCGTAGCCCACAGTGACACTACTGTCACGGTCCGGCGAAAGGAGGGCACCATAGCGACAGTAGTTGCCGGTTGCGACGCTGGAGACCATCGGGGCATGGCGAGCACATTCCAGCGGGGCAAGGTCCAGCTCGTATTCAGCGCGATGGACGCCGACGGCGACGGCGCACTGCGCGAGAGCGACTTCGACGACCTGGCACGCCGCTGGGCGGCCATCCGCAGGGCGGGCGACGCGGAGCGCCTCACCGCGGCCATGCGCGGCGGGCGGACGCTCGCCGCGCATGGCCGCAACCCCGAGTCGGTCACGCTCGACGACGTGCTCACCGTCGTGGACGCCACCGCCGAGGCCATGTTCGACGCCATCGACGAGGACGGCGACGGCCGGATCTCACCGGGCGGAGTTCGTCCTCCACTGGGGCGAGTTCTGGGCGGGCGACGACCCTGCGGCGCCGGGCACCCACGCCTTCGGCACACCTCCCGCTTGATCGCGGCTTGACAAGTGCATACATGTACATGCAACATCTTCTTGCACGGACAAACATGTACGTACATGCAAGGAGATGTCATGAAGCGCGAACGCATCAGCACCACCCCCGACTGGTACGAGCCCTACGCCATCTCACAAGCCATCAAGGTCGGCGACCTCGTCTACGCCTCCGGCCAGGCCGGCTTCGACGACAACGGCGTCACCGTCAGCCACGACTTCGAAACCCAAGCCCGCCAGGCCTTCACCAACCTCGACCGCGTCCTCAAAGAAGCCGGATCCAGCCTCGCCGACGCCGTCAAGGTCACCATCCTCGTCACCGACCTCGAACCCAACCTCGACACCATCATCAAGCTGCGCAAAGAGTTCTTCACCGAGCCCTACCCCGCCGACACCCTGATCCAGATCTCCCGCCTCGCCCAGGCCGACTGGCAGATCGAGGTCGACGCGACCGCCGTGGCGACCGCGCGCTGACGCCGCCGATCCGCAACAGACCTCCGACCCATCAAGGGAGTACCTCCATGACGAACCACCACGCGCTGCTGCCCGTCCGGGTCGGCGGTCTCGACCTGCCCAACCGGCTCGCCGTCGCGCCGATGACCCGGGTGTCCGCCGACCCCGACGGCACACCGACCCTGGAGATGGCCGAATACTACGAGCGGTACGCGGCGGGCGGCTTCGGGCTGGTGATCACGGAAGGCACCTATACCGACACCGTCCACAGCCAGGGCTACCTCAACCAGCCGGGCATCGTCTCCGCCCGGCACGTGTCGGCCTGGCAGGACATCACCACCAGGGTGCGGGCCGCCGGGAGCCGTGTCGTGCTCCAGCTCATGCACGCCGGCGCGCTGTCGCAGGGCAACCCGTACCGCGCCGGCACGGCCGGGCCGTCCGCCGTGCGGCCGCGTGGGGAGATGCTGCCCGAGTACGGCGGGTCCGGACGCTGGCCCACGCCCCGGGAGATGACCGGGGCCGACATCGAGGCGGCGATCGGCGGCTTCGTGGCCTCGGCCGTCCGGGCCCGGGATGCCGGCTTCGACGGGGTCGAACTTCACGGAGCCAACGGCTACCTGCTGGACCAGTTCCTCACCGACTACACCAACCGGCGCGCCGACTCCTACGGCGGCCCGGTCGCGAACCGGGTCCGGCTGACGGCCGAGGCGGTGGCCGCGGTCCGGGCCGAGCTCGGCGCCGGCTTCTGCGTCGGCGTACGGCTGTCGCAGGGCAAGGTCAACGACTTCGGCCACCGCTGGGACGGCGGCGCGGCCGACGCGCGGATCATCTTCGCCGCGCTGGCGGAGGCGGGCGCCACGTACCTGCACATCGCCAGCGAGGGGCGCGACTGGATCGAGACGGCCCGGCTGGACGGCGGCGTCACGATCACGAGCCTGGCTCGCCAGGTGAGCGGCCTTCCGGTCATCGCCAACGGCGGCATGCACGATCTCGCGCAGGCGGCCCAGGTCCTGTCCGACGGCCATGCCGACCTGCTGTCCGTCGGCCGGGGCGCGCTGGCCAACCCCGATCTTCCCCATCGCCTGTCGCGGGGCCTGCCGCTGGAGGCGTACGACCGTCGCATGCTGGAGCCGATGGCGACGCTGAGCAACGCGCGACAGCGGCTCCAGGGCCCGCGCGTTCGCGCCTAGGGCAGCAGGCCGCGCGTGTAGGCGGTGGCGACGGCGGCGGCCCGGTCGGAGACGCCCAGTTTGGTGTAGATGTGCGCCAGGTGGGTCTTGACCGTGGTCTCGCTGATGAACAGCGCGGCGGCCGCCTCCTTGTTCGTCGCGCCGCGCGCCACCAGCCGCAGCACGGTGTGCTCGCGCTCGCTCAGCTCGGCCGCCCGGGGCGCGGGCTCGCGTACGCGCCGCAGGACGCGGGCCGCCACGGCGGGCGTCAGGACCGTCTCCCCCACGGCGGCCGCGCGGACGGCGCGGAAGACCTCCTCGCGGGGCGAGTCCTTCAGCAGGAAGCCGATCGCGCCGGCCGCCACGGCCGGCAGTACGTCGTCGTCCCCGTCGTACGTGGTCAGCACCAGCACCCGGGCCGACGGCACCCGCGCGGTCAGCAGCCCGATGAACTCCGCCCCGCCCAGTCCCGGCATCCGCAGGTCGGTCAGCACGACGTCGGGCTGTTCCCTTACGGCCACCGCCAGCCCTTCCTCGCCGTCACCGGCCTCGCCGACGATCTCCAGGTCGGCCTGCTCGACGAACATGCCGCGCAGGCCGTCGCGTACCACGGGATGGTCGTCGACGATCACCAGCCGCACCGTCACGGCGCCTCCCGTTCGCCGGCCGCCGGGATGGCCGGCACGCTCACGCTCACCGCGGTGCCCCGGCCGGGCGCCGACTCCACCTCGACCTCGCCCGCCAGCCGGCTCACCCGCTGGCGCATCGCGGTCAGCCCGAAGCCGCCGGTCTGCGAGGGGGTGAATCCGACCCCGTCGTCCCTGATGTCAGCCACGACCACATCCTCCATGTACGACAGGGTGACCACGGTCTTGCCCGCCCTGGCGTGGCGGGCCACGTTCGCCAGGGCCTCCTGCACCGCCCGGAACAGCGTCACCTCGACCTCGGGGTGCAGCAGCCGGGCGGTTCCGGTGACGGTGAGCGTCGCGGGCGTCTCGTGCGTCTCGCCCCAGCCGGACACCAGCGCCGACAGCGCTTCCGGCAGCCGGGAGGCCGCCAGCGGGCCGGGCCTCAGGTCGTCGAGGGAGCGGCGGACTTCCTTCGCGCTCTCCCTGGCCAGGGCCCGGGCTATGGCCAGGCGGCGGCGTACCGCGTCGGGGTCGGAGGCGACCTCGTCGGCGGCTTCGAGCTGGGTGACGATGCCCGCCAGCCCCTGGGCGACGGTGTCGTGGATCTCGCGGGCCAGCCGGCCGCGCTCGCCGGCGACGCCGGTCTGGCGGGCGGCGGCCAGCAGCTCGCCCTGCAGGGCGGCGTTCTCCTCGGCGAGCCGCGCCAGGCGCGCGTTGGCCTCCTCCAGCGCCCGGTTCGCCGCGCGCCGCCGTCCCACCTCGGCCTCCATCGCGCGGATGATCCAGCCGATGAACGCCGCCAGCGCCACCGACGCCAGCACCCCCGGCACCCTGGGCCAGACGTCCACCGGCCAGGACAGCGCGAACGGGTCGCCCAGCACCAGCAGCCCGCCCGCGGCCACGCCGAGATAGGCGTAACGGCCGGGCAGGGCCACGAACGCCATCGGGAAGCAGGCGACGACCAGCAGCGCGTACGCCGGGTGACGGGTCGACAGCACCCACGAGAGCGCCAGCAGTCCCGCGAAGTACACCGCCATCGGCGCCAGCGCCCGCTCCGGCCATTGCGGATGGGCCATCACCATCCAGCCGTGCCACAGCCCGGCGGCCACGGCCAGCGCCACGGTGACGGCGCGGCCGGACGGCGGGGCCGCGGAGTCGGCCACGGCGATCAGCGTCGCCACGGCCAGTACGGCCAGCGGCACGGCGTGCCAGCGCCGGTCCCAGTCGCGTACCCGCACCACCCAGACCTCGCTCTCACCTGCGGGGGTAGGCCAGGCGGCGCAGCAGCACCTCGGCGGGCCCGCGCGCCCCGGCCCGGCGCATCACCTCGGCCGCCACCACGGTGCCCGCCCAGACGAGCAGCGCCAGCGCCACCGTGGCGGCCGATCCCAGCCATCCGCCGAGCCCACCCGCATAGGGGGACAGAAGCGCCACGAACCCCACTGACTGTAGTAGATAGCAGGTCAGCGAGCGCTGACCGCAGGCCGCGAGCGCGGTCACGACGGGCCCTCGCCGCCGCCCGATGCGGTCGGCCAGTACGCCGATCAGCGCCGCGTACCCCAGCCCGCCCGCGATCCCCGTCACCACGTGCACCGCGTTCAGCGCCATGATCACCACCGGGTCGTGCACGGTCAGGACCCCCGCGGCGATCAGCCCCACCGGCAGCCCACCGGCCGCGCCGGCCAGCGGCCCCCACAGCGCCGCCCGCCGCAGCCGGTCCGGCGAGGACAGCAGCGCGCGGCGCCCCGCCCACACGCCGACCAGGGCCGCGGTGCCCACCCCCAGCATGCCGAGGGGGCCCGTCACCCACTCGACCGGCCGCAGCGCCAGCGCCGTCAGCGGGTCCTCGACGGCGAACGACCAGAAGTACGACCGCTCCGCCGCGCCGTCCGGCGTGCTGAAGACCAGAGCCGACGCCAGCGCCACCGGAACCAGCCAGCAGGCGGCCAGGACGAGCAGCGTCCGGTCACGCACCCGTAGCAACCGGACCAGGACCAGGCCGACCAGCCCGTACACGCCGAGCACGTCCCCGGAGAACAGCAGCGTCGCGTGGACCGCGCCGAGCGCCAGCAGCCACCAGCTGCGCCGCCTGAGCACGCGCCGCCCTTCGGCGTCGTCGCGGCGCCGGTTCCAGATCTGCACCATGCCGTAGCCGAACAGGGCTGCGAACATCGGGTACGCCCGCGCGTCCACGACCGTCATGCTCACCGCCGAGGCCAGCCGGTCGAGCCAGCCGTGCTCGACGATGTGCTGCCTGATGCCGTACGGGCGCCCGTACAGGTAGATGGCCGAGTTGGCCACCGCGATCAGCGCCAGCATGATTCCCCTGGCCAGGTCGGGGGCGAGTTGCCGCGCCCCCTGCCCCACCGGGCTCAACCGTTCGACCGCGACCACGTCGCCTCCCCTTCGTCACCGGATCTCGCACCCGAGTGTGGGGCCGGGGGCGGGGCCGGCGAATCGTGCGGCGGGGCGCGATCCGGCGGCGAACGGGCGATGCCCGGCATCCTCCGTTCGGAGGATGCCTGCGGCGTCGCGCCTGCACGTCACGCGCGGGTGACCACGGCGGCGAGCTCGCCCCGGGAGGCGACGCCCAGCTTGGGATAGGCCTTGTACAGGTGGTAGCCGACCGTGCGAGGGCTCAGGAAGAGCTGGGCGGCGATGTCCTTGTTGGACAGCCCGCGCGCGGCGAGCTGGACGATCTGCCGCTCCTGCGGCGTCAGGCCGGCGGCCCGGTCCGGGGCGGGCGCGTCGGCGAGCCCGCCCGCGGCCTGGAGCTCGCCCCTGGCCCGGCCTGCCCACGGGACGGCGCCCAGGCGTTCGAAGGACTCCAGGGCCTCGCGCAGCTGACCGGCCGCGACGCCGCGGCGGCGCGCCCTGCGCAGCCACTCCCCGTACAACAGCCTGGTGCGCGCCTGCTCGAAGGCCGGTCCGCCCGCCTCCAGCGCCGCCAGGTAGTGCGCCTCGGCGTCGTCCGCGGCGAGCAGGGCCAGGCAGCGCTCGACGAGGTGGCGCTGGTCGAGACGGAGGTAGCGGGCCAGGGCAGGCCGGGCGCGGTCCGGCTCACCGCTGCGCACGGCGGCCTCCACCAGGTCGGGCACGCACCGGATGGCCGACACGTGATACCAGCCCGGCCCGTCGGCGAGGGCTTCGAGCCGGCCGAGTGCCGCCTCCGCCCGGCCCTGGCCCAGGTCCAGCAGCGCCCGGGCCCAGTCGGCCCACATGGCGCCCTGCATGGGGACGGCCGGGCTGCGCGCCACGTCGGCGGTGAGCCCGCGGTGGCCGTCCTCGTCGCCCTCGATCGCGGCCAGGTAGGCGAGCAGGCCCGTGTTCAGGGCGGCCCACTGGTGCTGGCCGGTGTTCTCGGCCAGGCGCAGGGCGGTGGTCGCGGCGGCGCCCGCCGCGTGGAGGCGTCCCCCGTGGAAGAGCTCGGCCTGCGCCTGGAAGTAGAGCACCATCG
The DNA here is from genome assembly GCF_041950485.1 of Nonomuraea sp. ATR24. Taxonomy (NCBI): domain Bacteria; kingdom Bacillati; phylum Actinomycetota; class Actinomycetes; order Streptosporangiales; family Streptosporangiaceae; genus Nonomuraea; species Nonomuraea sp. ATR24. The sequence continues at coordinate 302,002 of NZ_JBGNUU010000001.1, forward strand.
GCAGCACGCCGATGCTGCCCTCGGCGTGGCAGCGGGCGACCAGGCGGGTGGACATGCGCAGGGCGGCGGCGTCCTGCCCGGCGATGAGCGGCGTGCCGCAGACCATCGCCGCCAGCCCCGGCGGGTAACCGGCCAGGGCGTGCTCGGCCTCGGCCACGACCTGCTCCAGCGCGCTCGGCCCGGCCGGGTCGGCACCCGACAGCCGGGCGAAGGCGGCCGACTCCAGGCGGGCCAGGGCGGCGACGGGCTCGTCGAGGAGGCCCTGCGACAGAACCTCCGCCAGGCGGACGGACACCTCCGACAGCTGGGCCTCGCCGGCGTACCAGGCGGTCTGGTAGGCCCGGACCAGCAGCGCCGGGTCCAGCTCCGCGGCCTCGGTCATCAGGCGGTGCGCCTCGGCGTACCGGCCTCGCCCGAAGTGGGCGGTGGCCTGCGTGTGGATGACGCGTGAGCGCAGCGCCCGGTCGGCGGTCAGCGCTCCGGCCTCGCCGGCCAGCTCCTGGGCCCGGTCGAGGTCGCCCGCCTCGATGGCGGACTCGGCGGCCAGGGTGAGCCGCCGGGCGCGGGTCTCGTCGCCGTGGCCGGTCAGGGCGGCGGCGCGCTGGTAGGCGGTGGCCGCGGCGGCGTACCCGTGCCTGAGCGCGGCGCGCCGGGCGGTGCGTTCGAGCTCGGCCGCCACCTGCTCGTCGGGGCCGACGGTGGCGGCGGCCAGGTGCCAGGCCCGCCGGTCGGCGTGGTGGTCGCCGGTCAGCGTCTCGGCGAGCGCGGCGTGCACGGCCAGCCGGGAGCTGATCGGGGCCCGCTGGTAGACGGCCTCGCGGATCAGCGGGTGGCGGAAGCGCACGTGCTGCCCGTTGGTGGTCACGAGCCCCTCGGTCTCGGCGGGACGCAGGTCGGCGGCGGTCACGCCGAGCAACGTGGCCGCGGCGAGCACCTCGTCCAGCCCCTCTCCCGCGGCGGCCACCAGCAGCAGGGTCCGGGTCGCCGCCGGCAGGTGGTCCACCTGGCTGTGGAAGGCCGCCTGGAGCCGGCTGCTCAGCGGGAGCCCGCCGGGCCCGTGGGGGTCCTGGCGCAGAGCGGCGGGCAGCTCGATGAGGGCCAGCGGGTTGCCCTGCGCCTCGGCCAGCACCCGGTAGCGCTGGCCCGGCGTCAGGTCGCTCCCCTTCAGCAGGGCCGCGGCGGCCGTGGAGGGCAGCCCGGTCAGCGTGAGCTCGGGCAGCCCGTGCGCGTCCTCCTCGTCGCGGGTGGCCATGACCAGGGCCAGGCCCTCGGCGTCCAGCCGCCTGGCGGCGAAGGCCAGCGCGGCACGGGAGCCGGGGTCCAGCCACTGCGCGTCGTCGATGAGGCACAGCACGGGCCCGTCCTCGGCCACCTCGGCCAGCAGCGACAGCACGGCGAGGCCGACGAGGAGGGCGTCGGCGCCCTGCCCCTCCGTCAGGCCGAGCGCCGTCTCCAGCGCGCGTCGCTGCGGCGGCGGCAGCTTGCCGGTGCGGTCCAGCGCCGGACGGAGCAGCAGGTGCAGTCCCGCGTACGCCAGCTCGCTCTCGGACGGCACGCCGCTGCGCCGGATGACCTGGATGCCGTCGGCGCGTCCTGCGGCGTGGTCGAGCAGGGCGGTCTTGCCGATTCCCGGCTCGCCCTTGATCACCAGGGCGCCGCTGCGTCCTGACCGCACGGTGGCGAGAAGCTCGTCGATGACGGATGCCTCGGTTTCTCGCCCGTACAGCATGGTCTCCCTTTACTGAGACAAGTACCTAATCGCGACAGATGCCCATTATGTGCGGTTTCCCTAGCGTTCTCGTCATGAAGAACATCGACGAGACCATCGCCCGCTACCTCGCCACCTGGAACGAGACCGACGCCGCCGCCCGCCGCGCGGCCATCGACGAGCTGTGGACCCCGGACGGCGTCTACACCGACCCGATGGCGGTCGCCGCGGGCACCGACGCGATCGACGCCACCATCGCGGCGGTCCAGGAGCAGTTCCCCGGCTTCACCTTCACCCTGGCGGGGCCGGTGGACGCCCACCACGACATCGCCCGTTTCACCTGGGAGCTCGCGCAGGACGGCGCCGAGGCCCTGGTGGTGGGCTTCGACGTGGCCGTGCTGACCGCCGACGGCCGCATCGACCGCGTGCACGGCTTCCTCGACAAGATCCCCAGCGGGGCCTGAGACCATGAGGAACAGAAGGCGCCATCTGGCCGCCGCCCTGCTGGCCGTCCTGCCGATCGTCGCGCTCGCCTCGCCCGCGCAGGCGCAGCGGACGGACGGTCCCGTGATCGAGGGCCGGGTCAGCCCTCAGGCGAAGATCTTCATCGACCGGCAGACCCGGTTCGGCGCCATGCCCACGGGCGACGGCGCCGAACGGATCAGGATCTACGGTGAGATGTTCGCCGCCGACGCGACCCTCTGGGAGGCCGCCGCCGACCTCATCCACGGCAGGCCCGCCATCGAGCAGGCCATCAAGGGCACGCTCGCGCTGGTGCCGGACTTCGGGTTCACGCCGCGGCGCATCGCGGCCGGCGGCGACACCGTGATGTACGGAGCCCACAACACGATCGTCGTCCACGGCAGGACGATCGAGTACCCCGCCATCTACCGCGTGGTGCTCAACCAGGCCGGCGAGGTCGCGCAGGGACGGCGCTACTACGACCGGTACTCCTGGTTCGCCCCCATCGCCCCCGGTGAGCTGAAGCTGGACAACCTGTTCGGCGGGATCGCCGATCGTGCCGCCGCCGCCCCCGAGGCCGAGGCGCAGGTGGACAGCTCGCGTCAGGGTCTGCTCGGCCGGGCCGCCGCCTGGAACAGCAGGAACGCCCAAGCACTGGTCGCGGCCTCGGGCAGGGCGCCGCTGAGCGGCCCCGGCCTGGACGGGCGCAAGCTGTACACGAAGGCCGCCAAGCTCGCCTACGTCGACAGGCTGCTCAGCAGGTTCGAGAACGACCCGGAACGCGGCAACGTCACCGCGCTGCGGCCCGGGCAGGCGATCCACACCCGCGACGCCACGTACCAGGAGTGGTACGGCACCGTACGCAGCCAGGAGCGGGAGATCTCCTACGGGATCATCGAACGCTTCGGCCACCACAAGGGCAAGGTCACCGACTGGAGCCTGACGTTCGACACGCTGCCCCTCATCGCCGACGCGGGCAAGATCGACCAGCTGTACGGCCTGCTGCGCCGCACCTGAGGAATGAGGAAGACCATGGCACTGGACGTACGGGTGGAGAGCGCCTGGGACCTGCACGACCAGGTGGAACGCTGGTCCCGATCGACCGGGATCACCGTGGAGGTGTGGGCGCTGCCTGGCGAGCCGCCGCCCCGCGTCGTCGAGGGGCTCGTCCGTGCCACGATCCTCGACACGCTGGACGCGTTCGCCGAGGACGGATCGGTGCGGTGCGTGGGCCTCGCGCTCACCCTCGGCGCCCGGGGACTGCGCCTGACGATCAGCGGCGACGGCTCCGGCCTGCCGCGGGAAGGGCTCGCCGGACGCCTGCGCGTCAGGCGGGCCGGGTTCGCGGGGCTGGGCGGCGGGCTGTCGACGAACGCGGTGCCCGGCGGTGGCGTCACCGTCAGCGCCGCGCTGCCCGCACACGCAGCGCGGCGCCATCAGCGCTTGAGGTAGGCCAGGACAGCCAGGACGCGGCGGTTGTCGTCCGTCGAGGGGGCGATCCGCAGCTTGCCGAAGATGCTCGCGGTGTGTTTGGCGACCGCGCTCTCGCTGAAGTGCAGGGCCGCCGCGATGGCGACGTTGGACCTGCCCTCGGCCATCATCTCGAGCACGTCCAGCTCACGCGGCGTCAAGCTGCCGATCATCCCGCGGGCCTGGCTGCGGGACAGCAGCTTGGCGATGACCTGCGGGTCCATCACCGTGCCGCCCGCCGCGACCCGGCGGACGGCGTCGACGAACTGCTCGGTGTTGGTGACCCGGTCCTTGAGCAGGTAGCCGACGGCGCCGTCCCCGGCCGCCAGCAGCTCGTTGGCGTACAGCTGGTCGACGTACTGGGAGAGCACCAGGATCGGCAGTCCAGGACGGCGGCGGCGGGCTTCGATCGCGGCCCGCAGCCCCTCGTCGGTATAGGTGGGCGGCAGCCGGACGTCCACGACGGCGACGTCCGGCTCGTCCTGGAGCAGCGCGCGCAGCAGCGACGGCCCGTTGTCGACCGAGGCCACCACCTCGCAGCCGTGTTCGCGCAGGGTCCTGGTCAGCCCGTCCCTCAGCAGGAAGAGGTCTTCGGCGAGGACAACACGCACGGAATCTCCATGATCGCAGTGGTCGGCCCGCCTGGCGGGCTGTGCAGGGTGAGAACGCCGTCGAACGTCTCCAGCCGCCGCTGGAGGCCGCGCAGCCCGGTCCCCTTCGCCGGGTCGGCGCCGCCGCGCCCGTCGTCGGTGACGCTGACGCGCAGCGTCCGCCCGTCGTGGTCGAGGACGATGCCGACCTCCCGCGCGCCGGCGTGCTTGGCCGCGTTGGCGAGGGTCTCGCCGACCGCGAAGTAGGCGGCCGACTCGACCGGCGCGGGCAGGCGGCCCGCCAGCCGTACGTCGACGTGGACGTCGAGGAAGCTGTCGAGCGCGAGCGACCTGACGGCGTCGCCGAGGCCCCGGTCGGCGAGGACCGGCGGGTTGATGCCGTGCACGAGCGTGCGCAGGTCCTCCAGCGCCCGCGCGGTGGTCTCGCCCACCTCGGCCAGCAGCCTGCGGGCGGCCGCCGGGTCGCTGTCCAGGACCCGGGTGGCGCTGTCCAGGGTCATGCCGAGCGCGACGAGCCTGGCCTGGGCTCCGTCGTGCAGATCGCGTTCGATGCGCCTCAGCTCGGCCGCCTGCACGTCGAGCGCCTGCGCCCGGGTGTCGGTCAGGTGGGCGATCCGCCTGGTCAGCTCCGTACGGCGCGGCACGGACAGCAGGAGCCGGGTCCAGCGGCCGTGCAGGCTCAGGATCCGCGGCGCCATCACGACCCCGGCGACCAGGAAGCCCACGCCCAGCGCGAGGGCCGCCAGCATGGTCGGCGTGCTGTGGACCGGGACGAACGCGTACCAGTTGCCGTCGCCGAGGTGCCGCCACACGAAGGGCTGCACCAGCGTGCCGAACGCGCCGTACCAGAGGAACATGAGCGGGATCGCGACGAGGACTCCCCCGGCCCACGGCTCCAGCCAGGCCCAGGCCAGATCCCGCCAGAAGCCCTCGTCGGCGAGGATCGCGCCCGCTCTCCTGCGCCGGCTCCACGAGGGGTCACCGGCGAACGGCTCGGGCGCGCTGATCCGCACCCCCGTCCACCGGGCGGCGCGGGCGCGCGAGCGGTCCGACAGGCGCCGCAGCGCCGTCGCGGCAGGGACGAGCAGCCGGAAACCGGCGCCCACGGGGAGGAGCAGGAGGGCCAGGACGACGAGCGACCCGACGGCGGACACCGCCACCGCGAGCAGTCCCGCCAACTGGCAGCGCCCCACAGCGGCCAGCGCCCCCTTCGCTCTCATCGGTCGTGGATTCTAACGGGCGCGTTCCACACCCACAGCAGCGCCGCCAGCGCGCACGACGTGCCGAACATCACCATCGGCACGACCGCCCCGCTCTCCTCGTCCATGAACAGCAGCAGGCCGAGGTTGATCAGCGTGTGGAAGCCGCCGGTCAGCAGCAGCCGGTGCGAGCGCACCCGCTCCAGCGCCAGCCCCATCACGACCGACATCGACACCGTCGCCAGCAGGAACGCCGCCGCGTGCGCCGGCGGCCTGCCGAACACCGGCACATGCCACACCCCCCACAGCACCCCCACCGCGATCGACGCCGTCAGCGGGCCGAACCGGCGGCGCAGCAGCGGTTGCAGCAGGCAGCGCCAGCCGATCTCCTCGCCGCACGCGCCCACCAGCTGCGCGACCACGATCAGCGCGAACGGACTGCCCAGCGTCCCCGGCCCGGTGAACCCGGCGTCGCCGGTGAGCAGGCCGTACCCGCCGACGCAGAGCGCGACGATCACCGGAGCCGTGGCGAGCAGCAGCAGCCCGTGACGGCCCACCCCGCCGGCCTCCTGGCTCACCGCGCCGGACAGGGCCCGCCGGGTGAGGCTCGGCCACCACAGGGCGACGGCCCCGACCGCGAGGGCCGGCCCGAACTGGGTCAGCTGGATCACCTCGGCGGGGATCGGCGTGAAAGCCTGCGCCGCGCCCAGCAGGCCGGACGCCACGAAGGCGACAGCGAGGAACACCCCCACGGGCGCCAGGACGCGAGAGGTCGTCGGTGTCTGTGTCTTCAGCATGGGACCGACGATTCCGTCCGGCCGCGCTGCGATCACTGCACCTGGCAACCTGACGGGGGTGGATCCAGGTCCACCCCCGTCAGGATCTCCCTCAGGGTGCGCCGCCGGGGACTCCCGCCCCGGACCCCACGGTGACCCTCAAGACAGGCAGCCGCCGGCCGGGAGCGACCTCTCGCTCCCCGACGCGCTCGGCCCCCATCCGCAGGTAGAACGTTTCGGCGTGCGGGTCGGACTCAAGGGTGAGGGTCTGGAAGCCGGCGCCGCGCGCGGACTCGACGGCGTGCTCCCAGAGTCTGCGCCCCAGCCCGGTGCCGATGGCCTCCGGCTCGATGAAGAGATCCGCGAGCTCGCCGTGCGGAGGCTCGCCGGCGAGGTGGTAGTAGCCTGCCGGCACACCGTCCCGCTCCGCGACGACGACCCGATCGGCACGAATGGTGGCGGAGCTTATCGACAGCAGCTCCGCCCAGCCGTCGAGCATCTCCTGCGGGTAACCCCAGTACGCCTTGGAACGCCGGGTGAGCGCGGTGAGCGCGTCCGCCTCGTCCGGTTCGGCGGCTCGTACAACGATGTCGTTCACCGCCGTAGTATCGCTCGCACGAACACGCGGAAGGCGTACGGTCGGGAGATCTGCCCGTGACAGGGAAGGTGGCGAGATCGTGGGCGACGGACAGCGGACGGCCGGCCACTGCCGGCGACGGTCAGGCCGGGCGCGGCTTCGCCGGGCCGGGTGAGGGCTCATGTTCCCGGTGAAGCTCTCCTCCCCCCGGCTGGGGATGCGCGAGTTCGAGCCCGGCGACGTCGACCCGCTGCTCGCCATCTACGGCGACCCCCTGGTGGCCGAGCACATGTCGTTCGAGCCGCGCGACCGCGACCAGGTCGCCGGCATCGTCGACCGCGCGATGAAGGCCGCCCGCCGGCCGGAGCGCAACGAGTACTCCCTCGCCGGCGTCCTTCCGGGCGGGGAGCTGGTCGCCCATCTGCGGCTGGCCGTCGACATCGGCCACCCGCTCCAGTCCAGCGGCCAGATCGGGTTCGCGTTCCGCGCGGACCAGTGGGGGCGCGGGCTCGGCGGCCACGGCATCCAGCTCCTGCTGCGGCTGGGCTTCGAACACCTGGGCCTGCACCGGATCTGGGGCGCCCGCTCCCCCGTCAACGAGCGGTCGGCCCGGGTCATGGCCCAGGAGGGGATGGTCGAGGAAGGCACCATCCGCGGGCACCTGAAGCTCGCCGGCGGCTGGCGCGACTCCGTCGTCCACTCGATCCTGCGACCGGAGTGGGACGGGCACGACGAGGAGTGACGCGGAACGGCCGGGATCAGACAGGCCGCATGGGGACGAACGTCAGTGGGGATCGCTCAGGTGCGTGTACCACGGGCCCCACACGCGCAAGGTGTCGCCCGGCCTCCTGTCAGGACTCCACATGTACGCGCGGTGGGCGCCGCTGAGGGAGAAGACGACCACGTCGCCGTCCCAGTAGATCGCGTCGAAGGTCAGGCCGCCGATGGTCCGGCGCCCCAGCACCTCGTCCTTGCCCAGCGCGCGGGCGACGGCCTCCATCTGCGGAGCCGCGTCAGCGAACCGATCGTCCTGGCCGGGCTTGAGCCAGAAGAGCCCCACGAGGAGAAGCACGCCGGCGAGGAGTATCGCTGCCCAGCGTAAGCCCGGGCCGTTGGTGATCGTTCGTCCCATGCGAGCATCTTCACACACGTATGTGCAGGACTCATGAAGATCACGATGCCACGCGGTTCCACGCCCCGACCTGCACTGTTCACTCCAGCTGAAGGTGATCTTCCGGCATTCCTCGTTGTTCCGGGGCTCGACCGTGGGGCGGTGCGCATGCTGCTGGGCGCCATCGACGCGCTCAACCGCTACTTCTGCGGCGAGCCGTACCGACTGCCGGCCGGCGCCGAAGCCGCGCAGCTCCGACGGCTCTGACCTGCGGTTCGACACCAGGAGTGAACTGTTACGCGGAGCGAGGACTCCGGTCACCTGGTGCCGGCCCGGCTCATCCGGGGAACGCTAGCCGGGATTCAGCACCTCGTCGTCCGCGTGCGCGCCGAACTCGGCGACCCGCACCTCCGCGATGTGCTCGTACCGGCTGATCCGGTCGGTCCACTCCGCGTCGACGCCGAACGCCACCTGCGCGAAGCCCATCCGCCTGACGGCGTCGGCCAGGCCCGGATCGCCAGGGGCCAGCAGCCGTACCGGCGCGTCAAGCGCCACGGTGTGCGGCGGCACGAAGTACTCGTCCGGCAGAACGGTGCGCGCATGGACGAGCGCGCCGACCGCGACCACCGAGCCGGCCCCCAACCGTGCGCACTGCAGGACCGTCGCCGCGGTCGCCACGTAGGCGCACCTGCCGACCTCGCAGCCCAGCAGCGTGGCATGCGGCCCCACGAAGACGTGGTCGCCGACCAGCACAGGCTGATCGCCGGCGACCGCGGACCCGCGCAGCACCGCGTTCTCGCAGATCACCGCCGCCTCCCCGACCTCGATCCGGGACCCCTCGGCATCGAGCACCGCACCGTACATCACCCGCGCCCTCGGCCCCACGCGGACATCGCCGACCAGCGTGGCCGTCGGGGCGACGTACGCGGTGGGATGGACCTGCGGTTCATGCCCGCGGTGCCGGATGCGGATTCCCCGTGCTTCAGCGATCACGAGCGGATCCTCGCCGAACCGCCCGCGCGCATGCTGGCGGATTTCAGACATCGCGTACGCCGAGATCGGCTGACGCGGCACCAGTCACCCGCCTACTTGACGACCCTGCCTGTGGTCTTCTCCCCGTCCACGGATATGGCCAGGCAGTACATGGTCCTGTTGAGGGGCCAGCCGGCCGCCGTCGGGCCGATCCCCAGCAACGCGACCGCATCGCGTTTGCCGTCCTTGATGCGCATCCGGGGCAGGCATCCGTTCTCCGCGAGGCGTCGCATGTCCGCCCCCGGGTACGGCCCGTCGGGCAGCACGTAGGTGGTGGCGAACTCCGCCATGTGCGGCTCGGCGCACGGCACGACGGTCACCTCGTAGGTCTCGGGTATGGGGTCGATGCAGTCGCCGGGCCGTAACTCGCTGACGTCATAGCGCTCCGCGCCGGCGGGCAGCTCCGGCACGGCCGTCGGCGACGGCAGCACGGAGGCGGACACGGAGGCGGAGGCGGACGCGGACGCCGGGGCAGCGGCGGGGGGCGGGCCTGAGGCTGAGGTGCAGGCGGTGAGCGGGACGAGCAGGCAGGCCGCCACCACGGATGGCCGGATCATGAGCCCTAAGAATGGCATCACCACAAGCCGTTGCCTACGGCAGAGCAGGCGAAGCCCACATGCTCCGGGCAACGCCAGGCCCCAGCGCCGACGACCGGACCAAGCAGACTGCTGACCCCAACCACCCCGGCACGCTGGTACGCCGTGCGTCGCTCACGACGGGCTGAGCAGCAAGGTGCATCATGTGGCCGACTGTCCGCTGCCGACCACCGGCCTTCGTCTGGCCCCGGGCCGAGCCGCAGACGGCCCGCAGTTCCGCGCCGTGCTGGAGCACGTCGTGCTCTGCCTGCCCGTCGGCCGTCCGCGCACCGTGGCGGCGGTCGGCCGGGGGTCATGATGCCGAGCCCTACAAAGCAGCACAGCACGGCGGAACGGTGCATCAACCGGATGAAGAAATGGATCGGACTGAAGACCCGGACTTCGCACAAGCTCTAATACGGCAGGACGAAACGGGTGTGCGCCAGTCGTAGCCAGTACCGGTCGAGATGGACGCCGGTGATGCGCTGGGCGAGCAGGAATCCGGTGGAGATCATTTCTTCGATCGGAAAGTCGCCGTCCTCGTTCCAGACATCCGGCATGCTCAGGCCGGCCGCGTGCTCGTCGAAGTGCGGCAGCGCTTCGTGCAGCGGCACGGAAACGGCGACGTCGCCGTCCACCGCGTACTGGAGGCGGTGGTTCGCGTTGATGTTCCAGCCGATGGACAGGGCTCGCCCGCCGTCGGCGGAAAGCCTCGCGAGGAGGTCTCCGCCGGCGATGTCGCCACCCTGCACCTGGAACGACACCGTCCAGGAGTCGTCGTCCGCCTCGCCGATCAAGACAATGCCCGCCCCGTCGCGCCAGTGTGGGTTCTCGTCTATGCCACCGGTGATTTCGGAGAGCGAGACGACAGCGCCGTCGTCTGGGTTCACGCCTATCCTCGCGGCGGTTTCCTCAAGGTCCAGCCCTTCGGCCCAAACGGTGTAGAAGCTGGTACAGACATTCAGCCACTGCTCATGCAGCAGGTCGTACATGTGGGTTGGCGACTGGTTCATGGGATTCCGTTCCGACCTGCGCTGACGTGGGGCGGAGCCGTCCCCCCGGCCCTCGGGGGGCAGCGGCCGGGCGGCACCCCAGGTCAGCATGTCGTTAGCAGCGAAGACGAGTTGTCAGCGGAAGTCGGAGATGCGCAGCACCGCCAGCATGTCCGCCGCCCGGGAGCCGCCGGTCGAGAAGGAGGCTTCCGCGCCGACCCAGCCGCGGAAGGCTCCCGTGTCATCGATGATCTGCATGAGCGGTTTGACGTGGGAGTTGCCGGTGTAGCAGAACTCACCGCGCTCCATCGCCAGACAGGTGCACCAGTGCCACAGCGTGTCGCGGCGGTCGGACTTGGAGATCGTCGTGAGGTAGTACTGGATGGAGCTGATGTTGGAGCGGGTTCCGCCGCCGTACTTGGGGCAGCCGCCCGACTTCTGGCACGCGCCACGCGAAGATGGCTGCAGGTAGGTCAGGCATGAGGTGGTGGAGGTGCAGGCGCGGAAGGCGGAGTGGCCGAACGGCTGATTGCCGGAGGCGACAAGCTTGCCGCCCGCCCAGCTCGTCAGGTCCTGCCTGAGCGAGCGGGGGAACGCCTTGACCGAACTCATCGCGCGCCGGGTGCTGAACGCGGCGTTGCTGCCGTAGCCGTACCCGTGCGTTGCCAGCGTGCTCCGCTTGAGGTCCAGACGGGCCAGCTTGCCGTCAGGTGAGGACCGTACGTACCACTGCTCCGTCCAGGTCTGGGCGATCTTCCACCGGATGGTGAGCACGCCGCCCGCCACGGTGTACGTCCCGGTACGGCTCTCCCCGGGGGCGCCGGTGAACCCTCCGGCGGTGAGCACCTCGCAGCCGCGGGGCCGTGATGCGACACCGCCCTTCTTGGTGGTGCAGCTCGGGTCGGGGACGGTGCCGGTGCGCTGCCTGGCCTTGGGATGCCGCTGCCACCACAGGTACATGGCGGCCTTCACCGTGCCGTTCGCGGCGAAGCGATAGTTGCCCAGGCGTACCCAGTTCTGCTGGGAGGCGGCCTTCAGATGTCCCTGTGAGACGACGAAGGTGGTCCTGCCGCCAGGCAGGGGCGAGGCGGACACCGCAGCGGTGGCCGGCTGGGCGGGCAGGACGGTGATGGCGAGCACGAAGGAGAGGATTGCCGCTGCGGTACGCATGAGAAGTCTCCGGGAGGCTTGCGAGCGGGGCGATCGTCAATGGGTCACCGTATTCGGTCCGCACCGGATATGTCTTCGAAACCGCGGCCATGCCCCCGGGCAGCGGCGCCGGCACATCCGGGCCGTTTCGCGAAGGCGAAGGTGCGGGGCCCCTGCGATGACGTCACGGGCGAATGCAATGGCGATAGCGACTACCTACGCCGGGTGGCGCTTGACACGGCGAGCCGGCCTGCCCGGTTCCTTCAATGCTTGCTCTCTGGCCCATGCCCGCATTCGGTCGGACTTGTTCAGCGGTTCGCTGTCCGCCATCTCCCGGTACCTCGCGGTGGCATCAGGACCGGCGTCGACAGGCCAGATGGTGATCAGGTAAGCCTCTGGGCAGACCTGCCTATAGGCCTTGTTGTTGACGCTTCTGCCGTTCGTGTGGACCCTCATGCGATAGCGGCCTGGTCCTTGCGGAGTGAGGTTGGGAAACTGTGAAGGAGGCTCACCCATCAACCCGCACAGCACCGTCTCACCGGTCAACGTGATGAGGTCGAACTCCGTGCCGTCCTCCCATGCGTCGGGCTGGGGCATGGGAGGAGGTCCGGTCGCGAGCTGGATCGTCACGTCGAGAAACCCCGTGTGCACCCCTGTCCAGATCACTGCGATTCCCGGTCGGCTGGAGGCCAGCTGGTCGACTGCATGGTCTGGATGTCCTCTTTCGGAGTCGCGGTCACCCACCATGAGCGTGTGGTAGGAGACGAACACCCTCTCCGCTCGTTCTGTGCGCACGATCTCAGCCATGGACGTGATCGTAAGGCGGACATGTTCTCCAGCCATTTGCACGCAAGCCATCCCATGCTCTTGCTGTGGCGCTTCGGATCTTTCGCGGATTTAACGATTGAGCTGGATCTGCTGGGAGGCGCGGGTCTGGCCTCGATGGGTGCCGCACCTTCCTGACGATGGTCATCTCAGGCTGCGCAGAGTCGCTGTCGGCGGAGGAGCGGCAGGAATCTCGGGCTCCGGCAGGCGCAGGTCATGCGACGCTGGGGCGCATCAGCCATGCGGCGGCGGCGAGAGTGAGCGCCCAGCCGATCACCTCGATGAGCAGGTGATCCGTTGCGCTGGGAACGGACTGCAGCACGTACACCCGGACGCTGTTGATCGCGCCGTGCGTCAGGACCGCGGGCCAGACGCTCCCCGACCGCCGGCGGAGCGCGAGCAACAGCGGCGCCCACGGCAGCATGCCCGCGAAGTAGATGACGATGTCCCAGGTCGGTCGATCGCCGATGACGGCGAGGACCGGCAGGTGCCAGACGATCCAGACCAGACCGCTGACAAGGGCCAGCGGCCAGAATCCCCATGACGCGGCGCGCGTCGCCAGCCAGCCGCGCCAGCCGAACTCCTCGCCGATGGCGAAGACCGACTGCATGAGGAAGACCGGGACGACCCACATGGTCGCCGCGAGGATCTGGTCAAGCGGGTTGAGCTGCCAGATCCCCGATGCCAGGGCGATGGCGGTCTGCATCGCGGCGATCGCGGCGATGAGGAGGATTCCGATGCCGGCCCACTTGGGTGTGCCGCGCCAGCTGGTGGCGAACGTCTCCCGGAACGTTCCGGGTCGCCGGGCGAGCCACATGATGATCGCTGCGAGCAGCGGGGTCAGTTGCAGGATCGGAGTGATCAGGTTGTTGACGTCCGCCGGGACGAGCCGGAAGACCATCGGGACGGACAGTGCGAAACACAGCAGGACGGCGATCGCGAAGAACCATGTGACATCGGAAATCGCCGATCCGGCAGAACGGGAGCGCGTGGAGGACGCGGTCATGATGATCTCGTTTCGTGCGGGCGAGCGTGCGGTGATCTTGTACGCGATGCCGAACGGCGTCCGGGGTGTCACCGCGTTGTCCCATCCCGGCGGCGGATGAGCGGCAGTCGCGGCCGGGATGGGCCCGTGCCGTTCCGGGGGGATCACCGGGGGTGGGAAGGACACGGCACCGAACCTAGGCCGGGGTGTCACCTGCGGACATCACCCCGGGGGGTGAGACGGCACCACCCGGCGGGATGGGATCTCAGCCCGGCAGATCGTTGCGGCCCACGAGCCCGTTCTCGTACGCGTGGATCACCGCGTGCACGCGGTCGCGCAGGCCCAGCTTCCGCAGGACGGCCCGGACGTGGGACTTCACCGTGTTCTCGCTCAGCGTCAGCTCCGCGCAGATCTCGCCGTTGGATCTGCCGCGGGCGAGCAAGCCGAAGATCTCGACCTCGCGTGGAGTGAGACCGTCCAGCGCCGCCGTCCGCCGTACCGGCACGTGCCGTACGAGATCCAGGATCGTCGCGGCCACTCCCGGAGCCAGCGCCGACGTGCCGGAGGCGACGTCGCACACGGCCTGGGCCAGGGCGGCGGGCCGGACGTCCTTGGTCAGGTAGCCGCTCGCGCCGGCCCGGATGGCGGCCACGACCAGCGCGTCGTCATCGAACGTCGTCAGCATGAGCACCCGGGTCGCCGGCGCGATCCTGACGATCTCCTCCGTGGCGGCGACCCCGTCCATGCGCGGCATGCGGATGTCCATCAGGACCACGTCGAGGCGGTGCCGCCGGACGACCTCGACGGCGTCGCCGCCGTTCGCGACGTCGTGGGTGACCTCGATGCGCTCGTCGGCCGACAGCACCGTGCGGAGGGAGGCCCGCAGCAACTCCTGATCGTCGACGAGCATGACACGGATCGCGTTCATGCCGCCTTCTTCGTGGGGAGCCGCGCCCGCAGGACCCATCCGTCGTCCCCGTCGTCGATCGACAGGGTGCCCCCCGCGGTACGCACGCGTTCCTCGATCCCCATCAGGCCGGCCCCCTGGCCGCCGGCTCCGCGAAGCGCCTTGCCGCCGTCGTCGCGCACCTCCACCGCCACTTCGGCCGGGGTCCAGTGCAGGCGAACGGTCACCTCCACCGGTGGAACGAGGTGGCGCAGCGCGTTGGTGATGCCTTCTTGCACGGTACGGACCACCGCGACCTCGGCGCTCAGGCTCAACGGCCGCCGCGCGCCCACCTCGTCGAACGTCACCGCATGGAGCGGGCTGGCCGCCGAGGCCACCAGGTCGGGGAGGGCGTCGAGCGAGATCGGCCGGGCATCGGCGCGCGGGCCCAGGGTGGCCAGCATCGCTCGCAGCCCCTGGTGGGCGTCCCTGCCGGTCTCGGCGATGTCGCCGAGTTCGCGGCGGGTCGCCGGATCCGCCGTCGTCACCGCCGCGGCCTCGATCCGCGCGACCATGACGGTGACCGTGTGGGCGATCACGTCGTGCAGGTCGCGGCGGATGCCGGCCCGTTCGTCGGCGACGGCCGCGGCCAGCCGTTCGCTCTCGGCTCTGCGGCCGGCCTCGTGCCTGCGGCGTACCAGCAGGGCCGCGAGCCACACGCCGCCGACCACGAGCATCAGCAGCCCGCCCTCGCCCAGACGGGCCGGGAGGTCAGCGGGCAGCCGGGCCCACGCCACCAGCTCGGTGAGGACGATGCCGAGCACGGCGACGGCCAGCGCGGCCGCCGAGGACCTGAACGGGACCCGGGCGGTCAGCAGCCACAACACGAGCGGGAAGCACACGGCCGAGGGCAGCATGACGGGTGACCAGCTCAGGGAAGGCGTCGCGGCCAGCACGAGCATGCCGAGCGCGGCGAGCGCGTACCCGGTCCACGGCCGCCTGGCGGTGGTCAGCGCACCCGCGTGAAGGAGTACGGCGGCGACTGCCAGGACCAGGAGCTGCCAGAGGTCCGCGCCGAGCAACCGGACGGCCACCAAGGTGAGCACGGACAGGAGGGCCATGACCACGTGTGCCACCACGGCCAAGGTCGTCGCCTCCCGATGGTTCGTGGTCCTGGTTCGACGTGCCACAGGATAGCGAGCGTGCGATCTGGCACGGTGTCATGGCCGCTGCGACGATCGCGCGGGCCCTGCTCACCCGGCCGGTGGTGATGGTGACGGCCGCCCGGCCTTTTCGGCTCCGGGGGAACATTTGTCCAATCCTGGCGGCCGGCCGCCCGTGCACAGTCTCCCCATGAGTGAATACGACACTGAGCACCCGCATGGCATGCACGTGGTCCATGACGGCCCGCGGCAGGCGCCGCCGTTGCTGCTCATCCACGGGTCCGGGGCCTCGGGCGGTTTCTGGCGTCCGGTGGTCCCGGCGCTGGCCGGCCACCATCACGTCATCCGGGTCGACCTGCCGGGTTGCGGCCAGTCCCCGCCCGCGCCGTCGTATGACGTGCCCGCCCAGGCGGGTGAGGTGGCGGCGCTGCTGGACCGCCTTGGGCTCCGTCACGTGGCCGTGGCCGGGCACTCCAGCGGCGGCTACGTCGCCACCGCGCTCGCCGAGCAGCGTCCCGACCTCGTCGGTTCGCTTTCGCTGATCAGTAGCGGCCCGAGCCCGGATGCGCTCCTCCGGCAGCCGTTCGTTCTCCGGGTGCTGCTGGCCCCGCCGTTCGGCCCGCTCATCTGGCCGAGGCGGTCGGACGCGATGATCCGCAAGGGGATCGGCGCGACGGCCGTCCGCCCGGTGGACCTCCCGGACGACGTGGTCGCCGACGTACGGGGCATCACCTACCGCGTGATGCGGACCGTACTCCGCCAGAACACCGCCTACATCGCCGAACGGAGCGTGCCCGAGCGGCTGGCCGCCCTCGACGTCCCCGTACAGGTGATCTTCGGTGCCGCCGACCCCCGCTGGGAGCCGTCGTCGGCGCACCGGTACGACTCGGTGCCGGGCGCCCGGGTCGAGCTGCTGCCAGGCGTCGGGCACCTGCCCATGCTGGAAGCGCCCGAGACGGTCGGCGAACTGCTGCTGAGCTTCACGACGACGAGGCCGCCGACCACCCGTACTGCCTGATGCCCAGGCTTACTCGCCCGGTGCGGCCCTTCAGCGGGCCGCCCCTCGACGGCCGGATGGCCACGGGTTGATCATCTGCCGGCCCTGGCTGACGGGCATGCCCTCAACGGCGCCAGTGGCCTGGCTGGACGAGGCCGGATTCGTAGGCGCAGATGACCGCCTGGATCCGGTCGCGCAGGCCGAGCTTGGACAGCACGTTGCTGACGTGGGTCTTCACCGTGTGCTCGCTGACCACCATGGCCGCGGCCATCTCGGGATTGGACAACCCCTGACCAAGCAGGGCGAGAGTTTCGCGCTCCCTGGTGGTCAGGGTGTCCATCCCCGGTATCGCGATCGGCGGGCGAGCCGCGCGGCGGACCAGGTCGTCGATCAGCTTCCTGGTCACGACGGGCGCCAGCAGTGACTCCCCGGCCATCACGACCCGGACGCCGTGCACGAGGTCGTCGCGCCGCACGTCCTTGAGCAGGAAGCCGCTGGCACCAGCGTGCAGGGCCTCGTAGACGTACTCGTCCTGGTCGAAGACGGTCAGGATGATGACCTTGGTACCGGTTTCGGCGCAGATCGTCCTGGCGGCCTGGATGCCGTCCATGACGGGCATGTGGATGTCGAGCAGGGCGATGTCGGGTGCGTGGGCGCGGACGGCCGCGATGGCCTGGGCGCCGTCGCCGGCCTCGGCCACGACCGTGATGTCCGGCTGAGTGTCCAGGATCAGGGCGAAGCCGCTGCGCATGAGTTCGTGGTCGTCGGCGACCACGACGCGGATCGTCACGAGGCGGCTCCCGTCAGGCGCACCGTGACGGCGAAGCCGCGGCCGTCCGGCCCGGGTCCGAAGGACGCCGACCCGCCGCAGGCCACCGCCCGCTCACGAATGCCGATGAGACCGTGACCCGAGCCGCCGGTGTGTCCGCGGCCGTCGTCAGCGATGCTGATCACGAACGGGTCCTGCCTCCAGTCCAGTTCGACGGCCACCGTGGCCGCCCGGGCGTGCTTGACCGCGTTGGTGAGTGACTCCTGCACGATCCGGTAAGCGGCGGCCTCGGCGTCGGCGGGCAGTGGGCGCGGCGTGCCGTGGACGGTCAGCTTGGTACGCTGCCCGGCCCGGTCCACGCTGTGCACCAGCGCCTCGATCCGGGCCACGGTCGGCGGAGCGCCGGGGGACGACTTGCCGAGCAGTCCCAGCAGGCGGCGGAGCTGGTCCATCGCCTCGCGCCCGGTCTCGGCGATGGCGTCGAAGGCGGCCTCGGCCCGTACCGGGTCGGGACGTACGGCCAGCGGCCCGGCCTCCGCCTGCACCACGATCAGACTGATGGCGTGGCCGAGGACATCGTGCATGTCCCGGGCGATCGCCGCCCGCTCCCGCTCGACCGCCCGCTCCGCCTCCCGCGCCTTGTCGCGTTCGAGTTGACGGGTGTACGTGTGCCGGTTGGCCGTGGCCCGGCCCAGGGCCCAGGCCGCGACGTACATCACCAGAGCCCGCACCGTGGTGTCCGCGCTCGGCGGGTTCAGGACCAGCCCGGCAAGCTGCGCGCCGGCAGCCGCGGCGATCAGGGCCAGCGCCCAGGCCCGGACACGGCGCGAGCCGTGCGCGGCCACCGTATAGAGCGCGATCAGCAGCGCGTACGGGATCGGCTGCGGGGCGGTGTCGGGGTCGTTGAGCAGATAAGCGCCCGTCGCGGCCGTGACCGCCGCCAGAACCGTCAGCGGTGCGCGCCGCCGCCAGATCAGCGGCAGCGCCAGGGCGAGCACGGGCAGGTACTGCCCGAGCGTGTAGCCCGTCACCGGGTCGGCCTCCCGGATCGTCAGGAGGAAGGGCGCCGAATGTGCGGCGAGCACCACCAGAGCGATCGCAAGGTCCGCAATCAGCGGAGGAATCCGGCGAATGTATCGGGCAATATCTGACATATCGGGACGAAATCCTACTCAGGTGTACGACAGGCCGACAAAGTTGTAGAGAAACGCCACAGCAGCGAACGCGACAAGGCCTGTCGTGACCAGCGTGTAGCCGAGCCTGGCCCACGGACGCCACCAGCGCCGCCACCAGGCGAGCACCGCACCCGCCAGCAAGGTGGCGGACAGCGCCACGGTCAGCGTCGCCAGCACCAGCAGCCCGATCAGCGCCGGAGCCCCCTGCAGGACCAGCGGCAACGCCCGGCCCTCATCGGCGATCAACGAGCCGAACCCGGCCACGAACACCATCACCGCGACACCGCCGAGCCAGGCCGCCAGCCGCCAAACCCATGGCCCCCGCATCGTCCGCCCGCGCGTCATGCGGACGGCCAGCGCCACGGGATACGCGATCACGGCGATCGCCGACGCCAGCACCGCCCACGCCAGCAGCCCGAGATGCAGCCACGAGTGCTCCAGCCAGCCGATCCGATCGAACACGACCGTCTGACCGCCGAGCGCGAGCTGACCCGGCTCAGGAAAGGCGATGCGGCTCCATCCGCCCTCCTGCTGGAAGACACCGGGCTCGACCTGGATCCAGCGCTTCTCCCCGCCGCCGAGCCCGGTGGTGACGACGCTGCCGTCGGCGTCGGCGGTGACCCGCACGGGCGTGTCCGTCAGCGCCTGAACCTTGAGCAGGCTTCCGCGACTGACGCCGCTGCTCTGGTACCAGCCCTCGTAGGCGCGGGAGGACGCGCCCGCCAGCGCCGAGACCTTCGGCGGCGCCGATTCCGGCAGGTACCGGTCGATGATCTTCTCCACCAGCGCGAACCCGTCCAGCCCGTGCCGGCTGGTGCCGTCGCCGTTGGAAATCACGTGAACGCCGATGCCCTGCTCGGGCAGCAGGAACATGTAGGTGTGCATGCCGGGCATGTCACCACCCTTGAACAGCAGCCGATGCCCCTTGTACGGCCGCTCCTCCCACATGAACCCCATCCCGGCCAGACTGGGATGCTCGCTGTACTGCCGGCGCTGCATCTCGGCCGCGACCCCGGCCCCGGCCCGCACGTCCCGCGACAACTGCGCCTTCAGGTAGAGAGCCATGTCGGCGGCGGTCGACGCCGGACCGGCACCGGAAGCGGCGAAGTCCGCGCAGTCGACCGACGTGGGCGTACCGTCCACCAGGTAGGCCTTGGTGCCGCGCAGCCCGCCGCAGGTCATGACGGAGTCATGCATGCCGAGCGGCTCGAACACCTGCCGCTTCACGTACTCCTCGAACGGCGTTCCCGACACGGTCTGCACCAGATATCCGGCCAGCGCCACCCCGTAGTTGCTGTAGGACACCCCGGTGCCCGGCGGGCGCACCCGTTCCGGCTGGTGCGCGGCCAGCGCCTCGCCCAGCGGCAGAATGTCCGAGGCGCTGCCCACGACGTAGTCCTCGTCGAACCCTGCTGTGTGCGTGAGAAGGTGCCGCAACGTGACCGGGCGCCCCGGATAGGTGTCACGGACCTGGAACGTCTTGAGATAGGAGTTCACGTCCGCGTCCAGGCTCAGTTCGCCCGCGCGGGCGAGTTGCAGAGCGGCCTGCGCGGTGAACAACTTGGTCTCCGAGCCGATGAGGAACCTGGTGCGCTCGGGATCCACCGGCACCCGCCGCTCCGCATCGGCCCAGCCGTACCCCTTGTGCACCACCAGCCGGCCGTCGGCCACCACCGTCACCGCCACGCCGGGGATCTTCTCCTCGGCCATCGTCGTGGTGACGTGCTCGTCGACCAGCGCGCTGAGCCCCTGCGGGGCGGGCGGCTCGACGGCCTGCGCCGGGGAGGCCGTCAGCACCAAAGCGGTCATGAGTTTCAGCAACATGACGTCAAGGGTCCTGCGCACACCCCTGCCGGCACATCGCCGACGCCACCCATCCGCCCCTCCGCCGCCTGGGGGAGCCGTACGGGACAACCCCCTCGGTTCCGCCAGGCCGGGCCGTGCTGGTGTTGAGAGGATATGCCGGACGGCAGATGCCCCGCGGGATCTGCGGTGCGAGGTTGGCCTCGTGAAGAAATTCAGGACAACGCTCGCCGCTCTCGCTCTCGGGACGACGATGGCGGTCATACCCCAAGCGGCCCAGGCCCTGAATACCGGGACCCTGACGTGGGTGAAGTGCGGGGATGGCATGGACTGCGCCAAACTGCCGGTGCCGATCGACTGGAAACAGCCTGACGGCCCGAAAACTCAGGTCGACCTTGCCAAGCTGCCTGCGCGCGACCCCGCGCGCAAGCTCGGCTCGCTGGTGGTCAACACCGGTGGTGGCGCGACCATCCAGCCCGTACGCGGGATGCCCGCCGTGGTGTCGGAGCTGACCACCTGGTTCGACGTGGTCCTCATCGACCCCCGGGGAATGGGCGACAAGGGCAGCGCCTCGATGGTGACGTGCGATACACCGCAGGCCGGCAGCGCCGGGCTGATCCTGCGGCCCGGCGAGAAGGGCTGGCACGCGCAGGCCAAGGCCAACGCGGCCTACGACGCCTCCTGCCGCAAGGCCATGGGCGCCGCCTACGCGGGCATGACCTCCTGGCAGGTGGCCCACGATCTCGAGGCCCTGCGGGTCGCGCTCGGCGAGCCGAAACTGCGCTACTTGGGCAACTCCTACGGCACCTCCTACGGGCAGGCCTATGTGGAGCTGTTCCCGGCCAAGGTCGGCAGGATGGTGCTGGACAGCGTCGCCGACCACACCCAGCCGTTGCTGGAACGCTGGCTGATGGACAACGCGGTCACCGAGGAGAAGCAGCTGGGTCGCTTCCGTGACTGGTGCGAGGATGGATGCGCGCTGGGCGGCGATGACGCGATCAAGGTGTTCGACGGCCTGCTGGCCCGTGTCCGGAAAGCTCCCCTGCCCGCAGGCAAGGCCACGATGAACGAGCAGGAGTTCCTCGTCGCCGTACGCGAAGGACTGGCCCCGCCGCGCTGGCCCGCCCTGGCGGCGGCGCTGCGCAGGGCCGCCGACGGCGACGCCACGGAGCTGTCGAAGATCTGGCCCCTGCCTCCCGAGGTTCCCGCGAATCCCCACAACACGATGCTGTGCCACGACTACATGCCCGACCTGCCCAGCTACGGGGCCTTCCGCGCCCTGGAGTCGCGGCTGCGCAAGGCCGCGCCGCGGATCGGCTGGATCCAGGGCCGCTACCAGATCGGCCGGTGTCTCGGCATGGGCAAGAAGCCGGCCAACCCGCCGCACCCGCTGCGGGCCCAGGGTGTGCCACCGGTACTGGTCGCCATCGGTGACACCGACGACAACACTCCCAACCTCGCCGCAGAGCACTTCGCCTCCCAGCTCCCGGGGGCGCGTGTGGTCAGGCACGGCGACGGGCACGCCGCCTACCTCATGCAGAGCGCCGGAGGGCTGGGCAGGACCTGCCTGCGCACGTACGTCCATGACTACCTGACGGCGGGTAGCCTGCCCCCACCCGGAGCGCGGTGCCCCGGCGACCTGGTGGCGAAGTTCCCGCGGGGGTGAGCCGGGCATGATCAAGGCTTGGAAGGCGGTGCCCGTGCTCGTCGGCGACGGCGGGCTGGCGGTCGCCCTGGCGCTGGTGACCTTGGGAGTTCCGCTGCTGGGGTCCGGCACGACGAACCCGAACGGGTTCACGCCGGTCTGGGCGGTGCTGGCCTGCGCGGTGTGCGCGCCATTGACCGTGCGCCGCCGTCTGCCACTGACCGCGGCGCTCGCCTCGGGCACCGCCGTCCTGCTCGCGATCATTCTCGGCCACCCTTCCGTCGCGACCTGGGTGACGGTCGTGGCGTTCGCCTCGGCGGCCTACCACCGCGACCGGGCACGGTGGTTGACCGCGGTCCTCGCGGCCTGCTGGCTGGTCACAGCCGGTCTGTTGACAGGCGATGCCCCGTCGGACCCGTCAAGTCTGTCCCGGCTGGCAATGTCGGTGTTCGCCGGCCTCGCCCCGGTCCTGCTCGGCCACGTGCTGCGGCTGAACCAGAGCAGGACCCAGCAACTCGTCCTGGTCGAGCGGGCCCAGGAGCGCACCCGGATCGCCCGGGACGTGCACGACGTGGTGGGCCACCATCTCAGCGCGATCCGGCTGCAGGCAGTGGGGGCGCGGAGGGGCACACCCGCCGACGCCGATCAGGCGCTGAAGACGATCGCGGAGATTTCCGCCACCGCGCTCGGCGACACTCGGCGGCTGCTCGGCCTGCTCCGCGACGACGACGGCGACACCGACCTCGGCTCGCTGGCCGCTCGCCTGTCACAGCAGGGGCTCCGGGTGCGGCTGCGCGGCGACTCCCTGCTGGAGGGGGTTGCCCTGCGGGTACGGCATGCGGCCTACCGGATCGTTCAGGAGTCGCTGACCAACGTGATGCGGCACTCCGGGAGCGCGCAGGCCACGGTGCGGATCGAACGCAGCGGCCACGACCTGACGATCGTCGTGCAGGATGACGGGCAGGCGACACCCAGCAGTCCGGCCAGGCCCGACGGGGATGGGCTACGCGGGATGCGGGAGCGAGCGGAACTGCTCGGAGGCACGCTCACCGCGGGGCCGCGTACCTCTCGCGGGTGGCAGGTCACCGCCCGCCTGCCCGTGGATGATTCCGCCGGCCGGACGCCCACCGCGACAGGAGCGAGTCCTGCCCCGACCGCGATCCGCCCCAAGCCGCGATCCGCAGCCGGCCGTGACACACAGGAGGCCACTTCGTGAGCATCCGCCTGATAGTCGCCGACGACCAGGCGCCCACCCGGGAGGGTCTGCGTCTGCTCCTGTCGTCCGAACCGGACCTGGAGGTCGTGGCGCTGGCGGCCGACGGGTTCGAGCTGGTCGAGATGGCCCGGCGGCACCGGCCGGACGTTGTGCTCACCGACATCCGCATGCCGCGCATGGACGGACTTGCCGCGATCCGCGGCCTGCTGGCTCTCGACCCTGCGCCGGCCGTGGTGGCACTGACCACATTCGACCTCGACGACTATCTGTTCGGCGCGTTGCAGGCCGGGGCGGTCGGGTTTCTGCTGAAGGAGAGCGACCCCGGCCTGATCCTGGACGCGGTGCGAGTCGCCCACAACGGGCAGGGGCTGGTGGACCCTCGGGTGACCCCCCGTCTGCTGAACCGCTTCATGGCGACCTCACCACGTCCGTCCACCGAACCGGCCACCCTGACGCCACGCGAGACCGACGTGTTGCGCCATCTCGCCGCAGGCTGCAGCAACGCCGAGATCGCCCAGGCACTGGTGATCTCGCCCGGTACGGTCAAGGTTCACATCGAGCGGATCCTGGCCAAGCTGGGGGTGCGGACTCGTGTGCAGGCGGCCATCTACGCCCACCGGCATGGCCTCGTCACCTGGGCCGACCTTCCCTGAGCGCGCGACATCGCTGGGGCGCTCTGCCATGAATCCCTATGATTGTGACATCGAAGCTCGGGCGTCACCGAGGATGGGGACGAGGTAACGCGGGATGCACGCAGAGGGCCGTATCGAGCGGGCCAGGCTGGCCTATGAGCGGGCTGTCTACGCTGGTGATCAGGGCGTGTTGTCTGAGGCAGAGCGGGAGTTGGACAAGGTCGAGGCTGATCTCGCGCTGGCTCGAGGTCGGATCTTGCATGCGCGGTTTCTCGAGGAACGTCACGAGGATTCCCACGAACTGGCCTTGATGGAGCGTGCGGCACACCTCTATCGGAGGCTCGGCGATGTGGCCGGAGAAGCTGAGGCGCTGTTCTGGATGGGGTGCGTCCACCAGGTCATTCGTGGCGATGCCGATTCCGCGATCCCTCTGTTCGAACAGTCTCTTGAGCTGGCGCTGAAAGCCGACGACCTGGGAATTCAATCCGAGGTGCTTCGTCACCTGGGCATCGCCGATCATTCTGCGGGCCGGTTGGACAGTGCACGGGAGAAGCTGGAGGAGTCGGTACGGCTGCGCCGGCGGATTGAGCTTTGGGCAGGAGTCGCGGCCAATCAGGTCGGCCTGATTTACATCGCTGCGGCGCAGGGGCGCAGGGACGACGCGCTGGCACTGGCAGAGGAGGCGTACGCGATCGCGGAGTCCTGCGGTGCCGAGCGCATCGTGCGCCAGATCGTTGAGGCGAGAGCGCAGCTTCAGACCCCCGGTAACCGATCGGAACGAGACCAGGCGGAGGACAGGTAGGGGTTTTCACCCTCGCCTTGATCGGGTCCTGAGGCACCAAATCTGGTAGAAAGCCGCCCATGACCACCGTCCCGCGGCCCAGCTTCATCGCCCTGCTGAGCGCCTTGGCCGTCGGCGCGGTATTCGGTGCCGCCACCTCGCTGGCCAACGCCGCGGCCACGCTGACCCTGGATCTGGAAAGCGCCGAGGCCACCACCCGAGGGTGGTCGCTCATGGAGATCGTCAGCCTCATGCTGGACGCCGGCTGGGCGTGGGCGGGGCTGGGGGTGCTGGCGGGATGGCGGGCCACTCGTGGGGGCGCCCCAACGGGCCGCCGCCTGGCGCGAGGCGCCGTCGCCGGTGTGGTGGCCCTGCTCGCCGCCACCGCTGCCTACTACATCGCCGACACGATCGTCCACGACGTCTCATCCGGCTCCTACGCCTACGACACGGTCTACTGGTGGGTGGCGAGCGCCTTGTTCGGTCCGGTGCTCGGCGCCATCGGAGCCTGCGCCGGACACCCGGGAGTGATCGGCATGCTCGCCCGGCTGACCGTGCCGGTCGGCGCGGCCGTACAGATGGCCGTGCTGCCACCGGGCAGGAATGATGTGCTCACCAACATCGGGCAGTGGGTCGTGTGGACGGCGGCCGCTGTGGCTGCCGGCCTGGTGGTTGCCCACTTCCTGCGCGTACGGCGACGGGCCTAGGCTGTCCCGGTGCTCAACTTGGTGGAGTGGACCAGGCTGGAGCCGTGGCGAGTCGCTCGTGCCCGCACCGACCGCGGCGAGTCCGTGATCGTCAAGTGGGCGGGTCCCCATGTCGACGGCAGGCACACCGACGCCTGGCGGCTGCGCACAGAGGTGGCCGCGCTGCGGTTTCTGGCAGACGATCTCAGCGTTGACCTGGCGCCACGCGTCCTGGCGGAGGATCTTCGCGCCGAGCGTGTCATCCTTCAGGATCTGGCGCCGCGCGTCGCGCTGGACGGACTCCTGCGGCGAGATGGCGTCGTCGCACATGCCCCGCGCCTGGAGGCATTCGCCCGGGCCCGTGGCGAGCTGGGCGCGGTCACCGCCGGACACGCCGAGCTGTACTACCGCAGGCGACACCTCCTGGGGCCGGTCGATCCCGAGGCCGACCGGCTCGGGCACGTCACCCGGCTGCGCAGGGAGAGTTCCTCTCAGGCCGAGGCGCTGGGCGTGCCTCTCACCGGGGCCGTGGAGCGCGAACTGGCTCGCGCGCTGGACGTGCTGGCCGATCCGGGGCCGTTCCTGGCACTCAGCAACGGCGATCCGGAGACCAACAACGTCCTGGTCCGTACGGACGGGCCGGCCGACGCGCGCTTGATCGACTTCGAGTTCACCGGGTTCACCCATGCCCTGCACGATGCCGTCTGCCTGTATGTCCCCGGTCCTGCCTGGATGTGGGTCGGCGGCTCCGCGACGCTGCCGCAGGTGGGGGACGTCTACCGGCGTGCTCTGGCGGTCGGGGTGCCGCAGGCCGAGGACGATCGGCTCTATGGGACGGCCTTGGCGGCGGCGTGCGTGGCGTTCGCGCTTGCCCGCCTGTCGCGCCGTCACCGGCTGGACGGGCGTCCGGCCGGTGACGACAGCCGGGCCCAGCTCGTCACCTCCTTGGAGGCCGCTGCTTCCGCTGCCCGGGAGCATCGTGCTCTGCCGTACCTGGCGGGCCTGTGCCTGCACCTGGCGGAGGCCCTGCGCCGCCGCTGGCCCGACGCGGACGTGGACACCGCCGCTCTGGCGCCCTACACGCCACGCCGCCGCTGACGGGGACGATCAGGAACCGCTCCGCTCGAATCGGGCGACGCCTGCCGAGCAGGACGCGTCAGCAGGCGTTCCCACTCCTGCCAGCCCCTGCGCCGGTGAGGCGGAAGGCAGGCGCCAGCACGGCGGGGTCGCCGGGCAGGTCGAACCCGGCGGTCTGGAGTCGCTGGAGGGGTGGTCAGCAGAACATCGGCTTGGCCGCGTCCTTGGGAACCTCCGGTACGGAGTCGACGACCTTCACCGACATCACCGCCATACTGCCGCCCGGGATCTCCTCGACCTGTCCGCCCTCCTTCCGGCCGATCCAGCTCCGGGATCCGAGGAACCGGTACGTGCCCGGCTCGAAGATGAGCTCCCCACGCTCCCAGCCGCTGGGATGCTCGAACTTGAGCGAGACGCCCACCCCGCGTCGCCCAGCGGTGTCGGTCAGCTCCGGGACGATGGTCACGGTCGGCATCTTCGACAGCGCGCCGAAGATCGTGGCCCTGGTCCGGGAGGAGATGAGCGGGTTCTGCGCCAGCTTGAGCAACCGGCTCGCGACGACCTTGTCGACCCGCATGTCGATCTCGCCCTGGCCCAGCTCTGTCTCACCTCGTCTGGCCTGGTCGGACCGTACGAACGCCGTCGCGTCCTGGCGGATCTTCGCCAGAAGCCGATCGGGATCGGCGGGCAGATCGGCGACCTGCGGGGGCGCGCCCAGGGAGCCCCTGCGGCACTGCCCGGCGCGCTCGTACTCCACGGTCCCGGGCGCTTGCACCTGCGTCGGGCCTGGTCCGCTGATGACCTGTATCTGCCCGTACGTCGAGCGCGTCAGCGCGGGCTTGGCGGGGTCCTCGGCGGGCATCCACATCTCTCGGCGCACGTGCCGGGTGTAGTCGCCCTCGGAACCGCTGGCGAAGGTGACGGCCTCCTGGTCGACGTAGAAATACTGCCCCGGCCCGGGCCGTACGTCCTCCTTCGCCGCGACCGTGGCCGCGTTCCGGAGCAACTCGGCGGCACTGGCCGGAGCGGCCACGAACGGAGCGGAGTCTTCACCGCCACGCACCATGACGAGTCCCGCGGTCACCGCCGCCGCGAGGCCGGCAGCCAGTCCGGCCCTCATCACCAGCCTGCGGCCCGGGAAGCGGCGAGCAGGCCGCGCGGTGCCGGCCCGTTCGGCCTCCATCTCTTCGGCCACCAGCACCCATGCGCGCGCGGTCACCTCGGGCGCGGGTTCGGGCAGGCTGTCGTGGTGAGCCTTGATCGCTTCGAGTTCGTTCATCACAGTGCCTCCCCGGCGGGACCGATGCTCTTGCGGAGCTTCTTGCGGGCGCGGTTGAGGCGTGAGCCCACCGTTCCCTGCGGTATGCCGAGAGCCTCGGCCACCTCGTCGTAGCTGAGCTGGGCGCAGGCGACCAGCACCAGGACATCCCGGTCCCCGGCCGAGAGCCGGGCGAGGCCCGCGGCCAGCCGCGGTTGCATGGTCGCCGCAGAGACCCGCTGCACCACTCGCTCGTCGTGACTGGCGATCTGCGCGGCATCGGCGCTTCTGGCCAGCGCCCGGTATCTGCGCGCTTCACCACGGTGGTGGTCGGCGATCAGGTTGGAGGCGATGCCGTACAGCCAGGGGCGCGCGCTGGAGCAGGTGAGGTCGAAGCGGTCCCGGCCGCGAAAGGCGCGCAGGAAGGTCTCCGCGGTGAGGTCGTCCGCGGCGGACTCGCCCAAGCGCAGGTGAACGTAGCGGTGGATGGCCGCGAAATAGCGATCGAAGACCGCGCCGAAGCGATCCGGGTCACGCCACGACGCCTCTATCAGCTGCGCGTCGGTGTCCTCGCTGGGAGGCGCCGAATCTTGGGGTGGAGCTGGCATGCATGCTTGCCTTTCAGGCGGTTACCTCGGAACACCCCTGGTTCGGCGAACTCCCGATTCCTCTTCACGGTCCATCGCGTGACCCGAGGACGGCTGCATGCCTGACCCTGCCATACAGGCTCGCCGGGCATGGTGGCCGAGCGCTCCCGGCCAGTTCAGCGCCGCCACCGGCGCCGGCCGCGCGTCTTTGACCATGAACCTGCGGTCAGGCTGTCGGGTCCGGTGTCATGGTGCCGTCTCTTCCTTGACGGGTGCGGCGCCCAGGGCGTGGAAGTAGTCGTTGACGGGCGCGAGGTCGATGCTGTCGCCGCGGTAGCCGACGTATTTGTCCGGGCGAATCACGTACAGGCTGGGGCGGCGGACGCCGTAGCGGTTGTGCGCTTCGCTGCGCAGGTCGGCGAAGACGCCGCCGGAGAGTCCGGGTGGCAGGTGGCCGCGGGTGATGAGATGGACCTCGCCGTGCCCGGCCATCGCCTCGTGCGCCGTGGCCTGCCAGCGGGCCAGGGTGGCGGAATCGGTGGTGTCGGCGGCGAACAGCAGAAGGTGGTGGCCGGGGGTGCGGAGGAGGTGCCGCAGGGAGACCGGGCCCTGGCGGTTCTCGAGGTAGCTGTCGCGCATCAGCTCGCCGGCTTCCGGTCCGGTGGAGGCGATGTCACTCCACGCCTTGGCCGGGGACTCCTTCCAGCGTTGGAAGACGAGGTGGCTGTCGCGGTAGTGGACGAGGTGTTCGCCGAAGGCGTTCGACAGCCGCTGCTGCACGGGGTTGAGCTTGCCGAGCAGGCGCAGCGCGTGCCGTCTGGCTCTGCGGGCGACCAGGGTGGTGCCGGTGGCGATCTTCGTGGTGGTCGAGGTGGCCTCGACCACGGCCTTGACCACGGGCCAGCGTTCGGTCTGGTAGCTGTCCAGGAGGGATTCGTCGGCGCGGCCGGTGACGACGAGCGCGAGTTTCCAGCCCAGGTTGTACGCGTCCTGCATGCCGGTGTTCATGCCCTGGCCGCCCACCGGGCTGTGGCTGTGCGCGGCGTCTCCGGCCAGCAGGATCCGGCCGTCGCGGAGCCGGTCGGCCAGGCTTTCGCGGGCCACGAACGACGAACTCCACTGCAGGTCGCGGACGCCAGGGTCGAGGGGGGTGCGTTCGGCGACCCAGGTGGCGAAGTCGTCCAGCCCGGGGGTGCGCGGTGGCCGGTCGTCCGGCGTGCTGGCCAGGATGCGCCAGTAGCCCCCGACCATCGGGAAGACGGCCACCAGGCCGGATCGGTCGAAGTAGACGTGGAAACGATCCCGCGTCAGCGGCCAGTCCACGGCGACGTCGCCCAGGATGAAGCCCCGCTTCAGATCGGTCCTCACCCGGCCGATGCCCGCCGTCTCGCGAACGGTGCTGTGGGCGCCGTCGGCACCGATCAGCCAGCCTGTTCGGCACCGCTCGCGGCGACCGTCCTCGTGCTCGAGTTCGACGCTGACGCCGTGCTCGTCCGTCTTCTGACCGAGCAGGCGGGTGCCCCATTCGACGGTGACCCCGAGGTGCTCGGCGTGCTCGCGCAGCAGCGCGACCGTCTGCCACTGCGGGATGCACAGGTCCAGCGGGAACGAGGAGTCCACGGCTGTCACGTCCATCTCGGCCAGCGTCGTCGTCCCCTGGTAGAAGTTCAGCGTGTGCAGCGGGACGCCTCGGTCGAGGGCGGCCTGGGCCAGCCCGATGTCGTCCAGCATCTCCAGCGATCGGGCCACGATGGAGACCGCCCGGCTCTCTCGATGGTCGGCGCTCTCGGCGTTGACGACGCGCGGGATGACGCCTCTGCGTGCCAGTTCTATGGCCAGCACCAGTCCGGTCGGGCCCGCACCGGCGATGAGGATGTCGGCGTTCACGGTCACAGATCCATCCTTAGAACGAATGATCGTTCTTTTTAGAACAGCACGATGCCGACTCCAACGTCAAGAGCGAATGTTCGTTCTCTACTGGCCGGCCTGCGTCGACGCCGACATCAGGGCCTTCAGGCCGCTCCTGAACGCCGCCGGGTCCGCGTGCCCGTACACCGCACGCGCCACCAGGAACCCGTCCACGAGCGCCATCAGGACATCGGCCACCTGCTCCGCCGGCACGTCCGCGGACAGCAGCCCGCGCCGCTGGTGACGGGCCACGAGGCCGCCGACCACGTGGCGCGCCTCCTGCACGACCTCCTGCAGCTTCGCGCGCAGCGACGGCGAGCGCAGCGCCTCCGCCCACACCTGGACCAGGAACTGCGCGGACTCGCGTGAGCCGGACAGCGGCGGACGGCCGACGCCCAGCACGAGGTCGACGATGTCGTCCAGATCCGGCGGCGCCGCGTCGTCCGCCTCGAACGCCGAAGCGACCTCGGCCAGAGCCTCGGAGGCGGTCGCGGCGATGATGTCGTCCTTGCTCTTGAAGTAGCGGTAGACGGCTCCGGCCGACAGTTCCGCCTCGGCCAGCACGTCCTGCATGGAAGTGGCATGGAAGCCGTTGCGAAGGAAGCAGCGGCGGGCGGCGTCCAGGATCTGGCGGCGGCGGGCTTCGAGATGTTCTTTGGGCATGCGGGCCATGAGACCGAACGTAGAACGAACATTCGTCCTTGACAACTTCGCCGTGTACGTCATAGTGAAAGAACGTTCGTTCTCTATGGAAAGGATCATGCCATGCTGTTGGCCGCCACCATCCTGAGCGCTCTGGTCGCTCTCGTCTTCCTGCTCGCCGGCGCCCAGAAGCTGCTGCTACGCCCTCAAGTGACCGCCAACCTTTTGCGACTCGGCGTCGGCTCGACGATGACCCGAACCATCGGCGTCCTGGAGACAGCCGGGGCCCTGGGGCTTGTGGCCGGGCTCCTGTGGAGACCGATCGCCGTAGCGGCAGCAGCCGGTCTCACGCTGCTGCTGATCGGCGCGATCGGCTATCACGTGCGCGCCCGCGACTTCGCCCATCGGCGCCACCGCTCCCACGCCGCGGCTCCCGTACTCCTGGCAGTGGTCGCCGCGACAACCACGATGACGCTGCTGCTGACGCCGTAACGATGACCAGGCCGCTTCGATATCGCGCCTACGCAGGTGGCCCCGGTTGTCGCGGGAGGAGTATGCCTTGGCCCCCAGCACCCGCGCAGGCTGCCTACGTTCAGTCACCCCCTGGGGGGAATGATCACAGGCGAGCGGTCCACTCGTGGGCGGTGAGGACGTCAGCACCCCTGGCCGGGAAGACGCGGTTGACCAGGAAGTCGTGCACGTCCGGCTCCCCGTCGGCGCAGGCGTCGCTGAGCACGGTCACGTGGTAGTCGCGGTCGGAGGCGTCGTAGAGCGTGGCGGCGATCATCGCCCCGGTCGCGACGCCGGTCAGCACGATCGAGTCGACGCGCTGGGCGCGCAGGAGGCGATCGAGGTCGGTCGCCGCGAACGCGCTGGCCCTGCGCTTGAGGACGACGGCCTCGCCCGGCAACGGCTCGATGCGCGAATGCACGAGCGTCTCGGGAGACTCCTCATGGAACAGCGTCCCCGCCCCATGCAGGCCCCTGATCAACTGGTTCCCCGCTGCCACGTCAAGCCCTGAGCCCCGGAGCCCGAAACGAATGAAGATCACCGGGATTCCGGCGGCCCTGGCCGCGGGAAGAACCTCTTCCACGACGGGGATCACCTTGGCGGCGAAGGGATAATTGTCCACGATGCCCGCCTGCAGATCGCCGACGATGAGCGCGGTGGTGGTCATGAGGATTCCTTGTCTGTACGGCGCGCCACCGGCCCTTCCCCACGGTCGTGCCGTTGGCGCTGCGGTCGTCCATCCGAAGTGGCCGGTTCAGCCTACGGGGGCCGTCTTTCACGCCGACCTGACGTCCGATGCCGTCGATCACGGCGGCAATCAGACCACGCGCATCAGCCCGGGAAGCTCGCCTGCAGATCCTCCGGCGCGAGGCCACGTAGCAGCGGGTCCCCTCCTGCCGGATGCGCGTCAGGCCGGCACCCGCAGCTCTCCCCAGCCGCGTTCGCGTCCGGCGGCCGGCACCCGCACCAGCCCGACGCGGATCGGGTCGCTGAGTGCGGCCATCACCTCCGTCAAGGCGATCTCGGCCTGTTCGGGATGATGCGCCTGCCTCATCCCGCCATGTTAGCTTCTTCGATCTTTTGGAACATCGAACATGGAGCGCTGCGCGCGGGGCTGGTGCGGCCGGTGGCCGTTGTAGTGATCGACGTACTCGGCCGGCACCGAGCGCAGGCGCCGTTGGCCGTAGATCTGCATGCGGTCAGTGCACTCGGCCCGTACGGTGCACACCCGCCGCTCGGCACAGCAGTTGGCCCGCGGTGCGCGGCGGGGTCTTCAGCACCGTCACGCCCCCGGCATGAGACCCGGGCGGCTGGTGGACGAGGATCAGAAGGGAGAACCGGTAGGGATTTCCGTGTATCCCGCGAGGATCTGGACCTGCTCCTGGGTCAGGATGCCGGAGAAGGCCCACACGTCGTCGATCGCACCGGGCCAGTGCTCCCCCCACACCCCCGCGGTCTTCGACCGACCCAGTTGGAGAGGTCCTGTGGCGTCGAAGCCGATCGTGTGCCAGCGGACCGAGACCTGTTCCTCGGTCTCCTCCAGCCAGCCGTTGACATACAGGCGCAGTACGTCGGCGAAGGAGTCGTAGACGAGGGCCACATGATCCCAGGCCAGCTGGCTCTGATAGGAGGGGTGATCCGCTCGCTGCGCCACCGCTCCCGCGCTGTCGGAACCCGGCATCTCCACCTGCCAGCCTCCTGTCCCGCCTGCGGCCGAGGGGTCGTAGCGAACGGTGAACCCGCTGTTGACGACGCCCTCCTGGGAGAAGATCGCGGATTTGGCGGTGGGCCTGCTCGAGGCCGTCACCCAGCCCGCGACGGTGAAACTGCGGGCGGTGGACACCACGGGCCCGGCGGTGGCCGCGTGGTCGCCGGCGCCGTCCAGGACGAGAGCGCCCGCCGGGGAACCCAGCCAGCCGGCCGTCTGATCCACCCGGGCGTCCCCCGCCAGGGCGAGGTGGTGGCGCTGGTCCGAATCGTCCTGTCCGTCGACGTTGAGCGTCCAGCGCCCGGAAAGCACGGGGTGGCGGGCGAACAGGTCGGCGGCCTCCTCCTCGCTGACCAGGCGATCGAAGACCTGCACGTCGTCGAGCTCACCGGGGAAGTGGTCCACTTCGGCGCCGTTGTGCTTGGCCCGCCCGATGGCCATCGGGCCGGTGGCGCTCCAGGTCACCGTGAACGCCTTCTCCTGCTGCAGGACCCCGTTGACGTACAGGCGGGCGGTCTTGGCGACGGAGTCGTACACGCCCAGCAGGTGGGTCCACTCGCCGACCTCCGGCGGCGCGGTGGACAGCACCCGCACCCCGCCCTGCACGGCGTCGGCGTTGCTCAGGCTGAACGACCAGCGGTTGTCGTCGTGGACGTACTGGAGGTAGAAGCCACTGACCACGTTGCCGTCCTGGTTGACGACGGTGGCGAAGCCGTTGGTGTGCGCGAGCCTGACCCAGGCCCCCACCGAGTAGGTTTTCGCGGTGTCGATGACCGGTCCCGACGTCTGCGCATAGCCGGTCGTGCCGTCGCCGCGCATCGCGGTGCCGACCTGGCCGTCCACGCCCATCGTCGTACCGCCGGAGAGGCCGGTGCTGATCGCAGGGGTGCCTTCGCGGACGGTGGCCGACAGCGAGGTCGCGCCCGCGGGTTCGTCCAGCGGCCAGTGCGCGCGAGGTTCGGCGCCCGCGCTGACGCGGAACATGTAGGTGGTGGGCGCGCTGGCGTTACCCGCCGCATCGAGGGCCTTGACGTAAAGGAAGTTCACTCCGGCCCTGGTCGGCGCCACCTGTACGGTCACGGGACCGCCAGGAGTGGCCGGGCGGTACTCGCCCGCCGACGTGGGCGTGGTGTTGACCCCGACCCAGTAGCGGTTCACGTCGCTCTGCGTGGTGCTGACGGTGAAGGAACCGTAGCGGCCCACGCCGTCGTGCCACGGGTCATCGGGGTTCTCGGGGTCGGACGGCGGATAGTCGGCCGAGGTCAGGGAGGGTGCGGGCGGGGCGGTCGCGTCGTAGGTGAAGTAACAGCCCGTCGCGTCGCCCGCCGAGCTCCAGGGGCTCCACTGGTGGCCGTCCCAGGTGCGGACGATCCAGCTCATCCGCCTGTTCTGCGGGATGGTCGCGGGCGCGGTCACCTGGAACGTCGACCCGCTCGTCTTGGCGGCTGAGAGCGGTGAATTCCAGAAGCCGGTGTCGTTGTTCCAGATGATGCGGAACTCGGCCTGGAGCTTGGCCGCTGATCCGGAGTCGGGGTCGGTCAGGATGGCGTACAGGGTCGGCGGCCGGTTGACCGTGGGCGATCCCGGGAAGACGCACGGCCCGCCGGGGCTCATGGTCAGGTTCTTCATCAGCGGCTGCGGCGGCGGGGTGTTGTACTCGATGCGCAGGTTGGCGTCCGCGGTGAACCTCTTCCACCAGTCCATCGTCGCCTCGGAGTAGGCGCGCAGCCCGAAGGTGATCGCGGCGTCCCTGGCGCTCACCGCGGCCCGAACGACGTTGCGCAGGGAGGTTCCGCCGAATTCGACGGGCGTCTTGGAGCAGTGCGCCACGTCACGTGAGGCCAGCCGGCTGACCCAGTTGTCGTCGGTGCTGTTCCAGGTCGAGGAGGAGCCGAAGCCGCTGGCGTGCCACAGCTGGACCGAGGTGGGGTTGGAACAGTTGTAGGCGTGGGTCTCGTACGCGATGAACTCCGCGGAGAGCACGAGCTTGCCGGCGATCGAGCCGATCGGCATGCGGTAGAACAGCCGCTTCTTCTGGTCTCTCACGCAGGCGCCGTCGAACTGCACGTCGCACAGGCCCACGCCCTGGGTGCCCGTCCAGTTGTAGTACGTCGTGGTGGGGTAGCCGCTGGAGACCATCAGCCTGGCCGCCTCCCCCACCGTCTTCCACACCGGGTCGATGTAGACGGGGAAGCGGGTGGCGGGGTCGGCGAGCAGCCTGCGGTCGGGCATGAGGGCGAGTTCGTCCCCGCCCAGGTCGATGCCCACGCGGGCGACGCGCGACCCCTCGGCGGGTCCGGCCGCCTGTGCCTGACCCGCCGACAGTGACGCCGCGCCCGGCGGCGGGCCGGAGTCCCACATCAGCGGGGCCGGCGCCTCGAACACCGCGCCACCGGTCACCGCGTCGACGGCGCGCAGCGCGCCCGCCGCGTCGCCCGCCAGCCGCAGGCCGCGCGTCTCGGTCCGCAGCCGCAGGCGGGAGAGCGCCGGGTTGCGCGCCGCCTGAGGCGTCTTGACCACGAGCAGGTGCGCGAAACCGTCCACGTCGGCGCGCACGCTCAGGTCCACGCCCGGCAGCACCTCAGGGTAGGTCGCGGTGTCCCCCGTCACCACGGGCTCGGGCAGCGGTCCCGGCCAAGACAGCCCGAACGTACGGCCCGCCCTGCCCATGGACGCGAACGGTTCGGCGCCGCCGTCGGACAGGCGCAGGTCCACCGTCGCCGCGACCGGGCCGAGACCGCCGCCGGGCAGCCGGGTCAGCGCCGGGTTCACCGGGGTCCAGACGCCGTTCTTCCGGGTGCGGACCGGGCGCTGGTGCTGGATGAGCTCGAAGGTGCCCGACGGCAGGGCGCGGACCTCGCGCGACTCTCCGCGCAGGGCCGTCACCTCCACCGGCTGCCCGGACGCCCGTGCCTCCCGCGTCGCCTGCGCCTCCGTGACGGCCGCAGGCGGCTCCCCCGCGCCGTGAGCCGCGACCTGCGGCGTCAGGCCGGGCGCGAGGGAGAGCGTGACGACGGCGGCGCACGCGACTACCACCGCCTGCCGGGCTCTCCCACCCCGTAACGTTCGCATGCGTCGGTCTCCGATCTCCAGGGTCGCGGGCAGGTCGCGGGCCGTTCGTCAGGGCGGGCAGATGGACGGATCAGAGGTACCTCTCGGCCATCTGGGCATGAACGGGTAATTGGGGATGCCGAGGCACTGGTCGTTCTCGGCCGCGCTTCTGAGTTGCTCCTGCAACTCGTCGACGGCCATCGACGCCAGCAGGCCGCAGATGAACCCCCCTGCCGGTCCTTCCACCAGCATGCTGCAGCCGGCCCCAATGGCCGCGCTCGCCGAGTTCCAGATCCAGTCGCCCACGCCGTCGTTGTTGAGCCACTGATCCAGCATCCTCACGATGTGCCGCGGCACCACGATGGTGCAGCCCAAGGGAGTGCACTTCCAGCCGCCCCAATCGCTCGTGCCCTTCCACTCCCAGCTTCCGGGGTCCGGGCTGTCGCATCCCGGCAGGGACGGGATGGGCATGAAGACCTGGCAGCCGGGCTTCGGGATGCCGGGCACCGACGGCAGGCCGGGCACGCCAGGCAGGTCGGGGATGCCGATGTCGGGACGGAAGTCGCCGACCTTGTCGCCGATCGCGCACCAGCCGGAGCACACGCGGACCGGGCCGATGGGCGGAGGCCGGTATCCCCCGCCGCCGCCACCGCCCTGGTGGCCGCCGCCACCGCCGCCACCACCGCCGCCGCCGCGACCGGGCCCGGGGCGGCCGGGGCGGCCCGGCCGGGGGTGGTAGTCGCGGTCGGAGTCGCCGGGCGGGCGCACGTAGTCGCCGTCGCAGTCGTCGGACAGCAGCCGCGCCTTGCCTCCCCCGCCACCGCAGGAGGGCGCCAGGCCGTTCGGGTCGCTGCTGGTGACGGGGGTGTTGTTGGCGTAGCTGTACCCGTGCGACTGTTGCGGGTCGCCCAGCAGGAGCGGGTCCACGGAGACGAAGCGGCCGGTCTCCGGGTCGTAGTCGCGGGCACCGAGGTGGGTCAGGCCGGTGCTCGCGTCCGAGGTTCCGCCGACGAAAGTCCTCTCGTTCGGCCAGGTGGCGGGGGCCTGGCCGCGCTCGTCCCCGAAGGGGGTGAAGCGCCGCTGGGTGAGCGTCTGGTCGGCGGCGTCGACGGTGATCAACGCGGTTCCCTGGTGGTCGGGCACCAGGAAGTTCACGCCGGAGGCCGCGCGCGTCGCCAGCGTGCGGCCGTTGTGGGAGTAGGAGCGGACCGCCGACGGCTGGGCGGCGGCGGACGCCGTCGAGGCGCGCACCTCCATACCGGGCAGGTAGAGCGTGCTGCCGCCGGGATCGCGGCGGATGAGCCGCTTCCCGCCGGCGGAGTGGACGAAGGACGTGTCGGCGTCGTCCACCGAGACCTTGCTGAGGAACCCGGTGGCGTCCCAGGTGAAGGTCTTGTTCTCGGTGCCGGTCGTGTGTCTGGTGAGATTGCCCGCCGCGTCGTAGCCGAAGCTTTCGCCACCGGTGCCCGCGCCGCCGGTCTGGTCGATCGAGTCCAGCCGGTGGCCCTGGCCCGCGGGGGCGTTGCCGTAGGAACGGATGGTGTCGGCCTGGCCGCCGAGCCCGTGCCTGACCTCCCGGGTGCGGCTCCCGGTCACGTCGTAGGCGTAGCTGTGCCAGTACGGCGCGGGCCCGCCGACGACGGCGCCGGACGGCGCGGCGGCGCAATCGGTGGTGGCCTGGCTCCAGGACTGGAGGAGCCGCTGGAGATGGTCATGGGTGAAGCACTGGGTATCGGTGCCCGAGCGGGACACGTCCGCGATCGAGGTGATGGTTCCGGCCTGATCGTAGGTGTAGGTGGCGTTCCTGTCCGCGCCCGCCACGTCCTGGCGTTCGGCGCGCGCGGTGGCCAGGCGGCCGGTGCCGTGCTCGTAGGTGAAGGTCTGCCACACCTTCTTGCCGCCCGTGCTCAGCTCGTACTGCAGGGGGGCGCCGGTCGCCGAGTACGTGGTGGCGCTGACGTAGGTGCCGAGGCTGCCGGTGAGCCGGGTGGGCCGGGACAGCTCGTCGTAGGTGGTCGTCACGTTCTCGGCGGGCAGGCCGCCGGCCGCCGGGTAGCCGCGGCTGCGGACCGAGCCGTCCGGGTTGTAGGCCGTGGTGAAGGTGTAGTTTCCGGCCAGTGCGCCTTCCTCCTGCGGAACGACGACCGTGTACTTCACCGGGCGCCCCGCGTGGTCGTAGGCGTCGATGCGCTCGGTGTAGGCCCGCCCCTCGGAGTG
Organism: Nonomuraea sp. ATR24; assembly: GCF_041950485.1. Classification (NCBI taxonomy): domain Bacteria; kingdom Bacillati; phylum Actinomycetota; class Actinomycetes; order Streptosporangiales; family Streptosporangiaceae; genus Nonomuraea; species Nonomuraea sp. ATR24. The sequence goes on from NZ_JBGNUU010000001.1 coordinate 340,185, forward strand.
GCGGGTCTGCTCGGTGAGGTCGCCCTTGCTCCGGGTGTCGTACGTCCAGGCCGCGATCAGCGTGCCGGTGGTGGAGCCCTCGCGGATCTCGGTGTTGCGGCCGAGCGCGTCGTACTTCCGGACGAGCGTCCGGCCTCGGGCGTCTGTGGTCGTCACCGGCCGGTCCAGGTCGTCGTAGGTCGTGACGCGGGTGCCGGTGTCCGGGGCGACGCTCCTGGTCGTACGGCCACGCAGGTCATAGGCATAGGACCAGGTGTTGCCCGCGGGGTCGCGCATCGTGGCCGGCTCGCCGCCGGCCCTGTAGGTGTAGGTCGTCTCCTGGTAGGAGCCGGACGGTGACGGGCCCTGATACTGGCGCAGGGCCGTGGTACGGCCCCGGGCGTCGGTGATGGTGACAGTGGGGGTGGCGCCATCGGGCGGATCCACGGCCACCCGGTCGCCGCCATAGGCGGTGACGGTACGCCACTTCTCCTGGACGTCGTTGCCGCCGACGACGAAGCGGCGCAGGGTCTCCCGGTTCAGCCCGTCGTAGGTGTACGTGAACTGCGACTCGACGTCGCCGGGCGTCTGGACGCCGAACAGCTCGGGCCGCGGCTCTCCCTCCGCGTAGTAGGGGTCGTACGTGCGGGCCACGTTGCCCCGGCTGTCGTAGAACGTGTCGGTGATGAGCCGTCCGCCGTCCGGTCCCTCGGTCTGCCGCTGGCGCGGGCGTTGGAGTCCGTCGAACAGCTCCTGGGTCACCTGGCGGCCTCCGCCAGGTGCCAGGGCCTTGGTGGTGACGGTGGCGATGCCGTCCTCGGCGACGACGTAGTCGTGCTCGACGTCTGGGGTCTCGGTGGTGGCGCGGCCGGGGAGCCACACCTTGGTGAGGCGGCCCAGCGCGTCGTGGGCGAAGCTGGTGGTACGGCCGGCCGGGTCGGTCCGCGTGGCCGGCACGCCGTGCGCGGGGTCGAGGGTCTCGGTCGTGACGTGGGCGGATGCGGCGTCGCCCGGGGTGACGGGCGGTCCGGTGGTGGTGATCCCGGTGGTCAGTCCGGCCGTCTCGGTGTACGCGGTCCGGGTCGTCCGGCCGAGCGCGTCCGTGACGGCCGTGACTCGTCCGTGGCCGTCGTACGCCGAGCGCGCGGACGGCACGTAGACAGGTGTGCCGTCGTCGTACTCTGCGATCTTCTCCACCCGGGTGGCGTCCCCCTTCTCCGGCGCGGCCCCGAAGGCGCCTCCGTCGTAGAAGGTGCGCACGTCGGAGACGATGCCGTCCGGCCGGGCGGGCGTGGCGGCGCAGCGGGCGGCGACGGTCTCGACCCGGGCGGGCCGGTCGCGAATCCAGGCGGCGGCGTTGATCGCGTACGTCGTGCGCGTGCACAGGTCGTCGTCCTGGCGGGCGGTGTCGCCCTGGTCGTACAGCTGGGTCGGCAGACCCGTGACGGTGTCGTACGCGGTGTCGGTGCGGGTTTCCCGCCAGGAGCCCCCGTCCACGGCGGTCCAGGTACGGGTGGTGGCGGTGCCGGTGAGAACCGCGTTGGAGGTGCCCCAGGAGCGGACGCGGGAAGCGGTCTGATGCTGCCAGGGCGTGTTGACGGTCTTGGTGTGTACGGATCCGCCCGGGCTGGTGTAGACGGTGCGCTTCACCTCGAACCCGGCCAGGGCGTTGTGATCGGTGTGCGTGCCGCCCTCGCCGTCGGAGACGGTGACGTCTTTGGTGCCACCGGAGGCGTTGAGCCGGTCGCCGTCCATGCCCCGCAGATACAGGTTCTCCTCAAGGGTGAGGGGTTCGCCGTCGCCACCGGTGCCGACCTGTACCCGCCCGTAGCCGCGCCACTGCGACCAGGTCTTCTCCTTGGCCTTGGCCAGGCCGTCGTCGTCGGCGAAGTGCCAGGCCGCGCCGCCCAGATAGCGGTAGCTGGTGACCATGTCCGGCGACCGGGCGGTGCGGTCCGACCGGATCACCTTCGTCACGACGTACTTGTGGAACCAGTCGCGGATCGGACTGTCGCGCCCTGCGGGCTGCCAGATGGCGGGGAAGCACCGCCTGGTGTTGGTCTCGGGGGCGGGCAGGTCGGACAGGGTGCAGTCCTCGCCGGAGTACTGGACCTCGATCTGGCCGCCGTACGCGTCGAAGATCGCGCCGAGCCGGTACTTGATGAACGGGGGGATGTCGTCGCCGACGCGGTCGATCCGGTTCTTCATCTGGACGTGGTTGAAGGTGACCTCGGGGAGCGTCACCGGCGTGCCGGTGGCCTTGCCCGTGTGCTCGATCCCTTCCAGCAGCAACGGCCGATCCACGTCGGCGTCTCCCCACCTGTAGCGCAGCCGCCAGGTGTCCACGTCGCGGTAGCCGCCGTCCGGCCGCCTGACCTGCGTGGTGATGTCAGCGAGCCGCTTACGGGACCAGAAGGTCGGCGAGATCAGCCCCTTCGCGGTGCACCCCGCCGCGCAGTTCTGGTCCCACGGCACATCGGGCCACCTGTCCGGGGAGCTGGCGATCTTGGCGGGGGCGCAGTCGAAGCCGCTGTCCGGGAGGCAGCGTTCCGCGGTGCCGAACACCATCCTGGCCGGGGGCGGGGCGAACAGGTCGTCGGACCGCAGGCCGTACTCGATGCGACTCAGCTGGCCGCCGCGCTCGTAGGCGACGTCGTCGGTCAGGGAGACGTTGCGGCCGTACCGGTTGCTCTCCTTGGCGTAGTAGTACGTGATGGCGTTGCCATGGGTGTCCACGACGTGGTCGAGGTTCCAGCGCCACGCCTGGCGGCACGACGACTTCGCGAACCCCGCCGGGTCATGGCACGGCTCGCCGGCCTGGTTGCCGAAGACCGGGGCCGTCCAGACCGAGCCGGTGCGCGGCCGTTCCGCGGTCCAGCCGGGCAGCCGGTCGCGGCCGAAGAAGTACTGGGTGCCGTCGGGTGTGGTGGCCTTCCAGTACTCGCCGTCGTCGTCGCCGTCCCCGCCGCGGCTCGGCCCGCCGGTGAGACGCTCGAACCGGGTGCCGTCGTCGCCACGCGTCCGCCACGTGCCGTCGGCTGCCTTGATGAGCTCACCGCCCCTGCCGTTCCAGGTGACGGTCGCGTTGTCGTACGCCCAGCACTGGTCCCCCGGGTCGACGCCGTTGCTCTTGGGGGCGCCGTCGTCCACGCACGCCTTGTAGCTGCGTTCGATGAACCCCGGCCACAGCGCGAAACCTTCGCCCACCCATGAGGACTGGTTGTTGGTGCTGGAGGTCCGGCCGTCCACCGAGCCGGAGGAGTAGCCGATCGCCGCCTGCGGCGTCAGTCCGCCCGGCACCGGCGGCACGCGCAACGGGTAGGACCAGCTGAAGTCGCCGGAGTTCCCGCCACCGCTCCAGGTCGCCGCCTCAGCCAGCGGTGTGGCCCGATAGTCGCCGAGCGCGCTCGCGGGACCGGCCTGGACGGCGAACACCGCCGCCCCGGCGGCGACGTCGGCGGTCAGCGTCCGGGACTCGGCGTCGTTCTCCGCGGGCACCGGAGTGGTGGCACGGCACGCTTCGGCGCCGGGGCTGGTCAGCGCGCAGTCAGGCAGCCGGACGAGCCGGAGGCGAGACCCATAGGAGCCGCCGTAGGCTTCGCCGATCCCGGAATAGGACACGCGCACTTCGGCCGGGCCCGCGCTGTCCACGGTGAACAGCAGCCCGCTTACGCCGGCCTTCGCCGCGGCGCCTCTGTCGAGGGCGCGCACCCGGGCGTTCCCCGTCGCGCGCAGTTCGGCGGCGTCGCCCGCGGACGGCCACCGCGGCCGCGCCACCCGCTCCCCCGCCCTTGAGTCGGTGGTGCGCGGACGAACCGGCACCCGCTCTCCCCGCACCGGAGGCCGGTCATCACCGATATCCGGTGCTCCCTTGACCGTCGGGAGCGAGTACGCCGGAGGGGCGGACAAAAGGCTTGCCACCGTGACGGCGACCGTTATCACGCATAACGACGCTTTACCTGCCCGCACAGAAGCCTCCCTGCGCCGGTGAACCGATGATGGGGCAGAGCTCATTGCAGAACGGGTTTCACCGGCCAAGGCGGGCCGACAGGGCAAATTCTAAAAAGATCGGGAGGTCTCGGCAGCGGAGCTGATATTACGGGTATATATCATTTCAAATGTGTTTACTGTCGCCGCACCCATGTTGTTGTCGGCGAATTACGGGCCGCGAGCGGTGCCCGGGCCGCCAGGTCGACGGCCCGGCTGCGGAAGCAGCGCGCTCACTGCATGCCCACGACTGCCTCCACCGTCGGCGAGCACGCAGGAGACGCCGGCCACGGACGGGGTGCCGGCCCCTGTTCTTGCGCCAGTCCGGTTCGGGTTCGCGCCAGATCACGTGCCGCCTGCGGTACTCCCTCGTGCGGGTGCGGCGCGAGCATCTCGTACCGGCGCATGGCCAAGGCGCGCCCGGCCACGCCTCCGACGAGGCTCCCACTGCCCGGCCTGCGGCCCAGCGTTTCGGGGACAGGCGCTCGGCTGGTGGTTCCGCCCCGGGCGCTGGGGCTCGGCGGCCGGCGCCCGGGTCGTCGGCATGGCCTGTCAGACCGTCTTGGACTGGCCGCCGTCGATGACGTAGTCGGCGCCGTTGATGTTGCGGGCCTGTCCGGAGGCCAGGAACAGCACGAGTGCGGCGACTTCGTCGGGTTCGGTGAGTCGCCCGGTGTTGAAGCCTGCCTTGGCCGGGAAGCCGGTCAGGAAGTCCGCGACGGTGCTGCCGCCGGCCGCTGCCAGTGTTGCGCCGATGCCGTGCTCGCTCTCCCAGGCCGGAGTGCGGGTCGGTCCGGGAGAGACCGTGTTGATCCGCACCCCGCGCGGCCCGAGTTCCTCGGCCAGCGCCTTGCCCAGATTGGTCAGCGCGGCCTTGGAAGCTCCGTAATCGACGGTGGCGGGCTGGGGGAAGCGTCCGCGGATCGAAGAGATGTTCACGATCGCTCCTTGGCGTTCCAGCAGGGACGGCAGGGCGGCGCGGATCGCGCGTACAGCGGAGAAGAAGTTGACCTCGAACGTGTACTGCCATTGGGCATCGGTGATCGCGCCGAACCCTTCGAGCCGCGCGTCGAAAGCGCCCACATTGTTGATCAGCACGTCGATGCCGCCGAGGACGTCGGCGGCTTGGCCTACCGCCTCGGCCGGGCCTTCGGCGGTGGCCAGATCGACCGCGATCGGATGTGCTCCGGTGGCCTTGAGCTCCGGCCTGGCCGTGCGGGCCACTCCCGCCACCCGGGCGCCCTGGGCGATCGCGTCGGTGACGATGGCCAGCCCGATTCCCTGGCTCGCTCCGGTCACCACGACTGCTTTTCCTGACAGGGACATGACGCTCTCCATCTGTAATGTTCGTTCCAAATCGAGGGTAAATAAAAAGCCGCGGCCGCCTCACAGGGCGGCGATCGTCGCGTCCACCACCTCCTCCAATTGCTGTCGGTCGGTGGCGGCCTTGCCGAGCACCCGCAGCCCGTAGACGGCGTTCAACACAAACCGCGCCAGGGCGGCAGCACTGCGCTCACGCGTGATCTCACCATCTCGCTGACCACGCGCCAGGGCCGCCGCCAACGCCTCCTCGACGCGGGCGAAGATGCGCCGCACCAGCGCGGTGACCGCCTCGTCCTTGCCGGCCAGCTCGATCGCGGCGTTCACCGCCAGACATCCCCGCCGTCCGGGATCACCGAGTTCGGCATCGATCACCCCCAGCATCAACTGCCGGATGCGCTCCTTCACCGGCCCGGGCTCCTCCAGCAGTGCGATATCGGCCTCGGTGTTGCGTTCGAGGTATCGGCGCAGTGCCAGCTCGTAGAGCCGGTGCTTGCTGGCGAAGGCGTTGTAGAGACTGCTGCGCCCCAATCCGGTGCAGTCCACCAGATCCTGCGCGGACGTGGAGGCGTACCCGCGGGCCCAGAACGCCTCCATGGCGGCGTCAAGCACCTGCTCATCATCGAAGCCTCGCGCCCGGGACATGACGATCAACCTACTCCATTAGTAATGGTCGTTTCAAATCGGCCGGACGGGGAGACTCGGCCTTGGCGTGCGGCTCGCGTGCCGCCACCGCCTGATCGAACAACGCCCCGACCTCGCCCAGCTGATCGACCGCGTCTGAGCGACCAGCACCGGCAGGATCGGATAGCGGCGCTGGCTCCGATACGGACAGATCATTACGAAAGAAGATTAGATGCCCCTCTAAAGCCTGAAGAACCGCTTTCGCTACTGTGTTCCAAGATCAGAAGGGGGTGGCTGGGAGCGCGACCCCGTTGCAGCCAATGGGAGGATCGATGGGGAACGGTGGACGCATGCACCTGGTCCGGTGGGCGCGAGGCGGTCTTGCCCTCGCCTGCAGTGCTCTTCTCGCTGCGTGCGGAGGGGACCGGTCTGCCCCCGACCTGGCGGTCACGCCAGAGACGCCTGCCACGGCGAGCCCGTCACCCTCTCCATCGGGTGCCTCGTTCGAGGGACGCGGTCCGGTGCTGTCTGTGAAGAAGGGGCCCTATCCGCACTCCGTTCAGATCGTGGACGCCCAGCTCAGTCCCGACGCTCCGCAATCCCCGGCGCCGCTGGGCCTGACCTACATCCAGCTCGTGTTGAAGGTCACCAGCGCTCCGGGACGCCCCCTCAAAGCCCCGCATCCCCAGGCGTACTGGGTGGTTCACTACGACGGCTGCAAGGCCGCCCAGGACGCCAACAGTCAGGTCGGCTGTGGTGGCATGGACAACGGGACCAACTACTTCACCGAAGAGGAAATGCACTCCCCCGAGTACGGCACCGGCGTCTCCAAGCAGTTCGGCGACCTGGCGGCGGACACTCCGTACTGGACCCGCGCCTGGCAACTGGTACCGGAGAAGGCCGACCTGTCGCGGGCTCAACTGTGCGAGGGGGTACGTACCGGAACCCCGGACAACTGCATCCCCCTCGGGACGGTTCGCCATGACAGCGGGCAGCGCCCGGCGGCAGGCTGACAGGCCTCGGCCGAGAGCTGTACGGGGTGAAGCCGGACTGGTCCGATCATGCCCTCGAATCGTTCGGTCGATGGCGCTGTCCGCGGTGCGGAAGGACTGGCGGTAGGCCGAGGGCGGGACGCCGATGGAGGCGGCGACACCCGCACCCCGGCCGGCCGCGAGCTCAGGCGAGGACTGGGAAGTTGCTCCGGAAGACCCCGTGCGGGTCGCGGGCGTGCTTGAGGTCGCGGAGGCGGGCCAGAGTCGCGCCCGTGAAGGCGCTCGCGGCGCGTTCCCCCTGGCCGAGGAAGGTGTACGGCTTGCGCCCGCTGGTGTGCGCCAGCAGCGAGGTGCTGAGTTCGCGTTGCCGTTCGGTGACGGCGGCGCCCGCCTCCGGGGTGGGGGACAGGCCGAAGAGGTAGAGGGCGTACGGCTCGGCCAGGTGGCCCGCGGCCGTGTCCGAGGGGCGGACCAGTGCGCCGCCCAGGTGCCGGAGCTGCACGCTGAGCAGCGGGTCGATGGGCCGCTCCAGCAGCACGTCGGCGACATCCGGTCCCAGCCCGGTCAGCAGTTCCGCCCGGGAGCGGCCGGCGCCGGGATCGGTGGGTTCCGCGGTGATGGCGGGCAGGTCGGCGACGGCCATCATGGCGCGGGAGTCCGACAGCCCGCCGTCGATCTTGTCGAGCGGGCGGAGCAGCCGTTCGGCGTCCCCCTGCGAGCCGAGGAAAGTCACGTCCACGGCGACCATGGGCGGGGCGCCGGGGAAGCGCAGGAGGTCGTACCAGGCGGTGAGCTCTTCGGGCGCGTCGGCGGTGATCTCCCGGTAGGCCGCGAGGACGTCGCGGGCCTTGTCGCCCGGCCACAGCATCCGCCCGCCGTACAGGGCGGGAGCGGGGTGCAGGTCGAACTCGACGGCGGTGACGATCGCGAAGTCACCGCCGCCGCCACGGAGGGCCCAGAACAAGTCGGGGTCGCTGTCGGCGTCGACCCGGGCACGAGCACCGTCGGCGTCGACGACGGCGAAGGCGCGCACGCTGGAGGCGGCGAACCCGTGCTTGCGGCTGAACCAGCTCAGACCGCCGCCCAGCGTGTAGCCTGTGACGCTGACCACCGGGGAACTGCCCGCCAGTCCGGTGAGCGCGTGCCGGCTCGCCGCCTGCTGCACCCGGCCCCAGCTCACGCCGGCACCCGCTCGGGCCCGCCGTTCCTGCGGGCGGATCACCAGCTCGTCCAGCCTGCCGGTGCGGAGCAGGATCACGTCGTCCACGTCACCGCTGGCGCCGTGGCCGTTCGGCTGGGTGGTGACGGTGAGACCGGCCAGGCGCGCGTGCCGTACCAAAGCCGCCACGTCGTCGGCGTCGGCGGCCTCCACGACCGCGCGGACGGGCTGCTCCACCGCCAGGTTCCACGGGCGGCGAGCCTGCTCGAAGCCGTCGTCCCCGGCCGCGAGCACGGCGCCCCTGACCACACTGCGCAGTTCGTCCCCGATGTTCATGTCGCATCCCCTTCGTCGGCGTTGGAGCAAGGCTCTCGCAGGTGAGCTGGGGTCGAGCTGGGGTCGAGCTGAGGTCCGGTTGAGGCGGGCGGCATATGCTGTGACCTCGGGGAATCTATCGGCAAAGTGGGATGATGCTGGCGTTTCGGTTGTTCGGTGCGGTGCAGGTCTCCGACGCCTCCGGCGAGCCGTACGATCTGGGCACGCGCAAGCAGCGGGCGCTCGTGGCGATGCTGGCGCTGGAGCCGGGTCGCGTAGTCTCGCTCGACCGGCTGATCGACGAGCTCTGGACCGGCGAGCCACCGGCCGGAGCCACCCGCACGCTGCAGGCGTACATCGCGCACCTGCGCAGAATCCTGGAGCCCGGCCGGGCGGCGCGCACCCCGCCGAGGGTGCTTCTCACCCGCGAGCCCGGCTACCTGCTCGCCGTCGCTCCCGGCCAGGTGGACCTCGGGCGCTTCGTCTCGTACGCCGAGGAAGGGCGGCTGGCCCTGGCGCGCGGCGAGCACCAGGAGGCGATCTCGGCCCTCGACCACGCCATGGCCCTGTGGACGGGCGATCCGCTCGGGGAGTTCGCCGGCCAGGAGTTCGCGCGGCCCACCGTGGCGCGGCTCGCCGAGGTACGGACCGCGGCGCTGGAGGACCGCTTCGACGCGCGGCTCGCACTCGGCGAGGCGGCCTCGCTCGTCCCCGGCCTGCACGACCTCGTCGAAGCACACCCCTACCGCGAGCGCGGATGGGCGCTGCTGGCGCTCGCCCTCTACCGCTCCGGACGCCAGGCCGACGCGCTGGCGGCGCTGCGCCGTGTGCGGGACCGGCTGTCGGAGGATCTCGGCCTCGATCCGGGACCCGAACTGCGCGCCCTGGAACAGGCCGTGCTCGGCCAGACGGCGGAGCTGCGCCCGGCCACACCTGCCCCTGAACCGCCCAGCCCGCCCGCCCCGGCGCCCGCGCCCGCGACGACCACGCTGATCGGCAGGTCGGACCAGCTCGCGGTGCTGGAACACCGGTTCGCCGAGACCCGCGCGGGCCGGGGCGGCGTCGTCCTGGTCACGGGCGAGGCGGGCGTCGGCAAGTCCAGGCTCGCCCAGGTCGCGGCCGAGCTGGCGCAGGCGCGCGGCTTCCGCGTCGCCTGGGGGCGCTGCGCGGAGGGTACGGCTCCCGCCTTCTGGCCCTGGACGCAGATCATCCGGCAGAGCGGCCACGCGGGCGAGCCGCTGTCGGGTGAGGCCCTCGAACCGACCCTGTACGGCCGGTTCGAACAGGCCGTCGCGGCCCTCACCGAGGACCCCTGGCCGCTCCTGGTGATCCTGGACGACCTGCACTGGGCCGACGCCTCCTCGCTGCGGCTGCTCGCCTACGCGGCCGGCCCCTTCTCGCGGCTCCCGGTCCTGGCGGTCGTCACCGTCCGTCCCGAGCCCGGCGACCACCCCCAAGAGCTGGGCGACACGCTCGCCGCGCTGGCCCGCCAGCACGGGGCGGACCGGCTGGAGCTGACCTCGTTCACCCTGGAGGAAGTCGCAGCCTACCTGCGCGCCAGGAACCTCGACGAGGAACCTGGCACGCTGCTGGAGCGCACCGGCGGCAACCCGTTCTACCTCGGCGAGGTGTTGCGGCTGCGGCAGAGCGAGCGCCGCGACCCCACCGCCGTGCCCAGGGGCGCGGGCGACGTGATCGACCGCCGGGTCGCCCGCCTGCCGGAGGAGACCCGCGAGCTCCTGCGCGCCGGGGCGGTCGTGGGGCGCGAGCTCGACGTCGAGACGCTCGTGGCCGTCACCTCCAGATCGGCGGAGGAGGTCATGCTCGCCCTGGAACCGGCTGTGGCGACGGGACTGCTGACCGAGCCCGCCGACGGACCCGACTACCGCTTCGGCCACGCTCTGGTCCGCCAAGCTCTGTACGGCAAGCTGTCCCGGGTCGAGCGAGCCCGCCTGCACCTGCGCGTCGGGCGGGCGCTGGAGCCGTACACCGCCGAGGCCGAAGCCGCCACGCTGGCCCACCACTTCGCCCAGGCCGCCAAGGTCGGCGGCGCCGCCGACGCTGTACGGCACGCCGCCCGCGCGGCGGAGCACGCGGCCCGCCAGCTCGCCCACACCGAGGCCGTGCAGTTCTGGCAGCTCGCCCTGACCCACCTGCCGCCCGGCGACCAGGCCACCCGCGCCCGGCTGCTGATCGGCCAGGCGCACGCCAGGCGCGCCAACGGCGATGCCGAGGCCGCGGAGCGGGACCTGCTCGAAGCCATCGAGCTGGCCGACCGGCTCGGCGACCGCACCGCCATGATCAACGCGCTCAGCTTCTTCGGCACGCCCGCGCTCTGGTACTGGCGGCCCTACGGTCAGGTCGACGAGCGGATCGTGGCAGCCCTCGAAGGTCTGCTCGACGGGCCACTCCCGGACGACGACCGGGCCCGGCTGCTCGGCACGCTCGGCGTCGAGCTGCACTACGGCCCGAGGCAGGCCGAAGGCGAACGCCTCACCGCGCAGGCGATCGACCTGGCCGGCCGGACCGGCGACCGCATGCTGCAGGCGCGGACGTTGAGCAACCACCTGCTCGCCGCCTTCGTGCCCGGCCGTACCCACGAGCGCCGGGCCGTCGCCGAACGGATGGCGGCGCTGCCGGGACTGTCGCCGAGCACCGAACTGGTCGCCCGCGTCACCCGCCTGGCCTGCCTGTTGCGTACGGCGGAGCTGGACGAGTGGGACCGCGAGCTGGCCCGCTGCGAACGCCTCCTCGACCGCGACCGGCGGCCGGACCTGGAGGCGATGGTGCGCATCGCGCAGACCGGCCGCCACATGCTCGACGGCGACTGGGACCAGGTGGAACAGCTCGCGACCGGGCACGCGTCGCCGCGGTACGGCTCCAGCCTGTGGGGCGCGCCGTACCGGCGGCTGGCGACCGCCTACTCCCGCGCCCGGGCCCACGGTGAGAGCGGCACGGTGCTGGACGACCTCCTGGCCGCGGCCGAGGAGCGCCATCTGGAGCCCGTCCGGCCCCTCGCGATCCTCGCCGCCGCCGAATCCGGGCGGACCGATCTCGCCCACGACCTGATCGCCCGGTGGGGCGCCCGGATCAGGCAGGACTGGACCGCCGACTTCCTCACCCCCGTCTGGGGTCTCGTCGCCGCCCGCCTCGGCACCCCTTCGCCGCACGACCTGTACGAGACGCTCCTGCCATCCGCCGACCTGCTCGTCGTGCTCGGGATCGGCAGCGCGTGCTGGGGCTCCACCCATCAGGTCCTCGCCGAGCTGGCCGACCGCATGGGACGGACGGAGACGGCCCGCGAGCACGCACGCGCCGCTCAACACGCGCTGAAGGGCACAGGGCGAGGATGAGGTCGGGCTCGATCCCCGCAGGATTCACCATCAGGACGGCCTGCCGCGACCGCGGCACTGCTGCGCGCCGAGGCCGGCCGCGAGCCCCACGACCGGGCCCTGCGCGAACTCATCGGCGAGCTGTCCACCCTCAGCACCGAGTTCCGCAGCCGGTGGGCCGCCCACGACGTCCGCATCCGCCACGACGGCGCCGAACGGCTGTGGCACCCCCAGGTCGGCCAACTGGAGCTGACCTACCCAGTCCCTCGACCTGCCCCTGTCCGGCCGCACAGCCAGGCGGCTCGCGCCCAGGGCTGACCCCGGCCTGCCGCACGCTCCCGCCGAGTCCGGGGCTCGTTCGATGATGAGAGCTACCGTCCGGTGCCCCTGCTGGCCGGGTTGCGTCAACGAGGTCCGGGGATGCGATGGGCAGCCCCCAATGTGGTCCGGACGCCGCTCACCCTCGGGCCGCTCCGTCCCCAGCGGGACACCGCCGCCAACGGCCTGAAGTGACCTGCGGGCAGATCGTCCGGTCGAAGGACTACGCGGCAGGTGACCACGATCACCGCGACCAACCGTCATCCGTCCGCGGTGGTGAACCGCAGGTGTGCCGCCCGCGCCCGGCTGTCTCCCAGGTGTTCGAGGGCGGCGAGCCAGCTCGCCGCGCCCGGCCCGTCGCGGGCGGTGCGCAGACCGGTCACCTCCGCCATGGCCGGTACGGGCTCCGGTCCGGTCAGTGACCGCATGACGGCTCTGCGGACCGGGCCGTCGTTGGCCAGGACTCCGCCCGCCAGCACGACCGGTCCGGCGCAGTGTACCCGGCGGGCCGTGGCCACCAGGCGTCGTGCGGCCTCGTGGACGATCGCGCGGGCGTCGGGGTCGCCCAGGTCGGCCGCCTGCCCGACCAGTGGGGCGCTGGCCGCCAGCGCCATCCGGTCCGCCTGCGCTGCTCGGACGATGTGGTCGGCCCGTCGCCGGGGCGGGCCGGAGGCGCCGAACCGCTGTGAGACCAGCTCGGCGAGGGGGCCGTGCGGTGATCCGGCGTCCAGGGCGCGGACCGCGGCCCGTACCCCGGCCCGGCCGATCCAGAAGCCGCCGCCCTCGTCCCCGAGCAGCCACCCGAGCCCGTCGGCCACGCCGTCGATCTCCCGCTTCGCGAACCGGGCCGCGGCCGCCCCCGTTCCCGCGAGCAGCAGCGTGCCGGCCGACGCGGGTGTGCCCGCGGCGTAGGCGACCGTGAGGTCGCTGACCAGGCTGGGCCGGTGGGTCAGACCGTGCTCGGCCCAGATCCGGTCGAGCACGGGAGCGAAGGCGTCGTCGGCCCCGGCGACCCCGGCCACGGACGCGGTCACCTCGGCGACGGGGAGAGCGTGGATCGCCTGGCGCAGGGCCGCCGCGATCGCCGCGCCTGCCGGGCCGGGCCCGTGGGCGGCCGGGTTGCCCCCGTCGGCCGTGCCGTGCCCGACTCTGGCGCCGGACGCGGTGTGCACGGCGACGCGGGTGGAGGTGCCGCCCGCGTCGACGCCTGCGAAGAGCATCAGGATTCCCGCCGCAGCAGCCGGGCGGCGCCGGGGTCGAGGGTGAAGGTGGCGGGGCACGGGTCGTAGGACCCGGTGGCGGGGTCGAAGGCGCAGGCCCGGGCGGCGAGCGTGACGGTGGTGGCGGTGTCGTGGCGGGCGTTGCACACGAACAGGTGCCGCTCGCCGTAGCGGCCGGCGACGACCTCGCCCGAGGCGACGAGACCGTCGCGGAGAGGGCGCGCGCCGTCGGGGAGCGGGCCCGTGTGCCCGGCCGAGATCCACGGCCGACGCGCCAGCTCCTCCCCCACCGGTCGCAGCCAGCGGGTGTTCAGCTCGCGGACCGCGGCGTAGCGCTCGGTGGGCCGCCCGTCGTCGACCAGGGCCGGCCGGAAGCCTTCGCCTCGCGAGGGGTCGGGCGTCCAGTAGGTGAAGTACTGGATGCCGGTGTAGCCGTAGGCCAGCGCGGTGTTGACCTGCCAGGCGATCTCGGCGGCCGTGGGCGTGCGGTGCCCGTCGTAGGCGAGTGTCTGGACGTACATCCAGGCCGGCACCTCGGCCTTGGCGGCGTGGGCGCGGATCGTGGCCAGATCGGCGAAGTAGCCGGGGTCGTCGCCGGAGGAGAGGAAGGGGTAGCGGTCGAAGGAGAGCAGGGCGGGCCGGACGGCCGACACGAAGCCGCCCACGTACTCGTCGTACGGGCCGGTGGCGTGGCTCGGGAAGAGGTTGACGTACGGCAGGAAGCCGCGCGACCGCACGGCCGACACGCCGATCGCCAGGCGTCCGAACCGGTCAGGCATCGGCTCGTCCATCAGGCTGAGGCCGCGGAACGAGCGGTGGTCCCGGTAGTCGTCGATCACCCGCCCGATCAGCGCCCTCGTCTGCTCCTCGCCGGGGTCGAGGTCGCGCATGAGCACCTCGATCCTCGGGTCGGAGGCGACCAGTACGCCGAGCCCCGCCTCGTCGGCGCAGTTCAGCGCGTGCCGGATGGAGATCGCGTCGTTGAGGTAGTTTCCGGTGATGACCAGATCGACGCCCGCGTCGGCGATCTGCCGGTAGCGCGCCACGGTGGTCTCGTGCGGAGGCGGCGGCCAGAAGGCCGCGATCGTCAGCGTCACAGCGCACCGATCCTGATGCGCCCGGCGTAGCGGGCCTGAAGGGCGTCGTTGTGCGCGTCGGCGCCGGGGATGTTGGCCGACAGGTAGGTGGGCGGGACCATCCCCGCCGCGCTCAGCAGGCCGATCGCCTCGGCGACCATCAGCTGCACGGCCAGCGCCGAGGTGATCGAGGAGATGCCGCACACCGGGCCGTGCTCGGTCTGCAGGACCGCGTCGCCGTACGGTGCGAGGTTGTCGATCACGACGTCGGCCAGCTCGAACAGCCTCTCGCCCGACGGGTGGCGTGAGGTGATCGCGCTCGTGTGCGCCATCGACGTGATCGCGACGAGCGGCAGCGCGCGCTCCTTGACCAGCTTCGCCATCTCCACGGTGGAGCCGTTGCCGCCGGAGTTGGAGGCGATCACGAAGACGTCCCGGGGGTCGATCGTGTGCAGGGCCAGCACCTGGTGGGCGGTGTCCGGATCGCGCTCGGCCAGCGGGTCGAAGTCGCCGGGTTTGGCCGAGCCGAGCACCACGGGGTCGCGCAGGGCGAGCCGGTTGGCCGGGATCAGCCCGCCCGCGCGCCCGGCCAGCTCCAGCGCGGCGGCCTCGGAATGGCCGGTGCCGTAGGCGTGGACCACCCCGCCTGCCCGCACCGCGCCGGCGATCAGCGCGCCCGCCTGCCTGATGGCCGGCAACTGGGTCGCCACAAGTTCGTCGACGCGTTCGCGCGTCTCGTCGGCGAAAGCTGTCACAAGGTCCACAGGGTGCTCCTCAACGGTTCATGCCGGCGGTGAGGCCGGCGACGATCTGGCGGGTGGCGAGGACGAAGAGCACGACGAGGGGGACCGTCGTCATCACCAGCCCGGCGAACAACGTCCCCCAGTCGTTCTGGAACTCGCCGAAGAAGTGGGTGAGCCCGACGGGCAGCGTCAGCTTGCTCTCGTCGCGCATCAGGACGAGCGGGTAGAAGAAGTCATTCCACAGGGGTACGAACTGGAAGACGATCACGGTCGCGATGGCGGGCCGCACCAGGGGCAGCATCACGTGCCAGAACGTCGCCAGGGGCCCGGCCCCGTCCAGCGAGGCGGCCTCGTCGAGCTCGGCGGGAAGCTGCCGGAAGAACGCGGTCAGCACGAAGACGTTGAACGGGACCGATCCGGCCGCGTAGACGAGGATCAGGCCGAGCAGCGAGTCGATCAGCCCCATGCTCTCCAGCAGGTAGAACAGGGGCAGCACGCCGAGGTGCGCGGGCAGGGTCATGCCGGAGATGAAGTAGGCGGTGAACAGCCCGCGCCCGGTGAAGCGCCTGCGGCCGAGCGGATAGGCGGCCAGCAGCGACACGGCGGCGCCGAGCAGCACCGCCGTCACCACGACGACCAGCGAGTTGATGACGTACGTGGAGAAGGACGCCTCGGTCCACGCCTTGACGTAGTTGCCGAACTCCGGCCCGGCGGGCAGCCCGATCGGGTCGTCGAAGATGTCGCTGGTCGGCCGGAAGGAGCTCAGCAGCATCACGACCAGGGGCGCCATGGAGAAGACGGCGTAACCCCACAGCAGCAGCTTGATCCACAGGGTTTTCACGCCTTCCTCCTCAGTACGCGTTCGAGCAGGAGGGTCGAGCCGAAGATGAAGGTGAACATGAGGACGGCCAGCGCGGAGGAGGTGCCCATGGCGTTGACGTCGCCCGAGGCGAACGCCGCCCGGTAGAACAGCAGGCCCAGGACGTCGGTGGCGCCCGCGGGCGCGCCGTTGGAGCCGCCGAGCGCGTACACCAGGGCGAAGGTGTTCATGCTGCCGATGAAGCTCAGGATCGTGATGGTGCCCATCGCGGGGCGCAGCAGCGGCAGCGTGATGCGCCAGAAGACCTGCCACGCGTTGGCCCCGTCGGTCGTGGCCGCCTCGGCGTACTCCTGCGGGATGCCGCCGAGGGCGGCGCTGAACAGCAGCATGGGGAAGCCGACCCACTGCCAGGTGGTGATCGCGATGACGGTCGGCAGTGCGGTGGCGGGATCGCCCAGCCAGGGCATCGCCAGCCCGTCCAGCCCGGCGCCGCGCAGCAGCGCGTTGACCGGCCCGAACGTCGGGCTCAGCAGCAGGGTCCAGAGGTAGCCGATGACGAGCGGGTTGACCAGGTACGGCAGGGCGAACATCGTCTGCAGGACGCGCTTGCCCCGCCGTGCCCGCGACAGCGCGAGGGCCAGGGCCAGCCCGAGCGTGTTCTGCACGAGCATGGTGCCGGCGAACAGCAGGAAGTTGTGGCCGAGCGCGGGCAGGAGCTGGTCGAGGAACGAGCCGGTGAGCAGGTGCACGTAGTTGGCGAACCCGGCGAAGGTGTCGCGGAGCGTGCCCTTCCAGGTGAAGACGCTGTAGCTCAGCCCGGTGAGCAGCGGATAGATGACGAAGAGCGTGTACAGCAGGAAGGCGGGGATCAGGAACAGGTGCGACGATCCCCGCCGGGTGGTGCTCACAGCCATGTGGCCACGCTCTGGTCGAGCTGCCCGGCCGCTTCCTCGGCGGTGATGCGGCCCAGCAGCATCTCCTGCAGCGCCTTGGAGAAGACGGTCTGCGAGGACGGGTTGCCGTACGCGAACTCGTTCATGAAGTACGTGGCACCCTGCTTGTCGAAGGTGGTGGACACCTCCTTGAGCAGCGGGTCGGTGGGCGTGACGCCCGGCACGGCGGAGAAGACCCGCAACGTGTCGGTGTAGAGCTGGCCGTACTCCTTGGAGGCGAGCCAGGCGGCGAACTTCAACGCCTCCGCCTTGTGCTTGGTCTTGGCGTTGATGCCGTACGAGCCGTCGGTGAAGCCGGGCATCAGGCCGGGTCCGCCGCCGGGCGCGGGCGGGGTGAACACGCCCAGGTCGATGTCCTTGGCGTTCTCGGTGAAGAAGTTCAGCTCCCACAGGCCGCCGGGGAACATGGCCGCCTTGCCGGACGAGAAGAGAATCTGCGCGTCGGTGTAGGAGACGCCCGTCATGTGGTCGGGGAAGTAGGGCCGGAGCTTGTTGAGCTGGTCGATGCCCGCGACGAACGCGGGGTCGGTGAACTTCTTCTTCTTGGCCCGGACGTCGTCGAGGAAGGCGTCGCCGCCCCAGTTGGCGGTGCCGAAGATGCCGGCCACGATGGGCAGCATCCAGTCGTCCTTGCCGCCGAACGCGAACGGGACGATGTCCTTGGCCTTCAGCTTCTCGGCGGCCGCGATCATGTCGGCCCAGGTCTGCGGCGGGGTGAGGCCGTTGTCCGCGAAGATCTTCTTGTTGTAGATCACTTGTAGGGTCTGTACGGCGAACGGGACCCCGTAGACCTTGCCGTCCTTGTCGCCCTTGGCGGAGCGCAGCACGTCCTCGTCGTAGTCCTTGAGGCCGGGGATGTCGGCGGTTTCCAGCGGCAGCAGCCGGCCCGCCTCGACGAGCGGCTGAATCTTGGGGCCGGCCCGCAGCCAGGCCAGGTCGGGGCCGCTGTCGCCGGCCAGCCCTGTGGCGAGGATCGTGTCGTACTCGGTGGAGGTGGTGAAGGAGCGGGCGTCGACGTCGACGCCCGGGTTGAGCTTCTCGTACGCCGCGAACATCTTGTCGAAGTTCTCCTCCGGGCCCCATCCCCAGACGGACAGGGTGACCTTGTCCTGGGACTGGGCGGGGGTCGAGGGCGAGCTGGGCGCGCAGGCGGCGACCGACAGCAGGACGGCGGCGGCAAGGGGGGCCAGACGCATGAAGGCTCCTGGTCAGCGTTGGGGCAGGCGGTGCTTGGCCACCGCCTCCGTGGCGGCGGTCAGCAACTGGTCACTGGTCTCGTGGGTGCGCTGGACCACGCCGATGTACAGGCAGTCCAGGACGAGCATCTGGGAGTGGCGGGCGGCCACTCCTCCGGCACGGAAGGGGGTGTCGCGCGCCGCGGTGGTCAGGACGACGTCGGCGACCTCGCCGAGCGGGCTGCGGGGGAAGTTGGTGACGGCGATGGTGGTGGCGCCGCGCTCTTTGGCGATGGTCAGCGGCTCGACGACCTCGGCCGTGGTGCCGGAGTGGGAGATGCCGACTGCCACGTCGCGATGGTCTCGCGCGTTGGCGCTGCAGACGGCGTTGTGCACGTCGGTCCACAACGCGCACGGCCGGCCGATGGCGTGCAGCCTGAGGTGCAGGTCCATGGCGACGCCGGCGCTGCCCGCGACCGCGAAGAAGTCGATGAACCTGGCCCGCACGAGAGCGGAGACCGCCCGGTCCACGGCGGTGACGTCCAGGTGCGCCGCGGTCTCCTCCATGGCGCGCACGTCGCTGGCCAGCAGGCTGCGCAGCACCACGCTCGCCGGGTCGTCGGGAGAGAAGGCGATGAGCGCCGTATCGCGCGGATTGGCGTTCGTCCGGCCCTGTTCGGCGGCGAGCGCCAGCCGGAGCTCGGGGTAGCCGGCCAGCCCCAGCTCGCGGCAGAACCGGGTGATGGTGGTCAGCGAGGTGGCGCAGCGTTCGGCCAGCTCGGTGATGGTGGACGCGGCCACGGCGGCGGGCTCGGCGAGGATCATCTTGGCGATGCGCCGGTGGGCGGCGGTCAGCGTGGGCTCGACGCCACGGATGCGGGTGAGGATGGAGGAATAGTTCTCTGCCGGCTCGGCCATGTGAGAAATTTGCTCCATCCATGTTCTGTATGTCAATAGTTCACCAGAGTGAGCTGGGTCGGGACGGATGGTCGTGTTAATAATTCCCCTGACCTACACCCATCTACGGGAGTCTTTACTTTTTCGCGGAGGCGTGGCTACGCTCGCCCCGCGACAGACACCCCCCGAAGGGACGCACATGCGTAACCTGCTCACCACGCTGCTGCTGGGCGGAACAGCCCTGCTGCCCGTCCAGGCCGCCACCGCCGCCACGACCGACACGGTCGACATCCAGCTCCTCGGGATCAACGACTTCCACTCGGCGCTGCCGTCCAGCGTCGCCATGACGCCGGACGGCCCGATCGAGGCCGGCGGAGCCGAATACCTGGCGGCGCACCTGGACCGCCTCCAGCGCGACAACCCGACCGGCACGCTGCGGCTCGCGGTAGGCGACAACATCATCAACAGCCCCGCCTCCGCCGTCATGCACGACGAGCCGGGCATCGAGGCGCTGTCCCTCATGCGCCTGGACGCCTCCAGCGTCGGCAACCACGAGTTCGACCGCGGCCTGACCGAGCTGCGCCGGCTGGAGAACGGCGGCTGCCACCCGACCGGCTGCGTGCTGGGCCGCTTCGCCGGCGCATCCTTCCCCTACCTGGGGGCGAACATCGTCGACACCACGACCGGCAAGCCCGCCTTCGACCCCTACATCGTCAAGACGGTGAAGGGCGTCAAGGTCGGCGTCATCGGCGTGACCTACAAGAGGTCCCTGTTCGAGGCTCCCTCCCCCACCGCCCCGCTGGAAGGGCGCGACGAGGCCGAAGCCGTCAACACCTACGTCGGCGAACTCAAGGCCAAGGGCGTGCGCACCGTCGTCGTCCTGCTCCACCAGGGCGGCGGCCAGACCGGCGGCGGCCTGCCCAACGCGTGCGGCAACCTGGCAGGGCCGGTCAAGGACATCGTGGCCAAGTTCGACCCCGAGGTCGACGCCGTGTTCTCCGGCCACACGCACAACCCGTACAACTGCGTGATCAACGGGATTCCCGTCACCCAGACGTCCGGCTTCGGCCGCGAGGTCACCCGGATCAAGCTCACCGTCGACCGCGCCACCGGCAACCCGGTCGCGGCGAAGGCCGACAACATCACCACCACCCACGACATCCGGCCCGACGCGCGGATCGCCGCGCTGCGCCGCCGGGCCGACGAGCAGGCCCACCGGCTGATGGACCGGCCCATCGGCATGATCCACCGTGACCTCACCGCGAGCCGCAACGCCGCCGGGGAGTCCACGATCGGGCACGCCCTCGCCGACGCCCGTCTCGCCGCCACCTCGTCCCCGGAGACCGGCGGCGCCCAGATCGCCGTCCAGCCCCCGTACGGCGGCGGCATCGGCGGCGACCTGTACGCCTCGGCCATGGGCAACGACGTGGCCAACCTGGTCACTCACGGGGAGGCGATCCGCGTCCAGCAGTTCGGCAACATGCTCGTGACGATGACTCTGACCGGTGCGCAGGTCGAGCGCTTCCTGGAGCAGCAGTGGTGCGGCCAGGGCACGCCCCGCGTCCTCGGCGTCTCCCAGGGGCTCACCTTCACCTACGACAACGCCAGGCCCGCCTGCGACAAGATCGACCCGGCGACCATCAAGCTCAACGGCACGACGATCAGCCCTGCCGAGAAGTACCGGGTGACCGCGAACTCCTTCATCGCCGAGGGCGGCGACGGGTTCAGCGTGCTCACCGAGGGCACCGACCGGGTCGAGAAGGTACGCGACATCGAGGCGCTGGAGGCCCACATCCGCGCGAACAGCCCGCTCCAGCCCCCGGCGCTGGGCCGCATCACCCGCCTCAACTGACAGACAGCCCGGCCGCCCGGAAGCGTCAGCTCGACGGCTGGGGCACGACGGCGGCCGGGATTGGCCCGCTGAGCGAGGCCCGCGGTACAGCACGTCAGCGTACGCAGGGGTCTACTTGGACTCGACGCGTCCGATCGGGGTGGTGCTGCCGTCGAGCGCTGCGGTGGCCCGCGTCCAGGCCGGATCATCGGGGTAGAGCTCGCTCCGCACGTAGGCCCAGATGAGCGCGCGTACGGCGGCAACCCGGTCGGGGTTCTCGTCGGTGGTCTCGACCGCGTCGAAGGTGGAGATGCCGCCGAGCCCGTGCTCGGCGTCGAAGATCTCCAGCCGGGTCTTCGGCCCGGGCGCCGCGACGTAGGGGTCGCTGCGCCAGTCCTGCCGGTCGGAGAAGAAGGGGTTCCAGTCCTTCTCGCCGACGACGATGAGCGCCTTGGGCGTCATGCCGTCGAACCCGGTGCTGGTGAGTGCGGTGTAGAGCTGCGCCGCGGGACCGTTCAGGTCTTCGCCGCAGCCGGGAGCGGCGATCATGACGCGGGCGCTGAAGCGGTCGTCGACGGCTCCGACCGTCGACCCGTCGCTGGTGTCGGCGATGGTCTGTCCCGAGACCAGGCCGACGGTGTGACCTCCGGCCGAGTGACCGACAGCGGCGATGCGGCCTGGGTCCAGGCGCCCAGCGAGTCCCGGAACGGCGCGTTCGATCTCGCCGAGGTGGTCCACGACCTGGCGAAGATCGTCGGCGCGCGACTTCAGGTACAGCGGCGCATCCGGATCGCCGGCCTCCCGCAGGCCGAGGAACGTGGCGTCGAGGTGCGTGGGCTGGATCACGACGAAGCCGTGCGCGGCCCAGAAGTTCACGAGCGGACCGTATCCGTAGAAGGAGGGGACGAAGGTCGACGGGCCGTGTCCGTGCGAGAAGACGATGACCGGCAGGTCACTGCCGACGGCCGGAGCCGTCACGCGAACCGCCAGCGGAACGGGGCGCCCTGGGACATCGATCAGGACGGGGTGGTACGAGGAGACGGGCTCGGGGTCCGGCACCGGGATGCCGGCAGCGTATGTCGTCGGGTCTTTCGCAGAGTCGTTGAGTGCCATGGAGTGCTCCTTGAGGATCGTTCCCGTTGCCCAGGTGGAGGGCCCGGCGAGCCCTTCGCCTTCCGTCGCGGTGCAGCCGGAGCCGGGTGGCTGCCGGATTTCCGAGGAGTGGGTCACGCTTCCAGCATGGGTGAGATCGGGCGAACGATGAATGCTTGACGGTGCGGATTTCCTTCGCGATAGTTCGGAGCGTGGTGGTCGATCAGTTGTCGGAGGTGTTCGATCTCCTTGAGGTGCGCGGCCAGGTCTCCGGCGCGTTCGCGGTGGGGGGACGATGGGTCACGCGGTCGGTGATCACGAGCCCGCTGAAGTTGACGGTGATGGTGCACGGCCGGTGCCGGCTGTCGGCCGACGGGCTGGAGACCCCGATCGAGATGGAGGCCGGTGACGTCGCAGTCCTGACCGGCCGCTCCTGGATGCGTGCCGAGGGCGGCACCGGTGACGGTCCGCCGGTCGAGTTCGTGCCTGAGCCGGGTGATTACGCCCTGCGCGTCGGCGGTGCGGACTTCGCCGCCGACGACGTCATCCTCGGCGGTCACGTCGAGCTGAACCAGGCCGGCGCGGCGCTGCTGACGCAGGCGCTGCCGCCGGTGGCGCTCGTTCGCTCCTGCCACACCGCCGCGCCCGCCCTGCGGGCGGGCGTCGACCGGCTGGTCGAGGAGGTGACGGCCGAGCGGATGGGCGCGGCCTTCGCCGTACGCCAGCACGCCCAGCTGCTGATCTTGGAGGTGTTCCGGGCGTACCTGAACCAGGCCGAACTGCCGCCGGGGTGGCTGCGGGCGCTGACCGACGACAGCCTGCGCCCCGCGCTGACCCTCATGCACCGCGAACCCGGCCGGCCCTGGGGGCTGGCGGAACTGGCCCGTGCGGCGGCGATGTCGCGGACGTCGTTCGCCGTGCGCTTCCGCTCCGTTGCCGGTGTCCCGCCACTGACCTACCTCAGCTCCTGGCGGATGCTGCTGGCCCGGCGGGCGCTGCGCGACGGCGACGTCCGGATCGGGGAACTGGCCGCGCAGCTGGGCTACACCTCCGAGAGCGCCTTCAGCACCGCCTTCAAGCGAGAGGTGGGCGAGGCGCCCCTGCGCTATCGACAGCGGCACCGGCGAACGTCTCCGGTCACGGCACCGGCCTCCAGCCCTTCGGCTGCGTAATGCTCAAGACACCCTGCTCTCCGGCAGGCGCACGAGGTGTGGCGCGTGACCTCACCCCTGGGTCAGGAGAAGCAATCCAGCCCGGTGAGTTCGCCGGAGAGGGCCCATAGCCGAGATGCGGAATCGGGATCGGTCGCCCACGGCTTGACGCCGCCGACGAGCATGTCCTCGGTGGTCGCGGGCTCGGCAATGTCGCAGTCCTGGCAGTACGCGCCGCCGTACGCGTCGAGCAGGGGCGAGGTGGCCGCCCACACGGCCGTCGCCGCACCCTGCGCCGGGGTCTTGAAGCCGTCGGCCTGGCGGCCGTCCGAGGTGATCCAGCCCTGGGCGACCTGCTGCTCGCGGGGGATACGCCGTTGCAGCGGAGTAAGAATGCTGCCCGGGTGCACCGCCAAGGCACGCATGCCACTGGCTGCGCCGAGGGCGTCGAGATGGACGGCGAACAAGGCGTTGGCCGTCTTGGACTGCCCGTAGGCAAGCCAGTGGTCGTAGCCGCGGCGGAAGTGCGGGTCGTCCCAGCGGATGTCCGACAAGAAGTGCCCGGACGAGGCGACGGACACCACTCGCGCCCCGGTAGGGGCCAGGGCCGGACGCAGGCGGTTGACCAGGGCGTAGTGCCCGAGGTGGTTGATGGCGAAGTGCGCTTCCCAACCCGGACCGATGGGCGTGTTCGGGTAGGCCATGACACCCGCGTTGGCGATGACGATGTCGAGGCGCTGGCCGGTCTCCAGGAGCCGGTCACTGAACGTCCGGATGCTGCCGGGGTCCGCCAGGTCGAGTTCCCACACCTCCGTTCGCGGAATGCCGCACAGCGCCTGTGCCGCCACGGCAGGGCGGCGAGCGGGCACGATGACATGCGCCCCGGCACGGGCCAGCGCGCGCGTGGCCTCCAGTCCAAGACCCGAGTAGCCGCCGGTGATCAGGACGTTCTTGCCGGACAGGTCGATGCCGGCCAGGACGTCGTCCGCCGTGCTGCGTGCGTTGTATCCCGAGCCGATCTTGTGTTGCGTGATTGTCATGTGCTCGACGTTAAAATCTAGAGTGCAATCTAGGTCAAGCTATGGCGGTGCGGCATGAGCAGGAACGCGGACGGCCTGTCCATCGGAGACGTCGCCAAGGCGACCGGCCTGGGCGTGCACGCCTTGCGGTTCTTCGAACGTGAGGAACTCTTCATCCGTCCGATTCCGCGCACGGCCGGAGGACAGCGCGTCTACGAACCGGCGGACGTGGAGTGGCTCCTGTTGTGCAACCGGCTACGAGAATCCGGCATGCCCATCGCCACCCTGAAGAGGTTCGCTCGGCTCGTCCGGTCTGGTCCGGGCAACGAGGCGGAGCGGCTCGCGCTCCTGGAGGAGCACGAAAGAACCGTCCGGGACAGGATCGCCGATCTGACGGCCAGCCTAGAGATCATCCATGACAAGGTCGTCATCTATCGCAAGCACGTCGAGGAGGGAACCGCGACCGGACTCTGGTCACCGATGCCCTCCGCGTAGCTGTGGCCAAGACTGCCTCCCGCACCCGCTGTCCGCACCTGCTAGCCGCTCGATCCGCTTGGGCGTGGGCGGCTCCGAGCGGGGTGGGGCCTCCCTCACCTCCCGACGCCGCGCAGGGACTGCAGGTCTTTGAGCTGGTCCATCCGCGGCGAACCGGTTCCAGCGGTGGTGTCGTCGGCGTCCGTCGGCCTGGGCCACCGGAGCGGGACGTGTGCCGCCGGGACAGGAAAGGCCAGGAGCCCGGGCCCGCCCCGGCAGTCCCTCCGGCGGGCGGCGGGACGCCTACTTACCGGGATCGAGCAGGTTCTTGAACACCTGCCCGTCCTTCACGATGACCGCCAGGTTCCGCTCAGGGTCGGCGAGGACGGACGGGTCGGCCAGCGGGTCTCCGTCGATGAGCAGCACATCGGCCAGCGCGCCGGGCTCGATCACCCCGAGGGCGCCGGGATAGGGGTTGCGCGGTCCGGCCAGCGCGAGCATCCGGCCGTTGTTGCCGGTCGCCTGGCACAGGATCTCGGCCGGGCTGAACCACTTGGTCCGGTTCACGAACTCCTCATTGACCTTCGCGAGGGTGTCCGGCGCGCTGATGATGTCCGGTCCGAAGCCGACGCGGTCGAACCCGGTCTTCTTCACCAGCTTGAACAGCACGTCCAGCCCTTCACGGGCCTGGGCGAACTTCTTCTTCAGCGCCGGGTCGAAGCCGTGGGGGTCGTTGACGTAGACGCTGACTTGCGGGCTCAGCCAGGTCCCGTGGTCCTTCATCAGCTCCAGCGTCTTGGCGTCTATCAGGTTGGCGTGCTCGATGGTGCGTACGCCGGCTTCGACGGCGCGGCGGATGCCGGTGGGGTTGTAGACGTGGGTGGCTACATAGGTGTTCCAGTCGCCGGCCACCTTCACCGCCGCCTCGATCTCCTCGGCGGTGAACTCGGCGATGTCCAGCGGGTCCCGCTCGGAGGCGCAGCCGCCGCTCACGGCCAGCTTGATCTGGGAGGCGCCGCGCCCCAGCACGTAGCGCACCGCCTGCAGCATCTCCGGAACGCCATCGACCACCAGCAGATGCCCGAGCTTCTGCATGGGGTCGCGATGCCCTCCCACCAGGCGGGACGGTTCGGCCGCCGGGGTGAAGTCACCGTGCCCGGAGGTCTGGGAGATGATCGGCCCGGACGGGAAGATCCGGGGCCCGTCGGTGATCCCCGCGTCGATCGCCTTCTTCAGCGAGAAGGTGTTGCCGCCGGTGTCCCGGATCGTGGTGTAGCCGCGCGACAGGTAGAGCTTCGCCATCGACGCGCCGTACAGCCCGTGATAGGCCAAGTCCGTGTTCGCCCCCTCCGCGGGAGTGACCGCCGATCGCGGCGATCTTCCCGTCGGCGATCAGCACGCTGGTCGGCGCGGTCAGCTCGTCCGAACGGCCGTCGAAGACCCGCGCTCCGGTGAAAAGCACCGCCTGCCGGGAAGCCGCCCCGCCCGCGGTTGCCGCGTCCGGCGCTGAATTCGGAGCATGCATGGATGTCTTCCCCCACGATCGGCGGACCAGTACATACGCGATCGTGTCACCCTCGCGGTCCAACCACCTGGCGACATGCCCAAGCAGGTGAAACCCCGTCTCACACCGCTACGAAGGCCCGCCCGCGATCACTCGGGCGGCGATTCCGCCGCTTCGGTCGCCGGGCCCGAGCTGGATATGCCCAGGCAGTGGCGTATCCCGTCCTGCTTGATTCCGCTGCTACCGCACATCGAGGTAGATCGCAGCCTCTATACCGGCCTCCGCGAACGGCTCGCCCGCCGCCCGGTGGCGAGTTGCGCTGACCTGTGCCTGCCGGACCTCATGTTTGCAGTGCATACTTTGACGTAATATAAGCAGTGTAAACATTACTCCGGCATTCCATGACAGCTTGGAACGCCGCAGGCCAGGCCCTTCATCGACAGGAGACGAACACCATGAAGGCGATCACGATCACGGAGCCGGGCGGTCCCGAGGTGCTGAAGTGGACCGAGGTCGACGACCCGGCGCCCGCACCGGGCGAGGTGGTCATCGACGTGGCCGCCACCGCGCTGAACGGAGCCGACGTCGCCCAGCGGCTGGGGCTGTATCTCGTGCCGGAGGGCGCCTCGCCGTACCCAGGGCTGGAGGTGTCGGGCCGGATCAGCGCCCTGGGCGAGGGGGTGAGCGGCTGGCAGGTGGGCCAGGAGGTGTGCGCGCTGCTGACCGGCGGCGGGTACGCACAGCAGGTCGCCGTCCCCGCCGAGCAACTGATGCCCGTGCCCGAGGGGGTCGGCCTGGTCGAGGCTGCGGCACTGCCCGAGGCGGCGGCCACGGTGTGGTCGAACGTGGTCATGACCGCGCGACTGGCCGAGGGCGAGACCTTCCTGATGCACGGCGGCGCGGGAGGGGTCGGCACGATGGCGATCCAGATCGCCAAGGCCCTGGGAGCGCGCGTCGTCACCACCGTCAGCGGCGCCGCCAAGACCGCGCGGGTGCGCGAGCTCGGCGCCGACGTGACGATCGACTACCGCACCGAGGACTTCGCGGACTTCGGCCCCTACGACGTCATCCTGGACGTCATCGGCGGGGACTACCTGGAGCGCAACGTGCGCTCGCTCGATCTCGACGGACGGCTCGTCATCATCGGCATGCAGGGCGGCTTCGAGGGCAAGCTCAACCTCGTCGAGCTGGTCTTCAAGCGCAAGTCGGTGTTCGGCACCACCTTGCGCTCGCGCTCGGGGCAGCAGAAGGCCGAGATCGTCGCGGCGTTGCGCGAGCACGTGTGGCCCATGATCGAGTCCGGCGCGGTCCGGCCGATCGTCGACGAGGTCCTGCCCCTGTCCGAGGCGGCCCGGGCCCACCAGCTGATGGCCGACTCCCAGCATGTGGGCAAGATCCTGCTGGTCAACGAGTAAGTCCGGGGCGGGACCGGCGTCTCTTGGCGTCAGCACTCGCCTCCGGGCCCAGGACTCAGGATTCGTCACTCTGGGTAGGTAAGTCGTCGCCGCCCAGAAATGTCTGGGGGAGTCCACCAGGCGCGGCCCGTCGAGCCGCACGACAGAGCATGCCTGTGCTCGTGACACGGAGTGAACATGACCGCGATTCCGCCGCCGATCACACCTTACCTGGAGCCTGCCGCGAAAGAGCTGGCCGAGGCGACCGACCCGCACCCGCGCATCTACGAGGTCCCACCGGAGCAGGGCCGCCAGATCCTGCTCGACCTGCAGAGCGGCCCCGGCGTGCCCCGCCCGGAGGTGGACGAGGAATGGGTCGAGGTGGACACCGGGCAGTGGGGGACGGTCCGGGTCCGCATCATCCGGCCCCGGGGCGCGGGCGGGCCGCTGCCGGTGATGTTCTACATCCACGGCGCCGGCTGGGTCTTCGGCGACGACAAGACCCACGACCGCCTGTTTCGCGAGTTGGCCGTCGGCGCGGGCGCGGCAGGGGTGTTCCCGGTCTACGACCGGGCGCCGGAGGCGAAGTACCCCACCCAGGTCGAGCAGAACTACGCCGTGGGCCAGTGGGTCATGGAGCACGGCGCGGAACACGGCCTGGACACCTCGCGCGTCGCCGTGACCGGCGAGTCGGTCGGCGGCTGCATGTCCGCGGTGTTCGCGCTGATGAACAAGGAGCGCGGCGGCATCGACCTCAAGGCCCAGGTGCTGCTCTATCCGGTGACCAACGCCGACTTCGGCACCCCGTCCTACGTGCAGTTCGCCGAGGGGTACTACCTGACCCGCGACGGCATGAAGTGGTTCTGGGACGCCTACACCAGCGACCCGGCGCAGCGTGCCGAGGTGTACGCCTCCCCGCTTCAGGCCTCGCTGGAGCAGCTTCGCGGGCTGCCCCCCACGCTGGTGATCACCGACGAGGCCGACGTGCTGCGCGACGAGGGCGAGCAGTACGCCAACAAGCTGCGCGAGGCCGGCGTGGACGTCACC
Organism: Nonomuraea sp. ATR24; assembly: GCF_041950485.1. Classification (NCBI taxonomy): domain Bacteria; kingdom Bacillati; phylum Actinomycetota; class Actinomycetes; order Streptosporangiales; family Streptosporangiaceae; genus Nonomuraea; species Nonomuraea sp. ATR24. The sequence continues at coordinate 368,607 of NZ_JBGNUU010000001.1, forward strand.
GCCGTCCGGGTGGCCGGTATGGTGCACGACTTCCTGCTGCTGGACAGCCTGCGCGACACGCGCGCCGCCAACGTCGCCCGCAAGCTCGCCGTCGACGCCTTGAAGACGGCCCTGCACCCGCAGTAACCGGACCAGCCGTGCGGACCGCCCCTGCCCAGTGTTGACAGTGCTTACATGCTGTGCGTACGTTGATGTATGCATCGCAAACATTGAAAGGGGGCACGAATGCCATCGGCACAGCCCGATACCGTCGAGGTCACCCTCGGCAGCCGCACGGTCACCGTCCCGAAAGGCGGGCTGTACGACCGCTACCGGATGGACACCGATCTCGACGAGGTGGCCCGCGACCCTCGGGTCAGCAGCGTCGACTTCTTCCGGCGCCTGCCCAAGACCCGGGTGGATTCGCCCATCGGGCCCACGCTGACCCCGAACTTCTACTACCGCGTCTCGACCGCGCGGCTCACCATGCCGGCCCCGTCCCGCGCGATCCGCGGCCGGCTGCCCGCCGAGCTGGCTCCCCTGGAGATCGCGCCCGGCGTGGGCCTGGTGTCGGCCATGTTCTTCCGCTACGACGTCTGCGACATCGACTTCTACACCGAGGCCGCCGTCGGCATCGCCGTCCAGCCGGCCCGGCACGGCCGGCTCGGTTCTGTGGACCTGCTCGCCGCTCTCAAGAACGACAGCCTCGACTCCTACGTGCTGTCCCTGCCGGTCAGCACCGAGATCGCCCAGGTGCGCGGGCACGACGGCTACGGCTTTCCCAAGTGGGTCACCGGCCTCGACGTCGAGATCGACGCCCACCGGACGATCGCCCGCGTCGCCAACGACACCGGCGGAACCGACCTGGCGCTGAGCGCCGCCACTCCCTCGCAACGCGCGTACCCGAGCGGCGCCAAGGTCTCCACGCTCACCTCCTACACGCGCATCGGGGAGTCCTGGCACTCCACGCTCAGCCAGACCAACATGCTCTCCGCCGGAAGCGCCCGCCTGCCCCGCGGACTCGAGCTGCAGCTCGGACAGGGCCGCCTGTCCGACGATCTGCGCTCGCTGCGGCCGATCAGGACCATCCAGTTCGACGTCGTCACCGAAGGCCAGATCGCCCTGCACCTGCCCGTCCCCTTCTCCGTGCCGAACCGGAAGGCAGGCAACCCTTCATGATCACCGACCGGGCGATCCTGCCCGCCCGCCTGACACCGGCCCTGCTCAACCGGCTCAGCGGCCTGGTCACCGCCGCACCGGACGCCGACCGGGTCACCACCCACGCCCCCTACACCGGTCTTCCTCTCGCTGACCTGCCGGTCTCCACGCCGGCCGACGTCGAGAACGCCTTCACCCGGGCGCGCGCCGCCCAGGCCGCGTGGGCCGCCACCCCGATCGCCGAACGCAAGGCCGTTCTGCTGCGCTTCCACGACCTGGTGCTGGCCCGCCAGGACCAGGCGCTGGACCTGATGCAGGCCGAAAGCGGCAAAACCCGCCGCGACGCGTTCCTCGAAGTGACCGACACCGCGATCACCGCCCGCTACTACGCACGCAGCGCCGCCAAGCTCCTGGCGCCCCGCCGCCGCCGCGGCGCGATCCCCGTGCTCACCCACACCACCGAGCTGCGCCACCCCAAGGGCGTCGTCGCGATCATCTCGCCGTGGAACTACCCGTTGAGCATGGCCGCCGGGGACGCCATCCCGGCACTCATGGCCGGCAACGCCGTCGTCCAGAAGCCTGACACCCAGACCACGCTCACCGCGCTGTGGGCGCTCGACTTGATGACAGAGGCCGGTCTGCCGGCCGGGGTGTGGCAGATGGTGGTCGGACGCGGGAGGTCCCTCGGGGAGCCGCTCATGGACGGCGCCGACTACCTGATGTTCACCGGCTCGACCGCCAGTGGGCGCCTCCTGGCCAGGGACGCCGGTCAACGGCTCATCGGCTCGTCCCTGGAGCTCGGCGGCAAGAACGCGATGATCGTCCTCGACGACGCCGACATCGACAGAGCCGCCGACGGCGCCGTCGCCGCCTGCTTCCCCTCGGCGGGCCAGCTCTGCGTCTCCGCCGAACGCCTCTACGTGGCCGAGTCGATCCGCGACCGGTTCGTCGACGCGTTCGTCACCCGGACGAAGCGGCTCAAGCTAGGCGCCGCCTACGACTACACGATCGACGTGGGCAGCCTCACCACGCCCGCCCAGCTGGCCACCGTCACCGCGCACGTCGACGACGCCGTCGCCAAGGGCGCGAGGCTGCTGGCGGGCGGCCGGGCGCGACCCGATGCGGGGCCGCTGTTCTACGAACCGACCATCCTCACCGACGTCACCCCGGACATGGCGCTGTACGCGCACGAGACCTTCGGGCCGGTCGTCGCGATCTACGCCGTCCGCGACGACGCCGAGGCGATCGCGCGGGCCAACGCCTCGCCGTACGGACTGAACGCCAGCGTCTGGTCTCGAAGCGCCACACGCGGCCGCGCGGTCGCCCGCCGCGTGCGCGCCGGGACGGTCAACGTCAACGAAGCGTTCGCCGCCGCCTGGGGCAGCATCGACGCACCCATGGGCGGCATGGGCGACTCGGGGCTCGGCCGTCGCCACGGCGCCGACGGATTTCTCAAGTACACCGAACCTCAAACCGTGGCCCACCAGCGCCTGCTGGGATTCTCACCACCCGGCCGCGTCTCTCCCGAGGGCTGGGCGAACCTGCTGACCAGCGCGCTGAAGGTGCTGAAGGCCCTCGGCGCCCGCTGATCTCGCCACGGTACGATTGTGTGCAGCGCATACATCGGAAGGAGCGTCCCGTGCCGCATCCCGGCAGCTCGTACCACCACGGCGATCTGCGCGCCGCCTGCGTGCGTGCCGCACGGGAACTCCTGGAGGAGGACGGCGCCGCAGGGTTGTCGCTGCGGGCGGTGGCACGGCGGGCAGGCGTGTCGCCGACGGCCCCCTACCGGCACTTCGCCGACCGCGACGCACTCGTCTCCGCGGTCGCCGCACACGGCTACCGCGAGCTCACCGAGCACCTGGCCGCAGCCCATCCCGCGCCCAAGAGTCCCGACGACCTCGCCGACATCGCGGTCGCCTACGTTCGCTTCGCCCTCGAACGGCCCGCGATGTTCAAGATCATGTTCGCCGAGCCGTGCGACCCGGCCAGCGAGGAGCGCGCCGCGGCGATCACCGCCATCTCCGGCTATCTCCACAACCTGGTACGCGGCGTCTTTCCCGACCGTGACCCCGAGCCGTTGGCGGACGCGGTCTGGGCGCTGGCCCATGGCCTCGCCTTCCTCCACCTCGACGGAAAGTTCGACACCTCGACACCCGAGCAGGCGAGCGGCCGTGTCCGCGCCGCCGTCCGCGCACTGTTCCCTCGATCGTCGACGATCGGGTAGACGGCAGACGGACGCACGTCCAGGCGGGGCCGGCAGAAGCCGGGCGCCGCCAGACCCGTCAACGGGTGGATCGCCCGCCGGGACTCGACCTGCGCTCTGTGCCGAGACGGTGCATCAGCCCGCCGCCCACGGACGCGCGCGTCTCCATGCGGGCGCGAGCACCGGTGAGGTTCACGGGCCGGCCTCACGGGTCCGAGGCAGTGTCCGTGCAACATCGGCGCCCTGGCCGAAGTCGAAGCGGTAGACACCCGCCACACTGCCTGCAGACATGGGAAAGGCGATCATCGTGCACGCCAGTACAGGAGCCAGTGGCCCACGTTGGGCGCCAGCGACTTGGTGCAGTAGTAGTACCGCGAGGGGTACATCATCGAACGGGTGATTTTTGCCGCCGTGCAGGCCTCCTTGGTGCGATATTCGTGGCCTGCTGCGCTGGCCGGAGCTGCACTGAGCGTCAGTGTCATAGCAGTCGCTGCCGTAACGGCAGCCACCGTCAAGAGTCGTTTCATGGCACCGCACAGTAGTAGGCAGCGGTATGCCGCGGCCTGCGGCCACCTGGCGGCCTGCCCGTACGCGAATGATCAGACGCCGCGAAGCGTTCGCCGAGGGCCGCGGCGCGGAGAGCCTCGTCGTCCTCGACGGAGCGCCAGTGCCGCCGTTCGACGGGGCGCCAGTTGCGGTAGGTGAACGGGCGCCGGTCGAGGTCGAGGAGCGCGCGGAGCCGGGGCCGGGCCGGGGCGACGCCCTCGGGGTCGGCGGCGGCGACCTCCGCGAGCAGGGCCAGCGGCTCCAGCCGGCTGTGCGGCAACCACCCGCTGGGCTCGCTCAGCTGCTCGACCAGGGTCATCAGAGCGGGGACGATCTCCTCGGCGCGGCGGCTGTGCCGCCACAGCGCGCGGGCCAGGGCGAGGGTGTGCCGGTGGCCGAGGCGGTGGGGCTGGTGGATCAGGTTCCGGAGGCGGTCCAGGACCTCGCCGGTCGGGGCGATCTCCGTGAGGGTGACCAACGCCGGGGCGGCGTCGGAAGCGCCCGTGCCTGGGGCGGTCAGCGCCAGCAACGCGGGCACGACCTCGTCGGAGTCGCCGGTGACCCGCCACAGGGCCCGCAGGTGGCGCACGCCTGTCAGAGGGGGCAGGGTCCGCAGTTCCTGCCGTAGCCACTCCGCTCCCCCGGCCGCCGCCGGTCCCAGCTCGGCGTAGATCTCCGCGCGGTACCAGGAGGCCGTGTCCTCGCCGTCCAGCGCGGCGAGGACGGGTTCGGCGTCCCCCGTCAGCCGCCAGTGGATCAGAGGGTCGATGCGCGCCGGATCCCGGCCCCCGGGATCGAGAGGGCCGAGGAGCCTGCGCAGCCCGCGTTCGCGGCCGGCCGCCACCGGGCCGGGGCTGATCGCCCCGAGCGCGTGCGCCGCCCAGAGCGCGTACCCGGTGTCGAGCAGCTCGACCAGGCCGGGCACCACCGGGACGCCCGCCCGGTGCCAGGCGGCCAGGACGAGGGGGTAGTGGCGCCGGTCGTGCCGGGCCGCCATCTTGGCCATCAAGGGGAGCAGCAGGTCGCGGTGGTGGGCGTGCAGGAGGGTGAGCAGCTCGCAGAAGTTCAGCTCCAGGTCGCTCCAGCGGCCCACGTTGGACAGCGGCAACCAGTCGCGGAAGCCGTCCCGCCGTTCCCGGCGCGGGCCGGCGGCCATCCGTACGGCCAGCAAGGGCACGCACCGGTCGTCGCCCATCTTGGCCAGTGCCCACAACGCCTGAGTCCGGACCAGCGGATCCGGCTCGCCGGCCGGCGTCGCGTGCGCGGCTGCGGCGTCGGCCCAGGGGCGGGAGGCGGATCCGCACATGGCCAGGATTCGCAGGGCCAAGGCGCGGTTGGCGGCGAGTGGGTCGTCGACCAGCCCGGCCAGGACCGGCAGCAGGGCCGGGACCGCCGAACGCCGGTCGGCCAGGAGGGCGGCGGCGAGTTCCAGGCCGCCGGTTCGGTGCTCCGGGTGGTCGTGGCTCAGCAGGGCGCGAGCGAGGCCCAGGAGGCCGGGCAGGTCTTCGCCCAGGAGCTCGCCGATGCCGCGCACCTCCGAGGCCTGCAGGTCGAAGAGGTCGGCGCGCCGGGTCGAGGGCCTCCAGCCGGGGTCGAGCAGCACCTCAGCCACCGCTCGGGCGTAGGCCGGGTCGTCCTGGCCGGGCAGCACGCGCCGCAACGCCCGCACCGCGGCCACCCGGACCTCCGGCCGGCCGTCGCCTGCCGAGGACCCGTCGCCTCGGTTCGGGTGAGGACGATCCGCAGGGCGCCTGCCCTCCGGAGCCGGATGCGGATCCGCGAAGAGCGGATGGGAGTCGTGCGAGGACGGGTGGGGATCCTCCTGGGCCGGCGCCGCGTCCCCTGGTTTCAGGTGGGCGCGGAGCCAGGTCACGATCTCCCGCCGGCGTGGTTCCGTCACGTGGGTGGCGAGTTCGCCGAGGGCGGCGAGGAGGTGTTCGGCCACCACGGGGTCGTGCTCGGCGGCGCAGCGGGACTGGAGGAGCCGGGTGACCTCCTCGGCCCGGCCGGTCGCCTGCGTCAGGGCGACCGCGGTGCACCGCCGTACCGGCTGGACAGGGTCGTCCAGCAACGCGCACAGGCCGGTGACGACGCGGTCCCAGACGCGCGGCCAGCCGGCGGCCGAAACCCGGCGCGCTCGCGAGGCAGCCGACGGGCCGGGACCGGTCCGCAGGGAGGCCATCGCGGGCAGCCGCACCGGCCGGCCGAGGGCCTCCGCGCGGACGGCGGTCGCGGCGATCTCCCCGATCGACTCGACGAGCAGGGCACGGACCGGCACGGCCGGGTCGGCGGCGGCCACGGCCATGAAGGGCAGCAGCTCGACGGCCGCCGGATAGAGGTACTCGCCCACACCACAGACCCGGCGCAACGTCCGGACCGCCGCCTCGGCCGCCTCGACCCGCCACAGGTCGATCACGAGCCTTGGCCCGTATCCGGCGGCGGTGCCGGGATCGAGCACCACCGACCAGTTCACCGAGTCCAGCCCCGCCACCACGTCCCGCTCCCCGGCCTCCACCAGACGAGTCTGGCGCATGCCACGCACCGGCCCCACGACAGGCCCCGGCTAGGATCACCCGGCATGACACCCGACGACGCCGAGCTCCGCGAGCTCGTCCGCCGCTTCGCCACCCTAGACCTGACCGGGTGGGACGACGCCGCCTTCGGCCGCGCCCGTGAGCACCTCGGCTGGCAGGCCGCGGTCCACTCCCCCGAGAAAAAAGCCCGGCGCGCCCGGTTCCCCAGGCTGTATCGCGCCGAGGAGTACGACACCGTTCTCGGCCCTGAGAGCGGAACCTTCGCCCGGCACGGCGCCGACGACGTCCGCACCCAGATCTCGCTGCGCGCCGGGCAGGGCGACAAGCTCTTCCTCGCCCTGCGTTCGTTCCTGGAGGAGGTGCTCGGCCCGCCGTCCCTCCTGCGCGGACCGGGGCCGCTGCTGCGCTGGCGTGGCCCCGTCCGGCTGCTGGAGCTGGAACGGATCCGCGATGCCGCCTACCTGCGAGCCTGCCCTGCCGAGGCGGTCGAGAAGGACGAGTACCGCACCGCGCAGTGGGCCGAGGCGGAGGACGGGCTCGGGCAGCTCGGCTACTGGCAGATGATCGGCCGGCAGCCGGAGGCGACCGACCTGTTCATCCCCGGCGGCTACACCGCCGACGGCTGGGCGGAGTTCGAGGAACGGCTGGCCAGGACCCTGCACTCGGTCGTCGCCGACTTCGCCCTCCTGGAGCCGTCGAGCCACTTCACCGCGGTCATCCGCACCCCCCGCGAGCGCGCCTACGCGCAGTGGACCACCGACCCGGCGTGGGGCCTGGAGATCCAGGCCGCCATCCCCGCCGAACCCGGCCCCACCTGGGAGAGCGACCTGATCGGGCTCGGCTGGTCGCGGCCGGACTCGCCCGACACCGAGGGCCGGCTGATCCGCCGCTTCCCCGCGTTCGGGCCCGAAGAGGCCCGGACCGCCGCCCGGCTGCTCGTCGCCGCGCTGAGAACGTACGGCGTGCCGTTCGCGGACCTTTCGCAGTCGGTGATCTCGCCCCCCGTGCACCTGCTCGGGCTCGGCCTGCCCACCCACCGCTGACCGGACACCCACGGCGTATCACTGCGCACTGCACAAGGCCTGCCCCAAGCCTCCCGGGGCGAGCCCACCGCGCTCGGCTGAGCACCTCACTCGAACGGAAGCCGGGCTGTTCACCCAGCCTGGCTGGTGATCGATCGCAGGGCGGCGCAAGCTCACCCGCGCGTGATGTACAGGTGCATGTCGGTGTAGTCGAAGGTGATGGCGAACGGCTTGAAGAACTCGTGGGTGAAGTTGGCGATCAGGTCGAAACCGAACGGCTCCGACTGGCCGGGACCTGGGAAACCGGGAATGGCCTTCTCGAAGGCGAGGCCTCGCACGCCGTGCCTGACCGCCCGGCCCAGGCTGATCCGCTCGGCCGTGATCGGATAGCTCTTGATGCCGAACCGCTCGTTCGGGTGCGCGTAGTCCACCTCGAATCCGTCCACCCGTTCGGCGATCTCCGCCGTCGTGTCGATGGCACTGCCGATGCCGCCGGTGTCGACGGTGACCATGCGCGGGCCGTAGTCGCCCAGGCTGCCGACCGTGCAGGGGAAGTGGTCGCCGGCCAGCCACAGCGGGAGCCGGTCACCTCGGGCGCGCGGGCGCGGCGCTTTCACGGTATTCCGCCGCAGGATCAGAGCCCTGCCCGCGTAGTCCATCGTGGTCAGGAAGTGGTAGAAGATCGTGGTGCCGAAGGCGCCGGCCACCTGTGAGCCGTCGGGAAGCGGTGGCCGCTGCACGTCGCTCCACTGCACCGGCAGGTTGCGGATCTCGATGTTCCCGATCCGGAACGATTCCAGAATGCCCAGGTAGATGGTGATGGGATGGGTGTCGGCGACCCCTCCGGGCAGCTCGGCCACCGCGCGCAGCCCCGCCGCTTCCGCCGCCTCCTGCGACAGGTCGAGAGTCGCGTAGGTGTCGAGCCAGAACTTCGCGGGCGGCCCGCCGTTCACCGAGGCTTCCACCGCAGGCACCGGGTCCAGGGTGAGGAACGGCACCCGCGTGCTCTGCGCGCCGTGTATCTGCCACGGTGTGCCGCTGATCCGCGAGTACTGCTCGACGAGGCCCTTGTCACGGGGACGGCCCGTGCTCCTGAGCAACGGGACCGCGCGGGCGAACTGGTCCTGCCGTACGAAGGTCTCGGCGAGCCGTTGTGTGGAGGCGATGTCGCGGGAGTCCAGGGCGATGGCCTTCGACAGATGCCGCTCGGCGTCACCGAACCGGTTGCACAGCAGGGCGAGGTATCCGACCTGGGCGTACGCGTGCGCGTTCCGCGGATCCTCGCGCAGGAGACGGCGATAGCCGCGCTCGGCCTCGGCGAACCTGCCCGCCTTGAACAGCTGATCAGGGTCGGCCGCGGAGGCGAACGCCGGGCTCGGCGCGGAAGGCAGCAGGGGAAGGCTCGCGCCGGCGATCACGGCCAGCCCCGTCCGCCGCAGGAACGCGCGGCGGCCGGGGGTACGGGGATCGGCTGGAGGGGTCATGCCTGGGTCCTCACGTCGTAGTTGGACGGGTCACGCCGCCGAGATGAGGCGTGAGTCGCGAACTCACCCAACGGGACGACGTGTTTCCCTGGCGTTTCCCTCGCGTGTCCGCAGCGGTCTCCGAGCGCGTTCGAGAGGCACGGTGGCCCTTTCGGGGTCGATGCAGGTTGCCGTCACCGTTGTGGAGCGCTCTGGGGTTCTGCTCGTGGACGCGGCGATCTGCGCCACGCTCGGCGGACCCGTCCGGTCAGGAGCGTCGATGCGACAGCCTGCCGCGAGTGGTGAGCAGGACGAGGACCGCCAGTACGCCGAAGCCGATCATCGAGGGCAGGAGCACGTAGCTCCGGGTCATGGGGGAGCCGCCGAAGAGGTCGCTGACCGCGTTCATGCCCGAGTTGAACGCGTCGTGGAGGAGCACCATGATCAGTAGGCTGCCGCCGGTGTTGTTGAACACCCAGGTCATGAAGACGGTCAGGACCGTGGTCAGCAGCAGGAACTGCACGATGGCGCCCGGGGTGGCGCCGCCCTTGGGGTCCGCCCATGCCGACGACGCGAACAGCGGCAGGTGCCAGCCGCCCCACATCAGCCCGAGGATGAGGGCGGCGGGCAGCGGGCCGTACCGCTGCTGCAGCCTGGGCAGGGCATATCCCCGCCAGCCCGGCTCCTCGCCGAGCGCCCCGATGACGAGCTGCACCGTCAGGAACATGATGACCAGTGACGGCACCACGTCCGCCGAGAACGTGAAGTGAGCGGCGGTGCCCGGGATGGCGAAGGCGGCGATCACCGGCACCGCGAGAACGCCGCCGATCACCAGGACGTACCAGCGCGCCGGCACCCGCCAGGATCGCAGCCCCCGCAGCAGGCTCCGCACCGCGCCCCGGCCCGCGGTGGTGCGCAGCGTCACCAGGGCCGCGGCCAGCGGGCCGAACGAGCCCGCGATCACACAGACGTCCAGCAGCCAGCTGTCCTTGCCGATCGGCAGGAGGCCCAGCCCATCGTCGGACAGCACGATCGGCAGGTAGAGCAGCCAGCTGAAGGCGAAGGCGAGGGCGAAGAACATCCACAGCGCATGCGGTGGCTCGGTGCGCGTGCCGGTGTCATGGGAGGTCGGCGATGGGTTCGAAGTCACCGCAGACAAGGTAGGGACGTGACCGGTGTGCCGCCTCCGGCGATTGCCCTAATACCGCCCGGTAGCCGGCGGGCCGAACATCGGCGCTCCTACCCAACAGGTCCGGGGAGCAGACCCTGGCGGATGGCGCGGGCCACCGCCTGTGGACCGGTGTGGGCGCCGAGTTTGGCATAGACGCGTTCCAGGTGGGACCGCACCGTGCTGGCCGCCAGGCCCAGGCGCTCGCCCACCTGCGGTGCGGACAGTCCTTCGGCCAGCAGGCTCAGCACCTCGATCTCGCGGCCGCTCAGCTCCGGTGCGCCGGGCTTGGCGCCTGCGGTGCCGGTGCAGGCCAGGTAGGCCTGGCGGGTGAAGCGTTCCTGGACGGCGAGCTGCCGCGCCTTGCCTGCCGCCTCGGCGAGCAGGGGGGCCAGGTCATCGCCATGCTCGGCGAACGGTCTGAGGTACGCGCCCGGCGCCGCCTGCGCGAGCGCTCCGGCGAGGGCCGCCAGCGCCCGGGGCCGATCGCCGGCTGCCTGCCGAGCCAACGCCGCAACCACCCGCAACCGCAGGTGGGAGGCGGCGCAGACGACGTCGGCGTGCCGCGTCATCGCCTGCGAGGCGATCGCGTCCGCGGTGGCCCAGTCGCGTCCGGCCAGCGCGAGCTGGGCGGCGATCAGTTCCTCGTAGAGGCGCAGCCCCGCCGGAGGTTCGCCGCCGGCCACGGTGATGGCTCTGGCCTGGGTGAGCGTGTGCTCGGCCGCGGCCAGGTGTCCGAACGTCAGCAGCGCGTACGCTCGCCGCGCCACCGCAGACCGGCGCGCGGCGGCGCCGAAACCGGGATTGTCCAGGCCCGGCGTTCCAGCGATGTAGTCCGCCATCGCGTCGAATGCGTGGAGCGTTCCCCGCTCATCGCCGCGGGCCAGGCAGAGGTCGGCCGCGGCCCGGTATCCATGCAGCCGTACTCCGGGGTCGTGGTGGTCCGTCGTGGCCTGGAGGTCGTGGGCGTGTGCCACGGCCTCGCTGATCCGGTGCCCCTCCAACAGTGCCTCCACCATCACCAGCGGGGCCGCGCCGAGATGCTCGTCGGGCTCGACGCGCCGCGCCGCCGCCAGCGCGGCGGACTCCCGGCAGCTCGCCATCGCCCGCCGTAGGTCGCCGCGGCACAGATGCGCCTGCGCGAGCACCAGCAGTGCGTCCAGGCGGTGGGTCACGTCGTGTTCGGAGCGGCTCAGACGGGCGCACTCCTGCTGGGCGCGCCGGCCAGGACCTTCCTGGACCCCGTGGCCCAGCGGGTCGGTCAGCCGGAGCACGGTCTGGAGACGCATGCCCGGCTCGGTCAGGCACGGCTCGTTGAGGGCCGCCTGCGCGGCGTCGATCGCCGCCGCGGGTGAGCCGTCGAGGAAGAGGCGGTGCGCGAGGATCGTGGCATGAAGGGCGCGCGCCTTCGGCGGCAGGCGGGCGGCGTCCACCCGCGCCAGCCAAGCGGCGGGATCGTCCGTCGCGTACGGATGGGAGCATGCCCCCTCCCGGAGCGAGCCGTGGATGAGGGTGAAAGCGACGAGCAGGCACAGCACCGGGTTGTCGGCCGGCGTCGGCTCGGGCAGCCTGCCCAGCCACCGGCTGAGCCGGGCGTGTTCCAGCCAGAGTCCGCCGTCGTGCTCGGCCAGCCTGGCCAGCAGCCGGGCCGCAGCGTGCGGATCGTCTCCGGCAAGGGCGTGCTCGACCGCTTCGCGCAGGTCCCCAGCCGACCCGTGCCAGTCGGCCGCGCGCCGATGCAGCTCCGGGAGCAGCTCGGGACTCCGCCGGGCCAGGTACCACCGCACGGCCGCGGCGAACAGCTGGTGGTAGCGGTACGAGCCGTCGCTCGCGTCGAGAGGGGACAGGAACAGGCCGCTGCCGGCGAGCGCGGTCAGGGCTCGAGCGCCGTCGGTCCGGCCGGTCAGCGCGTCACACAATGCGGGAGTCAACCTGGACAGGACACAGGTGGCCAGGACGAGCCGCCGGGTTTCGTCAGGCAGACCGTCCAGCACCTCGGTGACCAGGTAGTCGTCCAGGTCGCCGGTGGCTGCGGCGATCTCGTGCCCGGCGGGCGCGCCCCGCCTCAGGGCCAGCGCCGCCAGTTGCAGACCGGCGGGCCAGCCTTCGGTCCGCGCGTGCAGGTCGGCGACGGCCCGGGCGCCGAGGCGCAGGCCCATCGTCCCGCCCAGGAACGCCGCTGTCTCCGTGGTGGTGAAGCGCAAGCGTGCGGCGTCCAGATCGCACATCCGGTGCCTGGCCCGCCAGGCGGCCAACGGCAGGGGTGGAGGGCAGCGGGTGGCGATGATCAGATGGATGCGTGGCGGCAGGCGCTCGACGAGGTGGGCGACGGCGTCGTGCAGGTCGGCCGAGCCGATGAGGTGATAGTCGTCCAGCACCAGGACCAGGTCGCCGGGGCGGCCGGCCAGTTCGTTGATCAGGCCGGCGAAACGGCGGCGCAGGGCCGGGCGGGAGTGGATGGCGGTGTCCGGCATCGTGACGTCGAGCGCGGCGGCGAGTCCCCGGCAGAACGTCACCGGGTCGTTGTCGTCGCGGTCCAGGGACAGCCAGGCCACGCGCGCCGACGTGGTCGCCGCCCAGGCCGCCAGCGTCGTGGTCTTCCCGGACCCGGCGGGCGCGCAGACGAGCGTCAGCGGCAGCCTGGCCGCACGGTCCAAGGCGGCGTAGAGCTGTGGCCGGGCCACCGCGCCCGTACGCGCCGGCGGGACACCGACCTTGGTGGCCTCGAGCGGTTCGCTGTCCGACGCCGCGGCGGCGAGCGCGTGGCCCGCGGCGTCCAGCGCTTTCGCGGTCACCTGATGCGAACCGCCCAGGTAGACCCGCCGCCGGACGCCCAGGACGCGTCGATGGGCCCGCCAGTAGCCCGTGCCGCGTCCATTGCCGGACGTCTCCCGGCGCACGGTGAAGCCTCCCGCCGGATGCTCGACGGCGAACGCGGTGGCTTCGGCCAGCCAGGCGCGCCATTGCGGGGTTCCGACGGCGATCTCGGGCCGGCCTGGCGCGATGCCGAGCAGCCCGTCCCGGATCACCGGCAACTCCGCCATCGCCCACCTTCCGGCTCATCGGAACAGTCGCTCCAGGCGCCGTGCCGGTGACTCGAACAGCGGGCCGCCGGCAGCGAAATGACTGACGCTGACCAGAACGCCGTCATCACGGAGCACGTGGGTGATCTCAGGGAACAGCAGCGGCCGCGTGAGAGCGTCTGCTTCCCCCTCGACCGGTCGGACACTCCCCCGTTCTCCAACGAGACAAGAGGACGGTGAAATCCGCGGCGTCCGAGGCGCAAGCACCTGTTCGGCCACAGTACCGCGGTCACCGCTGCCGAACATGGCCTACCGGAACCGGTCTCCCCAGCGGGTTCCCGGGGAGCCGAACGAGGACCCGCAGCGCCGGGCGCTCCGCCTCGCTGATCCCGGCAAGCCGGAGGGGCCGGTCGAAGCCGTGCAGCAGGTAACCCGGAGGCTACCGGCCGACCGCGTCGACACCCCGTCCTGGTGCTCGGCCGTTACCCGGGCTCTGGTCCGGAACCAGCTCGGTGCCGCCCTGCTCGGCGAGCTTGCCGTGCTGCCACCCGGGCACCGTGACCACGTCCGCATGATTTCCTCGACCCGCACGTCCGCGCCGTGCAGGCGCATGGCGGCCGGGGTCCACTCCCGCCGCGGCACCGGCTGCGTGTGGACGCCACCCCGCCCATCCCGCCGGTCCCCTCGTCATGCGAGCCACACCCAAGATCGGCTGACCCGCCACGGCACCCCTGCGGAGCTCGATCTTGACGACGATTCGATGACGGCCACTGTCTGCCCTGGTCGACGGCCAGAACGTTCCTGCCCGTACTTCGGATCTACGACCTCGGTCGACCGGGCCTGCCACCCGCTCGCTCAGCGGCACACGTTCCGCAGCTCGCACACCTTCTTCGCCATCCGCTTCGCCCGGCCCGTGACCAGCTTGCCCGGATTGGTGGTGTAAGCCTGATCGGCGCTGTAGACGAACAAGGCCGCACCCCGACGCCCGACCGCCCACGAAGAGACGGGCTCCCGATCCCGCTTGCCCTTGTCGTAGTCGTACCTCCCCACGAACATGCCCTCGTCCCCGATGCGCACTGTCCTGGCGATCAGGCGGAGGTCCTTTCCAGGGCACCGCTTCACCTCGGCCCGCAGGCCGAGGAAGGCCGCGCGGGCGGCCTTCGCACTCCGATAGAGCACGAGCTGCTCGCCGTCCGACGACGGGGCGCTGGTCAGATGCGTGATCGTCCGCATCGCGACCCGGCCGTCGCGGACAGTGCGCGCCCCTCGGCAAGGGGCGAGCAGGGGACGGTTGGACAGCTTGTCGCTGATCTTCCACCAGTACTCGATGGAGTCCGCCTCATCCCGCGGCGCCCTCGCCTCCTTCTCACTCAGCAGGAAATTCTTCGGAATCCTGCTCGCCTCGGCGTCGGCCACGCCCGTTCCCGCCAGTACGGAGCCAACCACCAGGGCGGCAACCATCGCTTTTCTGATCACACATGCATGAGACGTACGGTGCGCCACGGAAGTTGTGCACCGTTTTCGGTCTCAGCTGCCGGCCACCACGACCACGCGGCAGCACCCCTTGCCCTCCCGGGCCGGGTGCCCGGGTGATCCATAGCTGGTCAGGCCCGGCGCTGATGAGGCCCAGGCGCACCCGACAGTGGCTGCCCGCAGGCAGGTGGATTCCGATTCGGCTCTCGTCATCCGCCGGTCTGCGCGTCGGTGCGGGCGAGGTGGCGGCGGCCTCGTTGTCCGCGAGCAGCAGATCGGTCAGGCGGCCACCGGCCAGGCCGACACCGAACTCGACCACGAGCTGACCGCCGCCGTACTGAAGGCGTGCGACGGAAGTACCTAAGCACGGCGGATTCCCCGCCGCCGCCGTCTCCGTATCTTCGTGATCGCCCAGGAATCCGATCACGAAGGAGACCGGCACCCCGATCCACCTCCGGGGGAGCTGCCGAGACAACAGGCTCACCCCCTCCGGCTCCTTACGGCCGGAACTTTGACAGGAGATTCTCATGAAGAAGAAATTGGCCATCACCGCCCTTACCGCCCTTGCCGTCACCACGATGCTGAGCAGCGCCGCCCACGCCGGGACACCGGCGAACGTCTGGGTGAACGGCGAGGCGATCGGCTCAGAGGTCTACGCCGTCGGCGTCGGCGCGGAAGGCCCGGTGGACCGGGTGAAGGTCAACTTCCAGGTGTCCAAGGGCCAGGTCATCACCGGCGTGCGAAACGGCACCGCCCACTGCCAGATCGCCACCTTCGCGGCGACCTGCGAACTGATGTCCGGCTCGTACCCGCAGTTCTTCGAGGTGACGGTACGACGGTACGAGGCCGGGCCCGGACCGTTCAACCTGACGGTGAACGCCATCTCCTCGGCACGCGAGTGGGACTACGCCGACAACTCCACCGTCATCAGAAGCTACTGACGCGACCACCGCTCGCCGCCACGAGCACCCGCGGCGGTGAGCGGCACTCCATGAGGAAGTAGTAGCCCGCGTGACGGAACCGACGCTGTGCTCGGTAGCCAGGTCGGCGTAGCGGCGGCAGCGGCACCTGCTCCGAAGAGCGGCCTCGCGGTGACCCCGCTTCCATGCCAGCACCGCGGCCATGCCGTTCCAGCCGGGATGGCGGACCGGCCTGCCAGACCGCACGTCGGCGAGGACTGCGTCGAATCCCTCCCACGGCGTCTCCATAGCGGGCAGGTCCCGCTCATACAGGTGCAGGGAGTCGACGTGGTGGTGAGAGTCGCCGAGTACGGCGCCCCGCCAGCCGTCCATCAACTCCTGGAGGGTCGTGGCCGCGAAGATGCCGTACGCAGGCCGGTCCAAAGGTGCTGACTGAGCGTGGTGGCCGCCATGTGCAGCCAGGCCGGCGCAGGTGGAAGCGGTAGCCCTGAGTGCAGGGCACGTCCCGGTGCCCGCCGGCGCGCGGGCCGGTTCGCAGAGTCGAGCCGTCCCAGCGACGCAGCCGAGGCCCGTACCCCCACGCACTATGCAGCCATGCGCCGGAACCGTACCGACGAGCAACCAGCGAGCAACGACCCGACCTCGCCCGAGGTTCATCCCCCTCGGGACGGTACGCCAAGACGGCGGGCAGAGCCCGGCGGCAGGCTGACCGGCCGCGATCACCTTGCGCGCTGTGCCGTACGGGCATAGCGCGCTTCGGTGCTGGCCGGCTCCACCGCGCACCCGCGACTGGCTACGGCGGCGAATCCTCCCTCAGATCATGGTCCTTCGGCATGGGGTGGCAGTGCTGAAGCGTCAGGTCACCCGGCCGAAGCCGGACTGGGCCGATCATGCCCTCCAGGCGGGTGGCCTTCCGGGTGTCGCCCTCACGCAGGAGTGCGCCGATCTGATGGTCGGAGTTCTGGTCGGCGGTCGAGACCCGCGCGCAGCCGAAGATCGCTGTCGAAATCTACTCCACACACCGTTCACCGACATTGATTTTCGGCACGAGTTATCGACAGTGCTCACCTGCGGTTCCGTGATCAGCTCGGTGAGTGTCGGCAGACGATCGTTTTCCGACACACGCACGCCGCGAGGAACATCCGAACCGAAGCGTACGCCTGCACTGTCAGTCACCTATGCCACAGAGAGTGCTACCGCCAAATCCGTCCTCCCCGGAGGCCGACCCGAGCGCCGGGCCATCAAAACCCGGTCCTGGTCACTGAGGTCACCGGCCGGGCATAAGGGCGGTTAGCTGGTGGTGCCGAGGTCCAGACGGGCGAGCTCGTTGCGGGAGGCCACGCCGAGCTTGGGGTAGGCGTTGTAGAGGTGGTAGCCGATCGTCCGGGGGCTGAGGAAGAGCTGGGCCCCGATGTCGCGGTTGGTGAGACCGGTGGCGGCCAGCCGTACGATCTGTAGTTCCTGGGGAGTGAGGCGGCTGAGCAGGTCGGTCGCCCCCGCTGTGCGGGGGCGGCTCTCGCCGGTGGCGCGTAGCTCGCTGCGGGCGCGGTCGGCCCAGGGGGCGGCGCCGAGCCGTTCGAAGATCTCCAGAGCGGAACGCAGCGGATTCCGGGCGTCGGAGCGGTGCGCGGAGCGCCGCAGCCACTCGCCGTGCAGCAGCTCGGTACGGGCGCGTTCGAACGGCCGCTCGCTCTTCTGATGGAGCTGCACCGCATGGGCGTACAGCGGGCCGGCCTCCTCATCGGGTGTGAGCAGAGCGCGACAGCGCAGGACGACGGCTTGGGCCCACGCTTGTCCGGTCGCGTTGGCCCAGGCCTCGAACCGGGCCAGCGGTTCGGCGCCACGGCCGGGCAGGCCGAGGCGGGCGGCGGCCTCCACGTGGTCGGGCAGGGTGTAGAGGCCGATGACGCTGTGCCGGGCGGCTGCCGCGCCCAGCTCTTCACGCCGCCGCAGCGCGTCCTCATACCGGGCCAGGCCAAGGTCGAGCAGGGCTAGGGCGCTCGCGGCCCAGTCCGCGTGCGGCTCTCCGAGCCGGTCGTACGTCTGGCTGGCGAGCGCGTGGCAGTGTTCCTCCTCGCCCGCGATGGCCGCCAGGTGTGCCAGCACGCCGCGGGCGTCGTCGGTGTAGAGGACCTGGGCGGTATCCTGTGCGATGCGCAGCGTCTCGGTCGCGAGGGTGTGCGCGTCGCGGTGCCGGCCGCGGAAGAGCTGGATGCGGGCCAGGTCCCGGAGCACCTCTGGGAGCACGCCGAGGGCACCCTGGTCGCGGCAGTCGCGTTCCAGCGTGGTGGACAACTTGTGGGCGACGTCGAGATCGCCGGTCAGAACGGCCCATTCCTCGGCGCAGGCCCGTTCCATCGGCCGCAGCCCGCGTAGGAGCTCGCCGTTGCCCATCAGCTTGCGCAGGGCGGGGAGTCCTGCCTCCGGTTCGCCGGCGGCGAGATGCGCCAGGCCGTACGCAGCCTCGATGAAGGGACGCGTCCCGGGCTCGCTGGTCGGCATGAGGTTCCGGATGCGCGCCGCGGTGTCGCGGAGGGCTGCGGCGTCCCCGGTCGGCCAGATCGCGCCCATGGCGTCGAACAGCATGAAGGCGGCCTTGCGTGGCACCTGTCCGGCGCTCGCCAGCGCCTCATCGAGCAGCACGGTGTGCGCCGCCTTCGGCAGCCCGCGTACGTACAGGTCGAGGGCGCGGACCTGCGCAAGCTCCGCCCGGACGAGCGGGTCGGTGATGAACGGGGCGGCCTGGTCGGCCAGTTCGGCGGCGCGCCGGGTCTGCCCGGCATCGGCGGCGGCGCGGGCGGCCAAGGCCAGCCGTCGGGCACCGTCGTGGGTGTCGGGGCTGAGCCGGGCGGCGCGGTCGTAGGCGGCGGCCACGGCGGCGTGGCCGCCCCGGGCTCGCGCGTGCTCGGCGGTCTTCTCCAGCACGGAGGCCACGTACGCGTCGGGTTCTGTGGTGGCGGCGGCGAGGTGCCAGGCGCGCCGGTCGATGTTGCCGACGCAGGGCAGTGCATCGGAGAGGGCCTGGTGGGCGGCGAGCCGCTGGCCCAGCGGAGCGCTCTGGTAGGCGGTGGACCGGATCAGCGGGTGGCGGAACGTGAGCCGCCCGTCGGTCAGGTGCACCAGGTCCTTGTGCTCGGCCGGGTCGAGGTGCTCGACGGGTGCGCCGAGCCGGCCGGCCGCGAGCGCGACCACGGTGAGGTCGCCGGTGCCCTCGGCGGCCGCGACCAGCAGCAGTGTCCTGGTCGGCTCCGGCAGGGCGGCGATCCGGTCGGCGAAGGTCTGCTGGATGCGGGTGTGGCTCGGCAGGGTGCCCAGATGGAAGGCGTACTCGGGGATCTGCCCCTCGCGCTGGGCCGTGGGCAGCTCGCGGAGGGCCAGCGGGTTACCGCGAGCCTCGGTAAGGATCTGGTCGCGGGCGTACGGCGGCAGGTCTCTGGCGTGTTCGGCCAGCAGGTCCGCGGCCGCGGTATGGTCCAGCCCGGCGAGGCGCAGCTCGGTGAGGCCAGGTGCCGGGAAGGGCGGCGCGTGCGCGTCGCGGGCCGCGAAGAGCATCACCACCCCTTCGGCGTTGAGGCGCCGGGCGGCGAACAGCAGGGCGTCGGCCGAGGCGGGATCTAACCAGTGCGCGTCGTCAATGAGGCACAGCAGCGGTCCTTCCTCGGCGAGCTCGGCCAGCAGGGTCAGCAGGGCGAGGCCGACCAGGAAGCGCTCAGGACCGGACACCGGTTCCAGCCCGAGCGCGCCGCGCAGCGCCTGGGCCTGCCGGTCGGGAAGGGTGCCAACGCGGTCGGCGGCGCGGCCCAGCAGCAGGTGCAGGCCCGCGAAGGGCAGCTCGCTCTCGGCCTCGGTGCCGATCGTGCGCAGCACCCGCATGTCCCAGGCCGCAGCGGCGGTGTGCTCCAGCAGTGCCGATTTGCCGATCCCGGCTTCGCCCCGGATGACCACCGCCGCGCTCCGGCCGTCGCGGGCAGCGACGAGCAGCCGGTCGATCTGGGCCAGCTCGTCGGCTCTGCCATGCAGCATGCCTAGAACTGTAATACAGCCACATTGCCCGAATTCGCCCGAATCGGCCTCGGCTCGCGAGCCAGACCGCTTCATCCCCGTTCCAGTCCTGCCGCGTCGCCCCACGCATCTGCCCGCGGTGTCTACTACGGAAGCAGGACGACCTTGCCAACCGTTCGGCGTTCGAGGAGCGCCGTGTGCGCCCGCGCCGCCTCGCGCAGCGGGAACGCCTGCACCGCCGGGACGAGCCGCCCGCTCGCCGCCTCGTCCAGCGCCTTCTGCTGCATGGCGCGCAGCCCGCCCGGTACGCGCATCATCCGGGGGCCGAGCGGGACCGTGGCCGACAGCATCCTGTTGACCAGGTCTTGGCCGGTGATCTCGGTCAGCGAGCCGGCAGACCAGCCGAACAGCAGGATACGGCCGCCCATGCCGAGCATCTCCAGCGCCTCGCGGCCCGCGGCACCGCCCACACCGTCGAGCACGGCGGTCACGTCGCGGCCGTCCAGCGCCTCACGCACCGTCTTGGACCACCCCGGCTCGTCGTAGTCGACCGCGATGTGGGCGCCCGAGGCGTGGACGCGTTCGACCTTGGCCGGCCCGCCCGCGACACCCACCACGGTGGCGCCGGCGTTGCGTGCCGCCTGGACGAGCAGCGTGCCGACACCGCCGGCCGCCGCGGTCACGAGCACGACGTCGTCGGGCTCGACCTGCGCGATGTGGTGGATGCTCAGCGCGGTCCGGCCGGTCCCGACCATCGCGACCGCCGCCTCGTACGTCAGTCCGTCGGGCAACGGGAACAGCGCCTCGACCTCCCGCAGGGCCAGCTCGGCGTATCCGGCGTTGACCAGGCCCAGGTGGGTGACCACGCGACGGCCGAGCCAGCTTTCGTCCACGCCCTCGCCCACCTGGTCCACCACCCCGGCAACCTCACGGCCGGGCGTCACCGGGAGTTCGGGGAGCGGGAAGGGAAGCAGGTCGCCCCGGCCCGCCTGCAGCGCGGTGTCGAGCAGGTGAACTCCGGCGGCCTTCACCGCGATGCGGACCTGGCCGGGACCCGGCTCGGGATCCGGGACCTCCTCGTACCGCAGGTTCTCGGCCGGGCCGAACTCGTACAGTCGGATGGCGTGCATGATCGAACTCCTGTCATCGTCGGTTTCTTCTCGGCGCGGGCCTGCTGTCGGCGCCGAAGCGATGCTGGGCGGCTCAGACGGCGTACGGCTGGACCGTCCTGGCGTGGCGGAGCGCGCAGCCCCACCAGACGAGCCGGTCGAGCAGAACCTTGGCCGCGACGGCGGGCGCGTCGGGCTGCCGCAGTCCCCCGGCCTCGTCGAACAACTCCCCGGCGGCGTGGAAGCTGACGGTGTCGCGCAGGGTCACCGCGTGCAGCTCGGCGAAGACCTGCCGGAGCTGTTCCACAGCGCGCAGCCCACCGGCAATCCCGCCGTACGAGACAAAGCCGACGGGCTTGGCCAGCCACTCGGTGTAGTGCCAGTCGATGGCGCTCTTGAGTGAGGCGGGGAAGCTGTGGTTGTACTCGGGCGTCACCACGACGAACGCGTCAGCGGCGGCGAGCCTTGGCGACACGGCCGCCACCTCGGGGGTCGGCTCGCTGCTGAGCGCGTCTGGCAAGCGTGTCTCACCCAGGTCGATGGCGTCCACCGTCAGGTCGTCGCGGCGGGCGGCCTGTTGGAGGAACCAGGAGGACACAGTTGGGCCGAACCTGCCTTCGCGGGTGCTGCCGGTGATGACGGCTACGTGCAGTGGATCGCTCGACACGGGTCGATCCTCTCGGTTGTTGCTGTGCTCTTGCTGGTGACGACGCTAAGAGCGGCCGTCCTGGGTCCGCCTCGGTCACGTGACCGGGTTCGTGTCCGGGTCGCGATCCCAGTCGTCCGGCAGAGGCGGCGGCCGGGCATGGATTCCTACGGTCGGCGCCATGACGCGACTTTCCGATGAAGCCCCGGAGCCGGCGACCACCGAGCCCGTTCGCTGGGGTCCGATCCTGGCGATGGGCCTGGCCATGCTCATGGTCACCCTGGAGATGAGCCTCGCCTCCGTAACGCTGCCGGCCATCGGTACGGAGCTGGGCGTCGGTTCGGCGGCGGCCAAGTGGGTGATCCTGGCGTACGCGCTGCCGGCGGCGGCCCTGGCTATCCCGCTGGGGCGCTGGGTGGACCACGCGGACGCCCGGGCGGTCTTCCTGCTCGCGGTGACGGGGGTCGGGCTGACCAGCCTGGTGACCGCGGCCGCCCCCGCGTTCTGGATCCTGCTGGCGGCCCGGTTCTTGCAGGGCGTCATGGGCGCGCTGGTCGCCGCCGTCTACATGCCGATCGTGGCGGCGAGCGTGCGGCCCGAGCAGCGTGGCCGGGCCCTGGGATACGTGGCGACGATCATGCCGGTCGGTTCCCTGGCAGGCGCCCCACTCGGTGGCTTGGTGGCCGACGGCTGGGGCTGGCGCCCGGTTTTCCTGATCAAGCTGCCCGTGCTGGTGCTCGTGCTGTGGCTCGGCGGCCGCCTTCTGCCACGCGGGAAGGGCGGGCTGCCGGCGCCCGGCCGGTCGCTGCTCGGCGACACGCTCGTGCTCGGCGGTGCCGTCACCGCCCTGCTGCTGGCGCTCGACCGGATCGAGGTCGGCGCCGTGGCAGCCGCCGCCGTCCTGGCAGTGTTGACGGTGGTACTGACGGCCTGGTGGGTGCGGCTGCGGTCGTCCCGCCCGATCATCAAGCTGGCCCGGCGCCCGGCGTTCGGGCTGCCGTTGCTGTCGCTGCTGCTGATGGCTTCCTACATCGGGCTCACGCTTTTCCTGCTGCCCTTTTACGTCTCGGACGTGCTGCACGGCGGCGCGGGGATGATGGGGCTGTCGATGCTGTTCTTCATCGGCGCCGTTGCGCTGGGCTCGCCGATCAGCGGCTGGCTGGCCGACCGCTACCCGCCCCGCCTCGTCCTCGGCGCCGGCGGCGCCCTCACCCTCGCCGGTACGGTGAGCATGCTCACGCTCGGCCAGGACGCGGGCGTGGCCGACCTGGCGTGGAGGCTCGCGCTGGTCGGCATCGGGCAGAGCCTGTTCAACGTCCCGGTCAACACCGCCATGCTGGCCGCGACCCCGCCCGGCATGATCGGCACGGGCGCCGGTGTGGGCATGACCGTCCGGACCCTGGCCTTCACCGTCGGGCCGTCACTTGCAGCCCTCGCCTACGGCCTGGCCTCGGGCGGTGCCGCCGGATTCCGCACCGGGGTCATCGTCCTGGCCGTGCTGCAGGCCGCGGGTCTGGCCGCCGGAATCGCCACCAAGGCGCGGGCCGTGCGCGATTCTTGAACCGCACAGGCCACCACCCCATGGCCTCAGGGCTCACGGGTCGTTTCGGCGACGGGTCAGCCAGCGCAGTGAGCGTGTTTGGGTACATGAGCAAGCTGAAGAGCATCTCGCTCGCGTTCGCACTGGCACGCACGATGGCGTCCACCGCTTCCTGTGCCCAGCCCAGCACCGCTCAATCCTCCCCCTCCCCCAGCACCTCCGCCGGCGCGACACCGGACGGCACCTCACCGCTCGTCGGCTCGTGGCGGATGACTTCGCTGGAGACAGGCACCGCCGGGAACCCGCAACCGTGCCGCACTCCGGCCAGATCATCTTCACCGAGTCCGGCGGCGTGGCGGTGCAGGCCATGAATCCCCATGCCAAGGCCGCGGACACGCCGTACACCAGGACCGGGTATGAGGCCTACTACGGGACCTACACCGTCGATGAGACCGCCCGGACGTTCACCATGACGATCCAGTCATCCTTGGTGCCCGACCTCATCGGCCAGCGCCTGACACGCACCTTCAAGGTCTCGGATGACACGCTGCTCCTCAGGCCGACGGACGCATCAGAAGGCTGGCGCGTCACCTACGAACGCTTCTGATCCCGGCCTGGCAAGCCGATCCAGCCGCATCCTGCTCGGCCACGAAGGCCACGGCCTCGGGCGGGACGGCGAGCGGGTCTTCGGTCAGGAACACCCCGAGCATGCGAACCGTCCCCCACTGCACAGCCCATCCCAGCCTGGTCGCCGGACGGCGCTCGGTCTCCAAGACTCCCAGTGCTGTGTGGTCAGGCGGAAGAACTGCTCAAGCTCCGCCGGGGACGGCTCTTCGGGGAAGCGTCCGTAGCGGGCGACCTGCTCATCGGAGAGGAATTCGAAAGGCATGGCCCCGGACCGTATGACCTGCGATCAGCAGGATCAGCGGCCGTCATCGAACCGGCATCAAGATCAGCTATCTACCGCCAATCTCTGCACTCAGGTTCCTCGAAGGCCTACCTGAGCGTGATGGAGGGCGTGGGCTTCGGTGGTCGCCACGCTTGTCTGATCTACTCCGTGTCTTCCTCGATGCCGGAGACGGGGTGGGTGAGGCGGACCATGGCCCGGTACAGGGCGGTGGGCGCGGGGGCGGCTCGAGCGGGGGAGTCCTGCGCCGGGGGCGGCGTTGGCCCTGAGCATCTGGCCGGCCCGGCGGCGCCCAGATGGCCGAAATCCTCCCGCCAGAACTCCGCTGCGTCGCCCACCACCGACCTGGATCATCGGACGTGCTCTGGGTCACGCGTTCCTCTCAAGGTAGGCGTACCGCTCCCGGTCGGGGACAGCCGGCGGTCCACGGTCGGCTGTCAGGGGTGATCCCCGATGAGGAGCGGTTGTGTCCGCCGACGCGCTGGCTCGGTATCGCCTGTGATCACGCGTGCAGTGGGATCTGTGCCATACCCTGTGGTGCAAGGCTGAAAGTGCTTCTCCGACATCTCGGAGACATCAGCCATCATCAGAGAGCGAGACGCGACATGAGCAGTGCTCGCAAAACCGAAGGTCATGCCGCACAGGCATCCTCCCACCCGAACAAGACCGCCGAGCGGCCCGATCACGCGGCCAACGCGCAGTGGCTCAAGGACAACCCGGCCTCCATGCCGCAGGTGGGCACCGGGCGGTGGGCCGTGTACGACCGCGCCGGCCAGCTGCTCGGCCACCTCGTCGGCGACGGTCCGACCCGCGACACCCGCTTCAAGGCGACCAGCGCGACACGGGAAGGGGCGCCGGCCGACCACGCGGTGGGCCACGGCATCACCCTGCACGACGCCGGGGCGCACCTTCTCGACGCGGCGCAGGACGACTGAGCCATGCTGGCCCCGGCCGAGGCCGGGAGAACGCGAGCCCGGCAGCTTCGCGCGTCGGGCCCGCGGTGGGCTCAGCAGCGGTGAGGTCCCCTCATGGCCGCACCACCGCGACGGAGGCGCGTGCGGCGTGCAAGACCCCGAGGGTGACGGATCCGAGCATCACGGTGCCGATCGCCCCTCTGCCCTGGGAGCCCACGACCACCAGGTCCGCCCCTTCAGAAGCGCGGGTGAGAGCGTCAACGGGGTGGGCGCGACGGACGTCCTCTATCACCTGAACCTGCGGATACCGCTGCCGCCAGCCCTGGAGGACGGTGGCCGCGGTCCGGCACTGAGCCGCGTGAATCTCGTCCAGGTCATGAGCGCTTTCCGGGATGTGGGCGTGCGCCGGCGGCTGCCACGCATGGACGGCGCGCAGCGTGCTCGCGCGCAGCATCGCCTGCTCGAAGGCGTAGGCAAGGGCGGGCTCGCAGGCGTGATAGTCCTCGAGCCCGACGACGACCTCCCCGTGGGCGGTGTCGGGGGCGGATCTGACGACGACGACCGGGCCGTGCGCGTACCCGGCCACGTGGGTGCTCACCGAGCCCAGCACGGCTCCGGGGAAGCCGCCGAGGCCGCTGCCGCCGATCACGATCTCGGCTGAGTCGCCGGCCTGGTTGCGCAACCTCGCCGCGGCGGCGCCCTGGAGCAGCTCGCAGTCGACATCGATGCCGGGCTGTCGCTTGCGTGCCACCGTCTCGGCGTCGCTCAGCACGCTCTGCGCGCTGAGCGCGATGACATCATCCTGGCCGGGGGCGGAGAACTTCGCGATCTCGTACGGCGTGCGCTCCACGGCGTGGACGATGCGGAGCCGGGCCCCGGCACGAGCGGCGTCGTCGGCGGCCCACTCGACAGCCGCGGTCGCGGCGTCCGAACCGTCCGTGCCCACGACAATGACTTGATTCATGGCTTCTCCAGGTTTGTGTCCGCAATTTCTGATCCACCGAAGCGCGAATATTCCAGGCCCGCTTGTTCGATGTCGTCGCCGATCTCCGGGATCAGTTCTTGAACGTTCCCCCGGATTTCTCGTCGTGCCGCCCCGGGTCATTTTCGGACCGGATGGCCAAGCCCTTCGACTCCAGGTGCTGATTTCCGGTGGCGCGGCCGAAGTTGAGCATGACCCACCCTTGAACGGCCCGTACTCTCGACTTGATCTTCCTGGTCAGGCTCATGGCGCTTCCCTTCGACTACTCCGGACGCAACGCGACCTTGGTCCCAGGATGGCCTTTCCGGCGCGAACGGGAAACAGGCAATCACCGGCCTGATTATCACCGCAGCCGATAACAGCACCCTTTTTCGCGGCGATTCCCCCAGCGGCTGATCGACGCCTCTTCCGGCCTCGCGCGAAGAGGTATAATAGAAATTACCGAGGACATTTCGAGCGTTGACATCCGAGTTGGCGTCGCCCGCGGCGATAGACCGGTTCCGGCCCCCCTGGACGAGGGCCCGAAAGGCCGTGCAACCATGATGACCGCACTTCTCTCCCCGGCAGGCTCTGCTCCCGAGACCCCATCCGCGCCCAGGCTCAGCCTGAACGCCGCCCTCGACCGGCGAGGCACGGTCGACGGGGCGTGGTGGCCGCACACCCGCGACGCCGCCGCCGAACTGCCCGCCCTCATCTCCGCCGTCGACCGGCGGCTCGGCAGGGCCGTCCTGCGTGTGGGCGTGCATCTGGACGCCTGGGATCACATCCCGCGCCGCACCACGGTCGGGGGCCGCAAGGTCAGGGTGGGCTGGTTCCGCAGCGCCGATCCGCACCTGATCACCCTGAGCATCGCGGGAAGCGCACCCGTCACCCTGCTGGTCATCCCGCCCAGCACCGCGGCCGGCCCCGCCGAGACCGCACTCGCGTTTGCCGCCTCCGGCACGGTCGGCGTCCGCCCCGCCGACATCCTGCGACCCGCCGCCTCCGCGAAGGGCTCACCCGGCAGGGACGGCACGGCCTCCTGGGAGAACGAGGGCGGCCGCGTCACCGATCCTGCGACCGCGCCGCCCGCGACCACCTGACCCGTGCTGGGCCGAGGCGGCGGCCCGCTGCGGGCGATCCGGATCCGGGTCAGTAGCGGTGTGGCCCGACATGCCCCTCGAACAGCAGGCAGGGCGCCGGCTCGTCCCCGTAGGGGGAGCGCGGGTCGGGGTCGGAGTCGGCGCGTTCGGCCGGGCACGGCGGCAACGTGACGAGTTCGCGGGCGCGAAGGTCCCAGCGGATCCAGATGAACCGGTCCGGTCCGGGCAGGACCTGGACATGCGCCGCGTGAGCGCCCGCGTGGCCGGGCTGAAGCTCACAGCCGTAGACGGCCTTGCGCCCGTGTCGGCCTCCCTCGGCCAGCGGGGCCCATTCGGCGTCGGTGAGCACGTTGTAGTGAGGGCAGTCCTGTTCGCCGGTGTGCCGTTGCAGCCCGGTGGCGAGGGCGCCCGCCAGCCCCGCCGCGGTGAAAACCTGATGGACGGCGTTGTGGACCCGCTCGACGTCGTCATCGCTCAGCTCCACCGCACCGAGCTGGTCAGCCAGGAGTCGTACGTGGGTGGCGAAGTGCCGGCAGGCGTCCACGAGTGCGGTCACCGGGACCACCGCGTCATGCGGCGGGTCGGTCGGCACGTCTTGATAGGTCACAACACTCACAGTACGCCGCCCGCCGCCGGACACGGCGGTGGCGCCGCTGCCGTGCCGGTCACCGAAGGCACCGGTTATCAGCTCCGCAGATGAGCGGCGCAAGAATTGCCCGTTTCCCTTGGCCGTGGACTCCTGTGCGCTGAAGGGGACAGCCCGGCTCTCGACCTCCTGACTGCCGGCCGCCTGCTCGATGACTCCATAGGAGAGACCCATGACCGAAAGCACCGAGGCCAAGCCCCCCGTCGTCCTCATTCATGGGCTGTGGCTGACCCCTCGCGCCTGGGAGCACTGGATCGAGCGCTACGCCGAACGCGGCCACGAGGTGTCCGCCCCGGCCTGGCCCGGGATGGAGATCGAGGTCGAGGCGCTGCGCAAGAACCCGGAAGTCATGAACGGCCTGGGCGTCACCGAGGTGGCCGACTTCTACGAGAAGATCATCAGGGAGCAGTCCCAGCCCCCCGTCATCGTCGGCCACTCCATGGGCGGCCTCATCACCCAGATCCTGCTGGACCGCGGCCTCGGCGCCGCGGGCGTCGCGATCCACCCCACCCCGATCCAGGGCGTGCTGAGACAGCCGCTCAGCAGCCTGCGCTCGGCCTTCCCGGTCCTGTCCAACCCCGCCAACCGCTCCCGCACCGTGGCGCTGAGCGCCGGACAGTTCCATTACGCGTTCACCAACACCCTGACCGCGCAGGAGTCGGACGGGCTCTACCAGCGCTACCACGTACCCGCCCCGGGCCGGCCGCTGTTCCAGGCCGCCACCGCCAACCTGCGACGGCACCCCGCCACCGGAGTCGACGTGCGCAACGACACGCGCGCCCCGCTGCTCCTGGTCGCCGGCGGCGCCGATCACACCGTCCCCGCCACCCTGGTACGGCAGACCTACCAGCGCTATCAGAAGTCCCGCGCGCACACCAACTACCACGAGTTCGCCCGCATGCCGCACTTCGCCCTTGCCGCCCCCCAATGGGAACGCGTCGCCGACCATGTCCTTCACTGGGCCGTGCAGTACATCACGAAACACCCCGGCAGCAACCGCGGCGACACCCGATAGGCGCGCTGCCACGCAGGTCTGGTGACTACCGCTCCGACCGGCCTGCCGGACGATCGAAGCACTGCACGCACGACACCGCTCACGCCGGCGTCCAGCAACGTGTTCACGCCGCCGCCTCGAACCGGCTGCCCCCTTGTCTCCCCCGTAGGAGCCCGGCATGAACACCCACACTGCGAGCGCGTCCGCACTCGTGCTCGCCGCCCTGATCGAACGGCTTGTTACCGCGCTTCTCCCGACCTCCGCCACCACCGTCACCGCCGACGGCCTCCTCCGCATCACCCCGCTCGCCGAGCGTGCGGGTCTGCGGTTCGAGGGCGAGCTCGACTACGCCACCCTGCCGGCGCTGAAGCGCGCGCTGGCCGCACTGGCGAGCGGGGACGACGACTTCTGCGTGGATCTGAGCGGCCTGGAATTCATCGACGTCGGCTGCCTGCGTGCCTTCGTCGTCACCGCCACCGCCATCCACAAGGGCGACGGCGACCAGGTTCTGACGCTGCGCTCGGCGCCTGCACAGATGCGACGCCTGCTCGAGCTGACCGGCTGGCACCAGACACCCGGTCTCGACCTCCAGGCGTCGGCGCGGCCCGGTTGACACCTCATGACCACTCTCGACCCCTCTCCCGAGGCGGCTCTGTGGCTCGTCCCGCAGCCGCCACCGTCGTGCGCATGTGTGGCGGCTCGACCTCAGCACCAGCGAGGCCGTACGCGAGCGCCTTCAGGGAGCCTTGCACCGCAGCACCGGCCTGCTCAACCTCGACCTGTCCGGGGTGTCGTTCTGCGATGCTGCCGGGCTGAGCGTCGTGGTCGGGATCCGGGACCAGGCAGGAGCCCTGGACATCGTCATCGCCCTGGCCGCTCCCCGCCCACATGTGGCCAAGGTGCTGCAACTCGCCGACCTCGACCACAGCTCCAGCCCGAACAGCTCCCCGTTCGGGCTGGGCCTCGATGATGCCGTCGGTGTAGAACAGCAGCCGGTCCCCGGGTTCGAGCTGGTAGTGCAGCAGGCCGGTGGACAGGTCCAGGCCGAGACCCATCGGTGGGTCGGGCACGCTGGTCAAGGTGGCGACCTGCTGGCCGCCTCGGATCACCAACGGCGGATGGTGACCTCGATTGACCCAGGCCAGCCGGCCGGTGCTCTGCTCGGCGATCGCCGCGTCGATGGCCTCGCTCGTCGCGGGCAGGTTCGTGCCCTGGCGGCGGCTGGTGCGAGCGGACCCGATGGCGATGGTGGCGGTGAGCCCGGCCGCGGTGTCGTGCCCCATCGCGTCGAAGATCGACACATGCAGGGTGTCGCCGTCGATCGCGTAGTCGTAGGCATCGCCGCCCACTTCGTAGGCCGGCTCCAGCGCGGCGCTGACCACCACCCTGTCATCGGCGAAGCCCTCAGGCGGCAGCACATTCCCCAACACCTCGGCCGGCAACGTCATCGGCCGGGCGCGGACCAGGCGGGCGTAGGAATCGCTGTAGGGGCGCTTACTGATCAGCAGCAGCGAGACGAGCGAGGCCAGCAATGCCGCAGCCTCAGATCCCCGCTGCACGCTCACTCCCAGGACGCCGACCCGTTCGGTGCCGCTCAAGCAACGGCACCCATAGTCGCTGCGGTCCCTCGCCGGCCGACGAGGCAGGGACGCTCTCAGGAGCGGCGGGATCCATCACATGCCGGGCCTCGACGATCTCCACGCCGCGGAAGGCGCGCCCGGCCATGGTGGCGTCGATCCGGATCGCCTCAAGCCGCTCGCAGTGGCGTCCAGCAGGCCGCCCAGCGTCCGCTCACCATCACCCGTCACCTTGACGCCTTCCCCTGGAGCCTCTCCCCTCACAATAGATCGTCTCCCCCATGCGGTACGAGCTTGTTTCAAGCGTGCTGACCAGGGCTAACGTCTCCCGGGCGTGCTGGTGCGCAGTGTGTGCTTGCCGACGCCGGCGCGAGGAAAGGCGCGATGACGATCGCCACGGTCAGGGTCACCGGTCGGCATGCCGGTCACGCCATGACCGGGAAGCGGCGGTCCAGGCCGGTGATGCGCAGCAATCCAGCCATGCGCGGGGGAATGCCGGTCAGGGCCAGCGTGATGCCCCGTGTCCGGGCACGGCTCTGCACGCCGACCAGCACGCCCAACCCGCCTGCCCCGCAGAAGGTGACCTGGGACAGATCCAGGACCAGCAGGTCGGTGCTGTGATCGAGGGTGTTGATCAGCCGGCGGCGCAGCCGGGCTGTGGTGAAGATGTCGATGTCCCCTGACAGATGCACCAGGGTCGGCGCCGAGGCGCTCACCCCGGCGAGCGGGGCGGTGTCGATGACGGTCATGGAATGTCTCCTCACGGGAGAAGCTGAAAGTGATGAGATGCCTGCCGGCCGGAGATCGGCCCGCCGCCAGTACGGGCGGTGCCAGGACCGCTCGATCCGGCCGGCAGGCGGCACGGGTCATGGCGACGGCGTCGGCCGTCCCATGGATGGCTGCGCTGCCTGCCCGATGACCGACCCGCCCTCGTCCTCCCAGCGGGCCGATCCGTCGGCCGTGGCACGCGGAGCGGGGCCGGCGGGCAGATGCGCGAGGGTGAGGATGGCGTCGATGCTCATGCCGGCGATGTCCTGGGCGGTGAGCTTGAGCGTGGCCTCGGCTGCGCCGGCGGCGGTGCCCGAAGGGACGATCAGCAGGCCGACCGGCTCGCCGGTGGCGAAGCTGAGAGTGATCACGCGCGGGTCCGTGTGGCGGAACCAGCCGATGCGGACCTGCCGCCCGCGCGCGGGGATACGGCGCGGAATGTTCTGCCACACGTCACGGTGCAGGCCTATGCGGAGCGTGACCCGATCCAGCAGCCGGTCCACGGCGGCGATGAGGGCGGGCAGTTCGGCGGCCGCGTCATGGGAGGAGGGCCACCAGGCCCCGTCCACCACAGCCAGCCTGTTCGGCACCGGGCTGAGGCTGAGCCGTAGCGCGGAATCGACCCGAGGGATCGCGGGCGAGGCGGGGCTGAGCGGTGCGGGTTGAGAAAGAAGCGTCGGCGTCATGGTCGCCTGACCTGTCCAGGCCTCCGAAGAGGCCGGTGGTGGTTCGCCGGGGGCGACGCGGACCTGAATGCCAACGCTCGATAAGACCTCGGTACTCTCAGTGTACGGCATGGCTTCCGAAATTCGGCAATTCCGGAAGTGGACTGAGGGGGTGACATCCGGAAACGAGCCCGCAGAGCTCGCGGAACCGGACGGAGCAGCTTCCGGAACACGGGCCGGTCGCGGGCTCGGCCGCTTTCCGCTCCGCACGCTGTCGTCCTGGCCGACTACACCGCCGCGCTCGCGCACGCCCCGCTGGCCGGCTCCACCAAGACCGAGTACGCCTCCCGGCTGCGCGGTCACCTGGCCTGGCTGGCCGACCAGGCCGACGCCGGCGCCCTGGACGGCGATCCGCTCATCGACCCGACCGCAGCCGGCGCCGTGCGCGACTTCCGCCGGCATCTGAAGAACGGCCGCCGCGCCCCCAACACCATCGACACCTACCTGTCGGCCATCGACGACTTCACCGACGGGCTGCAGTCCCGCGCCGATTGGAAGGGAGCCGGCACCCACGCCGCGCTGTTCCTCAACCACCGCGGCGGCCGGCTGAGCGACCGCGCCCCCGCGACATCACCGGCCTCGGCGACGCCGTCGGCCTGAGTGACGACCCCACCGAAGCCGACAAGGAAGCCGCCTTGGACGCCCTCATCACCGACCACTGACCAGAGCAGCAAACCGGTTCGGACCGGGTGCCGCGACCGACACTCCGTATCCCCGCCCGGCTGGAGGGCACCGCGTCCGCGCCACGGTAGGCGAATGCGGAGGGCCACCGCCTACAGCGTTCGACCCTAGGCAGGGGCCCCTTGCGGATTCTCGCGAAAGGAGCCGGCCGTGCCTGAGAATGTCGCACTGATCATTCGATTCCACCTGATGGGCGGCGAAGACGTCTCCGTGATCAGCGGAGACTTCGACGGAGAGCCGGAGGCGGTGGCGGCGATCGCTCGTGCTGTAGACGAGCGGCGCAGCCTGGTGTTGATCCGGGCAAGACATGATCGCGAAGCCGACGTTAACGGCATAGTCATCAACCTCGCCAACGTGGTGTCGGCGCGTGTGTCGAAGACAGACAGCGCCGAGGCAGGCGTGCCCGACACGCCCTGACAGTGGCCAGCCGGACGAGGTCGTCGACGGTGGCACGTCGGTGACCGAAGCGGCGTTCCGCGCAAAGCTCATCGCCGGAGCTGATCGCGGCTCACGCTTTCGGCGGGCCTGCCCGAACAGCCAGGTCGGTGACGTCTCCGGTGGTGCTGGTGGCCGCCAGCGCGGTGGCGAACAGGATGAGCTGGTTGAGCACCTTGAGGAAGAGCAGCATCGCCACCGCCCCGGTGACGACCTGGTACGCGGGGTTCGCGGCGGTGAGGTTGAGCACGGCCTGACCCAGGGTCTTGAGGATCTCCAAGCCGATCGTGATGACCAGCGCCGGCCCGATCACCCGTCGCGGCGACAGGTGCAGCCGCGGTGGCGCGGTGAGCAGCGCCATGGCCAGCAGGGTGTTGACCCCGATTCCCAGCACGAACGCCGCCACCGACAGCATCCATTGGGCGGGGGCGGCCTGCACGCCCACGGTGTTCACCGCAAGCAGACTCAGCACCCACTCCGCGGCGAAGACGACGGTGAGCGACAGCGAGAGCAGTGTCCCGAGCCCCACCATGACGCCCAGGTCGATGATCTGGCGCAGGAAGAAGTTGCCCGGATACTCCTCCAGCCGCCAGATCGCCCTGGTCGCCGAGCGCAGCGTGTCCATCCAGTACAGGCCCGTCAGGGGCAGCACCACACAGGCCACCAGCCCGGCTGTTCCTCCGGCGTCGCGCAGCGCCTGGACGTCAAGGCGCGGGAAGGTGTCGCTCAGGTAGCGCTGCATCCCGCTCAGCACCGCCGGGTGGTCCAGGACGCGGCTGAGGACGGCGAACCCCAGCAGGGCCAGGGCGAAGGTGGCGAAGAAGGCGTAGTACGTGAGAGCCGCCGACAGGCGACCGGCGTCGACCTTGTCGTAGCGGATCAGGGCGCGCACCACGTGATCCAGCCACCCGTACCTGCTCCTGGCCCGCTCCCAGCCTCTCGCCAGCCAGCCCGCCCAGCGCCGGACGGCGCTCATGCCCGGAGCCGGTACGTCGGGGGGACGCGGCCGTGATCACGTGCCGCGGTCGTTTCGCAGAAGATGGCTCACCCTGCCGTCGTGAGAAGCTGGTAGGGCGGATGGCCTACCCATAAGGCGATTTTTATTCTTTGTTTCCCCGACCGGGAGCCTGGAAGCACGCCTGATTCCGCCCGGGAGGGAAGTACCCGTCCATGGATTCACCTCAGGACCGCCTGCTGCGGTTAGTGCCGGCGACCTTGGCCAAGATGGCCGCCTGGTGCGCGTGCCTGATCGTCATCGGCGTCGTGGCCAACTACGTGTTCGGTTTCGTGGCGTCGATGCGCCTCATAGCCTTGCCCGTGGCGATCGCCCTGCTGCTGACCGCGCTGCTGTTCCCGCTCACCCGGCGGCTGCGGGCGTCGGGGCTGCGGGCGATCTACGCCACCTGGATCACCATGCTCGTCGCCCTGGCCGTGCTGGGCGGGACGGGGTGGATCATCGGCGTGCGGGCCAACGCGGAGTTCCCCGGCCTGGTGACGCAGGTCAGGCAGACGGCCAAGACGGTGGAGAACTGGCTCTACTCCGGGCCTTTGCACCTGAAGCCCATCCAGCTCAGCGGCTGGGTGGACGAGATCGCCAAGTTCGTCACCGAGCGGCAGCAGCAGATCACCTCGACGGTCCTCGTGGGCACCGTGGTGGTGGTCGAGGTGCTGGCCTCGATCGTGCTCCTGCTGTTCGTGACGTTCTTCCTGCTCAAGGACGGCGACCGGATCTGGTCCTGGTTCCTCAAGAGGTTCGGCCGGATGGCGCCGCGGGTCGACCGGGCCGGGCGGACCGCCTGGACCACGCTGTCCCACTACGTGCAGGGCACGGTGGCCGTGGCCGCGGTGCACGGCGTGCTCATGGGGCTGGTGCTGGCCGTCATGGGAGTCCCGCTGTGGGCGGCACTGGCCGTACTGATCTTCCTGGCCAGCTTCGTCCCGATCGTCGGCATCCTCTTCGCCGGTGCGGTCGCGACGCTGGTCACGCTGGGCGCGAAGGGCCCCGTCTACGCGCTGATCTTCATCGGCATCCTGATCGTGGAGCAGCAACTGGAGAACCACGTGCTCCAGCCGCTGATCGTCGGCCGGGTCCTGCACTTCCACCCGCTCGCGATCATCATCGTGCTGGCCGTCGGCGGCATCCTGGCCGGGATCGCGGGCGCGGTCGTGGCCGTGCCGATCACCGCCATTCTCTACCGGGCCGTGCCGGAGCTCTTCAAGGACGACCCGATTCCCCTCCCGGCAGCACCGGTCCCGAAATCACCCGGGCAACCCGTACCTCCTGAGAAGGGACCCGAGCAGCAGGATTGACCCAATCCGAGGCGGGCGGTGGCGGGCTCATGGGGCCGTACGGCAGGCAGAGGCCGGGGCGGGCGGTGGCGCGCCTCCGTCGCGGACCTTCCCGGCCAGCGCCTGGTCGGCTGCGGCGCTGACCAGGCGTGCGGCGGCGGCCACCTCGGCGAGCTGACCCGGCGCCATCGCCTCCAGGCACGCGGCGAGCCGCTGCCGGTCACCATGACAGGCGATGCTCATCGCGTCCCGGAGGGCGAGAGCGCGCGAGGCCGTGCTGACCGCCTTCAAAACGTCGGCCAGGGCCTCATCCAGGCCACTGTCAGGGCCTGGCCGCTGCGGAGGCCGGGCATCGGCCATCATCCACCTGCCGTCCTTGGCTCCGAGTCGGGACGTTCGATCAGGCATCGTGGGAACGTACCCGCCGGCTCGCGATCGCCTCAGCTGATGAGGCTAGCTGGGATTGCCTGTTTCCGCACAGCCGGCCGAGAGCTTTGACTGGTGAGTGACCAGCCGGCGCACCTCGCGTCGCTGTCACCGTGAGGGGGTCGTGATGACCCTGGACGCACAAGGAACGGACGCGAAAGCCCGCGCAGGCCTGAACGGTCAGGTCCCACGCTGCGAGCACATCGACCAACTCCCCCAAGTGCGGCACGGACCGCCCGAATGCAAACAGTGCCTGTCCCTCGGCCGCACCTGGACACGCCTGCTGGTGTGCCTGACCTGCGGCTGGGTGGCCTGTTCCGACGATTCGCGGGGCGGCCACGCCAAGGCCCACTACCAGGAGACCGACCACCCGGTGGCCGCCGCCTTGGGGACGAATCCGACCTGGCGCTGGTGCTACGTGCACCGCCGCACCGTATAGCCGCACCGTAAAGACGAGAGGAAAGAGATCTATGACCATTTCCGAACAGGTGGCGGAACGCCGCCAGGACTACGACGGCACCTCGCCCTTCCCCGAGGCGGAGGACCACGTTCCGGCCGGGCGGCTCCAGGTGGCCCTGACGGGGGCGATCGTGGTGCTGCCGTTCGTCGCGCTCGGCGCCGCGGTCCTCCTGGCGTGGGGCCGGGGAGTCACGCTCACCGACCTGCTGCTGGCCGCGATCCTGTACGTGGTGACCGGCCTGGGGGTGACGATCGGCTTCCACCGGCTCCTCACCCACTCCTCGTTCACCGCGCGGCCCTGGCTGCGCGTGGCGCTGGCGGTCACCGGTTCGATGGGCTTCCAGGGAAATGTGATCGACTGGGTGGCGGTGCATCGCCGCCATCACGCCTTCACCGACCGTCCCGGCGATCCCCACTCGCCCTACCGGTACGGCACTGGGCTGCGCGGGCAGCTTCGGGGGCTGGTCCATGCCCACCTGGGCTGGCTGTTCGCCGACGATCCGACCCCGGCCGAACGTTACGCCCCCGATCTGCTGGCCGACCGCGCGATGTCCCGCGTCGCACGCGC
The DNA here is from genome assembly GCF_041950485.1 of Nonomuraea sp. ATR24. NCBI lineage: Bacteria > Bacillati > Actinomycetota > Actinomycetes > Streptosporangiales > Streptosporangiaceae > Nonomuraea > Nonomuraea sp. ATR24. The sequence continues at coordinate 404,849 of NZ_JBGNUU010000001.1, forward strand.
CTTTCCCGCGCTGTGCGCGCTGTCGCTGGCGCTGCCGTTCCTGGCCGGATGGGCGATCACCGGCACCCTGTACGGCGGGCTTACCGCCTTCCTCTGGGCGGGACTGATCCGCGTCGCGCTGCTCCAGCACGTCACCTGGAGCGTCAACTCCCTGTGCCACGTCATCGGTGCCAGGCCCTTCAAGACCCGACGCCACGACCGCTCGACGAACCTGTGGCCGCTGGCCCTGCTGTCATTCGGCGAAAGCTGGCACAACGGCCACCACAGCGAACCGAGCTGCGCCCGCCACGGCCTCGACCGCGGTCAGCTCGACCCGTCCGCCGCCGTGATCGGCCTGTTCGAACGGTTCGGCTGGGCGGGTGACGTGCACTGGCCCGACCGAGAACGCGTCCAACGCCGACGCGTCGGTCCGCGCCGGCAGGCCCGCGCGCCGGCCGGAGACTGACCGAAGGGGCCTGTCGCTCTCCGCCGCCTCGGGGTTCACCCGCTCCTGGGGGACCTACAGTGGAGACGACAGCCCGCATCGACGCCGCCCAGGGCAGAAAGGGGGCGGGCATGGAGTTACGGCAACTGCGCTATTTCGTGACACTGGCCGAAGAGCTGCACTTCGGCCGGGCGGCCGCACGTGAACACATCGTGCAGTCGGCGCTGAGCCAGCAGATCCAGCGGCTGGAACGCGAGGTGGGCGTACGGCTGCTGGACCGCAGCACCCACCATGTCGCCCTCACCCCGGCGGGCTCCGCGTTCCTGGTCGAAGCGCGCCAGATCCTCAACCACGTCAGCAGGGCCGGGCAGACCGCGCGTAACGCCGCCGCCTCGACGCCCACACTGCGCGTCGGCATCATCGACGCCGGCTACGACACCATGCCGAAGATCCTGCGCGAACTCCAGGAGAGCCACAGCGGCATCACGATCCACCAGGTCGAGGCGGGCACTCCCGAACAGTACCGGCAACTGGCCGACGGCCGCCTGGACATCGCCATCGGACACGCCTCCCAGGCCCCGGCCGAGGTGACGTCCAAGCTCGTCCGGCTCGATCCGCTCGGCGTCCTGGTGCCCGACGACCACCGCTTCGCCGAACTCGACGGCGTGCCCGTCATCGCTCTGGCCGACGAGCTGTTGCTGCTCGGTGAGGAGTCGCAGACCCCGGAGCTCAACCAGTTCGTGCTCGCGCTGTGCCGTTCGGCCGGGTTCACGCCCGCCCTTTACGAGGGCACCGTCGAGAGCTCCCGGGCCGCCGCAGACCTCGTCCTCCAGCACCGCTGCGTGCACTGTGTCCCCTCCTCCTTCCGCTCCTCCAACCGGCCGGGCACCACCTGGCGGCCCCTGACCGACCCCGCCACGCACTACCCCTGGTCACTGCTGTGGCACCAGGACAACCCCTCTTCGCACATCGCCACCGTCATCGACAGCGCCCGCCACCTGGCGGAGCGGCTCGACTGGCTGGAGCCCGTGGCCCCGGTCATCGAACCGGCGCCCGGCGAAGGCGCACCGAGCACCGCCGGCACCGGCGACGCGCCTGCCTGACCCGCCCGGCAGCGGCGCGGGCTGAATGGGCCGGGCACTCTGGGCTAAACGCAACCGGCGGGCTGCCAATCATGAAGATCGGGAAGTCCGCCCAGGTCAGGCGGGGTCAAGAAGTCGCACGTCAGATGCTCAACGATCAGAAGAGCGGCGCCGAAGTCCTGCCGCGCTATCTGTTCCTGCGCACGCACGACAACCGGCTCGGCCGGCATCCCTACCCGGCCGAGACCTATCAGTCACGGCTACGAGACCTCACCCAGCGGCTGAACGTCACCGACAGCATGGGCCGGCCAGTTCACATCTCCCAGACGCACCACTTCCGGCACACCCGGGCAACCGACTTGATCAACGCGGGCGTTCCCATTCACGTGGTGATGAGGTACTTCGGCCGCCTCACCCCCGCCATGACCATGCACTACGCCAAGACTCGATCGGAGGCCGCCGAGCACGAGTTCCTCCGCTACAAGAAGTTCACCGCCGATGGGGCGAATTGCCCACGACAATCCCTGACCGGCGGCCCCCGTCGCCACGAACCGGTGACCGAAGCACCAGCCATGCGCCGGAACCCTACCGACGAGCAACCAGCGAGCAACCACCGGCGCGACTCCACCTCGCCCGGGGGTCTCCGAGAACCGAGAAACCCCAGCTCAGCGAACTGAACCGGGGCTTCCGTCAGGGTGCGCCGCCAGGGACTCGAACCCCGGACCCGCTGATTAAGAGTCAGCTGCTCTGACCAACTGAGCTAGCGGCGCGCCGTGCACGAAGGAATATACCGGCACCAAGCACCCAGGTCGAATCGGCCGAAGCGGCGCCCGTAGCGCTAGAATAAAGTTCGGCCTGCAGACAGGAGCATCGATGTTCGACTCGCCCGCCGACGTGACCGAGCGGCTCGCCGCCGTGGACTATCTCTCCGACGACGCCATCTCCACCTCGGTCTTCCTCGCTGCCGCGCTGGGCAAGCCGCTGCTGGTCGAGGGGCCGGCGGGGGTGGGCAAGACGCAGCTCGCCAAGGCCGTGGCGCTGACCACCGAAGCCGAGCTGATCCGGTTGCAGTGCTACGAGGGCCTGGACGAGGCACGGGCGCTGTACGAGTGGAACTACAAGAAGCAGCTCCTGCGCATCCAGGCGACGAGCGCCGACGACGACATCTTCGGCGAGGAGTTCCTGCTGGAGCGGCCGCTGCTCAAGGCGATCCGGTCCGCCGGGCCGGCGGTGCTGCTGATCGACGAGACGGACAAGGCGGACGTGGAGGTCGAGGGGCTGCTGCTGGAGCTGCTGTCCGACTTTCAGGTGACGATTCCGGAGCTGGGCACGATCGAGGCGGTGCGCCGCCCGTTCGTGGTGCTGACGTCGAACGCGACGCGCGAGCTGTCGGAGGCGCTCAAGCGGCGCTGCCTCTACCTGCACATCGAGTATCCGACCCCGGAACGCGAGCGTGACATCGTGCTGAGCCAGGTGCCGACGCTCCGCGCCGATCTGGCCGAGCAGCTGGCCAGGACGGTGGCGACGCTGCGGTCGCTGGAGCTGAAGAAGGCGCCGTCGGTGGCGGAGACCGTCGACTGGGCCAACACGCTGCTGGCGCTGGGCCGCGACGAGCTGGACGAGGCGACGGTCGCGGGCACCCTGGGCGTGGTGCTCAAGCACGCCTCCGACCACGCCCGCGCGGTCAAGGAGCTCGGGCTGGCGACGCCGTGACGCACGCGCCGCACAGCTCGCTCGTCGACAGGCACGTCGGCTTCGTGCACGCGCTGCGCGAGGCCGGGCTGCCCGTGTCGCTGGCGGAAGGGCTCGACGCGGCGCGGGCGCTGCGGGTGATCGAGCTGGCCGACCGCGAGTCGCTGCGCGCCGCCTACGCGGCGACGCTGGTGAAGAAGCCCGCGTACCGGCCGGGCTTCGACGTGCTGTTCGACCTGTGGTTCCCGAGGGCGACGACCGGACTGTACGGGCCGCGCCCGGATCTGGAGTCGGCGCCTCTGGAGGAGGTGCGCGGCTACCTGGCGGGGCTGCTCACGCAGAGCACGGACGCCGAGATGCGGGAGTTCGCCCGGGCCATGGTGGAGCGGTTCGGGCGGCAGGAGGCGGCGGAGGGCCGGCAGAACTGGTTCTCCTACAGCGTCATGCGGGCCCTGTCGCCCGACACGCTGATGGCCCGGATCCTGAACGAGGTCCTGGCCGGGCAGGAGCGCGGCGGGCTGGCCGAGAAGACGGCGCGCCAGCGGGTCGCGGCCAACACGCGGCGGCTGGAGGAGGCGGTGTCGGCCGACGTGCGCCGCCGCATCGCCGAGGACTCCGGCATCGACAAGATCGCGCGCTCGGCCGTGCGCCCGCCGCTCGACCACCTCGACTTCCTGCGCATCACCAAGGCCGACCTGGCCAGGCTGCGCCGCGAGGTGCACCCGCTGGCCCGGCGGCTGGCCGCGCGGCTGACGATCAAGCACAGGAAGGGCAGGCGCGGGCGGCTCGACTTCCGCAGGACCATGCGGGCGTCGTTGCAGAGCGGCGGCGTGCCGCTGACCACGCATTTCAAGCCGCCCCGGCCGCACAAGCCGGAGCTCGTCATCCTCTGCGACACCAGCGACTCGGTCTCGTCGTTCGCGCATTTCACCCTGCTGCTCACGTACGCGCTGAGGGAGCAGTTCACCAAGGTGCGGGCGTTCGGGTTCGTGGACACGGTGGACGAGATCACCCGGTTCTTCGTGCCCGGCGCCGACGTGGTGGAGGCCATGACGCGGCTGGCGAACGAGGCCGACATGGTTCGGTTCGGCCGGACCAACTACGGCCACGCGCTGGAGGGGTTCGCCGAGCGCTACGGTGACGCGATCGGGCCGAAGACGTCGCTGCTGATCCTCGGCGACGCCCGCTCCAACTACCAGCAGCCCGCGCTCGACACGCTGAAGTCGCTGACCCGGCGCGCCCGGCACGCGTACTGGCTGAACCCGGAGCCCCGGCAGCAGTGGGACACCGGAGACTCGGTGGCGACCGAGTACGGGACGGTCGTCCCCATGTACGAATGCCGAAATGTCGCCCAGTTGACCGCGTTCATCGAGAGCATCGCCTAGGGCGGTTTCTCGTGGATTGCCATGCCTGCCGGGAAGGACGGCCTGCGGCCTCCCGCCGATCTACGGTGGCAACCAGCCATCCGATTCCGCGGGAGGAACGCCGTGACATCGAACCGACTCGGCTGCGTGGTCGCGGGGACCGTGCTGTTACTCGCCTCGATCACGACGATCCCCGCCGCCTCCGCCGCCGACTGTGCCTGGACGCGCGCCCCGCTGCCCGTGCCCGCCGGCACCCGGCAGGCCGAGGTCACCGCGACCGACCACCAGGGCGGCTTCTCCGGCCGCGCCGTGCTCGCCGACGGCGTCTGGCACGGGGTGTCCTGGCGCGGCGGGCAGTTCGTCGACCACGGCGCCAAGGTCGACGGTGAGCCGATCGCGGGCCTGCCGGACGAGACCCGCTCGGGCGCCCTGCTGGTGTGGACCGCGATCGCCGCCCCGCCCTACTACGGGCCCAGCCACGCGGTCCTGCTCAGGAACGGCCAGGCGGACCGGCTCGCCCGGCCCGCCGACGGGTTCCTGCGGCCGTTCGCCGTCAACGAGAAGGGCGACGTCACCGGCCGGAACATGGTGTGGACCGGCAGCCGGTACGTGCACCGCCTGCTGCGCTGGCCCGCCGATCGGCCCGGGCAGGTGATCGAGACGGCCCTGCCCGACGGGTACGAGCCCGAGGACGCGGACGAGGACGGCACGGTGCTGCTGCGCACTCCGGACGGCCCGGCCCTGTGGCGGAACGGCGTGATCACGCCCCTGGCCAAGGTCGCGGGGGCGGCCGGCACGTTCGCCACCGGGATCTCCAACGGGCGGGTGATCGGCCGGATCAGCTACACCTCGCCCTACCGGACATACGGCGTGCTGTGGGACACCGACGGCGTGCCGCGCGTGCTGCCGAAGAGCGCCGACACCCGGGCCGTCAACCGTGACGGCCTGATCACCGGCACCACGGACGAGGCCACCGGGGGCGGCGAGGGCCTCTGGCGGCTCGACCGCTTGGTCCACGCCCTGCCGAAGCCGCCCACGCACAGCATGTGGCTCACGGTGGCCTCGGACGACGGCGCGGTGGCCGGCAGCACCTACGACGTGAGCGACGGCACGGGCGAGCCGTTCGTCGTGCGCTGCGTCTGAGGCCGGAGTGCCTGGTGGCTTGGCGCGCGGCTACGGGCAGCTGATCTTCCTGGTGAGGCCGGTCCTGCTGCTGGTGTTGCTGGAGTCGAACCAGATCCGCCATTCGTGCGTGCCGTCGCACGACACCCGCAGCGAGGCGCGCTTGCTGCTGCTGCTGGCCGAGTCCCACGAGTCGTCGACCATGTCCTGCCAGCCGTACCACCGCGACCGCTGCAGCTTCATGGTCATCCGGCCGCAGGAGGAGCCGGTCCACGTGACCACGCCCGCGATCACCTTGTAGCCGTCCTTGTACGGGGTGCCCGGCGAGAGGCTGCACGCGGCCTGCACTCCGGCGGCGGCGGGCTGGGCGCCGGTGAGGAGTCCGGCGGCGAGGGCGAGGGCGACGATTCCGCTGGATCTGCGCATGTTCTTTACCGCTCCATCCCTGGTTCTGGCCTGTCGCGACAGGACGCTAGCGGCCCGGGGTATACCGGCGGTATGTCGCCGTCAGGCGCGCTGGAGCTCGCGGGCCGCGGTGCGGGTGAGGAGCTCGATCTGGGCGGGGTCGAGGTGCCCGTTCGCCGTCGACCGGATGCGCCTGGCGACCAGGCGCGGCTTGAGCAGCGTGATGCCCTCGGCCTCCAGCAGCCCGCGGCGCGGCAGCATGCCGCAGTGCACGGCCAGCAACGGGGTGATCGTGACCTCGATGCCGGTCTCGCGGGTGAGCAGGTCGGCGAACGCCTGGGCGGCGTCGGCCAGCGGCTTGGCGACCTTGGTGCCGTACTTCTCGCCGAAGAACAGCCGGCCGCCGTAGGTGGCGATCTCGGTGTCGGGGCTCCAGGACTCGTTGTCGACGATCCAGACGCCGCCCGGCCCGATCACGAGGTGGTCGATGGACGCCTGGTCCTTGATCGCCCGGCCGTCGAGCACCTGGTAGCCGCGCCTGCCGAGCGAGCGGCGCAGCAGACGGCCGGTGATGGCCTCGCCGTGCCTGCGCCCGCGCCAGACGGCCGTGGCCTGGAAGCGGCGCCAGTCGAGCCACCAGTCGCCGGCGGCGACGAGCCCGGCCACGACGAGCGCGTAGAAGGCCGTGTAGGTGACGTCGAAGCGGACGCCGAGCGCGAAACCGGCGGCGAACCCGGCCGCCGCCTTGAGGATGCGCGCCCTGCGCCTGCTCTGGGCCTCCTCACGCCAGAACTTCTCGTACCACCACTGGGGGGACGACCCCGTGTACTTCTCGTCCTGCTGCACGTAGATAGAGCCACCGGGCACGGCAAACTCCCCGAATGAGTGTGTCGTCAACAGGATCTGCCACGCCGAAGATCCCTCGCCGGTTAAAGAGATACCCCATCCGAAACCAAGGTGAGCCTAAGGTGACGGAATTGGTACCCCTAGGAGAAGCATCACGGCTCAACCGACCAGTCGGTATGCTGTGATCCGTGATGAAAGAGGAACCGGTACGCCAGAGGCTGCTCGCCGAGGCCACCCGGCTGTTCGCCGAACAGGGCTTCGAGAGCACCTCCGTCCAGGAGATCGTGATGGCCGCCGGCGTCACCAAAGGCGCCATGTATCACTACTTCGACTCCAAGGACGACCTGCTGCACGAGATCTACGGCAGGGTCCTGCGCATGCAGATGGACCGGCTGACGCAGATCGCCGACAGTCCCGGCACGGTCGTCGAGCGGCTGCACCGCGCCGCCGCCGACGTGATCGAGACCACCACCGACAACCTCGACGACTCCAAGATCTTCTTCCGCTCGATGCACCTGCTCGCTCCCGAGACCCGCAAGAGTGTACGGGCCGAGCGCCGGCGCTATCACGAGCGCTTCCGCGACCTGGTGCTGGAGGGCCAGCGCGACGGCGTGTTCAGCGACCGCGTGCCGGCCGACCTGGTCGTCGACTACTTCTTCGGCTCGGTGCACCACCTGGGCACCTGGTTCCACACGGACGGGCCGCTGACCGGCGCCCAGGTGGGCAAGCACTTCGCCGACCTACTGCTGGCCTCCCTCGGGGCCGGGCACCTCGGCGAGTGAGGCGAGCGCCTCGCGATGGTCGCCGGGGGTGCCAAGAGCGATCTCGGTGGCCTTGGCGCGCTTGAGATAGAGATGCACCGGGTGCTCCCAGGTCATCCCGATCCCGCCGTGGAGCTGCACCGCCTCCTCGGCCACGTGCACCGCCACGCCGGCGTTCCACGCCTGGGCCACGGCCGCCGACAGGGGCGAGTCGTCGGCCACCGCGCCCCGCGCCGCCGCCCTGGCCCTGACCACGTCGAGCCACAGGTCGGCCAGCCGGTGCTTGATCGCCTGGAACGACCCGACCGGCCGGGCGAACTGGTGCCGCTCCTTGACGTAGGCGAGCGTCGTGTCGAGGCACCACTGGGCGACCCCGTACTGCTCGGAGGCCAGCAGCCCGGCCCCGTACCGCAGCACGCCCGCCACGTCCACCTCGCCGAGCCGGGTGGCCTCGGCGCCGTCCAGCGTGACGGTGGCGACCGGCCGGGTCAGGTCCAGCGACGGCACGGCGGCGACCTGGGCGCCCTCGACGCGGTAGAGGACGCCCTCGACCGGCACCAGCAGCACGTCCGCGACGTCGGCCCCGGCCACGCCGGTGACCGTGCCCGACAGCCGCCCGTCCGCGAGCCGTACGGAGGAGCCGCGCGACGGGTGGTAGGGCGAGGCCGCGAACGACACCGCGAGCGCGGCGGTCGAGCGGCCGTCGGCGAGCCGTTCGAGCAGGCCGGCGGCCCCGGCCTGGACGAGCGCCCGGGTGGCGAGCACCGCGCTGGTGAAGAACGGCACCGGCGCGACGCCCCGGCCCAGCTCCTCCAGCACGACCGCGACCTCGCTGGCCGTCGCCCCGGCCCCGCCGTGCTCCTCGGGGATGAGCAGCCCGGCCACCCCGATCTCCCCGGCCAGCGTCTTCCACAGGTCCAGGTCGTACGGGTCCGACTCGGCACGCTTGAGCACGGTGGCGGGCGGGCAGCGGTCGGCCAGCAGGTCGCGCACGGCGGCGCGCAGCTCCTCCTCGACCTCCGAATACAGCAGGCTCGTCATCGCGGCAGGTCCTTCCAGGGCACGTCCTTGTCGACGCGGGGCTCTGAGGGCAGGCCGAGCACCCGCTCGGCGATGATGTTGCGCAGGATCTCGGAGGTGCCGCCCTCGATCGAGTTGCCCTTGGCGCGCAGGTAGCGGTAGCCAGGTCCGCGGCCGTAGAAGTCGACGGTCTCGGAGCGGCGGAAGGTCCAGTCGTCGTAGCCGAGGTCGCGCCGCAGCTCGACGTCCAGGCCGGACAGCGCCTGGTTGAGCCGGGCGAACGACAGCTTCATGCCCGAGCCCTCGGGGCCCGGCTGCCCGGCGGCGAGCTGCTCGCGCAGCCGCGCCCCCGACAGGCGGGTCACCTCGGCCTCGACCCAGAGCGAGAGCAGCCGCTGGTGCAGGTCGTGGGTGCGCAGCTCGGGGTGCTCGCGCCAGTGCTCCAGCACCGCGCCGACCATGCCGCCGCCGCGCCGCACCGGCGCGCCGCCGATGGCGACGCGCTCGTTCATCAGCGTGGTCTGGGCGACCCGCCAGCCGTCGCCGACCGCGCCGAGCCGCAGGTCGTCAGGGAGCCGCACGCCGGTGAGGAACACCTCGTTGAACTCGGCCTCGCCGGTGATCTGCCGCAGCGGGCGCACGTCCACGCCGGGCGCGTGCATGTCGCAGATGAAGTACGTCATGCCGCGGTGCTTGGGCACGTCCGGGTCGGTACGGGTGACAAGGATCGCCCAGCGGGCGTGGTGGGCCCCGGACGTCCACACCTTCTGGCCGTCGACGACCCACTCGTCGCCGTCGCGGACCGCGCGGGTGCCGAGCGTGGCCAGGTCGGACCCGGCGCCGGGCTCGCTGAAGAGCTGGCACCAGATCTCCTCGCCCGTCCACAGCGGGCGCAGGAAGCGGCGCTTCTGCTCCTCGGTGCCGAACGCCAGGATCGTGGGCGCGGCCATGCCGAGCCCGATGCCCTGCACGCCGCCGTCGAGCTGCGGCGTGTGGGCCAGCTCCCGCTCGACCACCTGCTGCAGCTCGCGCGAGACGCCCAGCCCGCCGAGCCCCTCGGGGAACCACACCCAGGCCAGGCCCGCGTCGAACCTGGCCCGCAGGAACTCCAGCCGGTCGCCGTCCGGATCGTTCTCGCTCAGGAACGCGGCGACGCGCTCCTTGAGCCGTGCTTCGTCCACTCCAGCTCCTGTCGTCATCACATGTGCTTCTTCAGCTCGCGGTAGGCCAGGGACCGCTTGTGCACCTCGTCCGGCCCGTCGGCCAGGCGCAGCGAGCGGGCCGCCGCCCAGAGCCCGGCCAGCGGGAAGTCCTGGGAGACGCCGCCGGCGCCGTGCACCTGGATGGCCTTGTCGAGGATCCACTCCACGGTGATGGGGGTGGAGATCTTGATGGCCTGGATCTCGGTGTGGGCGCCCTGGTTGCCGACGGTGTCCATCAGCCAGGCGGTCTTGAGCACGAGCAGCCGCAACTGCTCGATCCTGATGCGGGACTCGGCGATCCAGTCCTGGACCACGCCCTGCTGGGCGACCGGCTTGCCGAACGCGGTGCGGGCCAGCGCCCGCTCGCACATCAGCTCGACCGCGCGCTCGGCCATGCCGATCAGGCGCATGCAGTGGTGGATGCGGCCGGGGCCGAGGCGGGCCTGGGCGATGGCGAAGCCGCCGCCCTCCTCGCCGATCAGGTTGTCGGCCGGGACGCGGACGTCCTCGAACAGGATCTCGGCGTGGCCACCGTGGTCGGCGTCGCTGTAGCCGAAGACGTGCATGCCGCGCTTGATCGTCATGCCCGGGGTGTCGCGCGGCACCAGGATCATGCTCTGCTGGCGGTGCTTGGGCGCGTCCGGGTTCGTCTTGCCCATGACGATGAAGATCTTGCAGTCGGGGTTCATCGCGCCGGAGATGAACCACTTGCGGCCGTTGATGACGTACTCGTCACCGTCGCGGACGATCGAGGTGGCGATGTTCGTGGCGTCGGAGGAGGCCACGTCGGGCTCGGTCATCGCGAACGCCGAGCGGATCTCGCCGTCGAGCAGCGGCGTCAGCCACTCCTTGCGCTGCCATTCGCTGCCGAACATGGACAGCACTTCCATGTTGCCCGTGTCGGGCGCGGCGCAGTTCGTGGCGACGGGCGCCAGGCTCGGGCTGCGGCCCATGATCTCCGCCAGTGGCGCGTACTGGAGGTTCGTCAGCCCGGCGCCGTGCTCGCCGGGCAGGAACAGGTTCCACAGGCCGCGCTGCCTGGCCTCGTCCTTCAGGTCGTTGACGAGCGGCGGGGCGCTCCAGCCGCTGGTGCGGGCCTGCTCCTCGAAGGCGGACTCGGCGGGATAGACGCATTCGTCCATGAACAGCAGCAGGCGCCGCCGCAGGTCCTCGGTGACGGTGTCGAAGGCGAAGTCCATGCCGCGAGCCTACCGACCGGCCGGTATGCGTGTCGACAGGTGGTTCCCCGCAAAATCGGTCAGGTGGCCATCAGCGCGCCCGCGAGCCCTGCCTAAGCTGACCGCCATGACCGCGACCTTGCCGGCGCCCGTGGTGCTGGAGAACGACGACGTCCGCCTTGAGCCGCTCACCCTGGCGCACGTGCCCGACCTGTTCGCCGCCGGCGGCGGGGACGACGAGCTGTGGCGGTGGCTGCCCGTGGCGACGCCGCGCACCGAGGAGGAGCTGGCGGCGGTCGCCCGCGCGCTGATCGAGGACGACAAGCACGTCCCGCACGCGGTGATCGTGAAGGCGACCGGCAGGGCCGTGGGCTGGACCGCCTACTGCGACGTGCCCGGCTTCGACGAGAGCATCGAGATCGGCTGGACCTGGTACGGCCGGGCCTACTGGCGCTCGGCCGTCAACACCGCGTGCAAGCTGCTGCTGATCGACCACGCCTTCGACAAGCTGGGCCACAACCGGGTGCTGCTCAAGACCGACTGCCTGAACGAGCGGTCCCAGAACGCCATCAGGCGCATCGGCGGCGTCCACGAGGGCACGCTGCGCCGCCACCGCCGCCGCTCCGACGGCACCTGGCGCGACACCGTTTGTTTCGGCATCCTCGTAGAGGAATGGCCGGACCACAGGGCCCGCCTGAACCGCTGACCGGAAGGCGGCATCCAACCTCGCATGGGTGATCGGCTGGGAGGCTACTGGTTGGGCGACCGGCTCGGAGGCGGTGTCCGCGAGGCCTACGACGAGTCGGGGGTCCGCCATGCCCTGCGGGTCCTGCCGCCTGCCGCCGATCCGGAGGCGCTGGCCGCCTGGGTGACGGCGGTCGGCCGGGTCAGCTCGTTACGGGTCGCCCGGCTGGTGGACCACCGGCTCGACGCCGACCCGCCGTACCTCGTCGGGGAGTACGTCGAGGGGGTGAGCGTGCGGGCCGCCGTCGAGCGGCACGGGCCGTACGAGCCGGGCGACCTCTACCGGCTGGCCGCCACCACCGCCACCGCCCTGGCCGCCGTCCACGAGGCGGGCGCCGCGCACGGCGGGCTCGGCCCCGGCACCGTCCTGCTCACGGCCGACGGGCCCCGCCTCACCGCCCCGCGCCCCGGCGGCACCCCGGCCGCCGACGTCCACGCCTGGGGCCGCCTGCTCCGCTTCGCCGCCCACGGCGCCGACGAGCCGGGCAGACCGGTGCGGGGCAGGCCCTCGCCGATGGACCGCCGATTACGCGACCTGGTCGCCGCGGCGCTGCACGACGATCCCGCGCACCGCCCCGGCGCCCGTCAGCTCCTCATGTCGCTGCTCGACGCCCCGCAGTCCCAGCAGGGCCGCCTCTCACCTCCCGAGCCCGTCGACGACCCGCCGCTCGGCGCCCGGGCCGAGGACGTCTACCAGCGGCTCGCCGTTCCCGACCAGGCCCTGGCCCCCGAGGTGTTCCTGCGGCTCGCGCCCGGCACCGTACGCGCCGACCTGGTCACCGGCCGCACCCCGGAGCAGGCGGCCGCCATCGACCGGGTGCTCACCGCGTACACCGAGGCGGGGCTGCTGGAGCGGGCGGACGGGCGGGTGACGGTCGCGTGCGGGGCGCTGCCGTCGGCCTGGCCGAGGCTGCGCGCCTGGGTGGAGGCCGAGCGGTCCGGGCTGGCGGTGCAGCGGGAGCTGGCCGGGGCGGCGCGCCGGTGGGAGGAGGGCGGGCGGCGCGGCGCCGACCTGTTCCGCGACGCGGCGCTGGACCGGGCGCTGGCCTGGGCGGCGGGCGACCGGCGGCACGTGACGCTGAACGCGGGCGAGCAGGCGTTCCTGGACGCCGGGCGGGCGGCGGCGCGCAGGCGGGGCCGGCTGCGGCGCGGCGGGCTGGCCGGGGCCGCGGCGCTCGTGCTGGCCGCGGTGCTCGCCTGGCAGGGCGGCGCCGCCGAGGGGCGGCTGGAGCAGGCGATGGCCAAGGTGGCGGCGTCCCGGGCGGAGGCGGCGCGCGGGGCCGACCCGGTGACGGCGCGCAAGCTGGCGCTGGCCGCGTGGCGCCTGGCGCCGGTGGCCGAGGCAGGTCGGGCGCTGGTGGGGGCGGCGGCGGACCCGGCGGTGGACGGGTTCGCCGACCCGTACGCCACGGACCGGTCGCTGCACGCGCTGTCGGGCGACGGGAGCAGGCTGGCGTCGCTGGCGGGCGGGACGCTGCGGGTGTGGGACGTGACCGGGCGGCGGCTGGTGGCGTCGGCGGCGGGGCCGGAGCGGAACGTGCGGGCGATGGCCTGGGCGCCGGACGGGCGGACGCTGGCGCTGGTCGGCGTGGACCGCTCGTACCTGTGGAACACCGGCTCCGGCCTGGGCGTGGGGCGGCCGTTCGGGCGCGGGCTGGGCGCGCCGGGCGAGCAGGCGGCGTGGTTCAGCCCGGGCGGCGGGCTGCTGTTCGCGGCGGCGCGGCAGTCGGGCGAGCGGTGGGCCTGGGACCTGCGCGAACGGCGGGCCACGCTGGTGGGCGAGTACGCGGTGGCGGGACCCCGGGACCGGGTGGCGCTGGTGTTCGCCGGCAACCGCTCGCACCTGCGCTACCTGGCGACGGGGGCGACCACGGCGCGGCCGTGGCTGGACCGGATGCCGTGGGAGTACACGGCGTTCGCGCCGGACGGGACGCGGGTGGCGATCGCGGAGGAGGGCGGCGTGCAGGTCTACGGGCTCGACGGGGTGCCGACGCTGCCGTTCCGGCTCCAGCCGTCGCCCGGGCATCCGGTCTTCAGCGCCGACGGGCGGGTCCTGGCCGCGACGGGCGGCGACCGGGTGAGCGCGTGGCGGCTGGCCGACGGCAGACTGCTGGCCGACCGGCGGGTGCCGTCGCCGGGGACCGACCGCCCGGCGCAGGCCGCTCTCAGCGCGGACGGGCGCCGCCTGCGCGTGCTGGCCGGGCGCGGCACCGTGCTCACGATCGACCTGGCCCGCTCCCCCGCCCCCGGCGACCCGGAGCGGGCCGCCGCGACGGTCTGCGCCCGGTACGGCGCCCTGTCCCGCGCGGAGTGGACCCGCCACCTGCCCGAGGTCCCTTACGTGGACGCCTGCTGACCACGGGGCCCCGGTCCGCCGCCGAGCATGCCGGCCAGCAGCTCGCCCACGGCCTCGCGGAGCTCGTCCAGCGACGGTTCGGTCCCGGCCCCGGCGATCGCGTCGAACATGATGCCCTCGCCGAACGCGACGAGGCGGTGGCCGTGCCGTACCGGATCGGCGGACCCGGCGGCGGCGAGCAGGGCGACGGCGGGGTCGCGGAAGCGGCGGCCGGCCCGGTCGTAGATGCGGCGCAGCTCGGGCCGCCGGGTCGCCTCCAGCGCGAGCTCGTAGCGGGCCAGCGTGCGGCGGCGGTCGCGGAGCTGGACGTGGAGCACCCGGGCCAGGAGGTCGGGCAGCTCGGCGGCGGTCGGCGGCCGGCCGGCCAGGCCGTCGGCGAACACCTCCGTCTCCAGCTCGGTCAGCCGCGACAGCGTCAGCTCCAGCAGCGCGGCGCGGGTGCGGGCCAGGTTGGACGTCGAGCCGGGCGGCAGCCCGGCCGCCTCGTCGACGGCGCGGTGGGTGAGGCCGCGCATGCCCCGCTCGGCCAGCAGGGTGATCGCCGCCTCCGCCACGGCCTCTGAACGCTTCACGAACCGGATACTACAGTTGTAGTCGAGACTACAGCCGTAGTAGCGTGAAACTACAGACGTAGTTGAGGAGTGGGGAATGAAGGCTGTAGTGATCGGCGGCGGCATCGGCGGCCTGGCCGCCGGCATCGCGCTGCACCGCGCGGGCTGGCACGTGGACGTGCTGGAGAAGGCGGCCAAGCTGGAGCCCGTCGGCTCCGGCCTGGCCGTGGCGTCCAACGGGCTGCGCGCGCTCGACGTGCTCGGCCTGGGCGACCGGGTGCGCGAGCTGTCGAGGATGGAAGGCCAGGTGGGCATCCGCCGCCACGACGGCGCCTGGCTCACCCACACCACCGAGGACCGGGCGCGCGAGCTCTACGGCGACTCGATCGTCGTGCTGCTGCGGGCCAGGCTGGTCGAGCTGCTGACCGAGACGCTGGGGCCGGAGCGGCTGCGGCTCGGCACGGCGGTCACGGGCGTCGACGCCGCCACCGGGACCGTGCGCACCGACGCCGGCGAGCTGACCGCCGACCTGGTCGTGGCCGCCGACGGCATCCACTCGCGGGTGCGGGCCGCGCTCTTCCCCCGGCACCCGGAGCCGGTCTACGCGGGCGTGACCACGTGGCGGGGCCTGGCGCCCCGGCCGGACGGGCCGATCCGCAGCTCGGAGAGCTGGGGGCGGGGCACCGTGTTCGGCATCCACGCGCTGGACGACGAGCTGGTCTACTTCTACGCCACCGACCTGTCACCGGCCGGGGCCACGGGCGGCGACGAGCGGGCGGAGCTGGTGCGCAGGTTCGGGACGTGGCACGCGCCGATCCCCGCCCTGCTGGAAGGCGCCCGGCCGGACCACATCCTGCGCAACGACCTCTACTACCTGCGCGAGCCGCTGCCCGCCATGCACGCGGGCCGGGTGGCGCTGCTCGGCGACGCCGCCCATCCGATGACGCCCAACCTGGGGCAGGGCGCCTGCCAGGCGCTGGAGGACGCGGTCGTGCTCGGCCACCTGGCGGGCGGCGACCTGGCCGCCTACACCGAGGCGCGGCTGCGGCGCACGGCCGACGTCGTGCGCAAGTCGATGGCGATCTGCCGGATCACCAAGGTGCGCAACCCCGTCGCCGTGGCGGTGCGCGACCGGGCGATGTCGCTGGCGAGCCGGTTCAGGCCCGATCTGATGCTGCGCTCAATGGACGAGATTCTGGGATGGCGGCCGCCTGTTTCGACGGGGAGTGATCGGGCGTCAGCCGGCCCAGCGTGATCGTGCCGGCGATGGTCAGCGCCGCCGCCAGCACCGCGGGCACGGCGGTGGCGGGGCTGGTCGGCAGCGGCTCGCCGAGCAGCAGCGCGCCGGCCAGCACCGAGGTGATCGGGTCGACGACCTGCACGCCCGCGTAGGCGATGCCGAAGTAGCCGACCGCGTACGAGCGCTGCAGCAGCACCGTGGCGCAGATCAGCAGCACCGGGATGGCCAGCGTGAACCAGTGGACCAGCCGCCCCAGGTCGCCCTCCATGCCGCCGCCGACCACCCGGACGAACGTGGACACGCTCGCCGTCGCCACGCCCGCGCTGACCGCCAGCAGCAGCGCCTTGTTCGCCCCCTTGGCGCGGATCGCGGCCACCTGCGTGACCAGCACGAGCAGCGCGATCACGCCGATGAACCCGAGCGCCGCCCCGTCACCCAGCCGGGGCGTGACGTGGTGCGACGGCACCAGCATCATCAGCCAGATCAGGCCCACGGCCACCGCGATCGAGCCGAAGATCTCTGCCTTGTACGGTTTGCGGCCGTACATGTACGCGGCCAGCGGCACCGCGAACACCAGTGTGGCCACGCTGATCGGCTGCACCGCCACCAGCGGCGCGAAGCTCAGCGCCACCGCGTGCAGGCACGCGCCGGTCAGGCTGATGATGCCGCCGATCCACCAGCGGGGCCGCCGGGTCAGCCTGAGCGAGGCGCCCTCCGCCACTGCCTCGAACTGTTGCAGCGCCGCGCCGACCGCGTAGCCCAGCGCCCCGGCGAGTGCGATGAGGAGGCCGACCCAGGTCATGGGCGCCCACGCAGGGGCAGAGATCCGTGCAAGAGCATTGCCTCAGCTTAGATGCGCAGCAATGCGCTCGAATCATCCTTTAGGCCAATCTTGGCCTACATCACTTCTCCGGGCAGACGCAGAACAGGTGGCCGTCAGGATCCCGCAGCACGATCCAGCCCACCCCCTCGTCCGTCACGCCCGGCTGGAACTCGGGCTTGGTCGCGCCGATCGCAACGTACTCCTCGACCGCCTTCTCCACGTCCGGGACGCGGAAGTCGAGATGGAACTGCTTGTCGGCGCTCGGCCACTCCACGGGCTTACGATCGGGCACCCGGCCGAAGTAGAGCGACGTGGTGCCGTCGCTCACGGCCGCGTACTCGTCCTCCGCGTACGTGATGGGCAGGCCGGTCACCTGGTGGTAGAACTCGGCCGTCTTCCTGGGGTCGTCGCAGTCGATGGTGACCGCGATGAGATTTGCCTTCGTCGTCATGACCGTCAGCCTGTCAGCCGTACCTGCCATCCTCTGTCAGGTACGCGAACCGCCTTTGACCCGCTTGAGAATCCGGTCCCACTCGGTGCCGAACGGGTTGTCCTGCACCAGATAGGTCCAGGTCGCCTGCGGGCGCTTGAGATCGGGCTCGGGCGCCTCGAACGACTCCAGCGACCGGCGCTCCACCTCGGCCAGCAGCCGCTTGTACTCCGCCACCGCCTCCCGCTGATACTCGTCGACGGGGCTCATCCGGCCCAGCGCCCGCAGGTGGATGCCCTCGCGCAGGTCGGTGAGGAACGCCAGGTGCTCGGTCCAGCAGCGGTCGATCGCGTGCAGCACGATCTGCCTGGCCGTCTCCTCCCGGGTGTCCTCGGGCATCGACTCCCAGCGCTCCGGGTCGGCCTCCTTGAGCGCCTTGGCCGCCGCGTCGCCGTGCAGCACCTTGTCGCGCCACTCCAGGATGAGCTCGCGCTGCTGCTCCAGCAGCCGGGTGTAGCGCCAGGTGTTGCGGTGGATCTGCAGGTTGACGCCCTCCGCCACCCGCTGCGCGTGACCCACCAGGTAGGCGCCGCGCCGGTGCCTGACGATGCCGTCGGCGTCGGCCGCCGGCGGCCGCTCGTCCGGCGTGTACTGCGTGATCAGGTCGTCGCCCATGCTGACGAAGAACACCGAGCCGCCCGGGTCGCCCTGGCGGCCCGCCCGGCCGCGCAACTGGTCGTCCAGGCGGCTGCTGGAGTGGCGGCCGGAGCCGATCACGTACAGGCCGCCGAGCTCCGCAACGCCGTCGCCGAGCCGGATGTCGGTGCCCCGGCCCGCCATCTGCGTCGAGACGGTGATCGCGCCGCGCTCGCCCGCCCTGGCGATGATCGCGGCCTCCTCGGCGTCGTTCTTGGCGTTGAGCACCACCGGCTCCAGGTTGCGGCGCTGGAGCAGCATGGCCAGGTTCTCCGACTCGGCCACGTCGAGCGTGCCGATGAGGATCGGCCTGCCGGTCTCGTGCACCGCCTGGATCTCCTCGACCAGCGCCGCGTCCTTGTCGGGCACCGTCGGGTAGATGCGGTCGGGCTCGTCCTTCCTGACGCACGGCCGGTTGGACGGGATCACCGCGACCTTCAGCCCGTAGAACTCGCCGAGCTGCTCGCTCACCGCCACCGCGGTGCCCGTCATGCCGCACACCCTCGGGTAGCGCCTGATCAGGCCCTGCACGGTGATCGAGTCGAGGATCTCGCCCTTCTCGCTCGGCGGCAGCGCCTCCTTGGCCTCCACCGCCGCCTGCAGGCCGGCGGGCCAGCGCTGCAGCACCGCCACCCGGCCGCGCGAGGGGTTGATGAGCTGCACCTTGCCGTCACGCACGATGTAGTCGACGTCGCGGGTCAGCAGCGCGTGGGCGTGCAGGGCCAGGTTGACCTCGATCAGCGTGCCCGGCTCGTGCTCGTCGTAGAGCTCGACGCCCAGCAGGTTCTCCACCGTCTCGGCGCCCTTCGGCGTCAGGTAGACGTTGCGCGCCTGCTCGTCGATCTCGTAGTGGTAGCCCCGGATGAGCTGCCTGACCAGGACCGCCAGCTCCGGCACCGCGTTGCCCGCGTCGGCCGCCCCCGCCATCACCAGCGGCACCCTCGCCTCGTCGACGAGCACCGAGTCGGCCTCGTCGATCAGCGCCACCTCCGGCTCCGGCACGATGATCTCGTCCGCCGACGTGCGCATCCGGTCACGCAGCACGTCGAAGCCGATCTCGCTCACCGGCCCGTACGTGACGTCCTTCGCGTAGGCGTCGCGCCGCTCCTCCGGGGTGGAGTTCTGGTCGATCCAGCCGACGGTGACGCCCAGGGCCGCGTAGAAGGGGGCCATCCACTCGGCGTCGCGGCGGGCCAGGTAGTCGTTGACCGACATCACGTGCACGCGCCTGCCCTGCAGCGCGTAGCCGGCCGCCGCCATCGCCCCGGACAGCGTCTTGCCCTCGCCGGTGGCCATCTCGGCCACCTTGCCGTCGAGGAGCGCGAGTGTCCCGAGCAACTGCACGTCGTACGGCCTGAGCCCGAGCGTGCGGTCGGCGGCCTCACGGGCGACGGCACAGAACTCGGCCAGGTCGCTCATGTCGGGCCTGGGCAGCTCATCCAGTTTGCCGATCCGGTCGGCGCGGGCGTGAGCCGCCTTCACGACCTTCTGGTACGGCGTCAGGGGGGTGCCTCCCGGACGGTCCAGCAGGTTCCTGACAAATCCTGTAATCGAGGCCACAGTTCCTCCAACGCACGCTCCGCCGCCACCGTTCCCCCGTACCGGCCCGTACCGGCGGCCTGGGAGCGGAGCGACGACACGACAGGCGTCGCCGTACGGACCCTAACCCATACGGCGACCCTGCCTCACGCTCACTCCTCCCGTGCCCTCGCCACCGCCGCCACCAGCAGCAGTACGCACCCCGCCCAGGCCGACGGCGACAGCCGCTCCCCGAACACCAGCACGCCCAGCACGGCCGCCCCCGCCGCTTCCCCCAGCGACACGATCGACACCGTCGTCGCCCGCAGCGCCGTCAACGCGCGGAAGAACAGCAGGTACGCCAGCGCCGTCGGCACCGCCCCCAGATAGGCGAGCAGCGCCACGCTCTGCCACCCGCCCACCGGGACCACCCCGCCGGCCAGCGCGAACGGCGCCAGGCACACCGCCCCCACGACGAACCCGCCCACGGCCATCCCCTGGGAGTCGTCCCGGTGCCGCCGCGAGTACAACGTCACCCCGGCATACCCGGCGGCCGACAGCAACCCGAGCCCCACCCCGGCCGGCGTCCCCTCCCCGGACGGCGTGGCGAGCGTCCCGGTGGGGGTGGCCGGCTCGGGGTGGGGGGTCGTGGTGAGGAGGACGAGGCCCGTCAGGGCGGTGAGGAGGGCGGCGAGGCCGGCGCGGCCGAGGCGTTCGCCGAGCAGGAGCCGGCCGCCGAGGGCGGTGAAGACCGGCGTGGCGCCCATCGTGACGACCGTGGCGATCGCGACGCCCGAGTGCGCGATGGCGCCGAAGTAGGCGGTCTGGTAGACGGCCATCCCGGCGCCGACGACGGCGACGCGGCCGTCGAGGCGGAGGCCGCGGGCGAGCGGCAGCAGGAAGATCGCCCCGAGGAGGTAGCGCCAGAAGGACACGTCCAGGGCGTCGAGCCCGCCGCCGGCGAACAGGAGGGCTCCGGCGGCGCCGCCGGTGCCCCAGGCCGCGGCGGCGGTGGCGACGTACAGCGTGGCACGCCGGGTGGTGAGCTGGGTCATGACAGATGTGCTCCGATGAGGAGTGGTGGATTGGGCCCGGATGCGGGCAGCAACCACCACCGGATCTGTCAGACCCGGAGATTCAGGGAAGGCCGCCCGCTAGCGGGCGGGCGGAGGCGAACAGATGAGGCGTCGCGGCATGCCACCACCCTAGCTCCGCACGGGCCCCGGGCTCATCCCCTTAATCGCGGTCAGGGCTTGCGGGCGACGCCGCCCAGCAGGATCTCCTCCCAGGGGGCGAGCGGGCCGGGGAGCCGGTCGTCGGGGTGCCATTGGGGGAAGTGGACGACGCCGGGTTCGACGAGGTCGAGGCCGGCGAAGAAGCGGGTGATGCTCTCGCGGCCGCGGAAGTGGCCGGTGCCCATGGTGACCTGGAGCATCGTCTCCAGCGCCTGGGCCTTGGGGTTGGGGCCGGACATGAAGTTGGAGGCGGCCAGGTGGCTGCCGGAGGGCAGCGTCGCCATGTAGCGCCGGATGAGCGCGTGCGGGTCGTCCTGGTCGGGGATGAGGTGGAGGAGCCCGATGGCGAGGACGGCGACGGGCTGGTGGAAGTCGATGAGGCGGCGCAGTTCGGGGTGGCCGAGGACGGCGGGGATGTCGCGGACGTCGGCGGTGATGGCGGTGGCGTGGTCGTTGCGGGCCAGGATGGCGCGGGCGTGCGGTTCGACCATCGGGTCGAGGTCGACGTAGACGACGCGGGCGGAGCTGTCGGCGAACTGGGCGACCTCGTGGGTGTTCTCGACGGTGGGCAGCCCGGCGCCGAGGTCGACGAACTGGCGGACCCCGGCCTGGCGGACGAGGTAGTCGACGACGCGGCCGATGAAGGCGCGGTTGCACCAGACCAGGTCGACGACCTCGGGCACGGCGTCCTTGAGGCGGCGGGCCACGGCCCTGTCGGAGGCGAAGTTCTCGGTGCCGCCGAGCAGGGCGTCGTGCACCCGGGCGACACTGGGCCGCTCCGCGTCGACGCCGGGCGGTATCCACTCGTGGCCGGATTGGATGGTCACCTGCGCCCCCCTTCGAGAGGTTGACGCGGATCGTACCCATTGTCCGGGTCTACGGCCAGGTGGGGTCGCCGGCGGGGGTGACGGGGGCGTCGAGCACGTTGAGCCGTTCGAGCAGGGTGAGGAACGTCGAGGCGTACGGCGAGTCCGCCACGACCGCCGCCACCCGGTCCCAGTCGACCTGCTCGCGCAGCGCCCGCACCTGGGGCAGCAGCGCCCCGTAGTCGCAGGCGTGCTCGGAGAGCGGCAGCAGCCAGGAGATGACCAGGTCGGTGGCCTCCAGCACGGGCACGATGACGGCCGACGCCTTCATCGGCTCGGCGCGGGCGAGAAGCGCCGGGGTGACCTCCTGGTCCGACACCTTGAAGATCAGGTCCACCAGCCGGCCCTCGTCGTACGCCTTGACCAGCCAGTCCTCGGGGGGTTTGGCCGTCTCGAAGCCGGCCGAGCGCAGCGCCTCCAGCGCGGCGGGCACGTCGTGCTCGGCGAGCACGAAGTCCACGTCGTGCAGCGACGGCGCGGCCCCCCTGGCGTAGGCCGCGCAGCCGCCGGCCAGCGCGAACCTCACCCCGGCGTCCTTCAACGCGGAGCTGGCTCGCTTCAGCGTGTCGAGGATGGCGTCGGTGACTTCGTGGCCGTGGCTGCTCATGTGTGCGGGCTACCCTCACGATCGCCGAATAGGCGTGATCACGGGCGTTCGGGGTAGCGCGAGGCCCCATGACGCAATTCCTGGAAAGGACCGAGCAGGAGTACCAGGGCGAGCATGATCGCCCGCTCGGCACGTACGTGAGGATCATGGGCACGTACGGGGTACTGGTCGGCGCGGCGGCGGCCGCGGCGGCGCTGACCGGGCGGCGGGCGCCGGACCGGGTCGGGCTCATGGACCTGGGGCTGATGGCGGCGTGCACGCACAAGGTGGCGCGGCTGCTGGCCAAGGACCCGGTCACGAGCCCGCTGCGGGCGCCGTTCACCCGGTACGAGGGCGTGAGCGGCCCGTCGGAGCTCAAGGAGGAGCCGCGCAACACGATGGGCGAGCTGCTGAGCTGCCCGTTCTGCATCGCGCAGTGGGCGGCCACCGGTTACGCCATCGGCCTGGTGTTCGCGCCGCGGGTGACGCGGCTGGCGGGGGCGGCGATGACGGCGGTGGCCGCGTCGGACTGGCTGCAGCTGGCCTACGCGAAGCTGATGAAGTCGGCTTCCTAGCCTCTGACCAGCGGCAGCACCTGGCGCTGGTAGAAGTCGAAGAAGGCGTCCTGCTCGGGGCCGATCTGGCTGACGTAGACCTCGTCGAAGCCGGCGTCCACGTACTCGCGCAGGGCGCGGGCGTGGACCTCGGGGTCGGGGCCGCACGGGGTGCCGGCGACCGCCTCGTCCTCGGTGACGGAGGCGGCGAGCTGCTCGAAGTGCCGGGGCAGCGGCAGGATCTGGGACGCCTCGCCCTTGATGCCCTGGGTGGGCCACAGGCGGTGGACGGTCTTGCGCGCGCTCGCCTCGTCGGCGGCGTAGCACGCCTTGAGCCCGCCGAGGGTGGGCTTGCCGGCGCCGCCCGCCTGGCGGAACTTCTCCACGCTTTCGGCGCTGGGGCCGGTGGAGACGTAGCCGTCGGCGATGCGGCCGGCCAGTTCGATGGACTTGTCCCCGAAGCCCGACATGTAGATGGGCGCGGGCTCGTCGGGCAGCGTGTAGAGCCGGGCGGTGTCCACCTGGTAGTGGCGGCCCCGGTGGGTGACGAGCTTGCCGGTGAACAGCTCCCGCATGAGGCCGACGGCCTCCTCCAGCATCTCCAGCCGTTCGGCGGCGGGCGGCCAGCGGGACTCGATGACGTGCTCGTTCAGCGCCTCCCCGGTGCCCACGCCGAGCCGGAACCGGCCGCCGGTGAGCGCGGCCGTGGTGGCGGTGGCCTGGGCCACGATGACGGGGTGGGTGCGCACGAGCGGGCAGGTCACGGCCGTGGTGATGGGCAGCGAGGTGGCCTCCGCGATCGCGCCGATGACCGTCCAGACGAACGGGGCCTGTCCCTGCTCGTCGAGCCAGGGGTGGAAGTGGTCGGAGATCCACAGTGCCTCGAACCCGGCGCGTTCGGCGGCCTTGGCCTGGCGGACCAGCTCGCGGGGCCCGTGCTCCTCGCAGGACAGGAAGTAGCCGTATGTCGTCATGCGGCTACCCTTCCCGTCGCCGGAACGGAAAACATGTTAAGTGTCGAATCAGCGGGGCAGTTGCTGGCTCATGGCTACTTTGCTCTGGATCATCGCGGTAATCCTCGTCATCGCCGGGATCTATGTGATCCTGGCCCGTCGCGATCTCCTGTGGGGGATCGTCCTTATCGTTCTCGGTTTCCTCGTCGGGCCTGGCGGGGTCAGTATCTTCAATGTTTAGGCAGGTCAGCGGTCAGTCTCATCCGCTGGGCCGAACTCCGAGACCGGCCCAGCGGAACCAATAAACAGTTTTTGCTTAAATATCGCCCCACGCCGAACTCAGTGCCACTCCTAAGGGCATGGGCGTGGGGTGAGTGATTTGCCGTCGTTCAGCCGTTACGAGACGGGCGCAGCCTCGGCGAGAGTGCGTGAGCAGCTCGCCAGGCTGCGCCTTCATCTGCGCAACGGGGCCGTCATCGACGAGGCCACCGCCCGGCTGGCGACCGGCCTGGACATCCGCCCGGCCGAGGCCGCCGAACGGCTGGCCAGGATGGCCAAGCAGAGCGGGCTCTCCCTGGTCGACGTCGCCCTGGGGGTCGAGCGCCCGCCGGAGCCCGAGGTCGTCGCCGCCGAGGTGCCGGGCTGGGTGCGCGGCATGCTGGAGGCGGTGCACGCCTCCGCCATCTACATCACGCCGGTCTGCGACGAGGCCGGGCGCGTGGTCGACTTCCGCATCGTCGCCGCGAACCGGCACGCCACGACGCCCGCCGGACTCACCGAGGACCAGCTCACCGGGCGGCGCCTGCTCACGGCCAGCCCCGGGGTGGCCAGCTCGGGCCTGCTCGACGACTACATCCGCGCGTACGAGAGCGGCGAGCCCGTGCAGCGGGTGCCGCTGGAGTTCGTGGAGGTCGTGGAGCACCGGGTGTGGCCGGCGACGCTGAGCGTGCGCGCGGCCCGGGTGGCCGACGGGCTGCTGGTCACCTGGCGGACGCTGGACGCCGAGGAGCTGCTGGTCACCGGCTGGGAACGCGCCCAGCGGCTGGCCGAGCTGGGGTGGGGCGAGTGGAACCTGGCCACCGAGAACGTCCTGTGGACGTCCGGCCTGTACGAGATGTTCGGCCGCAACCGGGACGATCCCCCGCTGACGCTGGAGGACGTCTCCAGCATGGTGGTGCCGGAGGACCTGCCGCTGGTGGACGACATGATGCGCTCGCTGCTGGAGTACCGCGAGGCGGTCGAGACGTCCTTCCGCGTCCAGCACCGCTACGGGGTGCGGCACCTGAGCGTGTTCAGCGAGCCGATCCTCGACGGCGACGGCGTGCCGGTGAAGGTCCGGTGGCTGGCCCAGGACGTGACGCGCACCCGCCGCAGGGAGCGGGCGCTGGCGGTGGCGCACGAGCAGGCCACCCGGCAGCGGCGGCGGGCCGAGGAGGAGCACGACCTCACCGTGCGGCTGCAGGACACGATCATGCCGCTGCGCCGCGGCCTCGTGCACACCCCGGGGCTCGCGGTCGGCGTACGGTATCTGCCGGCGGAGGAGCTGGCGCGGCTCGGCGGTGACTGGTTCAAGTCGCGGGTGCTGCCCGACGGCCGCACGCTGCTGGCGATCGGCGACGCGATGGGCCACGGGCTGACGGCGGCGAGCCTGATGCTGCAGATGCGCTCCGGCCTGGCCGGGCTCGCCTACACGGCGGCGCCCGCCGGGCAGCTCGCCACCTGGCTGAACGACCTGATCCTGCACTCCAACGAGGGCGTCACGGCGACCGGCACGGCGATCATCGGCCACTTCGACCCGTCGGACCGCACGTTCTCGTGGACCAGCGCCGGGCATCCCGGCCCGATCCTCGTCAGGAACGCCCGGGCGCGGCTGGTCGAGGCGGCGACGGGCACCATGCTGGGGGCCTTCGGCCCGGTCGAGTACAGCATGTGCGTCACCCCGCTGGAGCCGGGCGACCTGCTGGTGCTCTACACCGACGGCATGGTGGAGCGGCGCGGCCGGGACCCGGACGCCGGGATGGAGGCGCTGGTCCAGGCGGCGCACTTCTGCGTCGGCGACGACCCGGAAGAGGTGATCGACTGCCTGCTGGGACGGCTGGGCGGCGGCTCGGACGACGACATCTGCCTGATGGCCGTGCGCGTCCTCTGAGGAGCCGCCCCTCAGAAGCCGTTGAGGCAGTAGACCGCGTACGCCCGGCCCAGCACCGGCAGGGCCACGTTGCGGACGCGGATGCCGCCCGGCGTCATGCCCTTCTCGCTGCCCTTGTGCGCATGGCCGTGCAGGATGAGGTCGGCCCCGGCCGTGTCGACGGCCTCGGCCAGCAGGTAGCTGCCGAGGAAGGGGTAGATCTCGTGCGGCTCGCCCTCCAGCGTCTCCTTGACGGGCGAGTAGTGCGACAGCACCACGCGCCGGTCGGCCTGGATGTCCTTGAGGGCACGCTGCCACGCCTCGGCGATGTAGCGGGTGTGCGCCACGAAGTCCTTGATCTCCCGCTCGCCGAACTCGCTGGCGCACTTGCCGGCGAACCCGCCGCCGAAGCCCTTGCCGCCGACCACGCCGAGCCGGACCGGGCCGCAGTCGAGGACCGCGCCGTCGTCGTCGAGCACGATGATCCCGGCGTCACGCAGCTCGCTCGTGATCTCGTGCTGGAGATCGGAGTGGTAGTCGTGGTTGCCGAGCACGGCGACGACGGGCACCGGCAGGTCGCGCAGCTCGTCGGCCACCAGCCTGCCTTCCTCCAGCGTGCCGTGCCGGGTCAGGTCACCGGCGACCATGAGCACGTCGGCGCGTTCCTCGATGCCTTCCAGGCGCTTGCGGTACTGGCCCCGGACGTCCTCGCCCAGGTGGATGTCTCCTACGGCTGCTATGCGCAATTCAGTCAAGATGCTCTACCTCCCCGGGCTCGGTCACCTCGACGACGTTGATCTCGTTGTGCACGTGCAGGTCGGGGGCGGCCTCCCTGGCCACCTCGGCGAGCCTGTCGCGCTGTTCGGCGCCGCTCACCTGGCCGCGCAGGAACAGCTGGTCGCCGCGCACGTCGACGTGGATGCCGAGCTCGTGCGTACGACCGTCCTGTGCCATCGCCTCCTGGACGCGGGCCGCGACGTACTGCGGAGCTTCCATGGCTTCCTCCTTACTCTGACGCCGCATGCCCCTGGACGAACAGCTCAAACAGCAACGAGAAGGTCGATGACCGCGCGCTCCACGGTCCCGTGCGTGGCGAGCATGCCGTGGTCGACGTCCGCCCCGAGCTCGGTCAGCGCGCCCGCGATCGTCCGGCCGCGCTCGTACGCCTCGATCACGCGCGGATCCACGTACGAGGAGCGGGCGACCGTCGGGGTGTTGCCCAGGTACTCCGAGACCTCGCGCATGACCCGGGTGATCGCGCGCTTCCTGGCCGTGGCCGAGTCCGCCTCCTTGGACACCGCGAGGCCGACGGCGGCCAGGACCGTGGCGTGCCAGGTGCGGAAGTCCTTGGCGGTGAAGTCGCCGATGGTGTCGCGCAGGTAGGCGTTGATGTCCTCGCTACGCACGTCGGCCCAACCGCCGTCGTCGCGCCGGTAGCGCAGCAGCTCGCCGTCGGCGCGCAGCGCCTTGAGCGACCTGATGACCCGGCAGGCGCCCGCGTCGGCCACCTCCACCTCGCGCGGGATGTCGCCCTTGGCCGGGTAGCAGCAGGTCACGGTGTTGCCTGAGCAGGTGACGTGCTCCATCCTGAGCGTGGCCAGGCCGTAGGTGTCGTAGCTCTCGCCGCCCACGCGGAAGAAGCCCACGTCCAGCAGCCGCGCGGCGGCGGCCAGCACCCGCTGCCGGGTCAGGCCGCGCCCGGCGAGCTGGTCGTCCACGGTCTTCCTGAAGGCCGGCAGTCGCTCGGCCAGCTCCAGCACCCGGTCGAACTTGGCCTCGTCCTGCTGCCGCCGCCACTCCTCGTGGTAGAGGTACTGCCGGCGGCCCGCGGCGTCGGTTCCGGCCGCCTGCAGATGGCCGTGCTCGGAGGCGCAGATCCACACGTCGGTCCAGGCCGGGGGGATGACGAGCGCCTTGATGCGCTCCAGCGTCGCCGGGTCGCGCACCGGCTCTCCGTCCGGCCCGTGATAGCTGAAGCCGCGCCCGCGGCGGCGCCGCACGATGCCCGGCTCGTTCTGGTCACTGGGATGCAGGTCCGGCACGCCGGCCCGGCTACCCACGACGTTAGGCGGCAAACGGCACGGGCAGGTGGCCCCCATGACTGAAGACCGGAATTGGCAAGAGACCAGGGACGGCCGCGGCCACGCCATGGTCCCCGCCACGCCGCGCGACGTGGTGCACATCCGGGTGGGCTCGTTCCTCCTGGTGTTCCTGTTCGCCTTCGCCGTGCTCGGCGTCATCGCCCGCGCGCCCGTCATCACCGGGATCGCCGTCGTGTTCGCCGTGGTGGTCGTGATCGACATCGTCATGGCCGTACGCCGTCAGAAGAACCGCGACACAGGAGAGGCGGGCTGAACTCCCCCATGTCAGCACATCCCCTCCAGGACAAGGTCGTCGTCGTCACCGGCGCCAGCGGCGGCGTCGGCCGCGCGGTCGTGCGCGAGCTCGGCCGCCAGGGCGCCAAGGTGGCGCTGATCGCCCGGGGCACGACCGGGCTGGGCGCCGCCGCCGTGGACGTCGGCGCCGCCGGCGGCGTCGGGCAGGTGTACGAGGCCGACGTCGCCGACTACGAGCAGGTACGGCAGGCGGCCGAGCAGGCCGAGGCCGACCTGGGCCCCATCGACGTGTGGATCAACGTCGCCTTCTCCTCGGTGTTCGCCCCGTTCACCGACATCGAACCCGCCGAGTTCGAGCGCACCACCGCCGTCACGTACCTGGGCTACGTCTGGGGCACCAGGGTCGCCCTGGACCTGATGCGGCCGCGCGGGCGCGGCGCGATCGTGCAGGCAGGCTCGGCGCTCTCCTACCGCGGCATCCCCCTGCAGTCGGCCTACTGCGGAGCCAAGCACGCCATCAAGGGCTTCACCGAATCGGTCCGCACCGAACTGCTGGCCGAGCGGAGCGGCATCCACATCACCATGGTGCAGCTGCCGGCCGTCAACACGCCGCAGTTCGACTGGGTGCTGTCGAAGCTGCGCCGCCACCCCCAGCCCGTTCCCCCGATCTACCAGCCGGAGGTCGCGGCCCGGGGCATCGTGCACGCCGCCGCGCATCCCGAGCGCAAGGAGTACTGGGTGGGCTCCATGACCGTGGCCACGCTGCTGGCCCAGCGCATCGCCCCCGCGCTCGTGGACCGCTACCTGGGCAGGACCGGCGTGGACTCCCAGCAGACCGGCGAGAAGCCGCCCAGCGGCGTGGCCAACCTGTGGGAGCCCGCCGACGAGACGGCCGACTACGGCGCGCACGGCAGCTTCGACAGCAAGAGCCACGGCCGCAGCCCGCAGCTCTGGCTCTCCCGCCACCGCGGGGCCGTGACGGCGCTGGCGGGCGCGGCGGCCGGGGCCGTCCTGCTCCGCCGCGTGCTGCGCTGACCCGCTCGCGAGCCCTGCCGTCCAAGCCGACCAGGAGGTGGCCTGATGGCCGACCTAGATCTTCAGTTCCTCGGGGAGCTGGCGGCGCAGTTGCGGGTCGACTCCGTGCGCGCCGCCGCCGCGGCCGGATCCGGCCACCCCACGTCGTCGATGTCCGCGGCCGACCTGATGGCCGTGCTGTTCGCCGGCCACCTGCGCTACGACTTCGCCGATCCCGCCAACCCGGCCAACGACCATCTGATCTTCTCCAAGGGGCACGCGTCACCGCTGCTCTACTCGCTGTACAAGGCCGCCGGGGCGATCAGCGACGAGGAGTTGCTGTCGTTCAGGAAGCGCGGCAGCCGCCTGGAGGGCCACCCGACGCCGCGCCTGCCCTGGGTCGAGGTGGCCACCGGCTCCCTCGGCCAGGGGCTGCCCGTGGGCGTGGGCGTGGCCCTGGCCGGGCGGCTGGAACGCATGCCGTACCAGGTGTGGGTGCTCTGCGGGGACAGCGAGCTCGCCGAGGGCTCGGTGTGGGAGGCCGCCGAGCACGCCGGCAGCGAGGGCCTGTCGAACCTCACGCTCGTCGTGGACGTGAACCGGCTCGGCCAGCGCGGCCCCACCCGGCACGGCTGGGACCTGGGCGCGTACGCGCGGCGGTTCGGCGCGTTCGGCTGGCATACCGTCGAGGTGGACGGGCACGATCCCGGCCAGATCGACTACGCGCTCGGCGACGCCCGCAGCACGCGCAGGCGGCCCACCGTGATCCTGGCCAAGACGCGCAAGGGCGAGGGCGTCCTGGAGGTCGAGAACCGCGAGGGCGCGCACGGCAAGGCGCTCAAGGAGCCGGACCTGGCGGTCGAGGAGCTGGGCGGCCGGCGTGACCTGCGCGTCGAGGTGCGCAAGCCGGACAACGGGGGCGACCCGTACCGGTTCCCCGACGGGGAGCTGCGGCTGCCCGAGTACGAGCTCGGCGCGCGGGTCGCCACCAGGACGGCGTACGGCGAGGCGCTGGCGGCGCTCGGCGCGGCGCGCGGCGACGTGGTCGCGCTCGACGGCGAGGTGGCCGACTCGACCAAGGCCGAGGCGTTCGCCCAGCAGTTCCCCGAGCGGTTCTTCGAGATGTACATCGCCGAACAGCAGCTCGTCGCCGCCGCCGAGGGCCTGCGCATCCGCGGCTGGATCCCGTACGCGGCCACCTTCGCCGCCTTCCTGACCCGCGCCCACGACTTCATCCGGATGGCCGGAGTGTCCCAGTCGTCGATCCGGCTGGTCGGCTCGCACGCGGGCGTGTCGATCGGCGAGGACGGGCCGTCCCAGATGGGGCTGGAGGACCTGGCCATGATGCGCGCCGTCTACGGCAGCACCGTGCTCTACCCGTGCGACGCCAACCAGACGGCGGCGCTGACGGCCGAGATGGCGGACCTGTTCGGCGTCGCCTACCTGCGCACCACGCGGGGGGACACGCCGGTCGTCTACCCGCCCGGCGAGCGGTTCCCCGTGGGCGGCTCCCGCGTGCTGCGCCACTCCCCCGCCGACCGGGCCACGATCGTGGCGGCGGGCATCACCGTGCACGAGGCCCTGGCCGCGCACGAAACGCTGGCCCGCGAGGGCATCCACGTGGGCGTGATCGACATGTACTCGGTCAAGCCCGTCGACGCCGCCGCCCTGGTCGAGGCGGCCACCACGACCGGCAACCTGATCACCGTCGAGGACCACCGGCCCGAGGGCGGCTTGGGCGACGCCGTCCTGGACGCGGTCAGCGAGCTCGGCCCGCGCGTCGTCAAACTCGCCGTCCACGGCCTGCCCGGCTCGGCGACCCCGCAGGAACAGCTCGCCGACGCCCGCATCGACCGGGACGCCATCGTCGCGGCGGTCAAGCGGCTCATCTGAGGCGCACACGCGAGAAGACCTCCACCCGGGCTCCGGGTGGAGGTCTTCTTCCTGCGGTCAGCGGGACTTGGCCGTGGCGCGCCGGTTGGCCTTCTTGATGGCGTCCACCAGCTCGGTCTTCTTCATCTTCGACCGGCCCTTGATCCCCAGCCTCGACGCCACCCCCTGCAGGTGATCCTTGCTGGCGTTGGCGTCGACGCCCTCGGCCGTGCGGCCGGACCGGTCCGTGGCCCCCTTGTCGGAAGGCCCCTTCTTCGCCTTCGGCTCCCAGTGGTCGCCGACCTTCTCGAAGGAGTGCTTCAGCGCCGCGAAGGCCGTCATGTGGGCGCGCCGGCCCTCGCCGTACTCCTCGACGGCCGAGTCGTGCGCCTTCATCCACGTGTCCTGCGCCTTCTTGGGCGAACGGCGGATGGTCTGCGGCAGTTCCTGACTGGCTGGCATGTGGCTTCACCTCCTACAGCGGCGGCTCGTCATGGTGCCGACGCTCCTCGTACACCGTGGTCCTGCGTGCCTCGGGCTCCTCGTAGATCTCGTGCCTGTGGACAGGCTGTTCGATCGGGCCCACGGCCCTGCGGGTCACGCTGATCCGGTAGATGCCGAAACCCAGCCCGACCAGCCCACCCAGCATGATGATGACGCCGACGATGTTGATGTCGAGACCGGCGAGGTCGAATTCGACGGCCCAGGTGAGGATCGCACCGAGCATGATGAGGATGATGCTTCCGGCGATGGTCATTTGCTTTACCTCCTTGGCACGAGAGAACCTCTATCCATATGTGGAAAAACAAACCAATCGTGGTGATCGGGCTGATGGGCAGCGGTAAGACGACCGCTGGCCGGCTCCTCGCGGAGTCCCTCGGGCTGCCCTTCAGCGACAGTGATCCGTTCCTGCAAGAGCGTTACGGGCTCAGCGCGGCCCAGATCGCCGCGCGTGACGGCGCCGACGTGCTGCACCGGCGCGAGGCCGAACACGTGCTGCACGAGCTCGCCGACGGGCCCAAGGTGATCGCCGCGGCGGCGAGCACGCTGGAGAGCCCCGAGGTGCGGGCCGCGCTGCGCGACGCGCTGGTCATCTGGCTCGACGCCGACGACGAGGTGCTGACGCAGCGGATGCGCTCCGGCGACCACCGGCCCGACTTCTCCCCCGCGGCGATGCGGGCCAGGCGCGAGCGCTTCTTCACCGAGGTGACGGACCTGAAGTACGACGTGGGGGCGTTGCGGCCGGAGGAGGTGCTGGCGGCGGTCCGCCGCGATATCGGCTTGCCCCCCGCCGAACAGGGCTGATAGCCATGGGCGATGTTCTCTGACAAACCTGTGCTGGTGGGCTCCCGCGTGACGCTGCGGCCGGTCGGCCCCGAACACGCCGAGGGCCTGTTCGAGCTGGTGTCCGACGCCGAGGTGCGGCGGCTCACCGGCTCGCACGGGGAGATCGACCTGGAGGCCGCCCGCCGCTGGTGCGCCACCCGGGCCGACCACGACGACCGCCTCGACCTGGCCATCATGGCCGGCGACAGCTACGTGGGCGAGGTGGTGCTCAACGAGCTCGACCCGGCCAACCTGTCGTGCAACCTGCGGATCGCGCTGCTCGGCTCGCGGGTGTTCGGCAAGGGCTACGGCACCGAGGCGATCGAGCTGGTGCTCGGCCACGCGTTCACCAGGACGCCGCTGCACCGCGTCAGCCTGTGGGTGCACACCTTCAACGAGCGGGCCAGGCACGTGTACAAGAAGGCCGGGTTCGTGGAGGAAGGCGTGCTCCGCGACGCGCTCCACTGGGACGGCGCCTGGCACGACTCGGTCATCATGTCCGTACTGCGGCCGGAATGGCTGGCAGGATCCCGGAGCCTGCAATAATGATCATGACCACGGGCTCCCCGAGGCGCGCGGGGAGCCTGTGGTGTCCTGGCACCAGGCGCAACCAAACGCCGCGGTCGCGCATCTAAGCCTTCGATGATGCGCTCGGTGCCCGGTGACCCCGACAGGCTTGGCGGCTACTGGCCGGCAGGCAGGCTCAGCGCGTCCCGGCGCGGCGTCGTCTACGACGCCTACGACGACGAGGGGCGCAGGTTCGCGGTCCTGGTGCCGCGCGGCGCGCTCCCCCCGATCCGGCCGGTCGCCCACCCGTGCCTGGCCGAGGTGGTCGAGGTCCGGCCCGACGCCGCGCCCGCCTACCTGGTCACCGCCTTCGCCGACGGGCCCTCCCTGCGCGAGGCCGTCGAGCGCCACGGCCCCTACTCCGGCGGCGAGCTCCTCACGCTCGCGTCCGCGGTCGCCGCCGCGCTGGCCGCCCTGCACGAGGCGGGCGTCGCCCACCAGGACTTACGGCCCGAGAAAGTGCTGCTGAGCGCCGACGGCCCCAAGGTCGTCGGCATCGGCGGGCCCGGCGCCGTCGCCGGCACCCGCACCTACATGGCGCCCGAGGTCTTCACCGGCGAGCCCGCCGGGCCTGCGGGCGACGTGTTCGCCTGGGGCGCCCTCGTGCTCTACGCGGCCACCGGGCGCGACCCCTTCAGCGGCGCCAGCCTGGGCGAGGTCATGCACCGGCTGCTGTCCGCCGACCCCGACCTGACCGTGCTGCCCGGCACGCTGCGGCCCCTCGTCGGCCGCGCCCTCGCCAAGGACCCCGCCGCCCGCCCCTCCGCCGCCGACCTGCCCGGCCCGCCGCCCGGCGGCCCCGCCGTCGTCCTGGCCCCCGGACTCACCGGCCCGCCGCCGCTCGGCGAGGTGGCCGAGCAGGTGTACGCCACGCTGACCGGCCCGCAACGCGCCGAGCTGCCGGGGCTGCTGCTGACGCTGCTCGAAGGCGGCCCGGCCCACGACGAGCACGGCACCCTGGCCCGCCTGGAGGAGGCCGGGCTGCTGGTGCGGCCCAGCCTGCGCGTTCCCCCGGTGGAGACGCCTGCGGGCACCCTGGTGGCGATCGGCGGCCACGGCATCGTCCCCGCCAGCGCCGCCCTCTACCGCGCCTGGCCCCGTCTCCGCACCTGGACCGCCCTCCACCCCGACACCGGCCACCCCGACACCGACCACCCTGCCCCCGACCACCCCGCTCCCGAGGACACCCCCGCGACCGTCCACCTTCCGGCGACCGCCCCTGCGGACGAGCCCCCTCTCACGGATTCCCCTGCGGGCGAGCTCCCTCATGCGGCCTCCCCCGCGGGCGGCCTACGTGGGCGGCTCTCTGGGGGTGACCGTCGTGAGCAGCCGCCGGCGGCCCCCTCTGCGGGCGCTCGGCGTTCGGGGCCCGCGCCCGAGGCGGAGGGCCGGGTGCGGCGGTTCCGTCCGCCCAGGCGCTTCCACGGCCCCGGGGCCCGGTGGCGGCGGCGGAGCGGGGTGGCGGCGCTGGCGGCGGCCGTGGCGCTGCTGGGCGTGGCCGTGGTGACCGTCAAGGAGCGGCCCGAGCAGGTCAGCCGGGACAACGCGCGCCTGGTGGCCGCCAGGGCGGAGGCGCTGCGCACCGAGGACCCGCAGACGGCGATGCGGCTCAGCGTCGCGGCGTGGCGGCTGGCCCCGGTGCGCGAGGCGCGGGCGGCGTTGCAGGCGTCGCTGTCGCAGGAGGAGCTGGGCGTGTTCACCGACCCGGTGCCCACCCGGGGCGCGCGTTATCGGCTGAGCGGCGACAGCCTGGTGCGGTGGGAGGGTGACGCGGTCACCGCGTGGGACGTCCCGACCGGCCGCCGGCTGGCGACCCACCCGCTGCCCCCGGCCACGACGGGCGTGAGCGACGACGGCCGCTACGCCGAGACGGCGGGCGGCACCCCGGTGGCGGTGGCGACGGGGGCGCAGACGGATGCCGCGTTCCTGGTCAGCGTGGGCGGCCGGACGGAGCTCTTCTCGGGCGGCGAGCGGCTGCTGGAGGTGGCGGGCGGCCGGGTGGCGCTCTCGCCCGACGGCCGCCGGGCGGCCGTCTCCAGGCCGGACGGCCGGGTGGAGCTGTGGGACGTGCCGAGGCGCGCGCTGACACGGGCGATCCGCGTCGCCCCCGAGGAGGGCGCGGCGCCGCTGGCGTTCAGCCCGGACGGCCGCCTGCTGGCGGTCGCGGGCGCGAAGACGTTCCTGATCGGCGCGTCCACCACCCGGACGCTGACCCCCACCTCCGACGCCCCCACCTCCGAGGCCCCCGCTCCCGCCGAAGCCGCATCCGAGGACACCGCCCCCGCCGAAGCCGCGTCCGGGGAGCCCTCCGGGCCGCCCGTGTTCAGCCCCGACGGCCGGTTGCTGGCCGTGGCGAGCGGCGCCGCCGTGCGGCTGTGGCGGGTCGGCGACGGGCGGCTGCTGAAGTCCGTCGCCCTGCAGTCCCCCGGCCACTCCTACACGTTCTCGGCCGACGGCCGCGCCCTGCACTACCTGAGCGGCCCCGGCACCGTGATCTCGCTCGACGTCCAGGAGACCGGCGAGGCACGGGCCGACGCGGTGCGGGAGGTGTGCGCCAAGGCCGGCGGGCTGAGCGAGGCCGAGTGGCGCAGGCTCATCCCGGAGACCGGCTACCGGCAGGTGTGCTGAGCGCGTGCCCGCAGCGGCGGGCCGGCCTGGTGCCGCCTGCGGTGAAGTCCGGGTCGAGCTCCACGTCCGTGAGGATGGTGCCCTCGACGGGCCGCCGCACCGTGGTCATCCGGCCGCAGTCGTAGAACACGTACGACCCGGCGTCCTGGCCGAGCACGAGCCACCGTTCGCGGGAGACCGGCTTGCCGTCGCCGTCGCGTACGGCGGCCCACTGGTTGGGGAAGCCGGCGAGCTGGAGCACGAGGTTGCCGTTGCCGTTGGCGTGGATGTCCTCGGCGCCGTCGGTCATCCAGCCGACGAGCACGAACCCCAGCCCGATGCCGACGAACGCGCTGGTCAGCACCCGCATCCCGGCCCGTCCGGCGGGCCGGGCGCGCAGCAGCCGGTACGGGACGAGGAAGCCGAGGAGTGCGACGGCCACGACGGTGACCAGCACCGGCAGCGCCAGGAACAGCACGACGAGCGTGGTGACGAGGCGGCCCAGGATGCCCGCCTGGTCGAGCCCGGCCTGTTCGGGGGTTATGCCGAAGGTGTCGTAGACGCTCTCGAAGCCCATGTACAGCAGCGCGTACAGCCCGACCGCCACGGGCACGACGACGGTGCCGAGCTTGTCGAACAGGTCCAGCACGCTGCCCCGGTCCACCGGCTCCGCTCCGGTGCGCTCCTCGGCGGGCAGCACCGTTTGATGACTCATGTGACGGCAGTGTGGCTTGTGAATATTGATAACGGATCGACGGGAGATAACCGATTGGGCGGCAAGCCGGCGACCAGAGGGCGGCAAGAGGCGGCGCGCATGCTTCCGGCATGAGCACCGTGAAGCTGAGCACCGTGAAGATCCCGGCGGTCGCCCCCCGCCGGCCGGACGAGCGCGAGCCCGACCTCACCTCGATGTACGTCATCCACCGCGCCATGCTCGCCGACCTGCGCCGCCTCGCCGCGGCCTGCGCGCGGGGAGGGCGGGACGGCCCGGTACGCGCCTACACGGCGGCGCTCCTGACCGAGGTCCACCACCATCACGCGAACGAGGACGACCTGCTGTGGCCGGTCATCGAGCGCACCGCGGGCCATGCCGTGGACCTGTCCCCGTACACCGACGACCACCAGGCGCTCGGCCCGGTCCTGGACCGGTGCCGGGCGGCGCTGGACCGGGACCTCGCGGCGCTCGGACACGCCCTGACCGAGCTGCTGGAGCTGCTCGACGACCACATCGCGGAGGAGGAGTCGGAGCTGTTCCCGATCATCTTCCGGTTCGTCCCGTACGAGGCGTACGCGTGGGTGGAGAAGCAGGTCGGCAAGCGGGCCACGCCGCGTCAGCTGATGTTCACGGTGCCGTGGCTGCTGCGGTACGCCACGCCGGAGGAGGGCGCGCGGCTGCTCACGGCGGCGAGTCCGCCGCTGCGCCTGCTCGTCCCCGCCCTCAGGCTCCGGTACGCGCACCGCGAGATGCGGACGTTCGGCTGAGTCAGGCGAGCGCCGCGCGGCCCGCCTCGCGCCAGGCGGCGACGCCGGCCCGTTCCGCCACCTCCAGGGCCTGCCGGTAATGGGGCTCGGCAGGGCGTCCCAGGTAGGCGGCGAGGTCGCCGAGCACCTGGGCGGTGGGCCAGACGGCCAGGTAGCCGGTGCCGCCGACCGGCTGCCCGGCGTACGGCAGCAGCTCCTCGTACGCGCAGGCCGCCCGCGCCCGGTCGTCCAGCGCCACCCCGAGCAGGCCGCGCACGGCGGTGAGCAGGTGCCAGAAGTAGTCGCGCCGCAGCGGCCTGGCCGGGACGGGCACCAGCGCCCGCGCCTCGGCGACCCGCCCGGCATGGCAGAGCGCCAGCGCGTACAGCTCGGCCGTCTGGTCCCGCCACGGCTCGTAGGCGGCGAGCGGCTCCAGCCGTGGCAGCAGCGGCGTCAGGTCGCCGCGCAGCAGCCGCATCCCGTACAGGCCGAGCGCGAGCAGCCCGGTCTCGTGCTGCCACATGCCGAGCCGCCCGGCCAGCTCGGCGGCGGCGCGGTAGCGGGCCTCGGCCGCCACGTCGTCACCGGCCAGCACCGCGCGGAGCCCGTCGTAGAAGCCGGTGACGACCAGGGTCAGCGGCAGGTCGTACCGGGTGGCGAGGTCGCGGGCGACCGAGGCGTGCGCGTCGGCGGCGGCGAAGTCGGCCTCGCCCGTGGCCGCCTGCATGAGCATGAGCCGGGCCAGCGCCTCGACGGTCACGTCCGAGCCGGACAGGGCGAGCAGTTCGGTCCCGATCGCCTTGCGCTCGGCCAGGCCGTCGTAGCGGAACGACTGGTGGAAGCGGCCGTTGAGCGCGAGCACCAGCAGCGGGCGGTCGCCCAGGCGGCGGGCCATCGCGACGGCCTCGCGGGAGGCGAGGTAGCCGCGTTCGGTCGGCTCGCCTTCGAGCTCGAAGCCCAGCGTGGTGAGCAGCCGGCAGCGGGTGCGGCTGTCGCCCGGCGGCAGCGTGGCCAGCGCCGCCTCCACGGCGTCGATGAGCGCGGTGTCGAGGCCACCGTACTCGCGGTTGCTCCAGAACGTCGGCACGTCGAACGAGACGATCACCCGGGCGAGCAGGGCCGGGTCGCCGAGCGGGAGCGCGTCGCGGACGGCCCGCTCGCGGTGCGCGCGGGCGGCGACGAGCCTGCCGGAGTTGGCCAGCGACGAGACGAGGCCGAGCGTGAGCTCCAGGCGTTCGCGGGGGTCGCCGGTGAAGGCGTCCAGCGCCTGCTGCCACAGCGCGGCCGCCTCCTGGTGCGCGAAGCGGCGTCCGGCCTGCTCGGCGGCCAGCCGGGAGTAGCGCACGGCCTTGGCCGAGTCCGCGCCGCCCGCCGTGTAGTGGTGGGCGAGCGCGGCCACGTCGCCCGGGTCGTGCTCCTCGATGGCCCGCGCCACCCGCTGGTGCATCCTGGCCCGCCTGATCCGGGACAGGTCGTCGTACAGCGTGTCGCGGATGAGCGCGTGCGCGAACCGCAGGCGGCCCGCCCGGGGCTCGGTGAGCAGGCCCGTGACCAGCCCGGCCTCGACGGCGTCGAGCACGCTCTCCTCGTCCGCGCCGCTGACGGCGGCCAGCACGTCCACGTCGCTCTCCCGGCCGATGACCGCGCCGTGCCGCAGGATCGTCGCCGCCTGCGCGGGCAGCCGGGCGACACGGCGGCGCAGCACCTCCCGCACCCCCGCCGGGATCGCCGCCGGGCCCTCGGCGTCGAGCAGGCGCGCGGTCTCGCGGACGAAGAACGGGTTCCCGCCGGTCCGCTCCGCGATCTCCGCCACCGTGCCGGGCGGGGCCGGGCGGCCCGTGGTGGCGCGGATCAGCTCGGCCACCTCGGCGGCGGCCAGGCCGCCGAGCTCGATCCTGGCGGGCCCGTGCGCGGCCAGCGCCGCCAGCGCGTCCGCCAGCGGCTCGCTGGGCTCGGTGTGCCGGTATGAGCCGACCACCAGCACCGGCAGCCCGGCGGTCTCCTCCACCACGTGTACGAGGATCGCCAGGGTCTCGGCGTCGGCCCGGTGCAGGTCGTCCAGGACGAGCAGCAGCGGCTGCCCCACGCCCGACACGAACGCGCTCACCGCCCGGCGCAACCGGAACCTCGCCGTGGCCACGTCGCCCCGCACCGGCGCGTCGAGCAGCAGAGGCGCCAGCGGCGCGGCGTCGGCGGGCGGGAAGCGGGCGGCCAGCTCGCGCAGCAGCTCCGCCCACGCCCAACCGGCGGGCGCCCCCTCGTGCTCCGGGCACCGCCCCCACGCGGCCACCCACCCGGCGCCCGCCAGCCTCGCGCGCACCTGCTCCATGAACGCCGTCTTCCCCGCCCCCGGCTCCCCGCTCACCAACACCACCCCGCCCCGAGCCTCCCCGCCCCCGGGAAACCCGCCAGCAGCCGGAACCCCCGGAGCGGGCGAAACCCCCGGGGCAGCCGAAGCGCCGCCCGAAACGGCCGACGCGGCCGGCGCGGGCGGAACCGCCGGGGTGGCCGGGAATCCCGAAGGTCCCGCAGCATCGGGGAGCGGCGGGGTCCCTGGGGTGGGCGGGTAACTCGGGTGGGTGGTGAGGGTGAGGACGGTGGCCAGTTCGGCGTGGCGGCCTATGTACGGGCCGGCGGGGGCCGAGGGGGTGGAGGGCCGGGCGGGAGGCGGGGCAGGGTCGCTGAGGTGGGGGGCTTGGGCGAGGATGTCCTGTTCGAGGCGCCGCAGTTCGGGCCCGGGGTCGACGCCGAGTTCGTCGGCCAGGACGGCGCGGGCGCGGCGGATCGCGCCGAGGGCGTCGCCCTGGCGGCCGCACCGGTAGAGGGCCCGGGCCAGCAGCGCCCAGGCGCCTTCGCGCAGCGGGTGTTCGCCGGCCAGCCGTTCCAGGTCGGGGATGACGCGGGCCGCCCCGCCGAGCCGCAGGACGGCGCCGGCGTGCCGTTCCCTGGCGGTCAGCCGCAGCTCCTCCAGCCGGGCGGCCTCCGCGTCGGCCCAGTGGGAGCCCGCGAACTCCTGGTAGGCGGGCCCGTGCCACAGCGCGAGCGCCTCGGCGAGCGGTTCTGGCCCGGCCTCCGGGTCGCCGACGAGGGCTTCGAACCGCCAGGCGTCGACCGCTTCGGCGGGGAGCCGCAGCGCGTAGCCGGGCGGCTGGGTGACGAGCACCTGGGCCGGGGAGCGGGGCGGGCGGCCGGGTTCGAGGGCCCGGCGCAGGTTGGACACGTACGACTGGACGGCGGCGAGCGCCTTGGGCGGCGCCTCCTCTGCGTAGAGGTCGTCGATGAGCCGTTCGACCGGCACCACCTGGCCGCCCGCCGCGAGCAGGCGGCCGAGCACCGAGCGCTGCCGGGGCCTGCCCAGCGCGACCGGCTCGCCGCCGAGGCGGGCGGCGAGCGGTCCCAGGACCTGGAATGTCAGCACTGGTCCTACTTTTCCAGGTTGCCGGGGAGCCTGGAAGCCGGGCGGGTTCGGGCGCATACTCCCGTTGGGGAGGGCAGACCACAGCCCGGCGTCTCCCGCCGGTTCCGCTGGGGCTATCGCGGCACGGGACCTGCCGCGATAGCCCCTACCGTGGTGCGCATGAACCCTCTCCTCACCAGCAGGGCGCTCAACCGGGCCACCCTCGACCGCCAGCTTCTCCTGTCCCGCGCCGAGCTGCCGGTGACGGACGTCGTGGAGCGGGTGGGCGGTTTGCAGGCGCAGACGCCGCACACCTGGTACACCGGCCTGTGGAACCGGATCGAGGGGTTCCGGGCGGCGGAGGCGTCGGCGTTGCTGGAGTCGCGCGCGCTGGTCCGGCTGGCGTTGCAGCGTTCGACGATCCACCTGGTGACGGCCCGCGACTGCCTGGCGATGCGGCCGCTGCTCCAGGTGGTGACCGAGCGGATGACCAGGTCGACGTTCGTCAGGAAGCTCGGCGACGTGGACCTGGCCGAGCTGGCCGCGTACGGGCGGGAGCTGGTGGAGGCGGAGCCGATGACGTTCGCGGCGCTGGGCAGGGCGCTGGCGGAGCGGTGGCCGGGTGAGGATCCGCACGCGCTGAGCCAGGTGGTGCGCTGGCTGGTGCCGCTGGTGCAGGTGCCGCCGCGCGGCCTGTGGGGCAGGAGCGGCCCGATCGCGCACACGAGCGCGGAGTCGTGGCTCGGCTTCGAGGCGCCGGCGATGACGCCCGCCGAGCTGGTCACGCGCTATCTGCGGGCGTTCGGCCCGGCGACGGTGATGGACGCGCAGACGTGGTCGGGCCTGACGCGGCTGGGCGAGGTGGTGGAGTCGATGGATCTCGTACGGTTCCGCGACGAGCAGGGCCGGACCCTGTACGACCTGCCGGACGCCGAACGCCCGTCGCCGGAGGTTCCGGCGCCGG
Source organism: Nonomuraea sp. ATR24 (assembly GCF_041950485.1). Lineage (NCBI taxonomy): Bacteria > Bacillati > Actinomycetota > Actinomycetes > Streptosporangiales > Streptosporangiaceae > Nonomuraea > Nonomuraea sp. ATR24. The sequence continues at coordinate 446,169 of NZ_JBGNUU010000001.1, forward strand.
TGCGGTTGATGTACGACTTCGACAACCTGTTCCTGTCGCATGCCGACCGGTCCCGGGTCATCACGGAGGCGGGGTTCGCCGCGCTGGGCGGTTTCATGGGCACGAACGTGATGCCCCGGGTCATCCTGGTCGACGGCGTCACCGCCGGGGACTGGACGGTGACCAGGGCCGGGAAGGTGTCCACGCTGGGTGTCCACCAGTGGACGCCGATCAAGGACCTGGACGCGGTGGCCGAGGAGGGGTTGCGGCTGCTGGAGTTCCTGGCCCCCGGCGACAAGCATGAAATTTCAGTCTTTGATGGCCCCTCCAAGTCCTGACACCAGCTTCCGCTGCACCCCCACGAAGAAGATCAGCACCGGGATCGTCATCAGCGTCGAAGCCGCCATGATCCCGCCCCAGTCGTTCTCGTCCGGCTTGAAGAAGACGAGCAGCGCGGCGGGCAGGGTCTGGCTGTCCTTGGCCGAGATGATGAACGTCCTGGCGAAGATGAAGTCGTTCCAGGCGGTGATGAAGGAGAACACGGTGGTCGCCACCAGCCCGGGCGCGACCAGCGGGAACAGCACCCGCCACAGGATCGTGGCGCGCCCGGCCCCGTCGATCATCGCCGCCTCCTCCAGCGCCTCCGGCACGGCGGCGACGAACCCGCGCATCATCCAGATCGCGAACGGCAGCGAGAACGCCAGGTGCACCAGCACCAGCGAGCCCAGCGTGTTGAGCAGCCCCAGGTCCCGCACGACGAAGAACAGCGGGATCGTCAGCGCCTCGACGGGCACCATCTGGGCGATCAGGAACATGATCAGCACCGTGGTCCGGAACCGGAAGTGGAACCGGGTCACGGCCACGGCCGCCAGGAACGCCACGAGCGCCGACAGCACGACGACCGAGAGCGCGACGATGGCGCTGTTGACGAAGTAGCGGCCGAACCCCTCCCCGGTGATCACCCGGGTGAAGTGCTCGAGGGTCGGGTTGAGCGTCCACGGCTTGACGTCGAGCGACTGGATCTCCCCGGCGGGCTTGAGCGCCGAGACGACCATCCAGTAGAGCGGGAACGCCGTCAGGAACGCCACGACCAGCGCCACGGTGTTGGCCACGTGTCGCATCTACAGCCTCTCCCCCGTGCGATAGAGCGCGCGGATGTAGAACAGGGTGATCACCAGCAGGATCAGCGTCATGATCACGCCGATCGCCGAGCCGAGCCCGTACTCCGACGACCCGAAGGCGGTCTGGTAGGCGTAGACGTTGAGCACCGAGTTCTGCCCGGCGATGCCGCCGCCGTTCGTCATCACGTAGATCTGGGTGAAGATCTTGAAGTCCCAGATGATCGACTGGATGACCACGATGGTGATGAGGGGCCGCAGCATCGGCACCATCACCCGCCAGAACGCGTGCCACGCCGACGCCCCGTCGAGCGAGGCCGCCTCCAGCACCGAGCCGGGGATGGCCTGGATGCCCGCGTAGAGGGTCAGCATGACCAGCGGGAAGGAGTGCCACACGACGGTGGCGCCGACGACGCCGAACGTCACCCACTTGTCGTAGAACCAGTTGAACCCCTCGATGCCGAGCGTCTGGTTGACCAGCCCGAGGTCGGCGTCGAACAGGAACATCCACACCGTGGACCCGGTCATCGCCGGGGCCGCCCACGCCCCGAGCGCCGCCAGCGACAGCGCCGCCCGGGGGATCGGCGAGACGCGGGTGAGCAGCACGGCGAGCGCCGCGCCCACCGCCAGCGTGGCGACGACGAGCGCCGCGGCGAACCCCACGGTCTGCAGCAGCACCTGCCAGAACCGAGGGTCGCCGAGCACGTCCGCGTAGTTCCCGGCCCCGACGAACGTGGTCGGCTGCCCGCCGCTGACCTGGGCCTGGCGGTAGTCGAACACCGACAGCAGCCCCAGCATGTAGACGGGGTAGCCGAACAGCGGGACGAGCACCGCCGCGGCGGGCAGCAGGTAGAGCCAGGGCCGTGCGCGCCTCACGAGCGGCCGAACGCTGCCTTGACCGCGGTGGCGGCCTCGGTGGTCGCCTCGTCCACGCTGGACTGGCCTGTCGCGACCTTCTGCAGCATCGTCGGGATGACCTTGCCGTTGTCGATCTTCACCCAGGCCGGGTCGATGGGCACGAACTTCGTCCCCGCCGCGACCGTGTCCAGGAACGGCTTGAGGAATGGCTCCTTGCCCGCCACCTCGGTACGGGCCGAGGTCAGCGTCGGCAGGTTGCCCATCGCCTCGTACATCTTGACCTGGTACGCCTTGCCGCCCAGCAGCTTGACGAAGTCGACGGCCAGGGAGCGGTGCTTGGCGTTCTTGAGCACGCCGAGGTTGTTGCCGCCGGCGAACGCGGGCGCGAGCGAGCCCTTGTCGAAGCCGGGCAGCGGCACGACCGCGTACTTGCCGGCGGCGGCGCCCGCGTCGACGGCCGAGCGGTTGAAGTTGCCGAGGATGCCCATCGCGGCCTTGCCGCTGGCGAACAGCTCGACGGTCTTGCCGCCGGTGAGCGAGGCGCACGCCTGCGGCGGGCAGACGTCGTCGGACAGCAGGTCGGTGTACGCCTTGACGCCCTTGCGCGCTTCGGGGCCGTCGAGGCTGGTGATGTCGCCGCCCGCGGCCCACACGAACGGGAGGGCGCCGAAGGTGTACTCACCGCCGACCGCGATGCCGTACAGGTCGGGCTTCTTCTTGCGGATGGTGCGGGCGGCGGCCGTGAGCTCCTCGATGGAGGTGGGCGGCTGGAGGCCGAGCTCGCTGAAGACGTCGGTGCGGTAGTAGAGGGAGCGGATGCCGATGAACCACGGCAGCCCGTACTGCTTGCCGTCGACCGACGCCGACTGGAGCAGCTCGGCGGTCATGTCCTGGCCCTGCAGGTCGGCGGTCAGGTCGGTGAAGCCGCCGGCGGCCGCGTACTCGGCCAGGTCGGTGTTGCCGTACTCGGCCACGTCGGGCGCGCTGGCGGGGTCGTTGAAGGCGCCCTTGAACTTCTCGTGCCGGGCCGGCGTGGTGGGGATGTAGGTGATCTCGACCTGGACGCCGTCATGGGCGGCGGTGAACTCCTTGACCGCCTCCTGGACGACCTTGTCCTTGGGGGCGCGGTTCGGCTCGTCGAACAGCCACACGCGCAGGGTTCCGGTCTTCTCGTCGCCGCCGCCGGTCGCCGGCGCCGTGGACGGCGCGCAGGCCGTCAGCACCACGAGGGCGGCAGCACAGTAAAGAAACCTCACTATTACCTCCTCGCCGTGACAGTAGGAAGGCGGCGGGTAGCTGGGAAGTGACTGTCGGAGTTGTTCTGCATTGCACAACGCTGTGTTGCAAAACCGAAACCTGTCGTAGGCTGGCGCGTGTGCCCGAACGCAACCAGTCCGCCTCGCTCAGACGCGCCCTGGTGGTGCTGGAGCACGTGCGTGACCACAGCGGGCTCACGCTGACCCAGCTCGCCGAGGCCGTCGGCCTGCCCAAGAGCACCGTGCTGCGGCTGGCCGCGCCGCTCGTCGACGCCCGCCTGCTGGAGCGCGACAGGAAGACCGGCGCCTACCGGCTCGGCCACGGCTCACTCCGGCTCGGCCAGTCCTACCTGTCGTCGCTCGACCTGCGCGCCGTCGCCGCCGAGGAGTCCCACCGGCTCATGAGCGAGGTGCGCGAGACCGTCCACCTGGTCGTCTACGACCCGCCGCACGTCGTCTACATCGACAAGGTGGAGAACCAGGCCAACGTCCGCATGGCCTCCCGCATCGGCAGCCGCGGCCCGCTCCACTCCACCGCCGTCGGCAAGGCGATCCTGGCCTGGCAGCCCGAGGAGACCGTCGAGGAGGTCGTCGCCGCCGGCCTGCCCGGGGCCACCCCGCACACGATCACCGACCCGGCCCGGCTGCGCGCCGAGCTGGCGAACGTGCGCAGGCGCGGTTACTCCGTCGACGATCGGGAGAACGAACCAGAGGTGCGCTGCGTCGGCGCGCCGATCTTCAACCACCACGACGCCGTCACCGCCGCCATCTCCGTCTCCGGCCTCACCTCGCGGATCACCGCCGCGCGGGTGCGCGAGCTGGGGCCGCTGGTGGCGGGGGCGGCGGCGCGCATCTCGAGAAAGCTGGGCTCCACGCGATGACCGGACTGGTGACCTTCGGCGAGACCATGGCGCTGTTCGCGGCCCGCCGCACGGGGCCGCTGCGCTTCGCCCGGGACTTCGACCTGGGACTGGGCGGGGCCGAGTCCAACGTGGCGATCGGCGTGGCGCGGCTGGGCCATCCCGCCTGCTGGATCGGGCGCGTCGGCGCCGACGAGTTCGGCGACCTGATCCGCTCGACGCTGGCCGGCGAGGGCGTCGACGTGCGCGCCGTCCCCGATCCCGGCGCGCCGACCGGCCTCATGATCAAGGGCAGGCGCACCGCCGACCACATCGACGTCAGCTACTACCGGACCGGGAGCGCCGGGTCCCGCCTCTCCCCCGACGACCTCGACCCGTCGCTCGTCCGGGCCGCCCGGGTGCTGCACGTCTCCGCGATCACCCCCGCCCTGTCCGCGACCGCCCGCGAGGCCGTACGCCATGCCGTCAAGCTGGCGCGGGACGCCGGGGTGACGGTGTCGCTGGACGTCAACTACCGCCGCGCGCTGTGGACCCCGCAGGAGGCAGGCGCCTGGCTGCGCGAGACCGTCGGCGACGTGGACGTGCTGTTCGCCACCGAGGCCGAGGGCCGCCTCGTCACCGGCCCCGACACGGCGGGCGGCCCCGAGGAGCTCGCCTGGGCGCTGGCCGCGCTCGGCCCCGCGCACGTGCTCGTCAAGCTCGGCGCGCGCGGGGCGCTGGAGCTGTCCGGCGGCGTGCTGCGCCGGGCCGAGCCGTACCGGGTCACCGAGGTCGACCCGGTCGGCGCCGGCGACGGGTTCGCCGCCGGATGGCTGGCGGGACTGCTCGACGACGCCCCGCCGGATCGGCGGCTCGACATGGCGTGCGCCGCCGGCGCGTTCGCCGTCACCTCGCAGGGCGACTGGGAGAGCCTGCCCCGCCGCGACGACCTGCGCCTGCTGACCGGGCAGGGCGACGGCGTCAGCAGATAGCCCCTACAGCAGACCGGCCGCCGCCAGGTGCTTGCCGATCCGGCCGGTCTCGTCCTCGTTCAGCGGCACCTGCGGGACCGCCGTGGCCGGGTGGTCGATGATGCCGCGCAGGTGCAGGGCCGCCTTGAACGCGCCCAGCCCCGCCGAGCTGCCGCCCATCCGCGAGCCGCCCACCTGGACGATCTCGAACAGCCTGACCAGGCGCTCCTGCTCCCGCCTGGCCGCCTCCCAGTCGCCCTGCCCGGCCGCGCGGACCAGGTTCACGTAGCCGTGCGGGTCCACGTTGCCCAGGCCCGGCACCACGCCGTCGGCGCCCATCCACAGCGCGCTGTCCACGGTCAGCTCCGACCCGGTGAGCACGCTGAACGGCGGCCGCCTGCCGAGGATCAGCCGCCGCAGCCCGCCGTCGTCGCCGCTGGAGTCCTTCACCCCGGCCAGCGACCCGTCGGCGGCCAGCTCCAGCAGCAGCTCGGCGCTCAGCTTGGTGTGCACCGACACGGGCAGGTCGTAGGCGTACACCGGCAGCCCGCCGCGTGCCGCGAGCGTGCGGAAGTGCGTGGCGATCTCCACCGGATGGGTGCGCGTGTAGAACGGCGCCGTCGCCACCAGCCCGGACGCCCCGGCCGCCGCCGCGACGGCGGCGTGCTCCAGCACCCGGGGCGTGGTCATGTCGATCACCCCGGCCAGCACCGGCACCTGGCCGCCCACGTGCCCGATCACCGTGTCGAGCACCACCCGGCGCTGCGCGTCGGTCAGGTAGGCCACCTCGGAGGACGACCCCAGCACGAACAGCGCGTCCACGCCGCCCTCCAGCAGATGGTCCACCAGCCGCGTCAGCGACCGGGCGTCCACCTCACCCCCAGGGGTCAACGGTGTGCAAACCGGGGGAATCACTCCGGTGAGGGGGGTCATACACGCTCCTGAATCAGTTCGAGGTCGGTGGCGCCGGCCGCCACCGGGTGGTGGCAGTGGTAGAGGTGGTCGGCGTCGGTGACGGCGGGCGGCCAGGCGGCCGCGCACGCGTCGTCGGCCCGCCAGCAGCGGGTCCGGAACGGGCAGCCGCTCGGCGGCCTGGTCGCCGACGGCACCGCGCCGACCAGCGGGATCGGGTTGATCGGTGAGATCAGGCCCGGCGTGGCCGAGAACAGGGCCCGGGTGTACGGGTGCCGCGCGCCGAGCGGGAGCGCCTCGGCGGGCGTCTGCTCGACGATGCGGCCCAGGTACATGGTGACGACGCGGTCGCTCATCCGGCGGACCGTCTGGATGTCGTGCGAGACGAACACCAGGGCCAGCCCCAGCCGCTCCTTCAGGTCGAGCAGCAGGTTGAGGATCTGCGCCCGCACCGACACGTCGAGCGCGCTGGTCGGCTCGTCGGCGACGATCAGCTCCGGCTCCAGGGCGAGCGCGCGGGCGACGGCCACCCGCTGCCGCTGCCCGCCGGAGAGCTGGCTGGGCAGCGCGTCGGCGGCGCCGGAGGGCAGCCCGACGAGCTGCAGCAGCTCGCGCACGCGGGCGTCACGCTGGGCCGGGGTGCCGCGCCGGTGCACGTTGAGCGGGTCGCGCAGCACCTGGCGGACCGGCAGCCGCCGGTTCAGCGCGGTGGACGGGTCCTGGAAGACCATGCCGACGCCGGTGCCGATGAGCGAGCGGCGTTCGGACTCCTTCAGCCCCCACAGGTCGCGGCCCCGGAACGACACCGTCCCGGAGGTCGGCCGTTGCAGCCCGACCAGGACCTTGGCCAGCGTGGACTTGCCGCAGCCGGACTCGCCCACGACGCCGACGGTCTCGCCCGCGCCGACCACGAGGTCCGCGCCGGTGAGGGCGTGGACCCGGTCGCGCGAGAACAGGCCGCCCGAGCGCGCCTTGTGCACGACGTGCACGTCCTTCAGCTCAAGCATGCTGCTCGCTCCCCTGCTGGCTTCCGGTGAGGACCACGGCCGGGTGATGGCAGGCCACCGTGTGCCTGCGGTCGTCGCCCGTCAGCACGGGCGCGTCCGTACGGCACACCTCGGAGGCCATCGGGCACCGGTCGGCGAACCGGCAGCCCGCCGGGAAGTCGGCGGGCGAGGGCACCACGCCGCGGATCTGCGTGAGCCGTTCGGCCCCCGACTCCAGCGACAGCACCGAGCCGAGGAGTCCGCGGGCGTAGTGGTGGGCCGGCGCTCCGACGAGTTCGGCGGTGACGCCGGTCTCCACGATCTGGCCGCCGTACATGACGACCACCCGGTCGGTGACGTCGGCGACCAGCGCCAGGTCGTGGGAGACGAGGATGAGCGCGAACCCGAGCTCCTCGCGCAGCTTCAGCAGCAGCTCGATGACCTGCGCCTGGACGGTCACGTCGAGCGCGGTGGTGGGCTCGTCGGCGACGATCAGCTTGGGCTCGCGTGACAGCGCCATCGCGATCAGCACCCGCTGCCGCTGCCCGCCGGACAGCTCGTGCGGGTAGGACGTCAGCGTGCGGCGCGCGTCCAGGCCGACGAGTTCCAGCAGCTCGGCGGGGGTGCGCCGGCCGCCGCGCCGGCAGACCTGCTTGAGCTGGGCCTTGATGGTCATGGCCGGGTTCAGCGAGGAGAGCGCGTCCTGGTAGATCATCGCCATGTCGTGGCCGAGCAGCTTCCTGCGTGCCTTGCGCGGCATCGTCAGCAGGTGCTGCCCGTCGAAGACGATCTCGCCGCCGACGCGGGCGTTCGCCGGTTGCAGGCCCATGACAGTCAGCGCCGTCAGCGACTTGCCGCAGCCCGACTCGCCGACCAGGCCCAGGACCTCGCCGGGCCGTACGTCGAAGGAGATGCCGTCGACGATGTCCACCCCGGCGTCGAAGCCGATGCGCAGGTCGGTGACCGACAGGATCGGCGGGCCGGCCGGCAGCGGGCGGGCCCGTTCGGCGAGCCGGCGCGCGGCCTCGGCCAGGCCGGGCAGTTCGACGATCTCGCCGGAGCCGGGCCGGGCCTGCTCGAAGGCGTCGTCGTCCTTGCGGACGGCGCTCTTGCGGGCGGCCGGGGCGGCCCAGGCGTCGGAGATGCCTTCGGACAGGATGTTCAGCGCCAGCACGGTGATCAGGATGAGCAGGCCGGGGAAGACCGTGGCCCACCAGCCGCCGAGCAGCACCAGGTTCTTGCCGTCGGCGATGACGCTGCCCCACGACGGGTCGGGCGGGCGCACGCCGGCGCCGATGAACGACAGCGACGCCTCGAACACGATCGCGTCGGCCACCATCACCGTGCAGAAGACCAGCACCGGGGCGGCGCAGTTGATCGCGACGTGCTTGATGATGATGTGCGGGGTGCGCGCGCCGATGATGCGTTCGGCGGCGACGTAGTCCTCGCCGTACTGGGCCAGCACGTTGGCGCGCACGACCCGGGCCACGGACGGCATGTAGAGGAACGCCATGGCCATGACCAGCACCGGGATGCTGCCGCCGAACACCGCCACCAGCACCGCGGCCAGCGCGATGCCGGGGAAGGCCATGATGACGTCGAGCAGCCGCATGATGGTCTCGTCGACGGCCCGGCGGGAGGTGGCCGCGACCGCGCCGATCACGGCTCCGGCGACCAGCGCCAGGCCGGTCGCGCCCAGGCCGATGATCAGCGACCAGCGGGCCCCGTACAGCAGTCTGGACAGGATGTCGCGGTTGGCGCTGTCGAGCCCCATCCAGTGCTCGGCCGACGGGCCGCCGCCGGTGGTGGCCTGGAAGTACGGCGAGTACGGGGCGAGGAGCGGCGCGAACAGCGCCGCCAGCACGACGACGACCACGATGCCGACGGCCAGCCACGACAGCGGCGGCAGTCTCCTGAATCCCACGCCCGGCCTCGACAGGCGTTCCGCCAGTCCTCGTCTCATGCGGCACTCCTGAGCCGGGGGTTGACCAGCAGGTAGAGGACGTCGACCACCAGGTTGACGACCATGAAGCCGACCGCGATCGTCAGCACCACGCCCTGCACCACGGCGGGGTCGCCGTCACGCACCGCGTTGATCATGAGCTGGCCCATGCCGGGCAGCCCGTAGATCGTCTCGATGACGACGGTGCCGCCGATCAGGTAGCCGATGCGCAGGCCGAGCACGGTCAGCGGGTTGATGAGCGCGTTGCGCAGCACGTTGCGGCCGACGACGACGATCGGCGGCAGGCCGCTGCCGATCGCGGTGCGGACGTAGTCGCGGTCCAGCTCCTCCACCATCGAGGTGCGGATGATGCGGATGAGCTGGGCGGCGATCGGCAGCGACAGTGACAGGGCGGGCAGCGTCATCGAGCGCAGCCAGCCGCCGAAGGAGTCGGCCGGGTTGATGTAGCCGCCTGTCGGGAACAGGCCCTCGCCCACCGCCAGCCACTGGATCATGAGCAGCGCCAGCCAGAACGACGGGGCCGCCACGCCGACCAGCGACACCATGCGGATCACCTGGTCCGGCCAGCGGTCGCGGAACAGCGCCCCGGCGACGCCGAACACCAGCGACAGCACGATCCCGACCGCCAGGCCCAGGAACGTGAGCTGGAGCGTCAGCGGCAGCGCCGTGGCGATCGACTCGATCACCGGCTTCTTGGTGAGCACGCTGGTGCCCATGTCCCCTTGCAGCAGGTCGCCGACGAATCGGACGTATCGCAGCGGCAGCGGGTCCAGCAGGCCGTTCTCCAGCTGGAACTGGCGGATCTGCTCGGCGGTCGGGTTCGCGCCCTGGAAGTAGGCGTACTCCGGCTTGCTGTTGGAGAAGCGCATCACGATGAACACGAACGCGACGACGCCGAGCACCAGCGGGATCAGGATCAGCACCCGCCGCGCGAGCATTCTGGCGATCAGGATCATGGCGGCTCAGGTGCGCTTGGCCTGGAGCAGGTTGATGCCGGGGTATGCCTGCGCCCGGACGCCGGAGACCTTCTTGGGGTCCCAGGCGGTCATCAGCTCGGTGTGGACGACGGGGTAGAGGACGGCCTGCTCGGCGATGACGTCCAGATATTTCTGGACCTTGGCGGCCTTGGCTGCCTTGTCCGGCTCCTTGGTGGCCTCGTCCATCATCGCGAACAGGGCCTTGGCGTCCTTGCTGCCGTCGAAGTGGGCGTACTTCATCCAGAGCCCGCCCTCGACGAAGTTGTAACGCAGGATCAGGTCGGCGTCCATGCCGAACTGGTTGGGGTTCGAGGCCGCCGCGACCACCTGGTAGTCCTGGAACTGGTCCATCTTGGTGAACAGCGCCGCCGTGTCCTGCGGCTCCAGCGTCGTCTTGACGCCGATCGCCTCCCACGAGGCGGCGATGGTCGGCAGGCAGTCGGCGATCCAGCTCACGTTGACGGCCATGAGGTTGACCGTCAGGTTGCTGACCCCGGCCTCCTTCAGCAGCGCCTTGGCCTTGTCCGGGTCGTAGTCGTAGACGACCGCGGCCCGCTTGTGGTCGGGGTGGCCCTCGTTGAGGAAGGAGCTGGAGGCGGTGCCGTGGCCCTTGAGCGCCACGTCGATCATCTTCTTCTTGTCGATCGCGTAGTGCAGCGCCTGCCGTACGCGCACGTCGTCGAACGGCTTGGTGCCCGTGTTGAACATCAGGAACATGTGGTTCATGCCCGCGCCGCCCTCGACCGTCAGCCCCTGCTGCTTGAGCTGGTCGACGTTGGCGTACGGGATGTTGTCGGCGATCTGCGCCTCCGCCGAGCCGCCAGAGATCTTCGCGACCCGGGCGGCCGCGTCGACGATCGTCAGCCAGTTCATCTGCTTGACCGTCGCGGGCCGGGGCCCGTTGTAGCCGTCGAACGCCTCGAACGAGGTGTTGGACTTGGGGTTGTGCGCGGTCATCTTGTACGGACCCGAGCCGACGGCCTTGCCGCTCTTGGCCTGGTCCCACGCTCCCGGCTGGGAGAAGACGTGCTTCGGCATGATCTTGGCGATGGTGAGCCGGGGCGCCGCGTCCGGGAAGGCGAACTTGAAGACGAGCTCCACCGTGCGGTCGTCGACCTTCTTGACCTCCTCCAGCCAGGAGCGGAAGAAGTTGCCGACGAGCACGTTGGCCTCGGGGTCGAGCACCCGCTCGAACGTGAAGACCACGTCGTCGGCGGTGACCGGCTGCCCGTCGTGCCACTTGGCGCCCTCGCGCAGCGTGAACTTCCACGTGGTGGCGTTCAGGTCGTCGGGCAGGGCCGTGGCCAGCGCCGGGTACGGCTCGCGGGTGATGGGGTCGGTGTCGAGCAGGCCCTCGTAGATGTGGGTGATGCCGGCCATGGCGAAGGCCGAGGCGGTCTGCGTCGGGTCCCAGCTCTGGTCGTTGCCGTAGCCGATGACGGCGGTGATCAGGTCTTTGTTGGATCCCGCGCCGACCGAGCCGGTCGAAGCCGGGCCTCCGCTGCAGGCGGCCAGAGTGGACGCGATGATCGCGGCCGCCCCTGTCGCTCCGCTGTAACGCAAGAAGTCGCGGCGGCTGAACTCAGGGCTCACGGATGCCTCCCGGGGGGTAGCCCAACGTAGAACGTGGGACATCCCATGTCCTATCTTTTGCGTAAGGTGGACGCTAGATGCGAGGCCTGGTTGCGGTCAACAGGAGGTTTCCGGAATGTTACGCACCAGTCCGCAGAGAAGGGATCTTTCATGACCACTGCCCCGCGCTCACGGCTCAGCCGTGCCGTCGAGGCCCAGGAGGGCGTCAAGGAGCTCATCCTCAAGCGCGGGCTCAAGGCGGGCGACCCCCTGCCCACCGAATCCGAGCTGATGGAAGAACTGCGCATCAGCCGCAACTCGGTCAGGGAAGCGCTGAAGGCCCTGCAAGCCGTCGGCATCGTCGACATCCGCCACGGCTTCGGCATGTTCGTCGGCCGCATGTCGCTCGCCGGGTTAGTCGACGAGCTGACCTTCCACAGCCGCATCACGCTCCAGAACGGCCGCAACGCCCTGGCCAACCTCATCGAGATCCGCGAGATCCTCGAAGTCGGCCTGGTCCAGCGGCTCATCGACCTGGGCGACGCCGCCGACCTCACCGCCGTCGCCGACGTCATGGCCCGCATGGAGGCCGAGGCGCTGGTGGACGACATCTCCCCCGAGACCGACCGGCTCTTCCACGACCTGCTCTACCGGCCGCTCGGCAACCCCGTCGTCAGCCAGCTCCTCGGCGCGTTCTGGGACGTCTACCACCAGTTGCGCGACCATCTCGGCGCCCCGGACGAGTCCCCCGCCGACGTCGCCCGCCGCCACCGCGACATCTACGTGGCGGTCCAGGCGGCCGACAAGCCGGCGGCGGTCACGGCCGTCATCGCCCACTTCGACGGCGTCCGCAACCGCCTGGCCCGCCTCACCCTCACCTGACCCCCCCGCCCACGGCCTCCCCTCGGCCGGGGGTGTCGTCACCAGCGGCGGTAGACCTCTTCGGCCCATCCGTACAGGCCGGAGATCTCCACGACCTCGCCGTCGTCGGCCACCACCGTGCCCCGGTAGTGGCCGAACGCCTGGGCCTCCCGGGTGCGCATGTAGAGGGCGCGCTTGATGTCGGCCTCGCGGACGTGCTCGGGGACGAACTCCAGGTCCACCCGGTCACCGGTGATGCGCCACGGCGCGTTCCAGTCGGTGGTGTCGTAGCGCCAGACCAGCTCCTCGCTGATCTTGTGCACCCGGCCGTCGAGGATGAGCGCGTTCTCGACGCTGCCGGTGCCGTCGGTCCACTTGCCGCCGAGCTGCACGGCCACGTCCCGGCCGCCGGGGCGGCCCGAGGCGGCGCCCCAGTTCCACAGGATCTCGCCGGGCCAGCGGCCCCGGCCGAGATCGAGCGTGGCCAGCGCGTCGCCGGCGGCGAACGCGTACGTCCTGCCGTTGACGCGCACGGTGCCCTCGGCGGGGCGGCCCACGTCCTTGACCGTGTACTGGAAGCGGCGGGTGCTCCACGGCACCACCAGCGACAGGCTCTCGCGGCCCGGCACCCGGTGCACGAGCAGGTCGGCCTCCATCTCGGCGGACTTCAGCCGCAGCCGGGTGCCGTCGGCGGTCTCGTCCACGCTGATCCGCACCGGACCCGCGCCGATGCGGACGCTGCCCTCGCCGCTGCGCGCGGAGAACGACACGCCCCGGGCCGGGACGAGCAGGCCCTTGCTGGTCACCTGCTCGCCGGTGCGGCGGTCCAGGAAGAACGCCGACTCGCCCGCCAGGTAGTCGAGGCTGCTGGCGCTGAACGCGAACACCTGGCCGGGACTGGTCACGCACCAGTAGTCCCAGCGCATGGTGCGGCCCCAGCCTCGGATGTTGGCGCGGTGCAGCGGGGTGCGGCTCCAGCCGACGGCGGCGGGGTTGAGCCGCCCGTCGGGCAGGCACAGGTCGACCCGGCTGGTGATCTCGCGCTCGGCGACCGCGCGCGGGCTCGTGTTCATCGTGCTCTCCGTCATCGCCCCAGCCCGATGCTGAGGTACTTGTACTCCAGGTAGTCGGCCACCCCGTGGTGCCCGCCCTCGCGGCCGTAGCCGCTGCTCTTCACGCCGCCGAACGGCGCCTGCGGCGGCGCGAGCGGCCCGCCGTTGACGGTGACCATGCCGAACTGCAGCTCCTCGGCCACCCGGACGGTCCTGCTCAGGTCGTTGGTCCACACATAGGCGGTCAGCCCGTACGGGGTCGCGTTGGCGCGTTCGACGACCGTGTCGCAGTCGTCGAACTCCAGCACCGGGGCGACCGGCCCGAACGTCTCCTCGCGGCAGACGAGCATGTCCTCGGTGACGCCGCCGAGCACGGTCGCCGGATAGAACGTTCCAGCGCCGCCGGGGCGGACCCCGCCGGTCAGCGCCTTCGCGCCGTGGGCCAGTGCGTCCTCGACGTGCCTGGCGACCTTGGCGACGGCCCGTTCGTCGATGAGCGGGCCCAGCTCGGCGGCCTCGGCCTGCCGGACGAGCTCGGCGGTGAAGGCGGCGCTCAGCGAGGAGTGCACGAAGATCCGGTTGGGCGAGGTGCACGCCTGGCCGGCGTTGAGGAACTTGCTGCGGGCCACGGCCCGCGCGGCGGCGACCGGGTCGGCGTCGGGGAAGACGAGCACGGGCGCGTGCCCGCCGAGCTCGACGCTGAGCCGTTTGACGTCGTGGGCGCTCTGCCTGATCAGCTCCCTGCCGACCTCGGTGGAGCCGGTGAACGACACCTTGCGCACGCGCGGGTCGGCCATCACGGCGGCCCCGAACGCGGCCGGGCGCGACGTGGTGACCAGGTTGAACACGCCAGGCGGCAGCCCGGCGGCGACGAACGCCTCGGCGACGGCGACGGCCGACAGCGGGGTCAGCTCGGCGGGCTTGAGCACGACCGTGCAGCCCGCGGCGAGCGCCGGGCCGAGCTTGCGGGTGATCATCGAGACGGGGAAGTTCCACGGCGTGATGCCGGCGACCACGCCCACGGGCTCGGGCAGCAGCCAGATCCGGTTGTCGGCGTGCGCGCCCGGCACGGTCTCGCCGTAGAGGCGGCGGGTCTCCTCGGCGGCCCACAGCAGGTGGTCGGCGCCGGACAGCACCTCGCCGGTCGCCTCGGCGAGCGGTTTGCCCTGTTCGGCCGTCATGATCGCGCCGATCGCGCCGGCGCGGGCCGCCAGCTCCCGGGCGGCGGCGCGCATGAGGTCGGCCCGCTCGTGCGCGGGCATGGCCCGCCAGCCCGGCAGCGCGGCGCAGGCGGCGTCGATCGCCTGCCCGGTCAGCTCCGGGCCGCAGTCGGCGACCTCGGCCAGCGGCTCGCCGGTGGCGGGCGCGTACACGGTGAACGTGCCGCCGGCCTCCCGCCAGTCGGCCCCGATGAGCGCCCGTCGTGTGTCAGCCATGTGTCTCCTGGATTCCTTCGATCAGCGCCTTCATGGCGGCCATCTCGTGCGCGTGCTGCAGCTCGCTGGCCAGCGAGATGTCGCCGGCCACCAGGGCGTTCCTTATGGCGACGTGCTCGGCGTGCGATTCGGGCAGCCGCCACGGGACCAGGCGGAAGCCGCGCTGGGCGGTCTCCGTCCTGGCCCACAGGCCCTGCAGCATGCGGTGGGTGAGCTTGCTGTTCTCGGTGTCGCACAGCAGCGAGTGGAAGCGCCGGTTGAGCCGGGCGAACGCGGCCACGTCACCGGCGCCGACGGCGATCTCGCACTCGGCGAGCACCGCGTCGACCTCGGCCAGCCGCTCGCCCGCCAGCGGGCGGCCGTCCAGCTCCAGCGCGAGCGCGGTCAGCGCGGCCCGCACGCTGTAGAGCTCGCGCACGTTCTCGACGGTGAACGCGGCGACGACGGCGCCCACGTGCGGGCGTTCGACCAGCCACTCCTCCGAGCAGAGCTGCTTGATGGCCTCGCGCACGGGCGTCTCGCTGATGCCGACCGCCTCGGCCACCACCCGGGTGGTGATCTTCGTGCCGGGAGGCGCCTCACCGGTCATGATCAGGTGCTTGATGTGCTCGGCGGCCAGATCCGCCTTGGTGCGGAACGGGGAACGCGATTCGGCCATGGTGGGGAGCCCTTCAGACCCGCTGGACGGTGAGCGGCTCGATCGCCGCATGATCAAGCTCTACACCGAGTCCGGGTCCTTCCGGAACGGCTACGAGACCGGAGGAATCGGGCAGCAGCGGTTCGGTCAGCATGGCGTGGAACACCTCCGGGACGATCACCGGCGGATCGTAGGGGTACTCCAGCCAGTCGCAGTTCGGCAGCGAGGCGCAGAGCTGCAGGTTGCCGGCCACGCCGAGGCCGGTGGCCCAGGCGTGCGGGATCACCTTGCGCTGCCGGGCGGCGGCCATCGCGCCGAAGTCGCGCAGCGCGCCGATCTCCTCGCTCTCGTTCGCGTCCGGCTGGAAGATGTCGAAGCAGCCGTCCTCCAGCATGCGCACGAGCTGGCCGATGCCGCGGTTGTGCTCGCAGCCCGCGATCGGGATCGGCGAGGCGGCGGTCAGCTCGCACAGCGTGCGGTAGTCGTGCCGGGGCAGCGGCTCCTCCAGCCAGGCGACGCCGAGACCGGCCAGCTCCCTGGCCGTGGTGAGCGCCCGGTCGTAGTCCCAGATCAGCCGGGTGCCGTCGGGGGCGTAACGCCAGCGGGCGGCGGCCTGGTTGGCGTCCACCATGAGGGCCACGCCGGGGCCGACGGCCTCGCGCACGGCGGCGACCTGGGCCACGTCCTCGGCGATGGTCTTGGCGTGGACGCGCAGCTTGATGCCCTGGAACCCTTCGGCGACGGCCTTGAGGCTGTCCTCCACCCGCTGCTCGGGGGTGCGGACCTCGCCGAAGCTCGCGTAGGCGCGGACGGCTCCCGCGTGCCCGCCCCACAGCTTGTACAGCGGCTGCCCGCACGCCTTGCCGACGGCGTCCCACACGGCGACGCCGACGACCCACGGCCTCGGGAAGACGTACTCGGCCACGTACCGCAGCCGGTTGGCGACGTGCGTGGTGGCGAAGGCGTCCAGGCCGACGAGCTGCGGCCGGATCCAGCCGCGGATCGCCTCCAGCAGCATCGGCCCGGTGCCGTGGCCCATGTCGCCGCCGGACACGCCGACGATGCCCTCGTCGGTCTCGACCTCGACGATGACGGCCGACATGGCCCGGTGCGCGCCCTCCGGCGCCCACGACGGCACGAACGGCCGGGGGTAGGGCAGCTCGATCACGCGAGCGCGCACGTCTGTGATCCTCATCGGCCCATCACCCCTTGGTCGCGCCGTCCGCGAGACCCTTGATCAGGTACTTCTGCACGAGCAGCGCGAACACCACGACGGGCAGCACGGTCAGCACGCCGACCGCGGCCAGCGGCCCCCACATCCCGCCCTTCTCGGTGTCGGCCGCGATGCCGGCGATCGCCACCGGGATGGTGACCGCCCTGTCGTTGGTGAGGATGAGCGCGAACAGCAGCTCCTCCCAGGCCAGGATGATGCAGAAGATCAGCGTCGAGACCAGCCCAGTGATGCTCGTCGGCACGATGACGCGGAAGAACGCGCCGAACCGGGAGCACCCGTCGATCATCGCGGCCTCCTCCAGCTCCTTGGGCAGGCCGCGGAAGAACGCCCGCATCAGCCACACCACGTACGGCACGAGGAAGGTCACGTACGCGAGGATGACGGTGATGTACTGGTCGGTGAGCCCGAGCTTCCTGGCGACCAGGAACAGCGGCACGACCAGCGCGATCGGCGGCACCGCGCGGGAGGCGAGGATGAGCCCGCCGACGACGCCGGCGCCGCGCATCCTCATCCGCGACAGCGCGTAGCCGGCCATCGAGCCGGCGATCATGGAGATGGCCGAGGCGCCCACCGCGATGATGATCGTGTTGACGATCCGGGGCAGGATGCGCGCCTGGTGGAAGTAGCTGACGTAGTTGTCGAGCGTGAACTCGCCGAGCCACCGGGGCGGCACCGTGAAGATGTCCTTGGGCAGCTTGAACGAGATGCTCACCATGTAGAGGACGGGGAACAGGAAGGCCAGCGTCACCAGGATGGCCCCGGCGATGGCCGCGTACCTTCTCACCATCGGTTCTCCAGACGCCGGCTCACGCGGAACAGGACAAAGGTGATGAGCATCGTGACGACGAGCACGATCGTGGCCATCGAGGACGCCGAGCCGAACTCCAGGCTCCTGAACCCCTTCTCGTAGATGTAGAGGTTGACCACGTTCGTCGCGTTCCCTGGCCCGCCCTTGGTGGCGGCCAGCGCGATGTCGAACATCTTGACCGCGCCCAGCCAGCGCACCACGAACGCCGCCGCCATCACCGGCACGAGCAGCGGCAGCGTCACGTGCCGCAGCGTGGCCCACCGGCCGGCGCCGTCGGACTTGGCCGCCTCGTACACGTCGCCGGGCAGCGCCATGATCCCGGCGGAGGCGATCAGCACCACGAACGGCGTCCACCGCCACGTGTCGATGATGATCACGCTGGCCATCGCGAGCACCGGGTCGCCGATCCACTCGACGGGCCCGATGCCGACCAGCCCGAGCGTGTAGTTGACCACGCCCCAGAGCGGGTCGAGCAGCATCCGCCAGACGCCGCCCGCGACGACCGGCGCCACCACCATCGGGATGAGGAACAGCGCCCGCAGCACCCCGCGCCCCCGCCAGGGCACGTTCAGCAGGAACGCGATCGCGAACCCGAGCACCATCTGCAGCGGCAGCGCGATCACCAGGTAGACGGCCGTGACCCGCAGCGACTCCAGGAAGCCGGGGTCGTTCAGCACCGCCTCGTAGTTGCGCCAGCCGACCCAGCCCGTCGGCTGGAAGGTGGCCAGGTCGAAGTCGGACATGCTCACCCAGAGCGTGTAGAAGATCGGGTAGAGCAGCATGCCCGCCAGCAGGACCAGGGCCGGGGTGAGGAAGAGCCAGGCGGTGCCCGGCTCTCCCAGCCTCACGCGTCTCACTGGCCGTAGCCCTTGGTCTTCAGCAGCTCGGTGATCTCCTTCGCGGCCTGGTCGATCGCCTGCTGGGAGGTCGCCTGGCCGGACATGGCCCGGCTGGTCTGCAGCGCCAGGATCTGCTGGACGGCGTCGGACTCGGGCAGCCTGGGCCGCCACATCTGGCCCTTGCTCGCGACCTCGTAGCCGTCCTTGAGCGCCTGGTAGACCGGCCCGGCCCAGTCGGCGGGCGGGGTGCCGTCGAGGGTGGAGTTACGCGCCGGGAAGGTGCCGAACTCCTTGCCGACGAACTGCTCGCCCTGCTTGGAGGTCACCCACTGCAGCCACGTCCAGGCGGCGGCCGGGTGCTCGGACTTCTTGGAGATGCCCGCCGACCAGATGCCGCGGTGCGCGCCGGGCCCGGCGGTGCCCGCGGGCATGGTGGTGATGCCGACCTCCTCGGGGGTCAGCGTGGTGGTCTCCTTGTCGACGGCCGTGCCCTTGAAGACGCTGCCCCACATGAACATGGTGGCCGTCTTGCCCTGCCGGAACGCCTCCAGCGGCTCGTTGAACTGGTAGGTGGAGGCCCCGGGAGGCGCGTACTTGAGCAGGTCGACCTGCGTCTGCAGCGCCTTGACCCCGGCCTCGCCGGCGAAGGCGACCTGCATCTTGTCGTCGAGCAGCTTGCCGCCGTCGGAGTTGAGCACGGTCTGCCACACGGTGGGGGTCAGCGGGTCCTTGGTGAAGTACGTGCCCACGGCCCACGAGTCGGTCTTGCCGTCGCCGTCGGTGTCCTGGACGAGCTTCTGGGCGTCCGCGAAGTACTGCTCCCAGGTGGTCTCGGCGGTCGGCTCGGCGACCCCGGCCTTCTTGTAGAGCGACTTGTTGTAGAACATCAGCAGCAGGTTGGAGCGGACGGGCACCGCGTACTGCTTGCCCTCCCACTCCCCCGCGGCGAGCGGCGTCGCGTGGAAGTCGGCCCAGTCGTACTCGGGGTCGTTCCACTTGGCCAGCTCCTGGCCCTTGAGGTCGTAGAGGGCGCCGGTCTTGGCGAGCTGCGGGATCCACGGGTCGTCGGCGAGCACCGCGTCGTAGGTGGCGGTGGTGCCGGTCAGCTCCAGCATGGTCTTGGCGAGCTGGTCGTTGTACGGGATGCCGTCGATGGTGACCTTGATGTTCGGATACTTCTTGTTGAACTCCGGCACGAGCTTGTCCTGCCACTGCTTGGCGAACGCGTCGTTGGCGATCACGCGGATCGACACGGGCTGCTGCGCGGTGCCGAGCCCGCCGCCGTCTGCCGGGACCTCCTCGGCCGACGAGCCGCAGGCCGCGACGGCCAGACCGAGCACGGCTACGGCCGCGACCAGGCGGGTGCTTTTCAAGACTTCTCCTCCGGGGAAATGGGGGTTTACGCGGTGGGGTCGATCGCGAGCTTGACGACATCCCTGCCGTCGAGGGCGTAGCCGCCGCCGAGGGCTTCGAGCGCCTCGCGGACCCTGCCGAGCGGCAGGCGGTGG
Source organism: Nonomuraea sp. ATR24 (assembly GCF_041950485.1). Lineage (NCBI taxonomy): Bacteria > Bacillati > Actinomycetota > Actinomycetes > Streptosporangiales > Streptosporangiaceae > Nonomuraea > Nonomuraea sp. ATR24. Next base: position 465,975 of record NZ_JBGNUU010000001.1, read on the forward strand.
CTCACCACCTGCTCGTACGGCCTGCCGCCGCGTTCGAGGATGGTCAGCGCCTCGTGGTAGCGGCGCTGCATGTCGGGGCCGGCGCCGTACACGCCGGCGATCGTGATGTCCCGCTTCAGCAGGTCGCTGTACGGGTTGAAGGGGATGGCGCCGCGGTCGGTGAAGTTGCCGAGTTCGGCGAGCACGCCGCCGTCGGCGACCAGGCCGAGCGCTTCGCGGAACGCCTCGGGCGAGCCCGCGGTGCCGATGACGGCGTCGGCGCCGTCGCGGCCCAGCGCGTCGAAGATCTCCTGGCGGCGCTTCTCGGGGCCGTCGCCGAGCCCGACCACGGCGTCGGCGCCGAGGCGGGCGGCCAGTTCGAGCCGGGCGCCCGGCGCGCCGACGGCGACGATCCGGGCGGCCCCGGCGGTGCGGGCGGCGGCCACGGCCATCAGGCCGATCGCGCCGGCGCCCTGGACGACGACGGTGGAGCCGATCCGGATCGCGGAACGTTCCACGCCGTGCAGCGCCACGGACAGGGGCTCCTGCAGCACGGCAACCTCGGGGGGCAGGCCGGTCCGGTAGAACACGGTGCCCGCGTTGGAGGCGTACAGGTGGGTGGCGAAGCCGCCGGTGAGGTGCGGCGGGCGGTCGGCGGGCGAGGCGAAGCCGTAGGAGGGGCGGCGGTCGGGGCAGTTGCCGGGCCGGCGCCGCACCTGGCAGTCGTAGCACCGGCCGCAGCTCAGGGACGGGAAGACGCCGACGCGGTCGCCGACCGCCACGGGCCGGCCGGCGTGGTCGGTGGTGACGCCCGCGCCGAGGGCGGCGAGGGTGCCGACGATCTCGTGGCCGAGCAGCGCGGGGAAGCGGACGCTGGCCAGCCGGCCCCGGTAGATGTGCGCGTCGGTGCCGCACATGCCGCAGAGCTCGACCTTGAGGACGAACTCCCCGGGGCCGGGGCGGGGCAGCGGGTAGTCGCGTACGTCCACCGGTCCCGCGACGTCGGTGACGATCGCCGCGCGTGCCGTCGCGTCCATCCACCGCCTCCACATTCTGCTTTCTATAGAATGCAGCAGACGTTAGTTTGTGGTGTTTTGGCCGGTCAAGGCTTGTTATCGGAATGTTTTCTGGCCTACTACGCTGGAGGACATGGCGGAGATGGCAGTCCCCGACGGGGCGTGGACGTTCGACGGAGAGACGGTCCGGATCATCCCGGGCAGCGGCCGCGAGGTCCACGAGCTGCGCAAGGCGCTCGGCGAGCTCGTCGTCCCGCTGGAGGCCATCGCCGGGGCGACGTTCGAGCCGTCACGCAAGGGCGGCCACCTGCGGCTGCGGCTGCGCCGGGGCGCCGACCCGCTGACCGACGTGGTCGCCGGCTCGCTGACCGCCCCCGCCGACCCCTACCGCCTGGCCGTTCCCAAGGGCCGCACCGGCGCCGCCGAATACTACGCCGACGAGATCCGCGACGCGCTCGCCGCGTGGCAGACGCCCAGCGGGCCGACGGACGACTACCTGCTGCCCGGGCCCGACGTGCCGATCAGCGCGTCCGCCGGTGACGGCACCGTCGCCTTCGACGGCGAGCGCGTACGCATCGAGTGGACCGCCTTCGCCAGCACCGCCAAGGACGAGGCCGGCCCGCAGGAGTTCCCGCTGACCGACCTGGTGGCCGTGGAGTGGAAGCCGCAGTCCGGCCTCGGCTACGGCACCCTTCGCTTCCGCGCCAAGGGCGACGGGCCCGACAAGCAGCCGCAGAAGGACCCGCGCTGCATCTCGTGGGGCGTGCAGCGCTTCGGCGGCACGACCGCGCTGGTCGCCGCCGCCGTGCACGCCCGCATCCCGCGCGGCGTCGCCGAGCTGCCCCCCGCCCCGGCCCCGGCGGGCGAGGTGGACGTGGTCCTGCGCCACCTCGCCGAGCTCGGCGAGCTGCACCGCTCCGGCGTGCTCACCGACGAGGAGTTCGCCTCGGCTAAGCAGGCCCTGCTGCGCCGCCTGGAGTGAACCGCTCGTCCGGCACGCAGTGCGTCATCTTCAGCCCGGTCACGTCACGCGGCCCGTTCCTGCCCAGCTTGGCCAGCCGGTCCCGGTCCTCGTCGGTCAGCTCCTGCTTGGGCAGCGGCTCCAGCCCGGCCACGTCGTCCGGCGTGATGCCCAGGCCCTCGCCCACGCGCAGCCCCAGGTCGTCCTCCACCAGCAGGAAGTGCCACACCATGCGCTCCTGGATGCGCCGGTCGCACTGCTTGAGCTGGGTGACGAAGTTGTGCACCAGGTCGTCGCGCTCCCACTCCTCCATCAGCAGATAACGCTGCCCGGCCTGCACGTAGTCGTTCGTGCGCGGGATGCGCCTGCGGGTGAGACGGCCGGTGATGACCGGGCCCTCGATGTCCTCCGTCGGGTACTCGGCCTCGCGCAGCCCGCCCACCAGCGACGGCTCGTAGTTGATGTGCGGCGACTCGCCGCCGGTGTCGACGAAGTACGTCATCTGCCCGTCACGCTGGTTGGTGCGGATGCTCGCGTTCTTCGCCTGGTTGACCGGGAGCTGCAGGTAGTTGGGGCCCACCCGGTAGCGCTGGGTGTCGCTGTAGGAGAACGTCCGCCCGACCAGCATCTTGTCGTCGGAGAAGTCCAGCCCGTCGACCAGCACGCCGGTGCCGAACGAGATCTGCTCGTTCTCGGCGAAGTTGTTGTCCACGTTGCGGTTGAGCACCATCCGGCCCACCGGCCGTGCCGGGAACTCGTTCTCCGGCCACACCTTGGTGTCGTCCAGCGGGTCGAAGTCCAGCTCGGGGTGCTCGTCGTCGCTCATCACCTGCACGAGCAGCTCCCACTCCGGGTGGTCGCCGCGCTCGATCGCCTCGTGCAGGTCCTTGGTCGCGTGCCCCAGCTCGGTCGCCTGGATGATCGCCGCATCGGCGGCCGTCATGCTGCGCACGCCCTGCTTGGGCATCCAGTGATACTTGACCAGGAACGACTCGCCCTGCTTGTTGGTCCATTTGTACGTGTTCACGCCGAAGCCCTGCATGTGCCGGTAGTCGGCCGGGATGCCGCGCGGGCTGAACAGGTTGACCAGCATGTGCATGCACTCGGGCGTCTGCGACATGAAGTCGAAGATCCGGTTCGGCTCCTGGCGGAACGTCACCGGGTCCGGCTTGAGCGCGTGGATCACATCGGGAAACTTGATCGCGTCCCGGATGAAGAACACCGCCAGGTTGTTGCCCACCAGGTCCCAGTTGCCGTCCTCGGTGTAGAACTTGACGGCGAACCCGCGCGGGTCGCGGGCCGTCTCCGCCGAGTCACGGCCGCCGATCACCGTGGAGAAGCGCACCGCGAGATCCGTGCGCTTGCCCGGCTCCTGGAACAGCTTGGCCCTGGTGTAGCGGCTGACCGGCTCGTCGCCGATCTTCCCGTACGCCTCGAAGAACCCGTAGGCGGTGGTCCCCCGCGCGTGCACCACCCGCTCCGGGATGCGCTCGCGGTCGAAGTGGCTGATCTTCTCCAGGAACTGGTAGTTCTCCAGCGTTGCGGGCCCTCGCGCGCCCACCGTCCGCTGGTTCTGGTTGTCGTAGACAGGATGCCCCTGCCGGTTCGTCAGCACTTCGCGACGGTCACCAACGTCACTCATGTCACCGTTTCCTCTCCTCGGATGACCCCTTTCCCGCCCTGCCCTCAAGCCGCCGTGCGACACCGGCAAAGACTTCGCCCCTCCGGTCAGCCGCCCTTGCCCGCCAGGTCGAACACCTGCAGCGTCGCCCCCGCGCCGTCGACGCGCCAGAAGCGGGCGCGGCCCGGGCCGCCCTGCCAGACGCGGATCACCTCGGCCCGGCCGTCGCCGTCGTGGTCGCCCACCGACCACGTCCTGATCGAGCCGCGCTCCCAGTCCTTGAGCCGCTTGCCCGCCGGGCCGCGCTCGGGGCCCCGATGGCTGAACGACAGGCCGGGGCGGCGCACGCCCGCCGGGGAGCCGGTGAGGATCTCGGCCCCGCCGACGACCCTCGCGTGCATGCCGATGACCTCGCCGGAGACCAGGTCGTCGGCGCCGTCGCCGGTCAGGTCGCCGGCGTGCAGGCTGCCCCGGACGCCGTCGAGCACCTGCGGCTCGCGGTCCGCGCCGCCGTAGAAGACGCGGGTGATGCCCTCGACCGACGGGTCCTCCGTCTCCATGCCGGGCTCGTTGTTGCGTGCTCCGCTGTCGCCGATCGCCACGTCGCGGCGGCCGTCGCCGTCGAAGTCGCCGAACACCGCCGAGCTGCCCGTGGCCACCTCGCGGAAGTCCTCGCCGGTCAGCAGCCAGGCGTGGGCCTGCTCGCCGTCGTCGGGCCCGTACACGACCAGGTCCGGCCCGTACGGATCGGTGACCATCCTGCCGGGCCACTCGCCCTCGGGGAGCGGACGGCCGCTCCGGCGGGCGGGCTCGCCGGACCTGGTGAACGGGCCGTGCAGGCGGACGAGCCTGCCGCCGGTGCCGTCGGGACGCGACGTGGTCGCCAGCAGGTCGGCGGCGGCGTCGCCGTCGAGGTCGGCCACGCCGGAGTGACTCCCGTACGGCAGGACGGCGGCCGGGCCCCGGCCGCCCCAGAAGATCATCAGGGACCGGTCGGGGATGACGACGTCCGCGCAGCCGTCGCCGTCGAGGTCGGCGAACTGCGGGGGCACCTCGCCGGACATGGCGCCGTCACCGGCGACGTACGCGGTGGCCGGGTCGAGCCCGCGCGCCGACCCGTGCACCACCACGAGCTGGGCCCGCTCCCGCCAGTCAGCGCCCGTCCGGACGAACGCCAGATCGGCGTAGCCGTCACCGTTCACGTCACCGGGCTCGGCCTTGCCGGAGCACCGGGGCCGCGACGGCGGCGCGGCGGCCGGGGTCACCGAGACCGGCACGGACTCCGGTGCGGACTCCGGTGCGGACTCCGGCGTGGACTCCGGCGCTGGCGGGGGTGTCGGCGCGGCGGGGCCCGGCCCTGCGGCGGCGCACCCGGCGAGCATCGACGACACGAGTAAGACTCCGAGCTTTCTCGCCATGGCCGCCCACTATGCCGCATCCGGCCGAGCAGCGCCCTGACACGAATTGTAAGTGTACGATTACTCTCTGTGTCCGATGTTGTTACTCCGTGAAGGGGAGAACCATGCGTTCGCACTCCGCTCTGGCCACCGCCGCCGGCGCCCTCATGCTGGTCCTGGCGGTTCCCGGCTCCGCCTGGGCCGCCACGGGCCAGTTCCGCTACTCGTACCAGACCGCCGACGGGTACGACGCCGTCGGCTTCATCAACAACCCGCCGAGCCGGACGTGCATCGACATCCAGGGCGCCGGCTCCGACGGCACGTCGGCCGCCTACGCGCCCAAGAACCTGACCGACGCGACGGCCACCGTCTTCCTGGAGCGCGGCTGCGCGGGCGACGTCTACTACAGCCTGCGCCCCGGCGCGGGCGCCTCGGACCGCCTCCTGGTGCGCTCCGTCGTCTTCTCCTGACCCCGGCGCGAGAACCCCGGCACGAAAGAACCCCGGCTCGGCGACCCGAGCCGGGGTTCCGCGCGTCTCCGGCCGACAGGCTGCGCTACCGGTGGAGGTAGCGCAGGCGGGATGGATCATGCCGCGCTCGCGCTGACAGGCTCGATCCGGTCGGCGGGCTCGGCGGAGCCCGCTCGCGATGGAGATCAGGGGGATCAGATGCGCGACCTCACCCGGGACATCGACAGTTTGCCTTTCCTCGACGTGTACTCCGCTGACTACGTCTCGGACCCACTGGGCATGATCGAGGCGCTCGGGCCGGGCGTTCCCGTCGCCCGGAGCCCGCGCGGGGTGGAGTTCCTCAGCTACGACCTGGCGCGGGCGTTGCTGCGTGACGAGCGGTTCACGGTGGGCTTCGCCGAGCTGCTCACCGCCTGCGGGCTGAATCCGGGCGACGTCGCCTACCGCTACAGCGTCGCGAACACGGCGGCGCTCGAGGGCGAGGCGCACCGGCGCCAGCGCCGGCTGCTGGGGCCGCTGCTCGGCCCGGTGGTGATCGAGCGGTCCCGGGGCGTGGCGCGCCTGATCGCGGCCGGGCTGCTCGACAGCCTGGCGGGCGACGAGTTCGACTTCGCCAAGGCCGTCGCGCCCCACGTGCCGGCCGCGTACTTCTGCCATCTCATCGGCGCGCCCGCCGAGGACCACGAGCTGGTCGCGGCCTGCTCGGACATGCTGCTCAAGGCGTTCCGCGCCGATCCCCGCCATCGTGACGAGATCGAACGCGGCGCCCGCACGCTGGTCGGCTACGCCCGCGCCCACATCGAACGCCGGCGCGCCGAGCCGGGCGACGACGTGCTCTCCCAGCTCCTCGTGGCGGAGCGGCGGGGCGAGACGACCACGGAGGAGATCCTCGAAATCCTCTTCACGCTGCTGACAGCCAGCACCGACAACACGAGCGCGGCCCTCTCGCACACCGTCATGGCGCTCGCCGCGCATCCGGACCAGTGGCGCCTGCTGCGCGAGGACCCCACACTCATCCCGAGCGCGGTCCAGGAGAGCCTGCGGGCGCGTCCGAACGTCTGGTCGGACCCGAGGCTCGGGAGCGCGGACCAGGAGTTCGCGGGGCTGGCGATCCCCTCCGGCACGTGGCTGTTCGCCTCGGTGATCGCCGCCAACCACGATCCGTCGGTCTTCACCGACCCGAAGCGGTTCCGGATCAGCCGTACGCATCCGAGACCCGTGCTGAACTTCGGCTCCGGGCGTCACGCGTGCCTGGGACGCCTGATCGCGCTCGTCGAGATCGAGGAGACCGTGCGGCTGCTCGTCGAGCGGTTCGCGAAGATCGAGGTCACCGGGCCGGTCGTCCGGGACGGGCAGCCGCACGGCGACTTCGTCCGCGCCCTGCCCGTCCGCCTCACACCGGCCCGCCCCGGCACGCGCTAGAGACGGCCGCCGCGGTCAGCCGAGGTAGGCGGCGCGGACGCGCGGGTCGGCCAGCAGGTCCGTGCCCGGCCCGGACATGGTGGTCCGGCCGAGGTCGATGACGTAGCCGTGGTCGGCCAGCATGAGAGCGGCCAGGGCGTTCTGCTCGACCATGAGGATCGTCGTCCCCTGGTTCCGGAGCAGGGCGATGGTGTCGAGGATGCGCCGGATCATGATGGGCGACAATCCCATGGTGGGCTCGTCGAACATGAGCAGCGCCGGCCGGGCCATCAGGGCGCGGCCGATGGCCAGCATCTGCTGCTCGCCTCCGGAGAAGAGCCCCGCCCGTTGCGTACGGCGTTCCCCCAGGACGGGGAAGAGGTCGTAGACGCGGGCCATGTCCTTCGCGACGTGGCGGTCCCGGCGCAGGTGGCCGCCCAGGCGCAGGTTCTCCTCGACGGTCATGCCGGCGAACAGGCGACGTCCCTCGGGGCAGTGCGCGACGCCGGCGGCGAGGACGGCGTGCGCCGGCAGGTGGTGGATGGGGCGGCCCCGGAGGCGGATCTCGCCGCGGTGCGGGCGGAGCAGGCCCGACACGGCCTTGAGCACGGTGCTCTTGCCCGCGCCGTTGGTGCCGACGAGGCAGACGATCTGCCCCTCCTGGACGGTGAAGCCGACGTCCTTGACGGCCTCGATCGCGCCGTACGCGACCGCGAGTCCGTTCACTTCGAGCATCAGGCCGCTCCTAGGTAGGCGTCGATGACGCGCGGGTCGGCGCGTACGGTCTCCGGCGGCCCGCTGGTCAGCAGGCGGCCGCGCACGAGCACGTGGACGTGGTCGCAGAGGGAGAAGATGAACCTGGTGTCGTGCTCGATCACGACCACGGAGATCCCGCGCCGGCGGATGGCGTCGATCAGGCGGCTGACGGCGGCCGTCTCGGTGGCGTTCATGCCGGCGGTCGGCTCGTCGAGCATGAGCACCGACGGGTCGCCCGCCAGCGCCCTGGCGATCTCCAGACGCCGCTGGTCCCCGTACGCCAGGCTGCGGGCGGGGGCCCGGCCGGCCGGGTCGAGCCCGACGAAGGCCAGTTCGGCGCGGGCGCGTTCGACGGCCTCTCTCTCGCTCCTGCGGAACCCGGGGCCGTGCAGGAGCGCGTTCAGCAGGCTCTGCCTGATCCGGGTGTGCCGGCCGACAAGCACGTTGTCGAGGATGGACATCTCGGAGAACAGGCGGATGTTCTGGAAGGTGCGCGCGATGCCGCCGCGGGCCGCCTCGGCGGCGTCGGCCACGAGCGGCCGCCCGTTCAGCACCACCTGCCCGGACGTGGGTGCGTACAGGCCCGTCAGGCAGTTGAAGAGGGTGGTCTTGCCGGCGCCGTTGGGGCCGATCAGCCCGACCACGCCGCCGTCGGGCACGGTGAGCGAGACGCCGTCCAGCGCGAGGAGGCCGCCGAAGGACATGAACAGGCGCTCTGCGACGAGAGTCATGAGGACACCAACCCCTTGGGCCGGAAACGCATGATGAGGATGAGGGCGAGCCCGAAGAGCATCAGCCGGTAGTCGCTGAACTCGCGCAGCTTCTCCGGCAGCACGAACAGCAGCGAGGCGCCCACGAGCGCGCCGGGCACCGTGCCCATGCCGCCGAGGATCACCGCGGCCAGCAAGGTGACCGATTCGCTGAAGTCGAAGCTCTCGTAGCCGACCGTGCCGAGCTTGTGCGCGAAGACCGCGCCCGCCAGGCCCGCCAGCGTGGCGCCCACCAGGAAGGCCAGGATCTTGGCCCGGCCGGTGCGCACGCCCATCGCCCTGGCGACGTCCTCGTCCTCTCTGATCGCCAGCCAGGCCCGGCCGGTGCGGCTGTGCTTGAGGTTGGCCAGGACCGCCATCGTGCCGGCGACCAGGAGCACGGTCAGCGCGTAGTAGAGGAAGCCGGCGGGCAGTCCGCCGACCGGCTGGTCGAAGCCCTGCCCGAAGAGGGTGATCGGCGGGATCCCCGGGATGGAGTTGGCGCCGCCGGTCAGCCCGCCGATGTCGTTCTGCGCGGCCCGGAAGAAGATCTCGCCGAACGCGAGCGTCACGATCGCCAGGTAGTCGCCCCGCACGCGCAGGGTGGGCGCGCCCACCACGACGCCGAGCAGGCCCGCCACCACCGCGCCCGCGAGCGCCGCGACCGGGAAGGAGACCACGTGGGCCAGGTTCGCGGCGGTGAAGGCGCCGATGCCGAGGAAGGCCACGTAGCCGAGGTCGAGCAGCCCTGCCAGGCCCACGACGATGTTGAGCCCGATCGCGGTGGCCGCGTAGATGCCGATGGTGGAGGCCACCGTCATCCAGTAGCCGGTTCCGGCCTCGGTGAGCGGCAGGAGCATGGCGCAGGCCAGCAGGACGGTGAGGCTGAAGGCCCGGTGCCGTTCGGCCAGGGCCGAGAGCCAGGAGAGCACCCCGTACGCGGACAGGATGCCGAACAGGCCGACGGCGAATCCGAGGAACGACAGGAACTCGGCCCCTCCGTGCGGGTTGGTCGCCCGGCTCTGCCCGCCCGCCGTCAGCATCGCCGACACCGCCCACAGCAGGGCGGCGAAGGCCGCCACCAGGATCGGCCAGGCCAGCGCGCGGGACGGAAGCTTCCACGTGGGGGCGGGTTCCCTCCGGCCCAGCCAGATCAGCAGGGCGCCGCCGGCCAGCGTCACCGGACCGCCGAACGACAGGACGCCGAGCGCGGCCAGGAACGCGGTGTGGACGAGCGCGATGACGGCCGCGCCCGCGCCCGCGGCCCGGCTCGCGCGGGGCAGCATCGCGGCCAGCCCCAGGAGCAGCAGGTGCAGGCGGAAGCCGGTGACCAGGTACGGGGCGTCGAAGAACTGCAGCGTGGCCAGGCCGGGATAGGCGCCGCCGGGGATGACGGCCGACGCCCACGGCGACAGCGCCCCGAGCAGCACCAGCGCGGCGCCCGGCGCGGAACGCCAGGCGGAGCGCGGCTCGCGCCGGGACGGCGCTTCGGTGACCGGGCGGTCCCGGACGAAGGAGGACGTCATGCCCGCACCCTCTCCGGCCGGCCGAGGAAGCCCTGCGGGCGGAACATCAGGACCAGGATCAGCAGTGCGAAGACCCACACGTAGTCGTACTGGGCGCCGCCCCAGGCGTACTGGCCGGCCAGTGACTTCACCAGGCCGATGGAGAGCGCGCCGAGCATGGCCCCGCGGATGCTGCCGATGCCGCCGAGCACGGCCGCGGTGAAGGCGAAGATGCCGTTCTGGAAGCCGATGGCGGTGTCGATCTGCGTGTAGTGGATGCCGTACAGGACGGCGCCCACCCCCGCGAGCGCCGCGCCGAGGACGAACGTCGCCAGGATCACCCGGTCCGGGTCGATCCCCATGAGCCGGGCGGTCTCGGGGTCCTGGGCCGTGGCGCGCATGGCGCGTCCCAGGCGGGAGCGCTCCACGTACAGGTGCAGCGCGGCGGCCAGAGGGGGGGCGACGGCGAGGGCCAGCACGCCGGTCCACAGGACCGTCACCGGCCCGAGCACCAGGTGCCCGTCGGGGAAGGCGCGCGGGAAGGCCAGCGGCGCCGTGGCGCCGGGGTAGAAGACCCGCACCACCTCCTGCAGCAGGATGGACACCCCGAGCGCGGTGATCAGCGGCGCCAGCTTGTGCGCGCCGCGCAGCGGCCGGTACGCCAGCCTCTCCACCGCGACCGCGACCGCCACGGAGACGGCCACCGCCGTCACGCACATGACCGGCAACGCCGTGTACCAGGGCGTGTCCGCGGGCAGCAGACGCAGGGAGACGAAGTGCGCGCCGAACGCGCCCACCATGAACACCTCGCCGTGAGCGAAGTTGATCAACTGGACGATGCCGTAGACCATCGTGTAGCCGAGCGCGATCAAGCCGATCAGCGCACCCAGCACCAGACCGTTGACCATCTGCTGCGCCAGAGTGGACACGGCTTACTTCGCCTCGAACTGGTCACTCAGCACGTCCTTCCACGCACCGGACGTGACCTTGTACACGGTGAACATCTTGTTGACGCTGTCGCCGTACTGGTCGAATCCGATCGTGCCGTTGGCGCCCGAGTCGGTCCGGTACTCCTGGACCTGCTTGATCAGCTCGGCGCGCTGTTCGAGCCCGCCGCTCCAGCCGCCGCTCGCGGTCACCTTGCCGGCCGAGGCGACGATGACGTTGGCCGCGTCGAAGGCGAAGGCCCCGAAACCGCCGTACCCGTCGGAGAAGCCCTTCTTCTTGTACGCGTCCACGAACGCCTTGCCGCTGTCCAGCTTGTCGATCGGCGCGCCGACAGAGGTGGCGACGTCGCCGTCCTTGCCGCCGAGCGCGATGAACTGGGGGTCGAACAGGCCGTCGGTGCCCGACACGGGCACGTTCAGCCCCAGGTCCCTGGCCTGCTTGCTGAGCGGGCCGGCCACGTGATACTCCGAACCGACGAAGATCGCCTCCGGGTTCAGCGTCTTGACCTTGGTCAGCACGCTGGAGAAGTCGCTGTCGTTCTCGTTGACCTTCTCGCGGATGACGATCTGCGCGCCGAGGCGTTCGGCCTCCTTGGCGAACTCCGTCGCGCTGCTCTCACCCACGGCCTTGCCGTCGGTGATGATCGCCAGCTTCTTCTTCCCCTCCTTCTGCACCATGTAGCGGGCGTTGAAGGGGCCCTGGAGGTCGTCGGTGCCGACGACGCGGAAGTAGTTGCCGTACTGCCGTTTCGGCGCGGTGGCGAAGTCGGCTCCCCTGGACAGCACCGGGTCGGTGTTGCCCGGCGAGATGAGCAGCAGCTTGGCGGCGGCGATCTTCGGCTGGATCGCCCGCGCCACGCCCGAGTTGTACGAGCCGACGACTCCCACGACGTTGGGGTCGTCGGCGAAACGCTGGGCCGCCGCGGCGCCCTTGTCCGGGTTTGCCTCGTCGTCCTGCGCATCCATCGCGAGCTGGTATCCCTTGACCGCGCACGCCGCGTTGGCCTGGTCGACGGCGAGCTGGACCGAGTTGCGGATGCCGAGCCCGATCGCCGACAGCTTGCCCGACATCGGCGCGATCACGCCCACGACGAGCGTGCCCTTGCTCGTGTCGCACCCCCCGGCGCTCCCGGCCGTCTCGGTCTTGCCCGCCGCGCACGCGCTGGTTCCCGTGGCCGTGACGACGGCCAGCAGCGCGGACAGCACGCCGGTGGTCTTGCTCTTCAACGCAGACTCCCTCGTTCCCCTGCATCCCGACACCCCGTCGGACCGGAGGGACGCTAGAGTCCTCGGCTGTCCACGCGACAGACCCATTCACTGCCCGAAAACTGTCCGGTGAGGGACGGCCCCGGCTCAGCCGAGAGCGGACCAGTCGCGGATGGGCCTCGGCCCTGTCAGCACCGAGTCCTCGTAGGCGACGTCGGTGACGCGGATCTTCATGTACCGGGTGCCCGAGAACACCCAGTAGTCGTTCGCCTCGCCCGGCACCGGCAGCATCTCGTCGATGCCCTGCCTGAACGCCGGGACCTTGTGGAACGTGCCGGGCCAGCCGTCGAGCCGCGCCGGGCCGCGGGTGATCTGGCCGCCGGGGCCCTCGCCGTCCAGCCTGGTCCGGACGTACCTGTCTCCGGAGAACACCCAGTACTGCTCCGGGTCGTCCGGGGTGCGCACCACCGCGTCGATGCCGTCGTCGGCGAGGTCGCCGAACACGTCCGCCCAGTCGCTGAGGGGTCGCGGCCCCGCCACCAGCGTGTCGTCGTACGCCTGGTCGGGGCCCGCCAGGCGGATGCGGACGTACTCGCGGCCGGAGAAGACCCAGTATTCGTCGGAGGAGCCCGGGACCCGCAGCGTCGCGTCGATCCGGTCCCGGAACGCGGGCAGGTCCTCGAAGGTGTCGTCCCAGGTCCGGAGCGGCGTGGCGGCTCGCAGGATCTCGCCTATCGGGTAACCCCGGGTGGAGAGGCGGGCCCGGACGTAGCGGTCGCCGGAGAACAGCCAATAGCCGCTCGGGGCGTTCAGCTCGGGGTCGTCGGGGACGGGCATCACCGCGTGGACGCGCCGCAGGGGCTCGGCGGCCGTGGCGCTGGGGGTGGCGGGCTGAGTGGCTGGCTGACTGGCCGGCGGGGTGGCGGGGCTCGTCGTCGCCGCCGCGGCGGCGGGGGTGTCGTCCGGGGCGCGGTTCGTGAGCGCGACCGCGGCCACGGCGGCCGTGAGCACGACGGCGGCCGTGATCGCCACCAGGCCGGGCAGCCGGCGACGCGGCACGGCGCGGGATCGTCGTCGCGGATGGGTCGGCAGGTCGGGCACGGTCGGCGTCGTCGAGGCGAAGGGCCGCAGCATCGCGCTCGCCTCCGCGATGGACGGGCGGTGGGCCGGGTCCTTGCGGAGCAGGGCTTCGAGCAGCGGGGTCAGCGGCCCGGCGGCGGGCGGGAGGTCCGCCGCCTCCTGGGCGATGGCGTGCAGCACCCCGGCGGGCTCCGGCCGGGCGAACGGGGACCGTCCCGACACCAGCACGCACAGGGTGACGCCGAGCGAGAACAGGTCGCTGGGCGGCCCTCCGGGCTGTCCGCGGAGCCGCTCGGGGGCGATGTACTCGAGCGTCCCCACCACCGCGTCGGTCTCGGTGAGCGAGTCGGTCCCGGTCAGCGCCGCGATGCCGAAGTCGCACAGAACCACCCTGCCGTCGCGGCGCAGCAGGACGTTGGCCGGTTTGACGTCCCGGTGCAGCGCGCCGGCGGCGTGCACGGTCTCTAGCGCGGACAGCAGCTGCAGGCCGATCGTCGCGGCGTCGGCCGGGGTCATCGGGCCGGCGGCGGCGAGGTGGTCCTTCAGCGAGGGGCCGTCCACGTACTCCATCACCAGCCACAACCGCTCGTCGTGGATCAGGAGGTCGTGCACGCCGAGGACGTTCGGGTGCGAGATCCGGGCGATGACCTGGGCTTCCCGGTGGGCCCTGGTGAGCTGGGCGGCGCGCGTCTGGCCGGTCGTCCGGAGGTGCATCTCCTTCACCGCCACCGTACGGCCGAGGAGTTGATCGGTCGCCCGCCACACGGTGCCCGTGCCGCCGCTGCCGAGCTGGTCCAGCAGTACGTACCGTTCAGAAAGCACGCGTGGTCCCCCGAGGTCGAAGATCGCCGTATGCCCCCATCTTCGGCCATTCCCGGGCGTCAGGCGGCTCGGATTGCCCGGGTGAATGGCTGCTGACTGCCACAATTCATGATGAATTCCTGCTGAGGCAACTAGTCCGGATATAGCCTGCTATACCGTTGCATGCCCGCCTGCTCCACCTCCGCGGAGCGTCCGGTCCTCAGTCGTGGGAGTGTGGATGACGGTCGACGATCGCGGGGATCGTCGGCGTCCGGGCGGACGCTGGGACGTGCAGGCCCGTGGCCGTGCCACGGTCGACGCGCTCGAACGCCTCGTCGGCGGCATGGGCACGGGGATCGTCGCCATGATCGCGCTGCTGCTGCTGACCGCCACCGCGCTGCTGTGCCTGGTCGGCGTGGGGCTGCTGCTGGTGCCCGCCGCACTGCGCGAGCTGCGGGAGGTCGCCGACCGCGAACGACGGCGGCTCTCGCGCTGGGGCCCAGAACTCACCGGCCCGAGCACGACCCCCTCCCGGCTGCGCGACGCGGCCACCGACCGCACAGTCCGCCGCGAGCTGGGCTGGCTGGTGATCCACGCCGGGTTCGGGGGGCTCCTGGGACTGCTCGCCCTCACGCTGCCGCTCCAGGCCCTCAAGGTCGCCGCCCTCTCGCTGTGGTGGTTGCTGCTGTCTCCGGAGCAGCCCGCGGTCGAATCCTGGGGATGGTGGACCATCAGGGACGTGCCCAGCGCTCTCGGCGTCGCCCTGCTGATCCCGGTGTGGATCGTCCTCACCATGATCGCCGCGCCCGGCCTGGCACGCTTGCAGGCATGGCCCGGGCGGCGGCTGCTGCGCCACGCCCCGGGTTCCGCCACGGATCTGACCTCGCGGGTGGCGGAGCTGACCGCGACGCGCGCCGCGGCCCTCGACGCGCACGCCACCGAGCTGCGCCGGATCGAGCGGTCGCTGCACGACGGGACGCAGAATCGGCTCGTCGCCGTCAACGTGCTGCTCGGGGCGGCCCGTCGCGCGCTGGAACGTGATCCGTCCACGGCCGGAGAGCCCCTCGTGCGGGCCCAGGACGCCGTCAGGCAGTCGCTCGACGAGCTCCGGGGGGTCGTGCGGAGCATCCTGCCGCCCGTCCTGATCGACCAGAGCCTCGCCGACGCGCTGACCGGCCTGGCCGCGACCAGCCCCGTGCCGTGCACCGTGGCCGTGGACCTCCCGGCCAAGGCCGCCGCCTCCGTCGAGGCCACCGTGTACTTCCTGGTCGCCGAGGCGCTCACCAACACCGCCAAGCACGGCCGTGCGCGGCACGTCGCCGTCGAGGCCCGCCGCGTGGGCGACCGGCTCCAGGTCCGGATCACCGACGACGGCCGAGGCGGGGCGGACGAGCGGCACGGTTCCGGGCTTCGCGGCATCCGCGGCCGGGTCGAGGCGCACGACGGGACGTTCACCCTGGACAGCCCGCCCGGCGGGCCCACCGTGCTGGCCGTGACCCTGCCCTGCGGGCCGTGATCCCCGCCGCTCCGGAGCCGGTACGGCCTGCTGTACCCGCAGGAGGCAGTGCGCGGGATCGCCCGCGCGCACCGGCGGCCCGTACCTTCGGTCCGTAGCGGTTGATCGAGGGGGAGCAAGGCGTATGCGCCTGGCGAGCGATTATGAACCGGAGCAACTGGGGCGACAGGTACACCTCGCGCGGGAGCAGGCCTTCGTCGGCCGGGGCGCGGAGCTGGCGGCCTTCCACGCGGCCCTGCACGGCAGCCACAGTGTCCTGTACGTGCACGGTCCCGGCGGCATCGGAAAGTCCGCGCTGCTGCGGCGGTTCGTCCAGGACGCCGCCGCCGCGAACCGCCCGGTGGTGCACATCGACGGCCGTGGGCTCGTGGCGTCGCCCGAGGCGTTCGAGGCCGAGGCCGCGCCGGTGCTGCGCGACCCGCGCGCGGTCCTGCTGGTCGACGCCTTCGAGCAGCTTCAGGAGCTGGAGGAGTGGCTGCGGGAGGAGTTCCTGTCGCGGGTGCGGATGGGGGCGCTGGTCGTGCTGGCCGGCCGGCACGCCCCGGACGTGCGCTGGCACGCCGACCCCGGGTGGGCCCGGGCCTTGCGGGTCATGCCGCTGCGTGACCTGCCGCCCGCCGAGGCGCGGGCGCTGCTCGACTCCTGCGGGGTGCCCGAGGAGTCGCGCGAGCGGGTGCTGGCCTTCGCGGGCGGCCATCCGCTGGCGCTGCTGCTGACCGCGGCGTCGGGGGGCGCGGAACCGGAGCACGAGCTCGTGACCGCGCTGCTGGACCAGCTCGTGGGCGAGGTGCCCTCGGCCGCGCACCGGCAGGCGCTGGAGGTCAGCGCGCACGCGTACGTGACGACCGAGGATCTGCTGCGCGCGGTGCTGACGCACGACGCCGAGGAGCTGTTCCGGTGGTTGCGCCGGTTGCCGTTCATGGAGTCGAGCGCCTCCGGGCTGTACCCGCACGCCCTGGTGCGCGAGATCCTGGAGGCCGACTTCCGCTGGCGGGACCGGCAGGGACACGCCGCCATGCACGAACGCGTCCGGGCCCACCTGGCCGGAAAGGTCCGGACGGCGGCCGATCCCGACGTGCCCGGCGCCGTGGCGGCCCTGCTCCACCTCCACCGCGGCGACCAGCCGGCGAGCGTACGCGACGCGCACTCGACGGCCGGGTTCCGCGAGGAGCCTCTGAACCCGGCGGACGTCGAGGCCCTGGTCGAGATGGCGGCCGAGACGGAAGGGGAGGAGGCCGCGGGCTGCGCCGCCTTCTGGGCCGGGCGCCGCCCGGAGGCGTTCCGCGTCTACCGCCGGGCCGCGACGGGCGAGCCCGTCGCCTGGTTCGCCTGGCTGCGGCTGCCGGGACCGGACCAGGAGGAACTCGCGGCCGACCCGGTCGTGGCCGCGGCGTGGGCGCACGCGCGGGCCACGGCGCCCCTGCGCGCGGGCGAGCACCTGGCCGTCGCCAGGATGTGGCTGCCACGGGGACGGCCGGGCGGCAGGGCGTTGACGGCGATGATGCGCTGGCGGGCCGTCGGGGAGTGCCTGCGGTCGGAGCAGATGGCCTGGTCCTACTGGGCGCTGCCGGAGCACGAGGCGCACGAACACCTGTGGCGCTGCGGCATCGGCAGGATCGACGTCCGGCCTCGCGTCGGGGACGCGGCCTATGACCTGTTCGCCCACGACTGGCGGGCGGTGCCGCCCCAGGCGTGGCTGGAGCGCTTCGGCCGGACGACGGCCCCGGAGGCGGGCGGCGGGGCGGGGCGGCTGGCGGTGCTGTCACGGGCCGAGTTCGGCGAGGCCGTCCGGCAGGCGTTACGCCACTTCTCGCGGCCCGGCGCGCTGGCCGCCTCGCCGCTGACGCGTACCCGGCTGGTCACCGAGCGGGCCGGGCGGGCCGGGCGTGATCCGGCGACGGCCCTGCACGACCTGCTCCGCGAGGCGATCGACGCCCTGCGCGACGACCCGCGCTCGGTCAAGCTGCACCGGGCGCTCGCCGTCACGTACGTGAGCGGCCCGCCCACCCAGCAGCTCGCCGCCACCCGGCTGGGCCTGCTCTTCACCACCTACCGCCGCCATCTGACGGCCGGCGTGGAGCGGATCGGCTCCGACCTCTGGCACGCCGAGCTGTACGGCGTCGCCGGTCCCCGTCACCGGCTGTGAGCCTGACCCTCTCTTATGACAAAAGCCCTGACATGGTGACATGTCGGCTATAACCTGCGTACCTCCGGTGCTGATCAGCGAACGGCCCTGTGCGTGGCCGAGGAGGTACGTTCCCATGACGGTCGCTGAGGGCTGCCGGGCCGCGCGGCTGCCGCGGGCGCGATGGCGGACGCGATGGGCCTGGCGCTGGGACGTGTTCGGCCGGGGCCGTGCCACCCTGGACGCGCTCGAACACCTCGTCGGCGGCATAGGCACGGGAGTCCTGGCGCTGGCCGCGCTCCTCACGGTGATCGTCACCGCCCTGGCCTGCCTGGCCGGCGTCGGGCTGCCGCTGATGCCGGCCGCGCTGCGCGGGTTGCGCGCGGTCGCCGACCGGGAGCGGGCCCGGCTCTCGCGCTGGCACCCGGACGAGATCATCGCCCCGCCCCCGCCCCCGGCCGGGCTGCGCGCCGCCCTCGCCGACCCGCCCGTGCGGCGCGAGCTGGCCTGGGCGGTCGTGCACGCGTCCACCGGCATCCTCGTGGGCGTGCTCGCCCTCACCTTCCCGGTCCACGCGGTCCAGGACGCGACCTTCGCGCTGTGGTGGTGGGTGCTGCCTGCGGGGGACGCCACGGCCGCGACCTACGGGATGTGGGAGGTCAGCGACCTGCCCAGCGCCCTCGCCGTCGCCGTGCTGGCCCCGATCGAGATCGCGCTCACCATGCTCCTAGCGCCCCGCATGTCCCGGCTGCAGGCCTGGTCCGGCCTGCGTCTCCTGCGGCCCGGCCCCGGCGTCGACCTGAGCCTGCGCGTGGCGCAGCTCACCGCGACCCGCGCCGCCGTCCTCGACGCGCACCTCGCCGAACTGCGCCGGATCGAGCGGTCGCTGCACGACGGGACGCAGAGCCGCCTCGTCGCCGTCGACGCGCTGATCGCGGACGCGCTGCGGGCGCTGGAGAGCGACGCGGCCGGCGACACAGCCACCGCCATGACCTCGATCGAACGGGCACAGACCACCGCCGAGCAGGCGCTCGCCGAGCTCCGGGGCGTTGTGCGGAGCATCCTGCCGCCCGTCCTGACCGACAAGAGCCTCGCCGACGCGCTCACCGGGCTGGCGGCGGCCTGCCCGGTGCCCTGCGTCGTCGACGCCGGCCCGCCGGTCAGGGCCGCCGCCTCCGTCGAGGCCACCGCCTACTTCGTGGTGGCCGAGGCGCTCGCCAACGTCGCCAGGCACAGCCGGGCCCGGTACGCCGTCGTCAGCGTCCGCCACCGGGACGACCGGCTGTGCCTGCGGGTGGTGGACGACGGACGCGGCGGGGCGGACGAGAGCGGCCCCGGGCTCACCGGCATCCGCCGCCGGGTCGAGGCGCACGACGGGTCGTTCCTGCTGAACAGCCCGGACGGCGGGCCCACCATCCTCAACGTGACCCTGCCAGGACCGCTTCAGCGTTCGTCGCGCGAGCTCGACGCGGCTATGGCGGGCCCACCGCGTACGCCCGGACGACGGTCTGGGTGAGGGCGGCGCCGCCGGCCGCCTCGACCCGGACGCGCAGCGACACGTAGCCCGGTGTGCCCGGGTTGCGGACGGCGGCCTGCCAGGACGGACCCGCGCCGGAGGCGCGCACGGGCCGCCAGGTCGCGCCGTCGTCGGCGGACGTCTCCAGGCGGACGCTCACCGGCCGGACCCCGCCCTCCAGCCGCATCGGCAGCCGGGTCAGCGATCCGGCGGGGGCGCGGTTGACCGCGTCGAGCCCGGCCGGGCCGAAGCGCATCGCCATCACCGGCAGCGGCCGTTCTTCCCCGGTGCGCGCGGAGGGCACCGTCCAGACGGCGTCCACGGCGGTGGACAGCGTCGCGGCCGGCCGGCGCGCAGACGCGCTGATCGTGTACGTGGCGGCTCCGGCCGGCAGCTTCGCCCGCATCTCGCAGGACTCCGGGGAGTCGATCCAGCAGCCGGCCAGGTCGGCGGTGGCGAGCACCTGCCCGTCCCTGGTGACGGTCGCCGTGCCCGTGGCCGCCTCGTCGCTCCCGGCCCGTCCGGCGGCGCCGTCGGCGAACAGGGCCGCCGGGCGGAACACCAGTTTGTCGCCGGTGCGCCGGGCGTGGATCCCGGCGAGCGACGGGCCCGTCACCGCGGCGTTCCACAGCTCTCTGGTGGAGCCTCGGCGTGCGATCCGCTCCTCGCCCGTGATCAGCGCGGTGCCGATCAGGAGCGCGCCGCTCCAGGAGAGGCCAGGTGTCCGGTACTGGGTCAGCGTGCCGGGCAGGTCCACGTCCTTGGGGGGCGCCAGGGGCATGCCGCTTGCGCTGCCGAGACGCACCGTCGTCAGCGGAGTCGCCGTGCCCGCCGTGCCCGCCGTGCCCGAGGCCCGGTAGGTCGAGGTCACCTTCGCCAGCTCCCGCCGTTCGGCCGCGTAGCCGGGATCGTCCGGGAGCCCGCCGACGTGACGCCGGGCGAGGTCGTAGAGGGAGCCGGTGGCCTCGTTCACCCACTGGTTCCTGATCAGGAACTTCAGGCCGGGCTCGCGGGCCGGGACGACGAACAGCCGGTCCGGGTACCTCGTGAACGAGAGCCAGGCCGTGGCCCATTTCCCGGACTCCAGCTGGAAGTCGAAGCCGTTGTCCTGGACCGCGCCCGGGTCGTCGATCGAGAACAGGAACTGCTTGCCGGCCCGCGCGTCCAGCGTCACCTCCTGGTCGGTCTCGCCCACGGTGACGACGGTGTGGGCGATGGTGGTGCCCTCGCGCTCGGAGGTGTCCGACAGCAGGCTCCACCGCCCCTTGGGCAGCCTGATCCCGGCGCGGCCGTCGGCGAAGGACAGCTCGTGCTGTACGCCGGTCTCCGGGTCGAAGGCGTGGACCAGCGGGTCGACGGGCGTGCCGGACCTGCCCAGGGCCGTGACGGTCACCAGGTGGGTCTCCGGTTCCACGTACGCGCCGACCGGCGTCCGGATCACCTGGTCGCCCGACCGGGCGGTGACGACGCCCGGGTGGTCGCCGGTCGGCCTGCCGCTCGCGTCGATCGTCAGCGTGACCGTCGCCTGCCCGTGCGCGGGCACCTCGGCGCGGTCCGCGGAGAGGCGGAGCAGCTCGCCCTCGGCGGTCAGGCCGAGCGTGACCGGGGTGTCGCCGGTGTTGGTGTAGGTGATGGTCCTGGTCGCCCCCCGCTCGGCCGTGCCGAAGGGGAAGAGCGCGTGCAGGCTGCCCGGTTCGGCCACCACGGGCTGGGCGAGCGCGCGGGCCACGTCGACCAGGCCGGCGCCCTGCCGGTACGGCGTCTCGTCCGCCGCGGGCGCCGCGCTGCCCATGAGGGCCGCCTTCAGCCGGGGGCCGGTCCAGCCGGGGTGGCGCTGGGCGAGGATCGCGGCGGCCCCGGCCACGTGCGGCGCGGCCATCGAGGTGCCGTCCATCGCGACGTGGGCGCCGCCCGCCTGCGCCGCCACGATCCCGACGCCCGGCGCCGTGACGTCCGGCTTGATCGCGTGGTCGCCGAGGCGGGGCCCGGCGCTGGAGAAGGGGGCCAGGCGGCCGTCCCGGTCCACGGCGCCGACCGTCAGGGCGGCGTCGGCGCTGCCGGGGCTGCTCACCGGGTTGCGGCCGGAGTTGCCCGCGGCGACCACGAACAGCGCGCCGGTCCGCTCCGACAGCACGTTCACGGCCTGTTCCACGGGGTCCAGCCCGGGTGTGTCGGAACCGCCCAGGCTCATGTTGACGACCTTGGCCCCGACCTCGACGGCGGCCCATTCCATGGCGGCCAGCAGAGCCGATTCGGTGAACGTGCGGCTGCCCAGCTTGGCCACGGCGATCTCCGCGTCCGGGGCCACGCCCCGGTACTTCTCCCCCGCCCCCGCGATGGTCGACGTCACATGGGTGCCGTGGCCAATGTTGTCGCGGATGTCGGGTTCGTCGCTGAAGTTGCGTGACTGCTTGACCGCGTTCTTCAGGTCGGGGTGATCGGGGTCGTACCCGGAGTCGAGCACGGCGACCTTGACGCCCTTGCCGGTGAAGCCCTGGCTCCACGCGGTGGGCGCGCCGATCTGCTCGGCGCTGCGGTCGAGGGTGAAGGCACGGCGGCCGTCCAGCCACAGCTTGGCCGTCCCGGCGGCCAGTGACGGACCGCCCCCGCCCGCGAGGTCCCGCCAGGTCCGGGCGGCGCTCGCCTTGGGCAGTCGCGTCGTGGTCAGGCCGGCGGCCGCGAGGCGCCGGGCCGGCCCGGCGTCCCGCAGCCGGCCTGCCGCCTCGCTCGCCGACTGGACGATGAGCGGGATGTCCTTCCTGGTGGCGTCGCCGTAGCCCCACTGGAGTAACTGGGTGACGTCGAACAGCCGCCGGTCGAGCACGCCCTTGGCGATCAGCGGGCGGGCGTCGGACGGGATCACGTGCAGGTGGCCCCCACGCACCTGCCCGGAGAAGCTGACCTCGCGGTCGTCCGCGGGCGTCACCCGGTATCCCCGGCCTGTCACCGTGACGCGGTCGCCGGTGATGAGCGTGACCTCGTCCGCGGCGGGAGCCGGGGGCTCGGCGCTCGCCCGCGCGGGCGGCGACGGCGTCACGACCGTGGCCGCCACCAGCAGCAGCAGCGTAACCGCCGGCGCCTTCACGAGCCGCTTCCGTCGCCGTCGGAGCAGCCGTGCTTGCGGTCGATCGTCCGCTTGAGCTCCTCGTCCATCGGCTCCTCGCCGACGACGAGGAACGCCTTGCCGTACTCGGACAGCCCGCCGCCGGTCACGTACAGGGAGTCGGGCGCCGTCGTCGTGACCTCCGCGTCCTCGCCGTCCGAGCCGGGCTTCGTGATCGCGAACTCGGTGATCGTCACGCCGAGCGAGGCCAGGGTCCTGCGCACCTCGCCCACGCGGAGGTTGACGAACGGCTTGCAGTGCAGGAGCTCGCCCCGGCTGCCCAGCGAGGTGACGACCTGGTACTCCTCCCCGGGACGGCCTTCGCGGCCCAGCTTGAGCTCGGCGGCGCCGGTGAAGTCCTTGGCGATGGTGAGCCCGATCGGGCAGCTCAGCGTGGGGGCGCATCCCTTCGGGCGGTCGATCGTCCTGATCTTGTCCGCGTGCGGGAACGGGCCCTTGCTCCACCCCGGGGTGTCGAGGTGGATCTCGCCCACGTAGGAAGGGGGGACGGGCACGACCTTGAGCGAGACGTTCAGGCCCGCCTCCTTGAGCTGGGCGGTGTAGACCTCGGGCCGGGCGTACAGGTCCTTGACCTCGATCAGGTAGTGGTCGCCGGCGTCCTTGATGTTCAGCGCGGAGGCGGGGGCGGCGCCCAGCACGGCCGTGAGCGACCAGCCCGCGGCGACCGCCGCCGCGAGCGGCAGCGCCAGGATCGGCCGCCGCCACAGCGGGCGCCGGGTGCGCGGTGCGGGTTCGGCGGTGTCCATGATCCGGGTCAGCATCTCCACGGCCGCCGGGGTGAGCCCGGGACCGGGGTCGGGGGCCAGGCTTTTGACGACCTCGTCGGGGGTCATGCGCTCTCCTTGGCAAGGCGTACGGCGCGCGTGCCGTACGCGCTCAGGTCGATGTCGTGGGCGGCCAGCTCGGCGGCCAGGCGCTTGCGCGCGCGGTGCAGGCGCTGGCGGACGGCCACGCGCGAGCAGCTCAGCACCTTGGCGATCTCGCCGGTGTCCAGCCCTTCCCAGCCCACCAGCGACAGCAGCTCCCTGTCGTCCTCCGACAGGCGGGCGAACGCCGCCCCGGCTCCTGCCGGGATCCGGTCGGCCGCGGCGGCGCCGGCGGCGAGCTCTTCGCGAAGGCGCACTGTCAGGGCCGTGTGGCGCAGGGCGCCGCGCCGATGGTTGGCCAGGACGCGCCGCGCGGTGCCGTACAGCCACAGCCTGGCCTCGTCACCGGCCGGCACGTCCGCCAGCCGTCGCCAGGCCGTGGTGAACGTCTCGGCGATCACGTCGGCGCAGTCGTCCGGATGGTCGGTGCGACGGCGGACGTAACCGGAGACGGCCGCGTAGTGCTCCGTGTAGAGCTCTTCGAAGCGCTGCCGGGGCGCCACGGCTTCCTTCTGGTTCAGGAATGTCACATGAGAGTGAATGTCCGGCAATGTACCGGTGTGACAGGGCGGGCTTCGGACAGCAAGAAGCCCCAGCTCAGCGAACTGAACTGGGGCTCTGTCGGGGTGCGCCGCCAGGGACTCGAACCCCGGACCCGCTGATTAAGAGTCAGCTGCTCTGACCAACTGAGCTAGCGGCGCTTGCGACAGGTGTAACTGTACCAGCCGCCGCAGGCTGCCCGCACATCAGATCATCCGAGCCGGTCAGCCAGCTCCCGGTAGGTCCCCAGCACCAGCTCCCAGAACCGCGTCACGTCCAGCCCGGTCGCCACCAGCGCGTTCGGCTGCCGGTCGCGCAGGCGGAAGTCGACGACCGTCATCCCCCGGGTGAACTCGCCGATGGTCTCCACGTTCACCATTGCCGGGGTCTGCGTGACCAGGGACGGGTCCATCACGTACGCGACCGCGCAGGCGTCGTGGATGGCCGGGCCGCCGTCGGCGGTCACCTCGCCGTAGAACTGGGCGGCGGGGACCAGGAGTTCGGCGAGCCTGCCCAGCGGCCGCATGCGTTCCAGCACGTCGGAGGTGACGGTGGCGGTGAGCGTCACGTCCAGGCCGAGCATCTTGACCGTCCAGCCGGCCCCGAACACGATCTGGGCGGCCTCGGGGTCGGCGAGGATGTTGAACTCGGCCGCCGGGTTGTGGTTGCCGCGGGTGAACGAGCCGCCCATGATGACCAGGTCACGCGCCCATTCGACCACCCGGGGCTCGCGCAGCACGGCGAGCGCGATGTTGGTGAGCGGGCCGATGGCGACCAGGGTGATCTCGCCGGGGGCGGCGCGCAGGGTGTCGATGATGCGGTCGGCCGCGTGCCCGTCGGCGACGGTGAGGCTGGGGGCGGGCAGGACGACGCCGCCGAGGCCGCTCTCGCCGTGCACGGCGGCGGCCCGTACGGTGCGGCGCAGCAGCGCGCCGGAGCTGCCGGCGGTGACGGGCACGTCGCCGAGGCCGAGGAACTCGCGCAGGGCGAGGGCGTTGGCGGTGGTGAGGGAGAGGTCGACGTTGCCGCCGACGGTGGTGATGGCGACGATCTCCAGGCCGGGGGCGCCGGCGGCGAGGGCGAGCGCCATGGCGTCGTCGATGCCGGGATCACAGTCAATGAGGACTTTGGTCACGAAACCGTACGATACGCAAGAATCGGGGCCGGGCAGCTTCCCCCAAAGACTGCCCGGCCCCGATCCGAAGGCGGTCCAGGCCGGCGCCTTCCCCCAAAGGCGCCGGCGGTCCCGCACTGGCAGACCGCGGTCCCCCTCCGCGTCCGCTCCGGTGTAGGTCCTCTCAGGCCGGTCGCACTGCTTCCGACCTGCTTCGACACTACCGAGCCCTATGCAACGGACGCGTCATAACGCAGTTTAATATCCGCCTAATCAGGGCTACGGGATGTCCAAACGGACCTCGGTACCCTCCGAGAGCGAGGTGCCGACCGTGCAGTACTTCTCGTGCACCCGCGCCGCGACCGCCCTGAAGACCTCGTCGGCCTCCTCCGAGGGCAGTTCGACGTCGTAGGTGATGGTGACCGGGCCCAGGCGGTTGGGCTCGACCTTGTCCGCGGCGACGGTCATCGCCAGCCGCACCAGCCGGTGCCCGCGCTTGGCGGTGAGCGGCTCGACGGTCACGATGTTGCACCCGCCGACGGCCGCGAGCAGCAGCTCGACCGGGGTGAACACGCCCTCGTCGGTGCCGCCGCCCATGCGCACCTCGGCGCCGCGGGCGTTCGTCGCCCTGAACCCACCATCATCAGTCCGCTCAACACGCACGTTAGCCATGTTTTAGACCTTACTCAGATGGTTCTCATGTTCGGCACCCACAGTCGTGGACATGGCTCCTCTGCTGCTCTGCTCCGGCGTCGCGGCCGTCCTGCTCGGCACGTCGCGGCCCCTGGCCCTGCTCGTGTACGGCGTCGCGGCGCTGATGACCCTGCGCGGGCACCGGGGGCCCGCCCGCACCCGGGGCACCGTGCTCATCGCCACCGGCCTGGAGCCCGGCGCGCTGCGCTCCCTGCTGGCGAGCCGGGACGACGCCACCGTGGCCGTCTACCGCACCGACCGGGTGACCGAAGAGCTGCGCGACCTCCAGGACAGGTACGGCCTGGTGCTGGTCGTCGGCCAGGAACACGACCCCCGGGCCAAGGAACGGGTCAGCGCCTCCGGCCTGAGCCGGCAGGTGCCCGACATCGCCGAGCGCGAGGTGGTGCTGGCCGGGCCGCGCCACTTCCAGCGGTACGTGCGCGGCGCCCTGGCGCGGCTGGCCGTGCCGGAGACCCAGGTCAGAAGCACGACCGTCAAGTCCCGGCAATAGGCTTAACACGACATTACGCGCCATATGGGACTGTAGCTGGGGACAAGGAGGCAAAGGTGACGACTTTCCCCGGAAGCGCTCGGGTCGAGACGGTCATGGGCACGCAGGTCAGCGTCGACATCCGCACCGCCCTGCCGCAACGCGAGCTCACCCCTCTGCTGGACGATGCCTTCGCCTGGCTGCGCTGGGTGCAGGAGACGTTCGGCGCCACCAGCCCGGACAGCCAGATCACCCGGCTGAACCGCGGCCAGACCATCAGGCAGATCCCCGAGCTCATCGAGGTGCTGCACCGCTGCGACGAGCTGAGCGAGGCGACCGACGGCTGGTTCGAGGCCCGCAGGGACGGCGTCGTCGACCCGTCCGGCTACATCAAGGGGTGGGCACTGGAACGCCTCTCCCGCGCGCTGGCCAACGCCGGCGCCGTCGACCACCGCATCAACGCCGGCGGCGACATCCGGGTGCGCGGCTCGGCCGCGCCGGGCAAGCGCTGGCGGGTCGGCGTCCGCGACCCGCACACGGGGCTGGTGCGCCGGGTGCTGTTCGCCAACGACCTCGGCATCGCCACCTCGGGCGGCTCCGGGATCGTCAACCCGCGCACCGGGGAGCCGGAGACCACGCTCGGCTCGGTCACCGTGCTCGGCCCCGACCTGGGCGTCGCCGACGGCTACGCCACCGCCATGTACGCGATGGGACCCGTCCTGGCCCGGCGCTTCGCGCTGGAACAGGCGGCGGAGGGACCGTACGAGACATTGATCGTCAGCCGGGACGGACAGGAGTTCGGCACGCCCGGCCTGGCCGGCTACGGCGGGACGGAGACCCGCCTGGCCGGCTAGGCGTCGGGGTGCTCGCGCAGGTAGGCCAGGTAGACAGGACGCAGCGCCTCGCCCAGCTCGCCCTCACCCGCCGCGAGGGCGTCGCTGAGCAGCGCCGAAACGCGGCTCAGGTCGGCCGTGGTCTCCTTCTCGTGGCCGGACGCCGCCTCGGCGGCGGGGATCACCTTCAGCAGGTTCCACAGGAATCCCAGATCCCCGTGGCGCACGGCGTAGCGCACCGCGCGGTCGTGCAGCTCGGCGGCCGGCAGCGACTCCAGATCAGTGGCTTCCATCTCACTCCCTCCCCCATGGCACGCACCTTTCCCTCGTCCGGGGGCCGATAACGTGGGAGGATCAATCAGCGTGAGATTCATCATCCGAACCCTGGCGGCAGCGGCCGCCCTCTGGGTGGCCCTCCAGCTCCTCGACGGCATCCGGATCACCGCCCCTGAGAACTCGCTCTCCTACTGGGGCACGCTGCTGATCGTGGCGCTGATCTTCGGCCTGATCAACGCCATCGTCAAGCCCATCGTCAAGGCCCTGGGGTGCGCGCTCATCGTGCTCACGCTGGGCCTGTTCCTGCTGGTCATCAACGGCGCCATGCTGATGCTGACGAGCTGGATCTCCGGCCAGCTCGACATCCCCTTCCACGTGGACGACTTCTGGCCGTCGGCGATCGTGGGCGCGCTCATCATCAGCGTCGTGAGCTGGATCCTCGGCCTGATCATCCCCGGCGACGACTAGCCTGTCGCGGGTCCACGCGGAGAGCTGACCGGGCCGCGTGGGCCGGCGTAGGTCAGCTCGCACTTCCCGTCGGCGCACGAGCGCCGCAACCGGCCCATCGAGACCGTCTGGGCCAGCCCGATCGCCCAGCACGCCGGGCAGCCGCGCAGCGCCAGCAGCCCGACGGGGGCCAGCAGCAGGCTGACCGGCCCGAGCAGCGGCAGCAGCGCCACCACCCCGGCCAGCGCCCCGAACCCGGCCGCCCCGCGCAACAGGTGGCGGGGCAGCGACGCGCTCGCGAAACTCCTGCCGTCAGACATCTCCGGTTCCCCTCTCCAGTGTGTGGTGGACGGCCGCCCTGGCCCGGTGCAGCCGTGACTTCATCGCCGGGACGCTGAGACCGAGCGCGTCGGCGACCATCCGGCCGCTGATCCCCTGCACGTCCCGCATGATCAGCACGCGCCGCTGGTCGGCGGGCAGCGCGGCGATCGCCGCCGCCACCCGCCCGGCCTCCAGGCGGTCCAGCACCTCCTCCTCCGCCGACCTCGCGGCGGTCTCCGGGGGCGGCGCGGGCGGCCGCCCCAGCATGCGGGCACGGCGCAGGCACTCGTTGCGGACGATGCGGAACATCCACGACGCCAGCGCCCCGGACGCCCGCAACGTCCCGATCTTCCGGTAGAGGATGATGAGCGCTTCCTGCGCGGCGTCCTCGGCGTCCTCCGGGGTCGCGCACAGCGAGCGGGCGAAGCGCCGCACGTGCGGGTGCGAGCCCGACACCAGCGCCGCGATCGACTCGGCGTCGCCCTCCTGCGCGCCCGCGATCAGCCTGGCGCCGGGCCAGGACTGCTCAGCCACGCGACCTGCTCCTGCGGCGCAGGACGAGCACGCACGTGCAGACGAGCACGGCCCCGGCGATGACGGCGGCGGCGACGATCATGACGACCTCCCTGGTCGATGGCTTCTCGGTCATAAGAGGCAGGGAGGCGGTCAAAGGATTCAGCGGGCGGCGACGGAGCCGCGCTCGCGGAGGGTGGGCTGCTGGACGACGCGGCGGCGCCGGGCCCCGCCGTCGGCCGCCTCCGCCATCAGGCGGACCGCGGCCGAGACGATCCCGTCGATGTTCCAGTCGACGGTCGTCAGCCCCGGCGTGAGCAGCCCGGACATCGGATGGTCGTCGTAACCCAGGACCGACACGTCGCCGGGGATGGACAGGCCCAGCTCCGCCGCCGCCGCGTAGACCCCGTACGCGATCGAGTCGGCGAAGCAGAAGACGGCGCTCGGGCGGGCGCCGGAGAGCAGGGCGCGGGCGGCGGCGGTGGCGGCGGCCAGGTCGTGCGGGGCGGTGGCGACCTCGATGTCGAGGCCCAGCCGGTCGCCCTCGGCGGTGACGTGCACGTCGGCGGGGCGGTCGGGGGTGCTGGGCCGGGTCGGGGTGAGCACGCCGACGCGGCGGTGGCCGAGGGCGCGCAGGTGCTCCAGGGCGAGCGTGACGCCGCGCCGGTTGTCGAAGACGACCTCGCCGGCCGTGCCCGCCAGCGAGTCGCCGATCGCCACGACGGGCAGCGACTCGCACAGCTCGGGCCAGAACTCCGCCGCCGGGTCGAGCGGCTGCACGATCATGCCGTCGACGCGCTGGTCGCGGAGCTGCTGGGCGAGGGCGCGCTCGCGGCCCGGGTCGCCGACGGCGTCGAGGATGAGCGCGTAGCGGTCCTTCTCGCGCAGGCCGCGGCTGATGCCGACGGCCAGCGACTGCTGCCACAGGTCCTCCAGCGAGGCGCAGAGCAGCCCGATCATGCCGGTGCGGCCGCTGGCCAGGGCCCTGGCGATGGGGTCGGCCTCGTAGCCGAGCCGGTCGGCGGCGGCGCGCACGCGCTGCATGGTCTCCTCGGAGACCTGGAGGCCGCGCAGTGCGTAGGAGACCGCGGCGGGCGACAGACCGGTCGCCTGGGCCACTTCCCGGAGCGTCGCTCGCTTGCGGGGCATCCTGACACCCTAAACGGTGCCGGTGACAGAAGCTCCCTAGTTTCATGTATTGTCAGTCGGAAATACAGGAAGGAGCCGTTCCGGTGAGCATCGACGTGCACCAGCATGTCTGGACGCCCGCGTTCGTCCGCGCGCTGCGCGCCCGCGCGACCCCGCCGCGCCTCGACGGCTGGACGCTGCTCCTGGACGGCGAGCCGCCCTACGAGGTGGACCCGGCGGCCCACGAGCACCGCGACACCACCGGCCTGGAGCTGGCGCTGGTCTCGCTGTCGAGCCCGCTCGGCATCGAGTCGCTGCCGCCCGGCGAGGCGTGGCCGCTGCTCGACGCCTACCACGCGGGCGCGCTGGCGCTGCCGCCGCCGTTCGGCGCCTGGGCCGCCACCTGCCACAGCGCCCCCGACCCCGACCGGCTGGCCGCCGACCTCGACCGCGGCTTCGCCGGCCTGCAGATCCCGGCCACCGCCGGGTTCGACGACGCCCTGCTGGAAGTCCTCACCGACCGCGACCTGCCGCTGTTCGTGCACCCGGGCCCCGCCCGCGGCCCGGCGGACGGGCCCGGCTGGTGGCCCGCGGTCGTCCCGTACGTGCAGCAGATGCACGCCGCCTGGCACCGCTTCCACGCCGAGGTACGGCCCCGGCACCCGCGCCTGCGAGTGTGCTTCGCGCTGCTCGCCGGACTCGCCCCGCTGCACACCGAACGGCTCATCGCCCGGGGCGGCGGCGGCCGGGGCCTGGTCGACCCCGACAGCTACGTGGAGACCTCCTCCTACGGGCCGCGCGCCATCGACGCCGTGGTCCGCGAACTCGGCGTCGACGTCGTCGTCAACGGCTCAGACGCCCCCTACGGCACCGCGCCCGACCTCGGGCTGGGCGCGGCGGCCGCACATGCCGTCCATGTCACCAACCCGCGCCGCCTGCTCGGCGGAAAGGAGTCATCAACGTGAGCGAGCACCTCGGCACCCCGATCCCCGAACGCACCCTGGACCGGCGGGAGCTGCGCGACCTGGTCGACCGGCTGGCCGCCGACCCCGCCGGCTGGCAGGACCAGGTCGACTTCCCGGCCGACGGCCGCAGGCACTACGCCTCGCTCTACCGGGACGCGTACGTGGACGTGTGGCTGCTGTGCTGGCGGCCGGAGGACGACACGGGCTGGCACGACCACGACGTGTCCTCCGGCGCGGTGCACGTGGTGGAGGGCGCGCTGCTGGAGTGCAACCCGCGCATCGGCGGCGAGCACCTGGAGACCGTGGTGCCCGAGGGGCGCTCGTTCTCCTTCGGCCCCGACCACATCCACCGGCTCACCGGCGCGACCGAGCGCAGCGTCTCGATCCACGCCTACTCGCCGCCGCTGTGGCGGCTGGGCCAGTACTCGATCGACGACAGCGGCGTCATGCGGCGCGTCTCGGTCAGCTACGCCGACGAGCTGCGGCCCCTCGACGGCGTCAGCGCTGTGGCCTGAGCACGCAGCAGCTTCCGCAGGCCTCCACGTCCGGCAGCGTGATCCACAGGCAGCACGTCCGGCGGAAGTAGCCGTCACCGGCGGGCTCGACGAGCCCGTCGACCGGCTTGCCGATCTCCTTGAGCAGCCCCATGTAGTCGGCCCGCTCGATCTGCGTCAGCGGGTGCGCGATCGCCTCGGCGGTCGAGCCCCACAGCGTCCGCTCGCCCACCTTGGCCATCGCGCTGAGCGCCCGGACGAGCGGGCGCTGCGACTCGGCGAGCGCGCCGCCGATCGCGGCGGGCGCGGAGTCACCCGAGGCCCAGGTCACGCCGGTGGCGGCGATCGTCACCCCGGCGTCGGACACCTTGAAGTACGTGTCGGCCAGCCGCATGATCGGCACCCGCCCGTCCAGCGCCCAGCCGAGCGCCATAGGCAGCGTGTGCCAGTAGCCGTAGGTCTTCCAGAACAGCGCCGCGCCGACGTGCCGTGGCGCGTTCCAGCGGGCCGCCGTCTGGTCGACCAGCTCGCCCAGCAGCGTGTGGGGCTCGCGGGCCAGCTCGGCGGCGGGGGTCCAGCTATCGTCGGGATCGATGACCAGGCCCGGCTCGACACCGATCACGCCGCCGCGCGCGTCGGCCATCCGGGTGAGCACCTCGGTCAGCACGTTCGACCCCTTCGCCTATAGGTAAGCCTTGCCTAAGGTAGCAGGGCGTCCGGCGAACCAGCCAGCGACCAGTTGCAGCCCCACCATCGCCAGCCCGAACACCAGCGGCGCCGTCCACCCGCCCGACTCCTGCCGCAGCAGCCCGAACACCAGCGGCCCCACCGCCGCCAGCAGGTAGCCCGCCGACTGGGCCACGGCCGACAGCGCCGTCACCTCGGCCGGATCGGCCGGCCGCATCGCGATGATCAGCAGCGCCAGCGCGAACGACGCGCCCTGCCCCACCCCCAGCACGATCATCGACAGCCACGGCAACGTCGCCGGCGCCACCAGCACCGCCACGTAACCCGCCGCCGTCAGCAGCGTCGCCGCCATCACGTACGGCACCTGCGACGGCCGCCGCCCGGCCAGCACCGGCACCGCCAGCGTCGCGCCCACCTGCACCAGCGTCGTCAGGCTGAGCAGATAGCCCGCCTGGTCCGCGGGCAGCCCGGCGTCCAGGAAGATCTTCGGCAGCCAGGCCAGCATCACGTAGAAGGTGAGCGACTGCAGGCCCATCCAGGCGGTCACGTATCAGGTCACCCGGCTGCGCACCACGGCGCGGAACGGGCGCGGGCCCTGCCTCGGCGCCGCCCGCCCGCCGAACGCCTGCGGCAGCCACAGCAGCGCCGCCACCAGCGCGGGCACCGCCACCAGCGCCGACACGCCGCGCCAGCCGTAGCCGGTGACCTGCTCCAGCGGCACCACCAGCGCCGACGACGCGGCGGCCCCGCCCACGATGCCGGCGCTGTAGACGCCCGTCAGCAGGTTGACCCGGCCCGGGAAGTGCTGCTTGACGAGGCCCGGCATGGCGACGTTCATCACCGCGATGGCCGTGGCCGCGACGGCGGCGCCCGCGTACAGCACGAGCGGGCCGTCGAGGCCGCGCACCGCCACGCCGCCCGCCAGCACCAGCAGGCCCGCCAGCAGCGTACGGTCCAGCCCGATCCGCCCGGCCAGCATCGGCGCCACCGGCCCGAACACGCCCAGGCACACCACCATGACCGTCGTGATGCCCCCGCCGCCCGCGGGCGTCAGGCCGGTGTCGGTCATGATCTCGTCGAGGAGGGGGGAGATGCCGGCGATGGCCGGGCGCAGGTTCAACGCGGCCAGCACGAGCCCGGCCACGAGGAGAGCAGCTCTCATAGCGGATCTACCTTCCCATATCCGTTGACAACGTTGTCTGCGCCGGATCGGTGCGGCAGTATCCAGTCGTGAGACCGACGATGAAGGACGTCGCCTCGGCGGCCGGCGTGGCCCTCAAGACCGTGTCCCGCGTGGTCAACGGCGAACCCGGCGTCCACCCCGCCACCGCCGACCGCGTGCGCGCCGCCATCGACACGCTCGGCTACAGCCGCAACGAGAGCGCCCGCGTCCTGCGCCGGGGCCGCACCGCCACGATCGGGCTCGTCATCGAGGACGTCGCCGACCCGTTCTACTCCTCACTCGGCCGCGCCGTCGAAGACGTCTCCGCCTCACACGGCTGCCTCCTGCTCAGCGGCTCCTCCAGCGAGGAACCCGCCAGAGAACGCGAGCTCGTGCGCACCTTCTGCGCCCGCCGCGTCGACGGGCTCATCATCGTCCCCGCCGGCGCCGACCACACCTACCTGCGGCCCGAACTCGACGCCGGCACCCCCGCCGTCTTCGCCGACCGGCCCCCCGGGCCCGGCGTGGACGCCGACACCGTGCTCAGCGACAACAGCGGCGGCGCCGCCCTCGCCACCCGCCACCTGCTGGCCCACGGCCACACCCGGATCGCCTTCCTCGGCGACGACCCCGCCATCTTCACCGCCGACCGGCGGCTGCACGGCTACCGCGCCGCCCTCGGCGACCGCTACGACGAACGGCTCGTCGCCATGCGCGCCCCCGACCTCGATTCCGTACGGGCCGACCTGCGCCGCATGCTGGCCCTCGACCAGCCCCCCACAGCGGTGTTCACCGGCAACGGCCGCCTCACCGTCACCGCCCTGCGCGCCCTCGCCGGGCAGCCGATGGCGCTCGTCGGGTTCGACGACTTCGAACTGGCCGACCTGCTCGTCCCCGGCGTGACCGTCGTCGCCCAGGACCCCGCCGGCATGGGCCGCACCGCGGCCGACCTGCTGTTCCGCCGCATGGCCGGCGACACCGGGCCCTCCGAGCACCCGCTGCTGCCCGTCCGCCTCATCCCCCGCGGCTCCGGCGAGCTGGTGCTGTGACCAGAAGGGTTCACGCGCCTGGCCGTCCCCCACCTCCACGTGGTGCTCCGCCTCCTCCAGAGCGATGACGGCCTCCCGTTCGCTCAGCTGGGGAACCAGAACCAGGTCGCTCACCCGACCGGCGTCGCCACCCGGCGCGGCGGGCGCAGCGAACCCGCCAGGGCGAACGCCACGGCCACACCCGCGGCGCCCGCGGCCACGATCGCCACCTGCGGCGAGAACACCTCGCCCAGCACCCCCACCAGGGCCGCGCCCGCCGCCTGGCCCGTCATCAGACCCGCCGACAGCAGGCCGAACGCCTGACCGCGCACCTCCTCCGGGACCGCCTCCAGGAAGCGGCGCTGCAGGCCCAGCTGGTACGACAGGCCCGCCGCCGCCACCGCCGCCAGCACCGCCGCCCAGCCGGCACCCGGACCCGCCACGAACCCCAGCCACGGCACCCCGAGCAGCACCGCGAGCGGCAACGACAACCGCTCCCGCAGCAACGGCGCCGCGAACCTGCCCACGGCGAACTCCCCCACCGCCATGCCACCGGCCGCCGCCGCCAGCACCACGCCCGCCTCCCCCTGGCCGCCCAGATACGGCACGATCATCGCCTCCGCCCCGGCCAGCCACAACGTCGGCGCCCACGACGCCAGCAACAACCCCCGCACCCGGGGATCGGCCACGAGCATCCGATTCACCCGCAACGTCTCCCGCACCGCCCCCGCCGAACCCCCACCGAAGCCGACCCGCCTTGCGGAGGCGCCCCGCCCACCGGCGACGACCCGCTCCCCGGGGACGGCGGCCGGCCCCTCGGGCTCGGGATGGGCGGGGGAAGCGGTGTGGTCGGCCGACGCGGCCTCGGAGAGGGTGGCGGGCTTCGGGAGGGGGGTGCGGCGGGGGGTGTGGTGGGGGGTGTGGTGGGGGAGGCCGAGGCGGAGGATGAGGGCGGCGACGGCGGAGAGGCCGGCCGTGGCGGCGAGGGCCGTGTGGGGCCCGGCGGCGGCGAGGAAGGCGCCGCCGACGGCGAGGCCGGCGATCTGGGCCGAGGCGGAGGTGACGCCGAAGAGGGAGCGCCCGAGGACGAAGGCGTCGCCGGGCAGCACCTCGGGCAGCAGGGCGCTGCGCGCGGCGCCGAAGACGGGCGAGAACAGCCCGGTGACGAGGACGAGCGCGAGCATCGCCCAGACGGGCAGTCCGGCGTAGGCGAGCAGCAGGCAGACGACGACGCGGACGAGCTCGCCGGCGATCATGAGGCCGCGGGCGGGGAGCCGGTCGGCGAGGGAGAGCAGGAAGAGCCCGCCGAAGATGTAGGGCAGCCAGCCGGCCATGTAGGCGGCGGCGGACAGCCCGGGTGACCCGGTCTGGGCGAAGACGAGCACGGACAGGGCGAGCATCTTGATGGAGTCGCCGGCCACGAGCAGCGCGAAGCTGCCGAACAGGACCCGGAACTCGCCTACCGCGAACACCTCTCGGAAGGTGGCACCGCGTTCGGTGGACTCGGTGGACACGTACGGCTCCTTCACAGGCTGGGGGCGGCCCCGAGGGAGGGTGGGGCCGCCGGGTTCGATGGTGGCGGCCGCCGGCGTACGGAGGCGATGCTTTCGGATATAACCGAAAGGTGGGTGTGAGCATTGAGGTGACCCCGCAGGACGTGGCGGCGAGCAGGTTCGCGATCTCGCCGCTGATCGAGACGATGCACGCGCAGTGGGTGCTGAGCGGCCGGATCGGTCCGGGGCCGCATCGGCGCTGGCTGGAGCGGTGGCGGGGGGCGTACGAGGAGTTGGAACGCCGGCATCCGGTGCTGGAGGCGATCCTGTACGTGGCGGCGAACAAGGGGCAGGCGAACGTGGACTTCGTGGCGCCGCCGCCGGCCGGGTTGAAGGTGCCGTTCGAGGCGGAGCTGGCGGCGGTGCGGGTGACGCCGGTGGAGCAGGCGCACGCGGAGATCGCCCGGGTGCTGGCGGCGCGGGCGCCGGTGCCCGCGCCGGCGCGGGAGCTGCTGCTGGGCGGCGACGTGGTGCGGCTGGTGGCGGACGCGTTCGAGGAGTTGTGGAGCAGGATCGTCCGTCACAGCTGGCCGTTCTTCCACGCGATCCTGGAGCGCGACGTGGTGCAGCGGGCCGGGCGGCTGGCGACGTACGGCTGGGCGGCGGCGTTGGAGGACCTGAGCGCGCAGGTGCGCTGGCACGACGACGGGCACATCACGGTGCGCGTGTCGGGGCGGGAGCGGCATCGGCTGGGCGGCCGGGGGCTGCTGTTCGTGCCGTCGGTGTTCACCACGGGGGTGGGCGCGTATCTGGCGGAGGCGTGGCCGTACGCGCTGGTCTATCCGGCGCGCGGCACGGGCGTGGTGCCGCCGGCGGCGGACGGCGCGGGGCTGGTGGCGCTGATCGGCCGGACGCGGGCGCGGATCCTGGCGGAGCTGGCCACGCCGGCGACGACGACGCACCTGGCCGCGCTGCTCGGGCAGAGCGTGGGCGGGACGGGCGGGCACGTGGCGGCGTTGCGCGGCAGCGGCCTGATCACCGGCACCCGGACGGGGCGCAGTGTCCTGTATGCGCGGACCGCGCTGGGGGACGCCTTGATCGCGGGTTCCCTCTAACCTTTCCTCTGGAGAGCACGAAGGTATAGTCAAAGCGCATCCGTTCAGCAACAACGTTCACGATCCAGGGGGCGCGCGCCATGAACGACGACGCCGTACAGGAAGCCCGCTTCCCGCACGAGCTGATGTACGCGGCGGCGTCGCAGTACTACCTCCAGGACGCCACGCAGGCCGACATCGCCAAGCGGCTCGGGGTGAGCCGGGCGACGGTGAGCCGACTGCTCACGGAGGCGCGCAAGCAGGGCATCGTCGAGATCCGCGTGCACCGGCCGGCCACGCTGGCCGAGGGCCCGCTGGCCGGTGAGGTGGCCGACGCGCTGCGGCTGCGGCGCGTCTACCTGGTGCCCCGGGTGAGCGGCCCGGCGCTGGGCCCGTGGCTGGCTCCGGGCCTGGCCAGGGCGCTGGCGGGGGCGGAGCTGAAGTCGGGCGACGTGGTGCTGGTGTCGTCGGGCAGCACGGTGTACGAGTGCGCCCGCGAGTCGCTGGGCCGCTATCCGGGCGTGACGATCGCGCCGGCGGTGGGCGGCCAGCAGGATCCGCAGCCGTGGTTCCAGACGAACGAGACGACCAGGCTGCTGGCCGAGCGGGTGGGCGGCGTGCCGAGCTACCTGTACGCGCCCGCGCTGCCGGGTCCCGAGCTGTTCTACTCGCTGCGGCACGAGCCGTCGGTGCGCCGGGTGATGGACCAGTGGGCGCACGCGAAGTGCGCGATCGTGGGCGTGGGGTCGCCGCCGCTGATGCGGCAGGTGGTGCCCGCGTTCGTGCCGCGTGACGCGCCGAGCCTGCGTGAGGCGGTCGGCGACGTGTGCTCGCGCTTCTACGACCGTGACGGCGAGCCGGTGGGCTATCCGGGCAGCGAGCGCCTGGTCGCGGCCGGTCTGGAGGAGCTGCGGCGCATCCCTCACTCGATCGCGGTCGCGGTGGGCGCGGAGAAGGTGCTGTCGATCGTCGCCGGAGCCAGGGGCGGCTACTTCAACCAGCTCGTCACCGACGCGCTCACGGCCGAGAGCCTGCTCGCCGCCACTCGCTGACCCTTCCCCCGGGTGAACCCCAGGTCACAGCCATGCCAATTCCGTGAACAGAATTGCTGGACAAATATTCTGAGCCGGGCTAGCGTGAGGCGCACCACAGGACGTGACCCTGCGTGAGGGGGCGTCCCTGGTCGCACTCGGGGGACGCGACGCAACGAAACCGTCCGTGAGGACGTAGCGAGTGAGGAATGATCCCGTGAACACAACCAAGATCCGGATCGCGGCCGTGGCGGTCCTCGCGACTTCCGCGCTCGCCGCGTGCGGCTCCGGCTCCACCGGCGGCGACGCGGGCAGCGGCGGCACCGGCGGCGGCGTCGAGAACGCCAAGGTGGCCTTCCTCATGCCGGACCTCGCCTCCACCCGGTACGAGCTGCAGGACCGGCCGCTGTTCGAGGCCAAGGTCAAGGCCCTCTGCCCGACGTGCAGCGTCATCTACCAGAACGCCGACTCCGACGCGGCCAAGCAGCAGCAGCAGGCCAACTCCGCGCTCGCCCAGGGCGTCAAGGCGATCGTGATCGACCCGGTCGACTCCGCCGCCGCGGCCACCATCGTGAAGTCCGCGCAGTCGCAGGGCGTGCCGATCATCGCCTACGACCGGCCGATCCCGGCCACCCCCGCCGACTACTACATCTCCTTCGACAACGAGAAGATCGGCGCCATGATCGGCCAGTCGCTGGTCGACCACCTCAAGGCGGAGAAGGCCGAGGGCGGCCTGCTGCAGGTCAACGGCTCCCCCACGGACGCCGCCGCCGGCCTGATCAAGAAGGGCATCCACTCGGCCATCGACAACAGCGGCTTCAAGCTGCTGGCCGAGTACGACACCCCCGACTGGCAGCCGGAGAAGGCGCAGACCTGGGTCAGCGGCCAGATCACCCAGTTCGGCGACGACATCGCCGGCGTGGTCGCGGCCAACGACGGCACCGGCGGCGGCACGATCGCCGCGTTCAAGGCCGCGGGCAAGGACGTGCCGCCGGTGACGGGCAACGACGCCGAGGTGGCCGCCGCCCAGCGCATCATCAAGGGCGACCAGTACAACACGATCTCCAAGCCGATCAAGATCGTGGCGGAGGCCGCGGCGGACGTCGCGTTCAAGTTCATGAAGGGCGAGAAGCCGGCCGGTGAGGCGACGCTGTTCAACACGCCGTCGCAACTGTTCACGCCGACCGTGGTGACGCGGGAGAACATCAAGGAAGTGCTGTTCGACAGCGGCATCATGAAGGCCGCCGACGTGTGCACGGCCGAGTACGCCGAGGGCTGCACCGAGCTCGGCATCAAGTAGGGGAGTCTCGTGAGCGTCCTGTCCCTGCGCGGGATCAGCAAGACCTTCGGCGCGGTCGCCGCGCTCACCGACATCGCGCTCGACGTCGCCGCCGGCGAGGTCGTGGCGGTGGTCGGCGACAACGGGGCCGGCAAGTCCACGCTGGTCAAGATCCTTTCCGGGGTGCACCCGCCGGACTCGGGGACGATCACGTTCGCCGGGCGGCAGGTCGAGATCCCCACCCCGGCGGCGGCCCACAAGCTGGGCATCGCCACCGTCTTCCAGGATCTCGCCCTGTGCGAGAACCTCAACGTGATCCAGAACCTGTTCCTGGGCCAGGAGATCCGCCCGCTGCGGCTGAACGACGTGGCGATGGAGACCCGCTCGTGGGAGCTGCTCCGGCAGCTCTCGGCGAAG
Source organism: Nonomuraea sp. ATR24 (assembly GCF_041950485.1). Taxonomy (NCBI): domain Bacteria; kingdom Bacillati; phylum Actinomycetota; class Actinomycetes; order Streptosporangiales; family Streptosporangiaceae; genus Nonomuraea; species Nonomuraea sp. ATR24. The sequence continues at coordinate 505,016 of NZ_JBGNUU010000001.1, forward strand.
ATCCCCAGCGTGCGGGTGCCGGTCGCGGCGCTGTCCGGCGGGCAGCGGCAGACGGTGGCGATCGCCAGGTCGCTGCTCGGCGACCCGAAGATCATCATCCTGGACGAGCCGACGGCCGCGCTGGGCGTGGCCCAGACGGCCGAGGTGCTCAACCTGGTCGAGCGGCTGCGCGAGAACGGCCTCGGCGTCATCATGATCAGCCACAACATGGCGGACGTGAAGGCCGTGGCCGACACGGTGGCGGTGCTCCGGCTCGGCCGCAACAACGGCGTCTTCCCCGTGAAGGACGTCTCCGCCGAGGACATCATCGCCGCGATCACCGGCGCCACCGACAACGTCGTGGCCCAGCGGGCCGCGCGCGGGCAGGAAGGACAGCAGCCGTGACGACGACCACCGACCGCCAGGACGAGCGGTTGCAGAGCCGCGACGGCCTGCGCGGCGCGCTCACCGACGTGGTCGAGCGCGCCCGCGGCGGCGACCTGGGCATGATCCCCGTGGTCGTCGGCCTGATCGTCATCTGGACCGTGCTGCAGATCCTCAACCCGGTCTTCCTGTCCAGCGCCAACCTGGTCAACCTCACGCTGGAGTCGGCCGCCGTCGGCGTGATCGCGCTCGGCATCGTGTGCGTGCTGCTCGTCGGCCAGATCGACCTGTCGGTCGGCTCGGTCAGCGGGCTGTCGGGCGCGGTCCTGGCGGTGCTGTTCGTCGTCAAGGGGCTGCCGGTCTGGCTGGCGATCCTCGCCGCCGTCGTGCTCGGCGCGGTGGTCGGCTGGCTGTACGCGCAGCTCTTCAACCGGTTCGGGGTGCCGAGCTTCGTCATCACGCTGGCCGGTCTGCTGGGCTTCCTCGGGCTCCAGCTGTACGTGCTCGGCACCAACGGGTCGATCAACCTGCCGTTCGACTCGGGGCTGGTGAGCTTCGCCCAGTTCTCGTTCGTGCCCGACTGGCTGTCCTACACGCTCGCGGTGGTCGCCTCGGCCGCCCTGTTCGTCAGCGGCTACCTGCACGCCAGGGAGCGGCGCAAGGCCGGGCTGTCGGCCAGGAGCGTCACGACCCTCGCCGTCAGGAGCGCGGCGCTGCTGGTCGCGCTGGGGTTCGTGGTCTGGTACCTGGGCCAGACGCGCGGCGTCGGCTGGATGTTCGTCTTCTTCGTGGCGCTCGTGCTGGTCATGCACTACCTGCTGTCGCGGACGAAGTGGGGCAGGTCGGTCTACGCGGTCGGCGGCAACGTGGAGGCCGCGCGCCGCGCCGGCATCAACGTCAAGACCGTGTTCACCACGGTGTTCGTGCTGTGCTCGACGTTCGCAGCCGTGGGCGGCATCATGGCCGCCGCCCGGCTGGCCGCGGTCAACCCGAGCAGCGGCGGCGGCGACGTCAACCTCAACGCGATCGCCGCGGCGGTCATCGGCGGCACCAGCCTGTTCGGCGGCCGGGGCTCGGCCTTCGGCGCGCTGCTCGGCGTCGTCGTCATCCAGTCGATCTCCAGCGGCCTGACGCTGCTGAACCTCGACTCGTCCATCAGGTTCATGGTCACCGGGGCCGTCCTGCTGCTGGCGGTGGTCGTCGACTCCGTCTCGCGCAGGTCGAGGACCTCGCACGGCAGGGCGTGATGGCCGCCATCTGCGTCGACGCCGGCACCACGGTGATCAAGGCGGTCGGCTACGACGAGGCCGGCGCCGAGGCGGTCGTGGTCCGGCACGACACCACGGTGTCCCGGCCCGCGCCCGGCCACGCCGAGCAGGACATGGACGCGGTCTGGGACGCGGTCGCCCGCGCGGTGCGCGAGGTCGCCGCCCAGCTGGCCGGTCCGGTCCGGTTCGTCGCCGTGACCGCGCAGGGTGACGGCTGCTGGCTGGTCGACTCCTCGGGGGTGCCGACCGGCCCGGCCATCCTGTGGAACGACGGCCGCGCCGCCGCCGTGGTCGACGGCTGGAACCGCGCCGGCCTGGCCGAGGCCGCCTTCCGGGTCAACGGCTCGTCGGCCGCCTCCGGGCTGCCGCACGCGATCCTGACCTGGCTGAAGGAGCACGACCCGGACCGGCTGGCCCGCTCGGCCGCGATGCTGACGTGCGGCGGCTGGATCTTCTCCCGGATGACCGGGGTGCACGCCGCCGACGAGTCCGACGGCTCGGCCCCGTTCATGGACCTGCGGACCCGCCGCTACTCCCCCGAGCTGCTGGAGCTGTTCGGGCTCGGCTGGGCCGAGCGGCTGCTGCCGGAGCTGCGTGACGACTCCCGCCGCACGGCCCCGCTCACCGCGGGCGCGGCGTCGGCGCTCGGCGTGCCCGCCGGGACCCCGGTCGTCATGGCCCCGTACGACATCGCCGCCACCGCGATCGGCGCCGGGGCGGTGAGCGCCGGGCAGGCGTGCGCCATCCTCGGCACCACCCTGTGCGTGGAGAGCGTCGTCGAGCGGCCCGCCCTCGACGGCGATCCGGTCGGCATCACGATCGCGCTGCCCGGCGGCTACCTGCGGGCCTTCCCCACGTTCGCCGGGACCGAGGTCGTCCAGTGGGCCTGCCGCCTGCTCGGCCTGGGCCACCCGGCCGAGCTGAGCGAGCTGGCCGAGCGGAGCGAGCCGGGCGCGCGCGGGCTGGCGCTCCAGCCGTACTTCTCCCCCGCCGGAGAACGGGCCCCGTTCTCCGACCCGCTGGCCAGGGGCGCGTTCCTGGGGCTGTCCGTCGAGCACGGCCGCGAGGACGTGGCGCGGGCCGTCCTGGAAGGGCTCACGCTGGTCGTCCAGGACTGCCTGGCCGCCTCCGGCCCGCCGCCGCGCGAGCTGCGGGTGTGCGGCGGCGGCTCGGGCAGCGCGCTGTGGCTGCGGCTCATCGCCGACGTGACCGGCCTCCCGGTGCTGCGCCCGGCCGACACCGAGGTCGGCGCCAGGGGCGCCTTCCTGGTCGGCCTCGCCGCCACAGGCGCCGACCTGAAGACGGCCGCCGACCAGCACGTACGCCTGCGCCCGGCCGTCGAGCCGCGGCCGGGCCCGTACGAGCACGCCTACCGCGACTTCCTCGCGCTGCGCGAGACCACCGCCGGAACGTGGCCGCTGCTGGCCGGGATGCGAGGCCGTCCATGAGCGTCCACCTGGGCATCGACCTCGGCACGCAGAGCGTGCGCGCGATGGCGGTCGACGGGACCGGGCGGGTGCTCGGCGCGGCGAGCCGCCCCCTGACCAGCCGCCGCGACGGCCCCCGCCACGAGCAGGACCCCGAGGAGTGGTGGCACGCGCTCGCCGGGGCCACCCGCGAGGCCCTGGACGGCGTGACCGGGCCGGTGGCGGGCCTCGCCGTGGACGCCACGTCTGGAACGCTCCTGCTGACGGACGGCGCCGGCGCGCCTGTGACCCCGGCGCTCATGTACGACGACCGCCGCGCCGCCTCCTTCGCCGACCGGGTCAACGAGGCGGGCTCGGCCGTCTGGGAACGCCTCGGCTACCGGCGCATGCAGCCGAACTGGGCGCTGCCCAAGCTCCTGTGGCTGCTGGAGTCGCAGCCGGCGGGCGGCTTCCTGGCCCACCAGAGCGACTTCGTCAACCGCCGCCTGACCGGCGGCCCCGTCGCCACCGACCTGAGCAACGCGCTCAAGACCGGCGTCGACCTGATCGAGGAGCGCTGGCCGTACGAGGTGCTCGACGAGCTGGGCGTGCCCGCCGGGATGCTGCCCGAGGTGGTGCGGCCCGGCACCCGCATCGGCACGGTGTGCGCCGAGGCCGCCCACGTCACGGGCATCCCCGAGGGCACGCCGGTGATCGCCGGGACCACCGACGGCTGCGCCGCCCAGCTCGGCGCCGGCGCCCTGACGCCGGGGAGCTGGAACTCGGTGCTCGGCACCACCCTGGTGCTCAAGGGCGTGACCCGTGACCTCATCCACGACCCGCTCGGCGTCGTCTACTCGCACCGCGCGCCCGACGGCTCCTGGCTGCCGGGCGGCGCGTCGAGCACCGGCGCCGGAGTGCTGGCCCGCGACCTGCCCGGCCGCGACCTCGACGCGCTCGGCGAGCAGGCCCAGGCCCGCTACGACGGGCGGGGCGGCCCGCCGATCACGTATCCGCTGGTGTCGCGGGGCGAGCGGTTCCCGTTCGCGGCGGCCGGGGCCGAGGGCTTCACGCTGGGCGAACCCGCCGACGACGTCGACCGCTACGCCGCGATCCTGCTCGGCGCGGCGTTCGTGGAGCGGCTCTGCTTCGACTACCTGGACCTGCTCGGCGCCCCGGTGGACGGCGAGATCATCCTGACCGGCGGCGCGACGCGGAGCGCGTACTGGAACCGGCTGCGCGCGGACGTGCTGGGCCGGCCCGTGACGCTGCGCGAGAACGCCGAGCCCGCCCTCGGCATGGCCGTGCTGGCGGCGGGGGCGCGGGCGGGCGGGATGGTCCGCACCCGCGCGGTGATCGAGCCGTCCGGGGCCGATCACCGCGAGCCGTACCTGCGGTTCGTCGCCGAGCTGGAGAACCGGGGCTGGCTGCCGTCGCAGGCCGCCGCCCACGCGCGTGAGAGGAGCGCCCGATGACGGACCTGGTGCTGGTGCGCCACGGCGAGACCGTGTGGCACGCCGAGAACCGCTACGCCGGCGTCAGCGACGTCGAGCTGACCCCGCGCGGCCACGAGCAGGCCGAGCGGCTGGCCCGCTGGGCGCGCACCGCCGGGCTGGACGCGGTGTGGGCCTCGGACCTGAGCCGCGCCCGCATCACCGCCGCCGGGAGCGCCGAGGCGGCGGCCGTGGCGCTGCGGGTGGACGAGCGCCTGCGCGAGCTCGACTTCGGCAAGGGCGAGGGGCTGACCGCCGAGGAGATGCGCGAGCGCTTCCCCGGGGCCCGCGCCGCCTTCGAGGCCGACCCGGGCGCGAACCCGCTGCCCGGCGGGGAGCGGCCCGGCGACGCCGCCGACCGGTTCACCGCCGCGCTCCGCGACATCGCCGCCGACCGGCCCGGCGGCCGGGTGCTGGTGGTCGCGCACACGACCGCGATCAGGATCGCGCTGTGCCGGCTGATCGGCGTGCCGCTCGGCGAGTACCGGCGGCTGTTCCCGCGCCTGGACAACTGCGCGCTCACCGAGCTGCGGCTGCGCGGCGAGCAGGTCGCGATCCTGAAGTACAACTCCCCGATTGGAGCTCTGCGTTGACCATCCGAGTCCTGGCCGCCGGTGACCATTTCGTCCGCAACGACCTGCTCATCGACGCTTTGCGCCGAGAGGTCCCCGGCGAGGTGCTGACCGGCGAGCTCACGCTGCCGTGGCCCGTGGTGCCCTTCGGCCGGGTGGGCGAGGTCGACGAGGCGTCGGACGTGGAGGACGAGCTGATCGAGGCGCTGCAGGGCGTCGAGGCGTGCGTCACCCAGATGGCGCCGCTCACCCGGCGCGTCCTCGACGCCTGCCCCGACCTGCGGCTGTTCGCGGTGAGCCGGGGCGGCCCGGTGAACGCGAACCTGGCGGCCGCCACCGAGGCGGGCGTGGCCGTGACGTTCGCGCCGGGCCGCAACGCCGTCGCCACCGCCGAGCACACGCTGGCCATGCTGCTGGCCGCCACCCGGCGCGTCCCGCAGACGCACGCCGACCTGGCCGGAGGCGTGTGGCGCGGCGACTACTACGTCTACGACAACGTCGGCCCCGAGCTGGAGGGCAGCACGGTCGGCCTGGTCGGCTACGGCGCGATCGGCCGCCGGGTGGCCCGGATGCTGGCGGGGTTCGGCGCCGAGGTGCTGGTCTTCGACCCGTACGTGGACGTGCCCGGCCGGGTGGAGCTGGACGAGCTGCTGTCGCGGTCGCGGTTCGTGTCGCTGCACGCCCGTGCCACCCCGGAGACGGCCGGCATGATCGGCGCCGCCGAGATCGCCCGCATGCCGGCCGGGTCGGTGCTGGTCAACTGCGCGCGCGGGGCACTGCTCGACTACGACGCGCTGTGTGACGCGCTGGAGTCGGGTCACCTGTTCGGCGCGGCGATGGACGTCTTCCCCGAGGAGCCCATCCCCGCCGGGTCCCGGCTGCTGACCGCGCCGAACCTGGTGATGACGCCGCACCTGGCCGGGGCGAGCAAGGAGACGGCCGCGAAGGCCGCCTCCATCGTCGCCGCCGACGTGGCCCGCTACGTGCGCGGCGAGCCCCTGCTGCACTGCGCCAACCCGGCCGTCACCCTTTCAGCGCGCCAGCCATCAGGCCGCGCATGAAGAAGCGGCCCAGCAGCACGTAGATGAGCATGGTCGGGATCGAGGCCAGGATCGCCGCGGCCATCTGCTGGCTGTAGGGGGTGGCCTGGGCGCCGGCGATGTTGTTCAGCATCACCGTGGTCGGCCAGCTCGTCGGCCCGGTGAGGAACACGGCGAACAGGAAGTCGTTCCACAGCGAGGTGAACTGCCAGATGATCACCACGGCGATCGCCGGGCCAGACACCGGCAGCACCACCGACCAGTACGCGCGCAGCATCCCGGCCCCGTCGACCCGTGACGCCTCGATCAGCTCGTCCGGGATCGTCACGTAGTAGTTGCGGAAGATCAGCGTGCAGATCGGGATGCCGTACACCACGTGCGCGAGCACCAGGCCGGGGATGCCGCCGTAGAAGACGCCCTGGAGCCCGGTCAGCTCGTTCAGCCCGACCAGGAGCTGCACCAGCGGGATCATCACCCCCTGGTACGGGATGAACATGCCGAACAGGAACAGCGTGAACAGCACGTCCGCGCCGGGGAAGCGCCACTTGGACAGCACGTAACCGTTCATGGAGCCGAGCGCGCACGACAGGAGCGAGCCGGGCACCGCGAGCAGCACGCTGTTCCACAGGCCGGGGGCGAGCTTCTCCCACGCCACGCCCCACGCCTCGAACGTCCAGGTCTCCGGCAGGTTCCACGCCTGGCCGGGGTCCGCCTCGGTCAGCGGCTTGAAGCTGGTGACCAGCAGCACGTAGATGGGGATCAGGAAGACCGCCACGAACGCGATCAGCAGGACGAGCCGCACCCAGGAGCCCGCGTGCCTCATGAGCGCCTCTCCTTGCGGACGGACCAGATCAGGTACGGGATCACGAACACGGCGACGCTGAGCACGATGTACGAGGCGATGGTGGCGCCCTTGGCCGGGTCGTGGGAGTCGAACACCGCCACCCACATGAACACGGCGGGCACGTCGGTGACGATCTGCTTGCCGGAGACCGCGACGATCAGGTCGAACACCTTGAGCGAGATGTGGCCGAGGATGATCAGCGCGGACAGCGTCACCGGGCGCAGCAGGGGCAGCACGACGTGCCGGTAGACGCCCCACTCGGTGGCGCCGTCGACCCGCGCGGCCTCCCGCAGCTCCTCGGGGACGCCACGGAACCCGGCGAGAAACAGTGCCATGACATATCCGGACATCTGCCAGACGGCCGGCAGCGCCATCGCCGCCATGCCCCACTCCTGGTTCCGGAACCACTCCCACTGCGGCAGTCCCACCGCGTCGAACAGCCGGTTCAGCCCGACCGCCCGCTCGTCCATGCCCGAGTTCATCAGCCACCGCCACACGATGCCGGTGGCGACGAACGACACGGCCATCGGGAACAGGTAGATCGCCCGGAACGTCCCTTCGCCCCAGATGCCCTTCTCCATCAGGAACGCCAGGAACCAGCCCAGCACCAGCGCCCCGGCCACGAACACGACCGTGAACACGATCGCGTGGTTCACCGACAGATGCCACCTGGCCTGGTCCCAGATGTCGATGAAGTTCCGCAGCCCGACGAAACCGCCCTCGGACACCTCGTCGTGCTGGTCCGTCATGGCCAGCCGGAAGTTCCAGCCCAGCAGGCCGTACACGAACACGCCGATCGCCACGATCGACGGCGTGACCAGGAGCAGCCCCGGGAGCCAGGCGCGCACCCGTCTCAACGATTGCCTCCCTCTCCGAAGGGGGTACGGCGGGCGGGCCCGCCGTACCCGCCGATCACTGGGCGTTCGCCGTCGCGGCGGCGGCCAGGCCCTTCTGCAGCTCGGCCACGTCCTGGGTGCCGATGAACAGCCCGACCGCCTCGTTGATGGCGGCCAGCCACGGCTGGTTCACCGCGACGCCGTGCTGGATGGAGCCGGCCAGCTTGTTGCCCGACCAGTCCTTCAGCGCGTCGGCCAGGTAGTCGGTGTAGAGGGACTGGTCGGCGTCCTTGCGGGCGGGGATGGAGCCCTTCTTCGGGTTGAAGGCGTCCTGGCCCTCCTTGCTGGCCGCGACCTTGAGCCAGGCGACGGCCCCGTCACGGTTCTTGGCGCCCTTGGGCAGGGTGAAGCTGTCCGACAGCCACAGGTAGGTGCCCTCGGTACCGGGCGCGGGCGCCCAGTCGAAGTCCGTCTTCGACTTCTTGCCGAGGCCGCCGTCCGGCGGGTTGTGGAAGTAGCCGTACGCCCAGTCGCCCATGATGTTGAACGCGGCCTCGCCGTCAGCCACCTGCTTGGCCGCGGGCTGCCAGTCGTCCTGGGGGCTGCCCGCGTACGACATGATCGTCTTGAAGTTCTCCAGCGCCTTGGCCACCTGGGGGCTGTTCCAGTCGGCGCCCGGCTTGAACAGCGCGTTGTAGGCGTCGGTGCCGAGCGAGCCGAGCAGCACGCTCTCCAGCAGGTGGGTGACCGTCCACTCCGACCCGATCGACAGCGGGATCTTGCCCGTGGCCTTGACCTTCTCCAGGGCGGCGACGAACTCCTCGATCGTCTTGGGCGCGCCCGCGACGCCCGCCTCCTTCAGCACCGACGGGTTGAACCACAGCACGTTGGACCGGTGGATGTTCACCGGCACCGAGTAGATCTTGCCGTCCACGCTGATCTGCTCGACGAGCTGCGCCGGGAAGGCGTCGGCGAGCTTGAGCTCGTCGTAGAGGAAGTTGAGCTCCTCCAGGTCACCGGCCTTGATGTAGCCCTGCAGCTCGGCGCCCGCGTGCCCCTGGAACGTGTCGGGCGGCGTGTCGGCCTGCAGCTTCGAGGCGAGCAGCGCCTTGGCCTTGTCGCCGGAGCCGCCCGCGACCGCGGCGTCGAAGAACGTCAGGTTCGGATTCTGCTGTTCGAAGATCTCTCGCATCGCCTTCAGGCCGTCGGCCTCGCCCGGCCCGGTCCACCAGGAGAACACCTCGACCTGCTGCTTGCCGCCACCGCCGTCGCCGCTCGCGGCCGGCTCGGCCGGGGAGCCGCCACCGCCGCACGCCGACAGCCCGAGCAGGCCCGCCAAAGTGATCGCGACGGTCGCCGTCCACCGTCGTCTCATCGCACACCATCCCTTCGAGAAAACCCCCGAGCTGGTGACTTGACAACGTTGTCAGTAGGGCCATCAACGCACTTTGCCCACTTCTGCGTCAAGGAGTGCACGGATAACAGGTCCGCATACCACGAGAACTGTCAGTGCCCGCGGGCACACTCCAGGTATGGCCGACGAGCCCCTCGAACTGGGCGAGATCTCCCTCTCCGACTGGCACGCTCACAACGACACGATGGCCGACGTGGGGTTCCTCGTCATCGCGAGGCGGCTTCCCTCACTCGTCCGCCAGGCCATGAGCATGGCCTGGCGCGCCAGCCCCCGCGACACCGTCGCCACGGTCGGGCTCAGCCTGCTCGGCGGCGTCTTCACCGCCTTCGGCCTGCTGGCCACCACCGGGGTGCTCAACGCGCTGTTCAGCGAGGGGCCCACCCCCGACCGGGTGATCGCCGCGCTGCCCAGCCTGGCCCTGGTCGCCGCGATGGCGACGCTGCGCACCTCCGTCCAGGCCGGCGCGGGCTGGGCGCAGTCACGCCTCGACCCGCAGGTGACCCGGCTGACCGAGGAGCGCCTCTACGGCCTGACCAGCCGCGTCGAGCTCGTCGCCTACGACGACCCCGACTTCCACGACGCGCTCCAGCGGGCCCGCACCCGGGGCGTCCAGATGGCCGACATGGTGGTGACCTCCGCCATCGACGTGGTCACGGCCGCCGTCGGCATCGCCGCCGTCGCGGGCGTGCTCGGCGTGCTCCACCCGGTGCTGCTGCCCCTGCTCCTGCTCGCCGTGCTGCCCGACGCCTGGGCCGCCGTGCGCAGCGCCCGGATGCGCTACACGACGATGTTCTCGCTCATCCCCGCCATCCGCCGCAAGTGGATCATCGCCGAGCTGCTGGCCAACCGCGACCCCGCCGCCGAGGTCCGCTCGTTCACCATGCGCGGCTTCCTGCTGCGCATGTACGACGCGGTCGCCAAGGCCGAGCAGGACGTGCTGCTCGGCCTGGCCAGGCGGCAGACCGTCGCCAGGCTCGTCGGCGAGGCGCTGGGCGGCCTCGGCAGCGCCCTCGTCTACGTGGCGCTCGGCGTGCTGCTCGCGATCGCCGCGATCCCCCTCTCCGTCGCCGGCACCGCCGTGCTGGCCATCAGGTCCGGCCAGAGCTCGCTGGCCCACCTGATGTACGCCACCAACCGGCTCTACGAGGAGGGCCTCTACTTCACCGACTTCCTGGAGTTCTGCGACTCGGCCGAGCGCTGGCTGCCCGGCGCCGCCCGCACGACGGCCCCCGAGCGCTTCGAGCGCATCAGCGCCGTCGACGTCACGTTCACCTACCCGGGCTCCGACGAGCCCGCCCTGCGCGGCGTGTCGGTCGAGGTCAAGCGCGGCGAGGTGATCGCCTTCGTCGGCGAGAACGGCTCCGGCAAGACCACCCTCGCCAAGATCCTGTCCGGCCTGTACGAGCCCGACACCGGCAGCGTGCTGTGGGACGACGTCGACCTGCGCACGGTCAGCCCGGAGGACCTGCGGCTGCGCACCGCGGTGATCGCCCAGGACCACACCCGCTGGCCGCTCGCCGCCCGCTACAACATCACGATGGGCACCGACAAGGGCCAGGACGCCCTCGACGCGGCGGCGGCGGTCGCCGGGGCCGACGAGGTCGTCGCCGGCCTCCCCCACGGCTACCGCACCCTGCTCGACCGGCGCTTCAAGGACGGCCACGAGCTGTCCGGCGGGCAGTGGCAGCGCATCGCCGTGGCACGCGGCTTCCATCGCGACGCCTGCCTGCTGATCTGCGACGAGCCGACGGCGGCCCTCGACGCCCGCGCCGAGCACGCCCTGTTCGAGCGCATCCGGGGCCACTCCGACGGCCGCACGGTCCTGCTCATCACCCACCGCCTGGCCAGCGTCCGCTACGCCGACCGCATCTACGTGCTCGACCACGGCCGCGTCACCGAGGAGGGCGACCACGCCACGCTGATGGCGCTCAACGGCCTCTACGCCGAGCTCTACACCCTCCAGGCGTCCGCCTACCGGTGATCAGTGGCTGGCGAACGCCTGCGTCCAGTGTCCGCCGGCGAAGCCGACGCCGATGTGGGTGTAGGCGCAGGTGAGGATGTTGGCCTTGTGGCCGGGGCTGTCCATCCACCCGGACATGACCTCGGCCGCCGTGCGCTGACCGGCCGCGATGTTCTCGCCCCAGGAGCCGATCGGCGCGAAGCCGGCGTCGCGGATGCGGTCCTCGGGCCCGTCGCCGTCCGGGGCCTCGTGGTCGAAGAAGCCGCGGGCGGCCATGTCCTTGGAGTGGGCCAGCGCCGCCGCCCGGAGCTCGGGGTCGTGCTTGAGCGGCTTGCACCCGGCCTTGGCCCGGGCGGCGTTGGTGAGCTTGACCACCCCGTTCTCGGCGGCCGTGCCCACGGCGCCCCCGGTGCCCACGGTGGCGCGCTGCTCGGCGCGGGCCGGGGTCCGGGTGCGGGTGGGGGTCGGCTTGGGCTTGGGCTTGGGGCTGCTGGTCGTGCGGGTGGGCTTCGGGGTCGGCTTCGGGGTGACCGGCTTGCTCTTCGTGGGAGTCGGAGTCGGGGTGGGGGTGGGCGTCGGGGTCGGGGTGGGGGTGGGGGCCGGCGCAGGGGAGGGGGTGGTCGTCGCGGCGACGATCTCGGTCGCGGGGCGGCGGTCGGGCGCGGGGGCTCGGGTGGCGAGGATGACCGCCAGTCCGGCGACGGTGCCCACGATGACGGCGAGGGTGGCGAAGAGGAGCTTGCGGGCTGTGGTCATTGATCACACAATGGGGGTTTTGGTCCAATAACTAGCACAATGTCGGAGTTTATCCAGATTTACGGTGACGGCAATGGCTAGGACAGCACCGCCTGCATGATCGTGCGGGCGATGGGCGCCGCCGGGCCGGGACGTTCCAGCACCACCCCCACCGCCACCTCCGGCGCCCCCGCCGGGGCGAACGCGGTGAACAGCGCGGGAGCCCCCGGGCCCGCCGACTTGGCCGCCACCGAAATGCCCGGGATGGCCGCCGCCGTGCCCGGCCCGCCCGGCCGGGTGATCGTGGTCATCATGGCCGTGAGCTGCCCGGCCAGCTCGGGGGCCAGCGTCGTGCGGTACGGCGCCGGCGCGGCCCGCCGGATGACCGAGCCGTCCCGCAGCCGCACCTCCTCCACCAGGTACGGGCGCATCAGCGTGCCGTCGTTGGCCACGGCCGCAGACAGCATGGCGACCATGAGCGGCGTGACGCGCCCGCCCGGCCCGCCGATGGCCGCCAGGGCGGTGTGGGACCGGTCCGCGGCGCCGTCGAACGAGCTGGGCGTCACGGGCAGCGGGATCGTCAGCTCCGGGGCGTTGAAGCCGAACGCGTCCGCCTGGTCCCGCAGCGTGTCCTGGCCGAGTTGCAGGCCGATCCCGGCGAAGGCCGTGTCGCAGGAGCCCTGGAAGGCGCGGGCCAGCGTCGGCCGGGCGTCGCGGCCGCACGGCCTGCCGTCGACGTTGTGCACGTACCGGGTCGTTCCAGGCAGGCGCAGCTTGGCGGGGCCGGGCAGCTCGGTGGCGGGCCCGTACTCGCCGGTGGCCAGCGCGGCGGCGGTCGTGACGAGCTTGAACGCCGAGCCGGCCGGGTAGGTCTCGGCGGTCGCCCGGTTCAGCAGCGGGCTGCCGGGCGCGCGGCTCAGCCGCCGCTCGACGCGCGCCAGCGCGGCGGCGTCGAACGTGGCGAAGGCGTTCGGGTCGTAGGACGGGTAGCTGGCCAGGGCGAGGACGGCGCCGGTCGCCGGGTTGATCGCGACGGCGGCGCCGGGCGTGCCGGCGGCCCGCAGGCTCTGGTAGGCGGCCCACTGGGCCCGGTCGCTGATCGTCAGGCGGACGTCGGCGGCCTGCTCGGTGCCGATCCTGACCAGCGACTGCATCTTGACCTTGGCGTCGGTGCCCGACAGCGCCGCCTCCAGGGCCCGCTCGACGCCGGTCGCCGGCCCCGCCGTGAGATGCCCGGTGACGGGCGCGAACATCTCCCCGTGCGGGTAGAAGCGGCGATAGCGGTACGGCCCGCCGTCCGTCTCCCGGCTGGTGGCCACCACGGTGCCGTCGAAGCTGAGGATCGCGCCGCGCGGCTCGTCGAACCGGGCGATGCGGGCCCGCTCGTTGCGCGGGTCGGCGTTGAGCGACCTGGACGAGAACGCCTGGACGAAGGTCAGGTGCGCCAGCAACGCGAACAGCATCCCCGCGCAGATCCGTGCCACGCGGCGCAGCGTGCCGTTGATCCTTCTCGCCCTGGTCATGGATTCCGGTTTTAGCAACCGGAGATCCAAGCCCCGGCTAGAGGACGCTGCGGTAGTAGGAAATCTTGTCGCTGACGTAGCGCTTGCGCTCGATCAGGTTGCCGATCTGCGCCTCGACGCGGCGATCGTGCTCTTCGAGGAGCGCGATGCGGTCGGCGATCGTGTGGTCACCGGCGCGGACCAGCTCGGCGAAGCGCAGCATCTCGGCGATCGGCATGCCGGTGTCGCGCAGGCAGCGGATGGTGCCGAGCCAGCCGACGTCCTCCTGGCTGAACCTGCGCTGCCCGGCCGCGTTGCGCTCGACCGGTTCGAGCAGCCCGATCTTCTCGTAGTAGCGCAGGGTGTCGAGGGAGAAACCGGTCTCCTCGACCACTTCGGCGGGGGTGTAGACGCTCACGGGAGCCAAGCATTGCACCTGGAGTGGGCTCCAGGTCAACCATTTGACATGGAGTCCACTCCAGGTCGCACAGTTCGGTCCATGAACATCGCACTCGGCACGATTCCGTTCGGCACCAGCGTCAGCCGTGAGGACACCTTCGCCATCCTGGACCGCTTCGTCGAGGCGGGCGGCAGCATGCTCGACACGGCCAACAACTACCCGTTCTGGGTCGAGGGCCGCACCGGGGACGAGAGCGAGCAGACCATCGGGGCCTGGCTCGCCGCCCGGGGCAACCGCGACCAGGTGTTCCTGAGCACGAAGGTCGGCGCCCGGCCGACGGTGCCCGGTGACGTCACGCTGGACTCGGCGGAGGGCCTGTCGGCGCCGGCCGTGCGGGCGGGCGTCGAGGGCAGCCTGCGCCGCCTCGGCACCGACCACGTGGACCTCTACTGGGCGCACATCGAGGACCGGTCGGTGCCGCTGGAGGAGACCCTGGGCGCGTTCGACGAGCTGCACCGGCAGGGCAAGATCGGCAAGGTGGGCGCGAGCAACCTGCCGGCCTGGCGGCTGGAGCGGGCCAGGAACGTCTCGGCCGCGCACGGCTGGCTCCCTTACACGCACCTGCAACTGCGCCACACCTACCTGCGCCCGCGCCCGTACACGCGCCCGGCCGAGACCGGTCACCGCGTGACGGGCGACGAGCACCTGGAGTACGCGCGCGAGGCCGGGGTGACGCTGTGGGCGTACAACACGCTGATGTTCGGCGCCTACACCCGCGCGGACCGGCCGATCCCGGAGATCTACGACCACCCGGGCACCACGCGGCGGCTGGCCGCGCTGCGCGAGGTGGCGGGCGAGCTCGGCGCGACGCCGAACCAGGTCGTGCTGGCCTGGCTGATGGCCGGCGGCCACGTGCCGATCGTCGGCGTGAGCACGATGGCGCAGCTGGAGGAGGCGATCGGCGCGGCCGACGTCAAGTTCGACGACGCGCTGCGCCGCCGCCTGGACGAGGCCGTCTGATCACGGCAGATGGTCGGCCAGGTAGCGTCGGACGAGCTGCTTGCACTCGGCGATCAGGTCGGGGTCGCCGTCGGGGTGCGCCCGGAAGGCCAGCTTGAGCACCGCGTCGCACGCCTCGACCGCGACCAGCAGCGCCCGGTCGAGGCCCGGCCCCCGGGGGGCGCCGAGCAGGTCGACGGTGAGGGCGCGCAGGCGGTCGGCGACGATCGCGTTGTTCTCCAGCGCGGCGTCGAGCGTGTGGTTGGCGCCGTCGGAGGCGTGGCCGCCGGGCGCGGCCAGCGCCTCACCGAAGTCGACCACGCCGAAGCCGGGCGTCGTGCGTTTCATCGCCACGAACTCGTCGATGGCCAGCTCGACCAGGTCGGTCCAGTGGCCGAGCTCGGCCTCGGCGATCCGCTCGGTCACCCGGCCCAGGAACGCCTCCAGGTTGCGCAGGGCCAGCGCCCGCACGAGCCCCTGCTTGTCGGGGAAGAACTGGTAGAACGTGCCGATCGGCACCTCGGCGCGGCGGGCGACCTCCTTGGTGGTGACGGCGTCGTAGCCGACCTCGTCGAGCAGGAGCGCACACTCGTCGAGCATCCGCTCCACCCGCTCCGCGCTGCGACGCTGGGCGGGGCGGCGGCGCAAGGTACTCGTCATGCCCTCATCTTGGCCCATTACCAACAAGTAGAGGTTAACATGAGCCCGACTCGCGAAACTTGAGGAGCACGGCATGTTCCTGTGGGGCACGGCGACGGCGGCGTACCAGATCGAGGGCGCGGCGGACGAGGACGGCCGGGGCCCGTCCATCTGGGACACCTTCTCCCACGAGCCCGGCCGCACCCGCGACGGGCACACCGGCGACGTGGCCTGCGACCACTACCACCGCTGGCCCGAGGACGTCGCGCTGATGTCGGAGCTCGGAGTCGGCGCCTACCGGTTCTCCATCGCCTGGCCGCGCGTCCAGCCCTCCGGCGCCGGCCCGGCCAACCCCAAGGGTCTCGACTTCTACGAACGCCTGGTCGACGCCCTGCTCGCGGCCGGGATCACGCCGGTGCCGACGCTGTTCCACTGGGACCTGCCGCAGGCCGCCCAGGACCGCGGCGGCTGGCTGAACCGCGACACCGCGCACCGCTTCGCCGACTACGCCGCCCTCGTCGCCGACCGCCTCGCCGACCGCGTGCCGATGTGGATCACGCTCAACGAGCCGTTCGTGCACATGGCGTACGGCCACGCCCTCGGCCTCCACGCGCCCGGCCAGGCCCTGCTCCTCGACGCGCTGCCCGTGGCCCACCACCAGCTCCTCGCCCACGGCCTGGCCACGGCGGCGCTGCGCGCGGCGGGCGCCGGGCAGGTCCTGCTCACCAACAACTGCACGCCCGTGTGGGCCGCCTCCGACGCGGCCGAGGACGTGGCCGCCGCCGAGGCGTACGACATCCTGCACAACCGCCTGTTCAACGACCCCGTCCTCACGGGCGCCTACCCCGACCTGTTCGCGTACGGGGCGAAGGAGCTCGGCTTCGTCCGCGACGGGGACCTCGCCGTGATCGCCGCGCCGCTCGACGGGCTCGGCGTCAACTACTACAACCCCACCCGCATCGCCGCCCCCGCCGGGCCCGGCCTGCCCTTCACCGACGCCGGCGTCACCGGCCACCCCACCACGGCCTTCGGCTGGCCGGTCGTCCCCGACGGCCTGCGCGAGCTCCTCACCGGCCTGCTCGCCCGCTACGGCGACGCCCTGCCGCCCGTCTACGTCACCGAGAACGGCTGCTCCCAGCCCGACGTCCCCGGCCCCGACGGCACCGTGGACGACCAGGACCGCATCGCCTACCTCGACCAGCACATCGCCGCCGTCCACGCGGCCCGGCGCGAGGGCGTCGACGTGCGCGGCTACTTCGTCTGGTCACTGCTGGACAACTTCGAGTGGGCCGAGGGCTACCACCAGCGCTTCGGCCTGGTCCACGTCGACTTCGCCACCGGCCGCCGCACCCCCAAGGCCTCCTACCACTGGCTCAGGGCCCGCCTGGCGACGCTCTAGAAGACCGAGACGTGGACGTGGTCGTAGTGGTTGGCGGTCGCGCCACCTCGGTCGGACATGGGGTCCCAGCCCCCGCCTGAGCGGATGTCGTAATAGCGCTGCTTCCAGATGATGTACATGACGCCCATGCGCTGACCGTTCTTGATCAGGTAGTTGGAGATCGCGTCGCCGTTCGCGGCGTCGAAGCCGCTGGCCACGGAGCCGCCGGTGGACATCATGAAGTCGCAGGCCCGCCCCTTGCCGTGCTCGCCCGGGTCGCCGGGCCTCAGGCAGCCGACGCTCTTCACCGGGAAGTTCTGCATGATCTCGGCGCGCACCGCGATCATGCGGGGAGTCAGGCCCTCGCCGCCGCCGGGCTGCTGGAAGCCGTACTTGGCGAGGAGGCGGTCGAGCTCGGCGCGCCGGCTCTTGATGGCCTTGATCTCCTTCTGCATCTTCTTGATCTTGTCGTTGGCCGCCAGCTTCGCCTTCTGGGAGTCGGCGATGAGCTTCTGCACGTGGGCGACCTGGCCGGCGCGGACCTGGGCCATGAAGTTCATGTTGGCGGCGTGGCCGAGCGTCTTGTACGGGTCGACCTGGGTGGCGAAGAGCTGGGTGCCGTCGATGGGGCCGAGCATGTAGCTCGTCTGGGCGATGGCGGCGAGCTTGCCCTGGGCGTCGGCGAGCCGCTTCTGCAGGTGACCGGAGGTGTCGAGGGCCTTCTTGGCCTGAACCTTGATCTCTTCGAGGCTCTGGATGGAGCCGCGGTAGCGGTTGTTGAGCGCGGCGGCTTCCTTGGTCAGCTTGCGCAGCTGGGCAGGGGTCGGATCGGCGGAAACCGACTGCGGGGTGAGCAGGGCGGCAAGGACCACGGCGAACACGGCAAAGCGCCCGGTCTTCACGCCACGACCTCCCCTCGTAGACGGTCGAGACTATAGAAGATGATCTTCAAGCCTGTCACCTGAACAGTGGAACTCGTGCCTCATTGACCCTCCAAGTGCCCATTTGTCCGATATAAGCGTTATATAAAGTTGGGCCTTGCCCAGAGCGTGAACCCGGATTGAGATGGCGGTCGAACTCGTCTCTGCGAAGGGGCAGACCCGTGTCTCGATCACTCACCATCGTCTCAGCCGTCATCATCGGCTTAGCCACGTCCATGGTCGCCCTGGAAGCCCAGGCGGCCGTGGACCCGCTGCCGCCCGGCGACAGGATCGAGCTCTACCAGCTCGACAGCCCGCCGGGCACCGCCCAGACCCTCCGGGAGCAGGGCTTCGACGTCGTCCAGCAGGAGATCAAGGACG
Source organism: Nonomuraea sp. ATR24 (assembly GCF_041950485.1). Taxonomy (NCBI): domain Bacteria; kingdom Bacillati; phylum Actinomycetota; class Actinomycetes; order Streptosporangiales; family Streptosporangiaceae; genus Nonomuraea; species Nonomuraea sp. ATR24. The sequence continues at coordinate 523,166 of NZ_JBGNUU010000001.1, forward strand.
GTCGGGAGCACGTCGAACTGACCGCCGCCCAGGCCGACCTGGCCGGGCTGAAGAAGCTCGGCCTCAAGCCCGAGCCGGTGCGCAACCCCCAGGGTCAGACCCAGCTGGAGGCCGCCAGGACCCAGGCGGCCGGCGGCTACACCGTCTTCAGGTCGTACTCCGAGCCCGGCGGCATCGCCGACCAGCTCAGGGCCATCGCCGACGCCAACAAGGACGTCGTGAAGCTCCAGTCGATCGGCAAGACCGTCCGGGGCCAGGACATCCTCGCCGCCAAGGTCAGCACGATGGCCCGGCTGCTGCCCGACGGGATCAAGCCCGCCTCGCTGTTCTCCGCCACCCAGCACGCCCGCGAGTGGATCGCCACCGAGGTGGACATGCGGCTGCTCAAGCACGTGGTGGCGCACAAGGGCGAGCTGCGCGACCTGCTGAACAGGACAGAGCTGTGGTTCGTGCCGGTGGCCAACCCCGACGGGTACGACTTCACCTTCACCGAGGGCAACCGGCTGTGGCGCAAGAACCTGCGTGACGTGAACGGGGACGGGCAGATCACGCTGGGCGACGGCGTGGACCCCAACCGCAACTTCCCCACGAACTTCCACTACGACGAGGAGGGCTCCTCCTCCATCCCGAGCAGCGAGACCTACCGGGGCGCCGGCCCGGCCAGCGAGCCGGAGACCAGGGCCATGGACGGGCTGATGCGGCGCGTCCGGTTCGAGACGCAGCTCAACTACCACTCCTTCGGGCCGCTGCTGCTCTACCCGAGCGGCTTCCAGATCGCCACGGAGACGGCCGACAACCCGATCTACGAGGCGCTGACCGGCACCGACGACCGGCCCGCGGTGCCGGGCTTCGACCCTGACCTGGGCGCCGAGCTCTACACGACGAACGGCGACACCAACGACCACGCGCACCGTCAGTACGGCACGCTGTCGTGGACCCCGGAGCTGAACGAGGGCTGCGACGGCTGCGGCTTCGTCTTCCCCGACGACGAGGCGCTGGTGCAGGCCGAGTTCGAGCGCAACCTGCCGTTCGCGCTCGACGTGGCGCGCTCGGCCGTCAACCCGGTGGAGCCGGTCACCCACCTGGGCAACAGGACGCCGGACTTCGTCGTGGACGCCTTCGGCACCAGCCACGGCCGCACCCAGGCCGTCCAGGTCAACGCCAAGCGCAAGCTCGGCCCGGTCTTCCTCAACTACCGGGTCAACGGGGGCCGTACGAAGACCGTCCTGACGCGTGAGTGGCGCGGCGGCGAGCGCTACGGCGACGGCTACGACCGCTACTACCACCGGATGCGCGGCACGGTCACGGGCACCCGGCCGGGCGACAAGGTGGAGGTCTGGTTCAGCGCGTTCGGCAAGAAGAGCGACGCGTTCACGTACGAGGTGGCCGCGGACATCGGCGGCAAGGTGCTGGTGCTGGCGGCCGAGGACGTGACGGGGATCAGCCCGGCGCAGGGCGTGACCGAGGCCAAGTACGCCGACGAGTACGCCAAGGCCCTCGACGAGGCGGGTTACAGCTCCGACGTGTACGACATGGACCGGAACGACCGGAAGGCGCCGCACCCGCTGGGCGTGCTGAGCCACTACGACGCGGTCGTCTGGGAGACCGGCGACGACATCATCCCGCGCAGCGTGGGCCAGGCTCCCGGCACCACCTCCAAGGCGGGCGTGGACGTCGAGCTGGCCGTGCGCGACTATCTGAACGAGGGTGGCAAGCTGCTGCACGCGGGCAAGTACCCGTCCTACGCGGCCAACGCCAACGGGTCCTACTACTACCAGCCCGACCAGCCGGCGCGGCCGGAGTGCGGCGAGCCGAGCGACCCGCCGTGCATCCCGGTGTTCAACGACTTCCAGCAGTACTGGCTGGGCGCGTACGTGTTCTTCGACAACGCGGGCAGCGACGCGGCCGGGCAGCCGTTCGCGCTGGGCGGGACCGGCGGCCGGTTCGAGGGCTTCTCCGCCACGCTGGAGCCGGACGTGCACACGAACTCGTTCGTGGCCACCTCGGCGATCCTGCCGCCGGATCAGTTCCCGCTGTTCGCCAGCTCGGCGCCGGTCAAGTGGGTGCGGCCCGGCGGCCCGTTCGACCCGCACACCGGCTCGTGGGACGTCTACAGCGGCATCGCCGACGTGTCGTGGAAGCGGCTGACCAGGACCGTCGACCTGACCGGCAAGAGCAGCGGCGAGCTGACGTTCTGGACCTCCTACGACACCGAGTCCGCCTGGGACCACCTCATGGTGGAGGCCAGGACGGCGGGCGGCGACGACTGGACGACGCTGCCCGACGCCAACGGGCACACCACGCAGGCGACCGGCAGCAGCTGCCAGTCGGGCTGGAGCGACATCCACCCGCACGTCCTGCGCTACCAGGGTCCGCAGTGCGAGTCGACCGGCACGTCCGGCTCCTGGAACGCGGCCTCCGGCAACTCGGGCGGCTGGCAGCAGTGGAAGATCGACCTGACCCCGTACGCGGGCAAGACGGTCGAGCTGTCGATCTCGTACGTGAGCGACTGGGGCACCCAGGGCGCCGGCGTGTTCCTCGACGACGCCACGGTGACGCTGGACGGGGCGACGGCCGAGGAGACGTCGTTCGAGTCGGACCTGGGCGGCTGGACCGTGGCCGGGCCGCCGCAGGGCAGCGCGCCGTCGATCAACAACTGGTTCCGCACCGACCAGGTCTTCGAGGAAGGCGCGGGCATCGTCACGAAGGACACCGTCTACCTGGGGTTCGGCGCTGAGAGCGTGGTCGATCAGGCCGCGCGGGCCGACCTGGTGAAGCGGTCGATGCAGCACCTGCTGGGCAGCCGGCGCTGACCGTGATGAGGGGCGCGGCACGCGGTGCCGCGCCCCTCTTGCGCGCCCGGACAGAACATGGTTCGGTCGAGAGCATCACCACCGGTCAAGCAGGAGGCACACGACATGCGCCGGCACGACAAGCTGTTCATCGGGGGCGAATGGGTGGCCCCGGCGGGCACCGGGACGATCGACGTCATCTCCCCCCACACCGAGGAGGTCGTCGGCCAGGTCCCCGACGGCACGGCCGAGGACGTGAACCGGGCCGTCGCCGCCGCCCGGGAGGCGTTCGACCACGGGCCGTGGCCCCGCCTGAGCTTCGCCGAACGGGCCGAGGCGATCGGCAGGCTGGCCGAGATCTACACCGCCCGGCAGGGCGAGCTGGCCGCGCTCATCACCGAGGAGATGGGCTCGCCGATCACGTTCTCCAACCTCGCCCAGGCGCCGCAGCCGCTCGCCATGCTGCAGTACTACGCCGAGTACGGCCGCACGTTCGAGCAGGAGGAGCAGCGGCCCGGCCTGTTCGGGCCGGTGACCGTGCGGCGCGAGCCGGTGGGCGTGGTGGCGGCCGTGGTGCCGTGGAACGTCCCGCAGTTCGTCACCATGACCAAGGTCGCGCCCGCGCTGCTCGCCGGGTGCGCGATCGTGCTCAAGCCCGCCCCCGAGACGCCGCTGGACGCCTACCTGCTGGCCGAGATGGTCCAGGAGGCCGGCATCCCGGCAGGCGTGCTCAACATCGTGCCCGCCGGCCGCGAGGTCAGCGAGCACCTGGTGTCCCACCCGGGCGTGGACAAGGTGGCGTTCACCGGGTCCACCGCGGCGGGCCGCCGCATCGCCTCGATCTGCGGCGAGCAGCTCAAGCGCGTCAGCCTGGAGCTGGGCGGCAAGTCGGCGGCCATCGTGCTGGACGACGCCGACCTGCCCTCGTCGATGGGCATGCTGGCGATCGCCTCGCTGATGAACAACGGCCAGGCGTGCGTGGCGCAGACCCGCATCCTGGCCTCGCGCAACCGCTACGACGAGGTCGTGGAGGCGGTGGCCGGCATGGTCACCTCCCAGGCCGTCGGCGACCCCGCCGACCCGGCCACCGGCATCGGCCCGCTGGTCGCCCGGCGGCAGCAGGAGCGCGTCGAGGGCTACATCAGGGCGGGCATGGAGGAAGGCGCCAAGGTCGTCGTCGGCGGCCTGGACCGGCCCTACGACCGCGGCTGGTACGTGGCGCCGACCGTCTTCGCCGGCGTCTCCAACGACATGCGCATCGCCCGCGAGGAGATCTTCGGCCCGGTCCTGGCGGTGATCCCGTACGAGGACGAGGCCGACGCCATCAGGATCGCCAACGACAGCGACTACGGCCTGGCCGGGACGGTCTGGACCGCCGACGCCGACCATGGCATGGAGGTGGCCCGCCAGGTCCGCACCGGGACGTACGGCGTCAACTGCTACATGATCGAGCCGAACGTGCCCTTCGGCGGCTACAAGGCGAGCGGCGTCGGCCGCGAGCTCGGCCCCGAGGGGCTGGCCGGCTATCTGGAGCACAAGACGATCGCGCGGCTCGGCTGACGACGCCGGCGGTGGCCCCGCGAGCCCCCGAAACGCTGGGCCACCGACCGACTACAAGAAGTATGTCCCAGTCCACCACCGGCGGCGGTTTCCTTCCCCAGGGACTTTCTCCTGGCGGATTCTTACCTTCCGCCCTAGGTAGACGCTTATTACTCAGGAAAAGTTGGAAGAGATCCACTTTCCGATGCGACGGATGAGTTCGGGGGTCGCCGCGGACTCCGCGTGGCCGAAGCCGGGCTCGATCCAGAGCTCCTTCGGCTCCCGCGCGCCCTCGTGGAGCTGGTGCGCGTGGTCCAGCGGGAAGAACGCGTCGGCGTCGCCGTGCACGACCAGCAGGGGCACCGGCGAGATCAGCGCCGCGGCCTCGTGCGGCGGCATCGGCAGCGGGTCCCACCGGCCGCTGGAGATCCTGGTCCGCTTCGCCATCCGCGCCGCCCACCGGCCCACCGGCCGCTCGATGGCCCAGTGCACCTGCCGCATCGGCCGGGTGCCCCGGTAGTACCAGCGCGCCGGGCCGCTCACCGCCACCACCGCGTCCACGCCGCCGCGCAGCGCCGCGTGCCGCACGGCCACCGCCGCGCCCATGGAGAACCCCACCACGGCGATCCGCCGGTAACCGATCACCCGGGCGTGCCGCACGGCGGCGTCCACGTCGAGGATCTCCAGGTCCCCCACCGTGCTCCGGCCGCCGGAGCGCCCGTGGCCGCGGAAGTCGAACGCCACCACCCCGCCGGTCTCGCTCAGCACGTGCACGATGCGGCGCGCCGTACGCTCCCGCCACGACCCGGTGAACCCGTGGGCCACCACGATGCCGATCTCCTTATCGGCCGCCCCCCTGGGCGCCGTGTGCGCGGCGTCGATCCGGACGCCGTCCTCGGTCCTGAGCATGACGGGGAAGTGGGGCGCGAAAGGCATGCACCCGAGCTTAGAACGGGCCGTCACGCAGGTCGGCGACGCCCAGCACGACCCGTACGCGCGACTCGTCGGCCGCCTCCCTGACCGCGATCAGATCCGTGATCAGGACGCGGGCGCGGCTGGCCCGGATCCGGTCACGCAGCAGGCCGGGCTCCAGGTCCGGCGACACCGGCCAGGCGATCCCGCCCGCGGCGATCACCGCGTCGGCCGCCACCAGCAGGTCGGGGCCCACCGGCAGGCAGACGAGGACCGTGTCGCCCGCGCGCACCCCGCGCCGCCGCAGCACGACGGCCGCCGCCGCCGACCTCTCGTCGAGCTGCCGTTCGGTGATGGTCCGGCCGGTGCCAGGATCGACCATGACGATGCGCTCCATACGGGCCAACGTTAGGCAGGCCGCTCCCCCGGATACATGGGGCGGAATATGCAGATCCCTATGCAGAAGGCTGCTCGGCCGCCCAAACGGCGATCTGCGCGCGGGAGGTGTAGCCGAGTTTCTCCATGATGTTGGCGATGTGCCGCGCCACCGTCGCCGGGCTGATCACCAGTTCCTCGGCGATCGCCCGGTTGGACAGGCCGCCGGTGAGCAGCCCGGCGATCTCCCGCTCGCGGGCGGTCAGCGGCGAGTGACCGACCGGCAGCGCCCCGACCAGCGGGCCGCCGGCCGACGGGGTGATGGCCAGCGGCATGGCGCCCGGCGGGGTGGGCGGGCCCGGGTCCGCCTCGGGGGGCCGGACGCCCTCCAGGACGAGCCGCGCGGCGTCGTCGGGGCTCATCCGCCCGCCCCGCGCCCACAGCGCGGTCGTGCGGCCCTCGCCGAGCTTGGCGCGGGCGCGGGCCAGCAGCTCCTCGATCCGGGCCGTGCCCGACCGCTGCCCGATCGACGCGCGCAGCGCGGCGGCCGCCGCCGCGGCAGGCACCGCGCTCTCCAGGTCGCCCTCGGCCTCGGCCAGCACCGACAGCCCCACCAGGCAGCGGGCCACCCCCTGGCGCTGGCCGGTGCGCCTGCTCAGCTCCAAGCTCGCCGCCAGCCGCTCGCGCGCCGTCGCGAACTCCCCCAGCAGCGCCGCCACCCGCCCGATCCTGGCCAGCACGCGCGCCAGGTCGACGCCGCCGCCCAGCTCGTCCAGCCAGGGCACGGCCAGCTCGTAGCGGGCCTTGGCGGTCGCCAGGTCGCCACGCGCCTCGGCCACCGCGCCGAGCTGGGTGGCGGCCCTGGCCATGATCCACCGGTGGCCGTGCTCGCACGCCCTGGCGAGCGCCTCGTCACCGTGCCGCTGCGCCTCGCGCAACCGGCCGCGGACCAGCGCGACCGCCGACAGGCCCGCCAGCCCGGCCGCCTGGTTCCACGTGTCGCCGGCCGCCGTGGCCAGCGCCAGGCCGAGCTCGGCGTGGTGAGCGGCCTCGCCCGCCCGGCCCATGCGCAGCAGCACCATGACGAGCAGGCTGTGCATGACGCACCGCTGGAAGCCCTCGTCCAGGTCTTCCAGGCTGCGCAGCGCGTACTCCAGCGAGCGGCCCAGCTCGTCCCTGGCCTCCAATCCGTAGGCGAGGAACCCGTCGGCCTGGGCGACGCGGCCGGGCGTCACGCCGCTCAGGTCGAGCGCCAGCAACCGCTCGATCCAGCCGACGATCTCCAGCGGGTTGCCGCTGACCGGCAGCAGCCCGGTGCTGGTCGAGCAGAGCCGCAGCGCCCGGTCGACGTCGCCGGACTCGGCGGCCCAGTCGAGCGCGGCCCGCTGGTCGTCGAGCAGGCCGCGGCTGCGCGTCAGCGCCTCCAGCCGGCGCGGCCACGGCACGCCGGGCTCGACCAGCTCGGTGGCGAAGTAGCGCTCCTGCAGCTCGCACAGCACGGCCAGGTGGCGCTCGCGCAGCGCGTCGTGTTCGCCGGCCTCCCGCAGCAGCCCGGCCGCGTAGTGGCGGATGGTGGCCAGCAGGCGGTAGTGGCTGCGGGACTCGTCGCAGAGCACCAGCGACTTGTCCACCAGCGCGCCCAGCAGGTCGACCAGCTCGGACCCGGCGATCGGCGGGCCGCCGCACACCTGTTCGGCCAGGTCCAGGTCGAACGGCCCGGCGAACACCGACAGCCTGCGCAGCAGCACCTGCTCGCGATCCGACAGCAGGTCGTAGCTCCACTCGACGGCCGCCAGCAGCGTGCGCTGCCGGGCCGGGGCGGTGCGCTCGCCGGTCGTGAGCAGCGAGAACCGGTCGTGGACGCGGTCGGCGATCTGGCCGGGGCTGAGCAGGCTGGTGCGGGCCGCCGCCAGCTCCAGCGCCAGCGGCAGCCCGTCGAGCTCCCGGCACAGCCGTACGACGTCGGGCAGGCTGCCGTCGTCCAGCCGGGTGCCCGCGGCGGCGGCCCGGTCCAGGAAGAGCCGCACCGACTCGGCCCGCGCCTCCGCGCCCTCGGGCAGGTCGAGCGGCGGCACCCGCCAGACGAGCTCGCCCGCGATGCGCAGCGGCTCGCGGCTGGTGGCCAGGATCGCCAGCTCGTCCCAGGAGGCCAGCAGCGCGGCGGCCACCTCGGCGCACTCGTCGATCAGGTGCTCGCAGTTGTCGAGCACGAGCAGGCAGCGCCCGTCGCGCAGCCGGGCGGCGACGGTGCCCAGCAGCGGCCTGCCGCGCTCCTCCCGCACGCCCAGCGCGCGGGCGATCTCGCGCACGACCAGCTCGGGCCGGCTGATCCTGGCCAGCTCGGCCAGCCACACGCCCTCCGGGTAGGCGGGCGCGCACTGCGCGGCCACCCGCAGCGCCAGCCGGGTCTTGCCGATGCCGCCGATGCCGCACAGCGTCACCAGGCGGGCGTCTCCGACGAGCCGGCACAGCTCGCCGATGTCGCGCTCGCGGCCGACGAAGCTGTTGGGCTCCGCCGGGAGGTTGTGCCGGGGGGCTTCTCGCATGTGGTCACCCTGCGTCGCGGAAGGATCACACTCTCCCACAGTGTGACACTTTCCACGCGACGAGCCAGCTTTCCAGGGGATGGCCGAGCCTTCTAGGGGCTGAGGGAGTCCGCTAGGGGATGAGGGAGTCGACCAGGGCCCGTTCGTCCAGCACTCGCAGCGACGAGTCACCCAGGAGGCGCTTGGCCAGGTCGTGGGGGGCGACGGCGAGCGTGGCGCGGCGTTCCTGGGCCAGCACCCGGCAGCCGATCAGCGTCGGCTCGTGGGCGACCACGACGTGCGCGCCCACCATCAGCGCCAGGTCGAGCAGCCGCAGCCCGGTGAACACGTCGCTGACCGCCGCCAGCACCACGTCGCTGCTTCTCACGCTCAGCCGGGCGGGCAGCACGCGCAGGTCGCGGCCCAGCTCGGTGTGGTCGAACACCCGCCCGCCCAGCGCCAGCGCCGGCCCCGCCAGCGGCCCGAACTCCAGCTCGCCGTGCCCGCGCAGCTCGCCGAACGGCGGAGCCCCTGGCTCGGCCCGCACCGCGAAGACCCGCTGCACTCCCGCCGCGGCGGCGGCGCCGGCCGGACCCTGGCCGATCATGAGGCGGGCGTCGGCTGAGGCGTCGAGCGAGGCGATGCCGCCCGCCCAGGCGACGCCGTGGACGGCGACGGGGAGCGACGCCCCGACGGGCAGGCGCACCAGCACGCGCTCGCCGCGCCGCAGTCCGTGGCGATGCAGACCGGCCGCCACCTGCTTGACCCGGCTCGCGAAGACCGCGTAAGACAGCACCTCACCGCTGCGGACGTCGCTCACGGCCGGCCGGTCACCTCGCCTCGGCGCCGCCCCCATCACCAGTTCAGACCAGGTCATGCGGTCAATGTAGGGACCCCGGCGGGCTTCGCCATGCGCACAAATGTGCAACACCATATGTATGTCGCGGCATCACCATGTGTACGCCCGCCCGTCAGGTGGTCCTGCTCTTGCCATTCGAGGGGATCAACTAGACTTATAAGGTCGCGACATCGCGCGGCCGCCTCCACGAACACAGAGCGAGACCTCATCATGCCTTTGAACAGCCGCGACGACCTGCGGAACATCGCGATCATCGCGCACGTCGACCATGGCAAGACCACGCTCGTCGACGCCATGCTCTGGCAGTCCGGGGCATTCCGCGCGAACCAGGATGTCGATGACCGCGTCATGGACTCCAACGACCTCGAACGCGAGAAGGGCATCACCATTCTCGCGAAGAACACCGCCGTCCAGCACGGCGGGATGACCATCAACATCATCGACACGCCGGGCCACGCCGACTTCGGCGGCGAGGTCGAGCGCGGCCTGTCGATGGTCGACGGCGTGGTGCTGCTGGTCGACGCCTCCGAGGGGCCGCTGCCGCAGACCCGATTCGTGCTGCGCAAGGCGCTGTCGGCCAAGATGCCGGTCATCCTGTGCATCAACAAGGTCGACCGGCCCGACGCGCGCATCAAGGAGGTCGTGGACGAGGTCTACGAGCTCTTCATGGACCTCGACGCGACCGAGGACCAGATCGACTTCCCGATCGTGTACGCCTCCGCGAAGGCGGGGCGGGCGTCGCTGGCGCGTCCCGAGGACGGCGGCATGCCCGACTCCACCGACCTCGAGCCGCTGTTCGACATCATCAAGTCGACGATCCCGGCCCCCACCTACGACCCGGCCGCGCCGCTCCAGGCGCACGTCACCAACCTCGACGCGTCCTCCTACCTGGGCCGCATCGCGCTGTGCCGGATCCACCAGGGCGTGATGCGCAAGGGTCAGCAGGTGGCCTGGTGCCGCACCGACGGCTCGATCCAGAAGGTCAAGATCACCGAGCTGCTGATGACCGAGGCGCTGGAGCGCAAGCCCGCCGAGGAGGCCGGGCCCGGCGACATCATCGCCATCGCGGGCATCCCGGAGATCATGATCGGTGAGACGCTGGCCGACCCCGACGACCCGCGCCCGCTGCCGCTCATCACCGTCGACGAGCCGGCCATCTCGATGACCATCGGCACCAACACCTCGCCGCTCGTCGGCAAGGTCAAGGGCTCGAAGGTCACCGCCCGCATGGTCAAGGACCGCCTGGAGAAGGAGCTCGTCGGCAACGTCTCGCTGCGCGTGCTGCCCACCGAGCGGCCCGACGCCTGGGAGGTGCAGGGCCGTGGCGAGCTGGCGCTGGCCATCCTGGTCGAGCAGATGCGCCGCGAGGGCTACGAGCTGACCGTCGGCAAGCCGCAGGTCGTCACCAAGGTCATCGACGGCAAGGTGCACGAGCCGGTCGAGCGCCTGACCGTCGACTGCCCCGAGGACTACCTCGGCTCGGTCACCCAGCTCCTGGCCGTCCGCAAGGGCCGCATGGAGCACATGACCAACCACGGCACCGGCTGGATCCGGATGGAGTTCGTGGTGCCGGCGCGCGGCCTGATCGGGTTCCGCACCGAGTTCCTCACCGAGACGCGCGGCACCGGCCTGGTGCACCACGTGTTCGACTCCTACGAGCCGTGGTTCGGCGAGCTGCGCACGCGCAACAACGGCTCGCTGGTGGCCGACCGGTCCGGCCCCGTCACCGCGTTCGCCATGCTCAACCTCCAGGAGCGGGGCACGCTGTTCGTGTCGCCGACCACCGAGGTCTACGAGGGCATGATCGTCGGCGAGAACTCGCGCTCCGACGACATGGACGTGAACATCACCAAGGAGAAGAAGCTCACCAACATGCGCTCCTCCACGAGCGAGGAGACGGAGAAGGTGATCCCGCCGCGCGTCCTGTCGCTGGAGCAGGCGCTGGAGTTCATCCGCGAGGACGAGTGCGTGGAAATCACCCCTGACGCGGTCCGAATCCGCAAGGTGGTGCTCGACGCCGCGACCCGTGGCCGTGCCGCGGCCCGCGCCAAGCGCGCTTGACAGTCGCATTGACTTCGGGCTTGACCGGCCCGGGACATGGGGAAACATTGATTTCCCCATGAAATCTCTCTAGCTAACCACGTCGGTTGACTAGAGAGATTTCTCATTTGGGCGGGACAAATACGGACCTTTGTCAAGACCGAAGCAGCTGTAATCACACCGTTACCGTATGAGATGGAACATCCGGCCAACCGCGTGAATCATCCAAACTGTGGAGAGGATCCGGGCGGTCATCGCGTTCGGGCTGGCTGCGATTTCGGTCGGGGCCGTTGCCTGGTGCACGGTGGTGGCCGGGCCCGTACCCGGGCTTGACCCGCCGCCCTCCGCGGCGGCCGCCGACCCGTGGGACCTGTCCGCCGCCGCGCCCGCCGTCGAACGCGGCCGGCAGGCCACCACCGAGGTGATCCTCGCCAGAGCCGGCCCCGACGACCTCGGCCCCGTCCCCGAAGGCCGGCTCGACGAACGCCGCCGGCAGCTCAAGGTCACGATCACGCACCGGCTCCAGATGGACGAGTCCGACACGCTCGCCGAGACGCTGCGCCGCGGCGACGGCTTCCCCCAGGACATGCAGCGCTTCACCGACGACGGATTCGGCGCGATCAAGGTCAGCGGCACCACGCTGACGCCCGCCCGCCGCCTGGCCCCCGTCCTCACCACCGCCGGCGGCCGCACCACCGTCCGCTTCACCGTCACCCTGCTCCGACAGGTCGAACCCGGCGAACTGGTGCAGGTCGACTTCAACGCGCCCACCGCCCGGCCCCTGCTCATCGTCTACCGCAAGGTCACCGTGCTGCCCGGCGACTGGACCGTGGCCCGCGCCGTGTCGATCAGGCCCGACCGCGAGGAGGCCAAGCGGCTGGAGTTCACCGTCGGCCTCTACCCCGTCAGCCTCACCCTCGCCCAGGACTCCTACGGCTTCCCCGACGTGCCCGAAGAGGACGACTTCTCCTGGGAGACCGCGCTCGGCCTGCTCACCGCCGTCGTGCTCGCCGGCATGCTGCTGCGGGCGCTCGGCACCGGCTGGTGGCTGCGCCCGCCCAACCGCGAGCTCGTCGCCGGGCTCGCGCTCTGCGCCCCCCTGCTGATCGTGCCCGTCCTCGCCGGAGGCTGGACGGTGCCCGCGTACGTGATCCTCTTCGGCGTCGTGCCGGCGCTCGCCGTCCGCCACGCCAGCCGCATCCTGCCCACCAGCCCCCGCTGGACGTCGCACGACGTCCTCGGCGCCACCGGCGTCGGCGTGCTCGTCGCGATCGGCATGCTCTCCTGGTCCTACCTGTACGGCCAGCTCCCCGGCCACACCCTGCTGGCCGGCGGCGGCATCGCGGCGGTCACGGCCGCCGGATCGGCTGTGGCGTTCAGCGTCGACCTCGGCGTACGCATCGTCATCATCCGCCTCGCCGCGCTCGCCGCCGGCGCCGCCATCGGACTGCTGGCACTGGCCCTGTGGGTCAAGGCCATGATCACCGGCGCCTACCCGCCCGACAGCGTCAGGCTCGTCCTCGCCTTCGGCTGGGCGCTCATCCCCGTCGCCGCCGTCGCCGTCGCCACCAAACGCTGGACCCGCGGCGCCGTCGTCGTCGCCCTCGTCGTCAGTCTCCTCGTCCAGGGCTGGCCCACCGAATGGCTCGACGCCGGATCATGGAGCCGCGCCGTGCCCGGACAGCGGGTCCCCAGCATCGGCGACCTCCAGCTCACCCCGCTCGTCCGCGGCGTCATGGGGCTGCTCCTGCTCGGCTTCCTGCTGCTCGTGCTCCGCCTCAAACGGCTCGGCGCCACGGTCGAGGGCGCCGCCTCCCACACCGCGCAGGCCACCGTCATCATCTGCCTCATGGTCGTCTACCTGACGCCCCGCGGCAGCGCCACCATCGCCGACATCAACGTGCCGCTGCCCATGCTCGCCATCACCTCCCTCATCGCCTGGGTGACCGCCCTCTGGCTGCTCGACCGGCCCCACCCCTCCATCGTCGAACCCGCCGACCAGGCCGCGCACCGCCACCTCATCCGCACCGCGCTCCACCGGCGCCTCCTGCTCGTCGCCGAACAGGAGCTCTACCGCATCGGCCGCGGCAAACTCGGCAACGGCGACCTGTCCATGGACGACTTCGACCAGCAGCGCCGCGCCCTCGAAACCGCCCTTCACCGCCACGGCGGCCACCCCGAGACCGCCTTCGCCACCTCCGCCGGATGCACCCCCTGGCACAACGGCGTCCACGCCTTCGTCGTCAGCCTCCTGCTCAGCCTGCCGTTCCTGTTCGTGTACGGGCTGCCGACCGGGCTCGACCTGAGCAGCTTCGTCTTCGAGGCCCGGTCGCTGATCGCGCTGCCCGCCTACGGATTCGTGTTCGGCTACTTCTACTCGCGGGTGCGCGGCACCCAGCCCATGACCAAGGCCCTCCACCTCATGGCCGCCGCCCTCGTCACCGAGCTGTCCGGCTACCTGTCGGCCCTGGTCGAACCCGACATCGGGCCCGACGCCAAGCTCCAGGTCGTGGCCATCGTCGTCGGCGAGGTCGCGCTGGTGTGCATCGGGCTCGGGCTCTACTGGGAGTGGCGGCTCATGCACCTCGCCGGGGAGCCGTGGGGGCGCGTCCGCAACATCCGCAGCCTCCGCAGCCTGGCGACGCCGCTGCTGGCCATCGTCATCGCCGCCGTCACCACGGCCGCCACCCAGGCAGCCGGCCAGACCGTCGACCGCATCCTCCGCGGCGACCAGGAAACCTCCCAACGCCCCTGACCTTCCACGGAAGCGCGGGCCAGGCGCGCGGGAGGCCGCGACGGGCCCCGCCGGGCACGCGGCCCCCAGGGGCTTCCCGAAGGCCGGGGCCCTTACGACCCCGACGGCGTACAGGGCGCGGGCCTCCCCAGACCCGCCCCCTCCCCGGAGGCGTGGGCCAGGCGCGCGTGGGAGGCGGCGCTTCCCCAGAGGGTGCCCTGGCGACCCCGACGGCGTGCGGCGCGCTGCCTCCCCTGACCCGCGTGCCCCGCAGGCCAGGCGCGCGGGAGGCCGCCCTTGGTGGGGCTGACCGCTGGCGGGTGCTGCCAAATCGGGGGTGTCCGTGCGGCTGGGGTCAGCGGCGGGGGAGGGTGGTGGTGTGGACGTGGGCGCAGAGCCAGTCGACCAATGGGCCGAAGGCGCGCCAGGAGCGCTGGACGTGCCCCAGGACGTCGGCCGTGTGCACCCAGGGCTCCGGGCCGTGGCGCCGGCCGGCGTAGAGGGTCCGGTGGCGCAGGAGGTCGATGCGGGGGTGGTCGGCCGGGTAGTCGCGCGGCCGGGTCTTGAGCCGGTCGCCGCCGATCTCGTAGCCGCCGGCGCGCAGGGTTTCGACGATGCCGTCGAGGGGCTTGCCGGTCAGGGGCTCGGCGACGGCGGCGCGGTAGCGGGCGAGCTGGTCGGCGGCCTGGGAGTAGAGGCCGCCGGCGACGAACAGCCCGGCGGCGCTGATCTCGACGTAGAGGCCGATGGCGGGCAGGAGGTCGACGAAGGCGCCCTGGTGGACCTTGTAGGGCGTCTTGTCCTTGGAGAAGCGCACGTCACGGTAGGGCCGGAACAGGTGCGCCTCGCCGAACTCGGGCCCGAGCTCCTCCACGAGCGCCAGCATGGGGGCTCGTACGGCCTCTTCGTAGAGCGTCTTGTGCCGGGTGAAGTAGGTCTTCGAATTGTCCGCCTCCAGCCCCTCGTAGAAGAGGAAAGCCTCGTCGGGGAAGCCGGTGAAACCCATGTGCCCAGCCTCCCATGCGGCACCGACGGTTTCAGCGGCGGCGTAGCTGCTCGTACCTGCGGCCGGGGCGCAGCCGGTCGCCGTACAGTTCGGTCACGGTCACGAACGAGTAGCCGCGGTGGTCGAGGGTGTCGAGCAGCCGGGGCACGGCCTTGACGGTCGTGGGGTGGATGTCGTGCATGAGCACGATGGACCCGGGCCGTACGTGGGCGCCGCGTTTGGCGACGAGGGCGGGCACCCGGTCGCGCCAGTCGAAGGTGTCGACGTTCCAGAGGATCTGGGCGAGCCCGCGGCGGCGGGTCTGTTCGGCGACGGCGCGGTCGGTCGCCCCGTACGGCGGTCGCATGACGCGCATGCGCACGCCGGTGATGCGCCGGACGAGGTCGCCGGTGTGGCCGATCTCGTGGGCGAGCCGCTGCCCGGACAGGCCGGTGAGCATGGGGTGGCTCCAGGAGTGGTTGCCCAGTTCGTGGCCTTCGGCGACGATCCGGCGTACGGTGGCGGCTCCGTGTGCGGCGGCGACCATCTGGCCGACGACGAAGAACGTGGCTTTGGCGCCTTTCTCCCGCAGGATGTCGAGGAGCCTGCCGGTGTGTTCGCCAGGCCCGTCGTCGAACGTGAGGGCGACGCACTTGTCGTGGGCGCAGTCGGGCTGTCTGGGCCAGGCGGGCTGCATGGCCTCCAGCCGCTTGACGAGCGACTCGGGGGCGACGGCGAGCGGCTGCGGCGCGGGGACGGCTTCGGGGGGTTTGGGGGCGGGGGCGGCGTCACATCCGGCCCCTGCCGGAAGAACCGCCAAGGCCAGCAAAACCACGCAAGCCCGCATATATCCCCCCGAAACCACCGGAACGGAGGGTTACCAAAACACCCGGCCCAGATCCCCCCGCACGTCCTCAGCCAGGTCGTCCCACCAGGATGGGATATCAGCCCGTAGTTCCTGGTAGCGACGCGCCACCCTTATGCCACATCCAGCCGGATCGGTGCCCAGATGGCGACGTTTCGGCGTCACTGGTCGCCCACGTCGCGCGGCTCGGCCACGACCATGACGAACCTGAGCTCCCGATCGCCCTGGTTGGAGTAGCGGTGGGGGCGGTCGGCGGTGAAGAGCACCGCGCCGTCGGCCACGATGACGTGGTCGCGGCTGTGCACGGTCAGCGTCAGCTCGCCCTCCAGGACGGTCAGCATCTCGCGGGTGCCCGCCGGGTGCGCGTCGCCGTCGTGGTGCTCGCCGGGGGCCAGCCGCCAGTCCCACAGCTCCAGGATCATCGGCGAGTCGGCGCCCACGAGCAGCTTGGCCCGCACGTCGCCCTGGTGGAAGGTCACGGCGTCGGCCGGCTCGACGATCCGCACCATCGGCACGTCGCCCACCTCGACGAGCCTGGCCACGGTCACGCCGAGCGCGGAGGCGATCCGGGTCAGCGTGGACACGCTCGGGTTGGTGCGGCCCTGCTCGACCTGGACCAGCATGCCGCGGCTGACGCCTGACCTGGCGGCCAGCGCGTCGAGCGTGAGCCCCCGATGGGTGCGCTGGGCGCGCACGTTGGTGGCGATCGCCTGGTTGATCATCTCAGGATCCTGCACGAGTGCAGTGTAGTGGAAAGAATTTGCACTGTGGTGCACTCTGTGTGTTGTACTAGGCGTCCACTCCATTGAACTTCCGCAGGGAGGCAAGACGTGACCGCGGTGATCCTGGCGACCGCCTGCGCGGTGGTGTACGGCACGGCCGACTTCTTCGGCGGGCTGGCCACGCGACGCTCGCGCGTGCTGTCCGTCGTCGTGCTCTCCCAGGTGGCGGGCCTGGCGCTCGTGCTGGTGCTGCTCCCGGCGCTGCCCGGCCTGCTCAGCGGCGGCGCGCTCGCCTGGGGGCTGGCGGCGGGGCTGTCGGGGGCGGCGGGCCTGGTGCTCTTCTACCGCTCGCTGGCGACCGGCGTGATGTCCGTGGTGGCGCCCACGACCGCGGTCACGTCGGCGGCCCTGCCCGTGACGTTCGGGCTGGCGACCGGCGAGCGCCCGGAGGTCCTGGCGCTGGCGGGCATCGCGCTGGCGCTCGGCTCGGTGGTGCTCATCAGCCAGGAGCGGACGGCGGGCGGGAAGGGCTCCTCCGCCGCGGTGCTGACGTCGCTGGCGGCCGGCGCCGGGTTCGGCGGCTTCTACATCCTGCTCGCGATGGCCCCGCACGAGGCCGGGCTGTGGCCGCTGGTGGGCGCGCGGGCCTCGTCGATCGCGGTGGTGGTCCTGCTCGCGCTGGCGCTGCGGCGGACGCTGCGGCCCAGCTCGGGCTCGCTCGGCGTGATCGTCGCCGCCGGGGTGCTCGACATGGCCGCCAACGTGCTCTACCTGCTGGCCAAGCAGCACGGCCTGCTCAGCCTGGTGGCGGTGCTCGTCTCGCTCTACCCGGCCAGCACGCTCCTGCTGGCCAGGCAGGTGCTCGGGGAGCGGCTGCGGGCGATCCAGCTCACCGGCGTGGCATGCGCGCTGGGTGCGGTCGCGCTCATAGCCGTTGCGTAGCCGCCACGCCCTTGTTACGTTTCGCCCGTGCCCCACGACCGGGCCCCCTCCTCCGGCGAGCCGTCGCAGCACGTGGCCGTGCCGTACGGCTCCGATGAGGGTTTTCTCGACCTGGCCGTCCCGCGCGTCCGGCAGGCGCTGGCCGGCGGCAGGCGGGTGCTGGTCGTCACCCGCCCGGCGCGGCTGTCGCTGCTGGCCGAGGCCCTGGGCGACGACTGGCGCGAGGTCGACCGCCGCGACTCGGGCTCCTGGTACGACCATCCGCAGCGCACGCTGGCGAGCTGCTACGACTACGCGCACGGCAGGCCCACGCTGCTGGTCGGCGAGCCGGTCTGGGCGGGCCTGAGCGAGATCGAGACCCGCGAATGGATCCGCTACGAGTCGGTGCTCAACACCGCGCTGGCCGGCGTCCCCACGCGCGCGCTGTGCTTCTACGACGTGCGTACGGCGCCCGCGGACGTGCTGCGTCACGCGGAGACGACCCACCCGGTGATCCTCGGCCCCGGCGGCGAGCGGCCCAGCCCGCGCTACGTCAGGCCGGACGAGCTGGTGCTCAACGGCGACCGCGGCCCCCTCCCGGAGCCGACCGGCCGGGTGCGCTCGGTGCGGTTCACCGCCGACCGGCTCAAGGAGCTCAGGCACGAGGTGGCGGGCTACGCCGGGGCCGCCGGCATGGACCGCGACCTGGTCGCCTCGCTGGTGCTGAGCGTGTCGGAGATCGCCGCCAACAGCGTCGAGCACGGGCCGGGCCATGGCCTGATCAGGATGTGGAGGGGCGGCAGGGGCGTCGTCTGCGAGATCAGCGACCCCGGCGGCCCGCTGGAGGACCCGTTGCCCGGCTATATACCACCAGAGCCCGGATCCCTGCGGGGATACGGGCTCTGGATCAGTCGTCAGCTCTGCGACCTCGTCGAGCTGCGGGCGGACGACGGGATGCTCCGCGTCCGCCTGCACATGCGGCTGCGCCCCTGAGGGTCAGGCCGCGCGCTGGGCGGGCAGCCGCACGGCGCCTTCCTCTCGCACGTAGTCCTCCAGCATGCCGCGGAGCTGGCGGCGGCCCCGGTGCAGCCGGGACATGACGGTGCCGATGGGCGTGCCCATCCGGTCGGCGATCTCCTTGTACGGGAAGCCTTCGACGTCGGCGAGGTAGACGGCGACCCGGAAGTCCTCGGGCAGCGAGCGCAGCGCGTTCATCACCACGTTGTCGGGCAGCCGGTCGAGCGCCTCGTTCTCGGCCGAGCGCAGACCCGTCGAGGTGTGGGACTCGGCGGCGTGCAACTGCCAGTCCTCGATGTCCTCGGCCGCCGACAACTTCGGTGAACGCTGCTTCTTGCGATAGTCGTTGATGAAGTTGTTGGTGAGGATCCGGTGCAGCCAGGCCTTGAGGTTGGTGCCCTCACGGAACTGGTGGTAGGAGGTGTAGGCCTTGGCCACGGTCTCCTGCACGAGGTCCTCGGCGTCGGCGGTGTTGCGGGTCAGACGCATGGCGGAGGCGAACAGCTGCGACGTGACGGGCACGACGTCGCGCTCGAACCAGTCCTGACGCTGCTCATCGGTCATGGTGATCAATTCATTCCCCCTTGCGCTATCCCCCGTCGGCATCCAGCCGGCTGACAGCGATTCCATGCTCCCAGGCCCCTCGTAAGGGCCGCGTTAGGGCTTCCGCACTGGTCAGCGGGGTGAACAGTCCATCTGCTCGCGGCGTGCGTCATCACGTCCACGGCCGGACAGATTTCATAATCATAACACTATCCCCTCAATTTTCCGCAAAGTGTGGCCAGCTTCACATGGGATAGCGTATGGGCCATGGAATACCTGGACCGGCATGACTCGGGGACTCGGTCGTGGGTGGCGGAGGCCATCCGCAAGGTGGAGGCCGACGCCAACCGTAGTTGCGATACTCACCTGCACGTCTTTCCGCTGCCCTCGCACTGGGGGGTAAACCTCTATCTGAAAGACGAGTCGGTGCACCCCACCGGTTCACTGAAACACCGGCTGGCTCGCTCACTTTTCCTGTACGGGCTGGCGAACGGCTGGATCGGCCCCCGCACCACGATCGTCGAGGCGTCCAGCGGCTCCACCGCCGTGAGCGAGGCGTACTTCGCCCGGCTGCTCGGCCTGCCGTTCATCGCGGTCATGCCCGCGTCCACGTCGCCGGAGAAGATCCACCTGATCGAGTTCCACGGCGGCAAGTGCCACCTGGTCAGAGACCCCGGTACGATCTACGCCGAGTCCCGGCGGCTGGCGGCCGAGACCGGCGGCCACTTCATGGACCAGTTCACCTACGCCGAGCGGGCCACCGACTGGCGCGGCAACAACAACATCGCCGAATCGATCTACAACCAGATGGCGATGGAGCCGTACCCGGAGCCCGCCTGGATCGTGGTCGGCGCGGGCACCGGCGGCACCTCCTCGACGATCGGCCGCTACATCCGCTACCGATGTCACGCCACCCGGCTGGCCGTCGTCGACCCGGAGGGCTCGGCCTTCTACCCGAGCTGGGTGTCGGGCGACGGCGCGGCCACCGCGCCCGGCTCGCGCATCGAGGGCATCGGGCGGCCGCGCGTCGAGCCGTCGTTCCAGCCGACGGTCATCGACCGGATGGTCGCCGTGCCCGACGCCCGCTCGATCGCGGCCATGCACTGGGTGCGCGAGGTCACCGGCCGCGACGTGGGCGGCTCCACCGGGACCAACGTGGCCGCCTGCGTGGAGCTCATCAGGGAGATGCGCGAGGCCGGCGAGCGGGGCAGCGTCGTCACGCTGATCTGCGACAGCGGCGACCGCTACCGGGGCACGTACGGCGACCCCGCGTGGCTGGCCGGCCAGGGCCTCGACATCGAGCCCCACCTGGCCGACCTGCGCGCGTTCCTGCCCAGCTAGGCCGTCACGCCTTGGCCGGGTCCACCTTGAAGAAGCCGGCCAGGTCGTCGAGCATGCTGTGAGCGCCCTGGAGACCCACGGCGCTCATCCACGTCAGGTCGCTGACCTCGTGCTTGACGCCCTTGAGCTTGCCCCACAGCGGGTTTCCGGTGAACTTGGCCTTGGGCCCGTCTGCCGTCGGGTCCGGGTAGGTGGCGACGAAGATGTGGTCGGCGTCCATGTCCGCGATCCGCTCCTCGCTGATCTCCACCATGATCGTCTCCGTGGTGCTCGGCTGGCCCTCCGGGCGGGGGAAGCCGACGTCCTTCAGGACCAGGCCGGAGTAGGAGTTCTCCACGTAGAGGCGGGCGGTGGGCTCACCGGCGAACCGCACGACCGAGACCGTCGGCAGCTTCCCGTCCTTCTCCTTGATCGCGGCGCCGATCTTGCCGGCGCGGTCCTCGTACTCCTTGATCCTGGTGTCGGCGAGGTCCTCCTTGCCGAGGGCCTGCCCGACGAGGCGCAGGTTGTCCTTCCAGATGGCGCCGGTCGTCTCGCTGAAGACGGTCGGGGCGATCTTGGAAAGCTTGTCGTACAGGGCCTCGTGGCGGACCTTGGCCGAGACGATCAGGTCGGGCTTGAGCGCCATGACCTTCTCCAGGCTCGGCTGCTCCAGCGTGCCGACGGAGGTGGCCTCCTTGCCGTACTGCGCCAGGGCCGGCCCCAGGTAGTCGGGCAGCTTGTCGTCGATGGCCCGGTAGGTGGTGTAGCCCACCACGGGCGTCTCCAGCGTGAGCACGGCGTCGACGAAGCTCTGGTCGAGCGCGACGACCCGCTTGGGCTGGGTGGGGATGACGGTCTCGCCCATCGCGTGCTTGATGGTGCGGAACGGCTCGGCGGCCTTCTGCGTGGTGGCCGCAGGCTCGCTCGCACCGCAGGCGGCCAGCCCGGCCACCAGGACGGCGCCCACCAGCGCGCGCAACGATCTCATCGGAACCCTTTCGACGATCAAGTAAGGCAAACCTAAATTAGGTTAGCCCTGCCTAAGCTGGCATACTGCACCAGGGTCAGGCAACTTCGGAGGAGGACGGGTGAGTGCGACCGCCGTGGCGCCGCGCCTGCACGGCATCCGTCACCGCCGGATCACCGTCCTCGCCGTCCTGGCGGCGGCCGTGCTCGCCGGGGTGGTGCTGAGCATCACGATCGGCTCCCGGTCCGTGGCGCCGCTCGACGCCTGGCACGCGCTGACCGCCCCTGGCGACACCGAGAGCGACATCATCATCCGCTCCCTGCGCGTGCCCAGGACCGCGCTCGGCGTGCTGTCCGGGCTCGCGCTCGGCGTCGCGGGCGCGCTCATGCAGGGCCACACCCGCAACCCGCTCGCCGACCCCGGCCTGCTCGGCGTCACCCAGGGCGCGGCGTTCGCCATGGTGGCCTCGATCATGTGGCTGGGCGCCTCCAGCCTGCTCGCCTACATCTGGTTCGGCCTGGCCGGCGCGCTCGTCGCCAGCGTCGGCGTGTTCGCCCTCGGCATGGTCGGCGGGCGCGGCGGGCCGACCCCCGTGACGCTCGCCCTGGCGGGCACCGCCGTCAGCGCCTTCCTGTACGCCCTCACCTCGGCCCTCGTGCTGCTGGACGAGCAGGCGATGGACGTCTTCCGGTTCTGGCAGGCGGGCTCGATCGCCGCGCGCGGCCCCGACGTGGTCTGGCAGGTGCTGCCGTTCATCGCCGCCGGGCTGGTGCTGGCCATGATCAACGCGCCCGGCCTCAACGCGCTGTCGCTGGGCGAGGACGTCGCCCGCAGCCTCGGCCAGCACATCGCCCTGACCCGCACCGTCGGCGTCGCCGCCGTCACCCTGCTGTCCGGCGCCGCCGTGGCCGCCTGCGGCGCGCTCGCGTTCGTCGGGCTCATCGTCCCGCACCTGGCCAGGGCGCTGTCCGGCACCGACCATCGCTGGCTGATCCCGTACTCGGGGCTGCTCGGAGCCGCGCTGGTGCTCCTCGCCGACGTCGTCGGCCGCGTCGTGGCGCCGCCCGGCGAGCTGGAGGTCGGCGTGGTGCTCGCGCTCATCGGCGCCCCCTTCTTCGTCGCGCTCGTCCGGCGCAGGAAGCCGGTGCGCCTGTGACCTCGATCCCCCTGCGCCTCGGCGGCCTGTCGTGGCGGATCAGACCGCGCGGCGTGGTCGTGACGACCGCCGGGCTGGCGCTGCTCGCCCTGCTCATGGCGCTGAGCATGCGCATGGGCGACATCGAGCTGACGGTCGGCCAGGTGCTCGCCGCCACCTTCGACCCGGCCGACCCGGCCCACTTCGTCATCATGGAGCTGCGCCTGCCCCGCGCGCTCACCGGCGCGCTGGTCGGCGCGGCCCTCGCGCTGTCCGGCGCGATCATCCAGTCCATCGCCCGCAACCCGCTCGCCAGCCCGGAGATCCTCGGCGTCACCAACGGCGCCTCCGTGCTCGTCGTCGCCGGGGTCGTCGCCAGCGGCAGCGCCTACGGGGGCACCAGCGGCCTGCTCACCAGCCTCGGCGTCCCCGCGCTCGCCCTGCTCGGCGGCCTGATCGGCGCCGTCATCGTCTACGGGCTCGCCTGGCGGCGCGGCCTCGACGGCTACCGCCTGGTGCTCGTCGGCATCGGCGTGGCCGCCGTGTTCACCAACGTGAAGTTCTGGCTGCTCACCGTCGGCGACGTCAACGACACCGGCCGCGCGATGGTGTGGATCAGCGGCTCGCTCCACGGCCGGGGCTGGGAGCACGTCCAGCCCGTGGCCGTCGCCCTGGCTGTGCTCGTGCCGCTGGCCCTGACCGGCACCCGGTCGCTGAACGCGCTGCGGTTCGGCGACGACACGGTGACCGCGCTCGGCCTCCGCATGAACCGCGCCCGCGCGGCCATGATCCTGGCCGCCGTGCTGCTCGCCGCCGTGGCCACCGCCTCGGCCGGGCCCATCGCGTTCGTGGCGCTGGCCGCGCCGCAGATCGCGCTGCGCCTCACCAGGTCGGCCCAGCCGCCGCTGCTGTCGTCGGCCGCCGTGGGCGCGGTGCTCATCACCGCCGCCGACCTGCTCGCCCGCACCCTGTTCGCGCCGGTCGAACTGCCCGTCGGCGTCGTCACCGCCGTCCTCGGCGCCCCGTACCTGATCCACCTCATCTGGAGGGCGAGGAAATGAGGCTCCAGGCCGCCGCCGTCAAGCTCGGCTACGGCGACCGCACCATCGTCGACGGCCTCGACCTCGGCATCGAGGCGGGCACCGTGACCACGATCATCGGCCCCAACGGGTGCGGCAAGTCCACCCTGCTGCGCGCCCTGGGCCGCCTGCTGAAGCCGCAGGGCGGCGAGGTGCTGCTCGACGGCAAGCGCATCGACCGCATCCCCACCCGCGAGGTGGCCAAGGTCCTCGGCGTGCTCCCCCAGGCGCCGACCGCGCCCGAAGGGCTGACCGTCGCCGACCTGGTCGCCCGGGGCAGGCACCCGCACCAGACCTGGTACCGCCAGTGGTCGACGGACGACGAGTCGGCCGTGGCCGAGGCGCTGACCATGACGGGCCTGGCCGACCTGGCCGAACGGCCGCTGGACGAGCTGTCCGGCGGGCAGCGGCAGCGGGCGTGGATCTCGATGGCGCTGGCCCAGGGCACCGACCTGCTGCTGCTCGACGAGCCGACGACGTTCCTGGACCTGGCCCACCAGGTCGAGGTGCTGGAGCTGGTCCGGCGGCTGCACCACGCCTCGGGCCGGACCATCGTCATGGTCCTGCACGACCTCAACCTGGCCGCCCGCTACGCCGACCGCCTGGTGGCGATGCGCGGCGGCCGGGTGATCGCCGCCGGGGAGCCGCACGAGGTGCTCACCGAGGAGCTGCTGCGCGAGGTGTTCGAGCTGGACGCCAAGGTCATCCCGGACCCGGTGGCGGGCACCCCGCTCGTCGTCCCGATCGGCACCCACCGCCAGTCCTCCTGAGCGTCACTCCCCGGCCAGCGCCCGCTCGATGTCCTCGTCGCCCGGCGCCAGCTCCCTGGCCCGCAGCAGGTCCTGCCTGGCCTGCTCGGCCCGGCCCGCCGCCCGGTGCGCCACCGCCCGGTTGAACAGCAGCTCGGCCGTCTCGCCGAGCTGCAGCGCCCGGGTGAGGTCGGCGACCGCTTGGTGGTGCTCGCCGCGCTCGAACGCCAGCTCCCCGCGCCCCGCCCACGCGGCCGCCAGCCCGGGATCGGCCGCCAGCGCCGCGTCATAGGCCGCCAGCGCCTCCTCCGGCCTGCCCCGCGCCGCCTCCACCTGCCCGAGCACGGCCAGCAGGTGCGCGTTGCCCGGGTCGGCCGCCAGCCCGCGCGCCACGTCGGCCCGCGCCGCCTCGTACTCGCCGAGCCCGGCCAGGATGCCCGCCCGGTTCACGTACGCGGGCCCGAACCCCGGATCCAGCTCCAGCGCGTGGTCCAGGTCGGCGCGTGCCCCGGCGAGGTCGCCCGCCGCGAAGCGGATCTCCGCCCGGTTGTAGTACGGCTCCGGGAACGGCGGCCCGAGCCGCATCGCGCTCTCGTAGTCGGCCAGCGCCTCGGCGACGCGGCCCAGCTTGTGCAGCAGGTTGCCCCGGTCCAGGTAGTAGTCCGGGTAGCCGGGGTCCATCGCGATCGCCGTGCCGTAGCCGATCAGCGCCTCGTCGGTGCGCCCCGCCTGCGCCATGAGCTGCGCCCGGTTGGCGTGCAGCACCAGCCGGTGGATCGGGTGGGCCGGGGCGAGCTCCCGCTCCCCCAGCGCCAGCGCCTCCTCCACCAGCTCCAGCGCCTGCGCGAACCGGCCCAGCCGCACCGACACCAGCGCCTTGCCGTTCAGGTCGAAGCCCAGGTGGAACGCCCGCTCCCGGGGATCGGCCAGGCTGCCCGCCAGCGCCACCGCCCGGTCGATCCACTCCATCGCCTCGGCCGGGTCGCGCCGGGCCGGGTCGTGGTGCCTGACGAGCAGCATCGCGGTCGCGTACGCCGCCGTGGCGAGGTTCTTGGGGTCGTGGCCGACCCGGCGGGCCAGGTCCAGCAGGTCGCGGGCCTCGTCCTCGCGTTCGAGCGCGGCCAGCGCGGTCGTGGTGCGGTGCAGCAGCGTCCACCACTCGTCGCCGCCTTCCGGCAGCCCGGGCAGCAGCTCGGCCCCGGCCTCGGCCATCGCGTGGTGGAAGCCCTCGTTGCGGTAGCGGTCGAGCTCCGGCCCGAGCCGGTGGACCGGCCCCGGATGCGGCGGCCCGTGCTCCTCGCGGACCACGGTGAGCGCCGGCACCCGCCGCTCCAGCACCGCCAGCAGCTCGATATCGGTCGGGTCCGCTTCGGCGAGGTTGACCACCCGCAGCTTCAACGGCCCCGCCGCCTCCAGATGATCGCGTACGAACTCCGCCACCCCGTTCGCCAGCCGGAGCGTGCGCAGGGGCGCCGGGATGAGGATCCGCTCCTCCTGCGGCAGCCGGTCGGCCAGCGAGGACCGCCTGACCGGCAGGTTCAGCATGGGCGCGACGGCCCTGAGCTCTATGTCGTGGGCGGCGGCCAGCTCCGGCGCCGCTCCTGGAACCAGCGCCGCGGCCAGCCCGGCCGCCATGGTGTAGGGGCCGAGCAGGCCGCGGTGCGCGTCAAGCGTGATCTCGTGCAATTTCCCCGTCCGCCAAGAGAATGGGCCGGCGCATCCACCGCAATGCGCCGGCCCTCTGCCATGGAGGAGGTTAGGCCGCGTGCTTCGGAGTCGCCGCTCCGGTCAGCTTGACGGTGCCCGGCTTGTGAACCACAACCTTCTTCATGTGCACTCATTCCAGGTCAAACGAAAAGGACCGCTCAATATCAACACGAAAGCGGTCAAACAACAAGGGATGACCTGGTAAGGGAAATTTCCTAGGGGTTTAAGGATCAATCGCCCAGGATGGCGTCGACGAACACCTCTGGGTCGAAGGGGGCCAAATCATCCGGACCCTCGCCCAACCCGACCAGCTTGACCGGGACACCCAGCTCCCGCTGGACCGAGATGACGATGCCGCCCTTGGCCGTGCCGTCGAGCTTCGTCAGCGCGATGCCCGTGATGTTGACCACCTCGGCGAACACCTGCGCCTGCCGCATCCCGTTCTGGCCCGTGGTGGCGTCGAGGACGAGCAGCACCTCGTCGACCGTGGCCTTCTTCTCGATGACGCGCTTGACCTTGCCCAGCTCGTCCATCAGGCCGGTCTTGGTGTGCAGGCGGCCCGCCGTGTCGACGATGACCACGTCGGCCTGCTCCTCGATCCCCCGGGCGGTCGCGTCGAAGGCCACCGAGGCCGGGTCGCCGCCCTCGGGACCGCGCACCACGTCGGCGCCGACCCGGTCGCCCCACGTCTGGAGCTGGTCGGCGGCGGCGGCGCGGAACGTGTCGGCCGCGCCCAGCACGACCTTCTTGCCGTCGCCGACGAGCGAACGGGCGAGCTTGCCGGTGGTGGTGGTCTTGCCGGTGCCGTTGACGCCCACGACCAGCACCACGGCCGGCCGCTCGCCGTGCTTGGCGGTGTGGAGGGTGCGGTCGAGGTCGGGGTTGACCTGGATGAGAAGCTGCTCACGCAGCAGCGCCCGCACTTCCTGCGGCGACCGGCTGCCGAGCACCTTGACCTTGGTGCGCAGCTCCTCGACCATGACCTGGGTCGGCGCGACGCCGACGTCGGCCGTGATCAGGCGCTCCTCGATCTCGTCCCAGACCTCGTCGTCGAGCCGGTCACGCGACAGCAGCTCCAGCAGGCCGCGGCCGAGCGCGCTCTGCGACCTGGCCAGCCGCGAGCGCAGCCGCACCATGCGTCCCTCGGACGGCGGCGGCACCTCCACGGGCGGCGCCACGACGGCGGGCTCGGCGGGCTTGGCCGGAGGCGGCAGCGTGGTGGTGGCGCCTTCGGCCTCGTCGGCCGAGGCGGGGCGCTTCTCCGGCTCCTCCGGGAGCGGCGGCGCCTCCGGAGGCTTGACGGGCGGCGGGGCCGCCTTGCCGCCCGGCCGGAAGAGCAGGAAGAGGCCGCCTGCCGCCACGAGGGCGACAAGCACCACGATCACTATGACGCCGAGGTAACCATCCACAAGATGTCAGTTTTCCAGATCGTCCGGCATGCTCATGCCCAAGGCCACGCCAATCACGCCGTTTCGCGCTCGCGAAGCCGCTGGCTGACGACCTGGGTGACGCCGTCGCCGCGCATCGACACGCCGTAGAGGGCGTCGGCGATCTCCATCGTACGCTTGTTGTGCGTGATGACGATCAGCTGCGAGCTCTGCCGCAGCTCCTCGAACAGCGTCAGCAGCCGCTGGGTGTTGGTGTCGTCGAGCGCGGCCTCGACCTCGTCCATGACGTAGAACGGCGACGGCCTGGCCTTGAAGATGGAGATCAGGAACGCGACCGCCGTCAGCGACCGCTCGCCGCCCGACAGCAGCGACAGCCGCTTGACCTTCTTGCCCGGCGGCCGCGCCTCCACCTCGATGCCGGTGGTCAGCATGTCGTCGGGGTCGGTCAGCACGAGCCGTCCGTCGCCGCCCGGGAACACCCGGCCGAAGATCTGCTCGAACTCGCGCGCCACGTCCTCGTACGCCGACGAGAACATCAGCTGCACCCGGTCGTCGACCTCCTTGACCACGGTCAGCAGGTCGCGCCGGGTCTTCTTCAGGTCCTCCAGCTGCGAGGTCAGGAACGCGTGGCGCTCCTCCAGCGCCGCGAACTCCTCCAGGGCCAGCGGGTTGACCTTGCCGAGCTGGTTCATCTGGCGCTCGGCGGCGCGGGCCCGCTTCTCCTGCTCCTCGCGCACGTACGGGACGGGCGGGTCGCCCGGCACCGGGGCGTCGGGGCCGTACTCGGTGAGCAGCGTGTCGGCCTCGACGCCGAACTCGTCCATGGCCCGCTGCTCCAGCTGCTCCAGCCGGAGGCGCTGCTCGGTGCGGGCCACCTCGCTGCCGTGGACCCGGTTGACCAGCTTGTCGAGCTCCTGGCTGAGCTCGCGCACGTGCAGGCGTACCTGCTTGAGCTCGGCGTCGACGGCGACGCGGGCGAGGTCGGCCTCGTCGCGCTCGCGGGCGGCGAGCTGGATGGAGGCCGCGAGGCTCGTCAGGACGCGCTTGGCGCCCTCGGCGACCGCCTGGGCCAGGACGGCCTGCTCACGGCGGCGGGCGCGCTGTGCGGCGGCCTGGGCGCGTTCCTGGCGCTCGCGGGCGGCGGCGCGGATGAGGCCGTCGGCGCGGCCCTCGACGCCCTTGACCCGCTCCTCGGCGGTGCGGACCTGGAGGCGGGTCTCGACCTCGCGCTGCCGGGCGCTCTCGCAGACGGCGGCGAGCTCGTCGCGGGCCTCGGTGGTGGGCTCGGTCTCCAGCTCCTGGGAGTATTCGGCCTCGGCCAGCCGGACCTCCAGCTCGGCCAGCTCCTCCAGGCCGTCGGCGCGGGCCTCGCGGGCGGCGGCGACGCTCTGGCCGAGCCGTTCGGCCTCGGCGCGGGCGGCCTCGGCCGCGGCCTCGAGCTGGGCCAGCCGCTTGGCGGCGGCGGCGTCGCGCTGGTCGGCCTCCCGCTGGCGGGCCCTGACCTGGTCGAGCGTGCCCTGCGCGGAGCTGACCCCGGACTGGGCGGCGCTGACCGCGCTCTGGGCCTCCGCGACGTGCGCCTGGGCGGCCTCGAACGCGGCCTGGGCGGCCTGCTCGGCGGCGACCGCCTCGGTCAGCGCGGCGGCGGTCTCCTCGGCCCTGGTCCTGGCGTCGGCCAGGTCGGCGACGGCGTCGTCGAGCGCGGCGCGGACCTGGAGCACGGACGTGCCGCCCTCGGACCCGCCGCCGGCGACGTGCGCGCCGACGAGGTCGCCCCCGACGGTGACGGCGCGCAGGGCGGGGTCGGCCTCGACCACCCGCCGCGCGGTCTCCAGGTCGTCGACCACGACGACCCCGCCCAGCACGTGGTCGAGGGACGCGCGCAGCCGGTCGGGCACGCTGACCAGCTCGGCCGCCCACCGCCCGCCGCCGGGCGCGCCGCCCGGCGAGCCGGGCCCGGCGCCGTCACGGGAGCCGGCGACCAGGAGGGTCGCCTGGCCCGCCTCCTTGACGCGCAGCAGCTCCAGCGCCTCGACGGCGGTGCCGAGCGACGTGACGGCGATGGCCTCGGCGACCGGCCCGAGCACGGCGGCGACGGCCACCTCGGCCCCGGGCGTCACCTGGAGGGACGCGGCGAGCGGCCCGAGCACGCCGGACAGATCGGCCTCCAGCAGGGCCGCGCCGCCGTCGCCCTTGGCCAGGCCCAGCTCCAGGGCGTCGCACCGGGCCTGGAGCGCGGCGACGGCCCGCTGCGCGTCCTGGTCGGCGGCACGTGCGGTGCCGACGCCCGACTTCGCGGCCTGGAAGGCGGCGCGGGGCGCGTCGAGCGCGGCCTTGGCCTCCTCGACGGCGGCGCGGGCCGCGTCGGCGGCCAGCTTGGCCTCCTCGACCAGCGCCTGCGCGGTGGCGAGCTCCTCGGCCAGCGCGGGGTCGGGGGCGGGCTCGTCGAGCCGCTGCGCCTCCAAATCCTCGCGGGCGCGCCGCTCGCGCTCGGCCGCGTCGGCGACCGCCCGCTCCAGCCGGCCGATCTCCTCCTCGGCGGCCCGTGACCTGCTCCGTACGGAGTCGACCTGGCCGCGGAGTTTGGCCAGGCCCTCGCGGCGGTCGGCGGCGGCCCTGGCGGCCATCGCCAGCCGGCGCTCCTCGGCGGCCAGCTCGGCCTCGGCGGCGGTGCGGCGCTCGACGGCGTCGTCGAGCAGCTCGCGGGCCTGCTCCAGCTCGGCCTGGAGGATCAGCTCCTGCTCGCGCGCCTCGGCGGCCTCGCGCTCCAGCTCTTCGGGCTCGCGGCCGCGGCGTTCGATGGAGGCGGCGTCGACGGCGTGGCGGTGGCGTTCGGCGGCGAGCTGGGCCAGGCCGGTGATGCGCTCGCGCAGCGACGACAGCCGGAAGTAGGTCTCCTGGGCGGCGCTCAGCCGGGGCTGCGCCTCGGCCTCGGCGGCCTCCAGCAGGGCCTCGCGCTGCTGGCCCTCGGCCAGCCCGGCCTCGACCTGGGCCCGCCTGGCGAGGATCGCGGCCTCGTCGGCGGCCTCGCGCTCCAGCGTGGCGCGCAGGATGCCGACGTCGTCGGCCAGCAGCCGCAGCCGGGCGTCACGCAGGTCGGCCTGGATGACGGCGGCCTTGCGGGCGATCTCCGCCTGGCGGCCGAGCGGCTTGAGCTGGCGGCGCAGCTCGGTGGCGAGGTCCTGGACGCGGGTGAGGTTGGCCTGCATCGCGTCGAGCTTGCGCAGCGCCTTCTCCTTGCGCTTGCGGTGCTTGAGGACGCCCGCGGCCTCCTCGATGAAGGCGCGGCGGTCCTCGGGACCGGCGTGGAGGACGGCGTCGAGCTGGCCCTGGCCGACGATGACGTGCATCTCCCTGCCGATGCCGGAGTCGGACAGCAGCTCCTGGATGTCGAGCAGGCGGCAGGTGTCGCCGTTGATCGCGTACTCGCTCTGGCCGGACCGGAACATCAGCCGGCTGATCGTGACCTCGGTGTAGTCGATCGGCAGGGCGCCGTCGGTGTTGTCGATGGTCAGCGTCACCTCGGCGCGGCCGAGGGGCGGCCGGGAGGAGGTGCCGGCGAAGATGACGTCCTCCATCTTGCCGCCGCGCAGCGACTTGGCGCTGTGCTCGCCCATGACCCAGGCCAGGGCGTCGACGACGTTGGACTTGCCGGAGCCGTTGGGGCCGACGACGCAGGTGATGCCGGGCTCGAAGCGGAGGGCGGTGGCCGAGGCGAAGGACTTGAATCCGCGCAGCGTGAGGGTCTTCAGGTACAAAGCGCGGACCCCCTACTCCTGGACGGAACTCCGGGAAAGCCTACTGGCCCCGGCTGCCCGTCGCTGGCGGGCGCAGTCAGGAGGTGAGGAGGGTCTTACGCAAAACAACGGTCCCGCGAAAAATAACAAGGGACGCCTCGGTGAGACGTCCCTGATCTTGCGCTCCGATCACTCTCAGGTGAGTGCCGGCTCGCGCTCCTGCATGCGGCTGATTGCCTCATCGCGGGTTTGCGCCGCAAGAGCGTCATTCTGGGCCTGGAGTCGGATGAGTTCTGCCTCCAGGTCACGGATCCGCTGCTGCAATCGCCGCATCTCCGAGACCATTCGAGGGTCAGGACCGCCGACGTGGCCGAGTAGAGCCTTCGCCATGGTAAAGGGTCCTCCACGCTGAGTGACCAGACTGGTTCGCGCACTTCTATTCCGCGGGAGGGGTGCGCGTGGTACCTAACAAGAGTCGCACCGGCCGTGTGGGCGGTCAAGTCGAACGCACCGCTCTGCCCTACCGACAGGCACTCCCGACATATAACTATACCCTATTTGAGCCGTTTAACGAAACGGGTCACCGCTCCACAAATCCGCCCAAGCTACCTCGGGGTTCGCTCCAGCGTTCCACTACTCCATCCACCCTGCCCGGCGTGTCGCAACCTCTGAGCAGGTCGAGGAGCTTGACGCACGACTCGCGCGGCCCCTCGGCGACGACCTCGACCCGGCCGTCGTCGGTGTTCCTGGCCCAGCCGGTCAGGCCCAGCTCCAGCGCTCTGGCCCTGGTCCACCAGCGGAACCCCACCCCTTGCACCCTGCCCCGCACCCAGGCGGTCATACGCGCGTCGTCCATGATTCCTCCCTGCTGACGTCATGCGGCCACGAGCCTCAGCGCGTGCCCGGCCGCCGCCCGCGCGAACGCCCTGATCGCCGCGGTCTCCGCCGCCTTGACCCAGGCCAGGCCGAGCACCGACGGCGGCAGCCCGGTGACCGGCACGAAGCTCACGTCGGGCCGCCTGTGGTGGGCCGCCGTCGGGGTGCAGAACAGCATGCCGCCCCGGCCGAGCGCCACCTGGGTCAGGCCCTCCTGGCTGGTGGCCACCGTACCTGCCTGGGGAATCGGCTGTCCGGAAGGGGTCACGCTGGGTGCCGCCCGCTCGCGCCACCCGCGCGGCGCGGGCCCGTCCAGCCCGATCAGCGGCACGCCGGCCAGCTCCTCCGCGCCGATGCTCACCCGTCCGGCCAGCGGATGGCCGGCGGGCAGCCCGAGGTGGTAGGGGACGCGGTTCAGGGCCTCGCCGGTCGCCAGGTCGGGCTCGTCCACCGGCAGCAGCGTGAACGCGACGTCGACCTGCCCGGCCCGCAGCCTGCCGAACGGGTCGGACAGCGGGATCTCCACCA
This sequence comes from Nonomuraea sp. ATR24, assembly GCF_041950485.1. Taxonomy (NCBI): domain Bacteria; kingdom Bacillati; phylum Actinomycetota; class Actinomycetes; order Streptosporangiales; family Streptosporangiaceae; genus Nonomuraea; species Nonomuraea sp. ATR24. The sequence goes on from NZ_JBGNUU010000001.1 coordinate 555,484, forward strand.
GCTCGACCGACGAGCCGGGATGACGGCTCTCGAACGCCAGCACGCTGCCCGTGACCACGTCCGTCGGCGTGGCCAGGAACCCCACCCTGAGCACGCCCGTGACCTCCCGCGCCGCGGCCTTGGCCCGGCTCACGGCGCTCGCCAGCCCGGCGTAGGCGGGCCTCAGGTCGGCCAGGAACCGCTCGCCGAGCGGCGTGAGCCGCACCCGCCTGCTGGTGCGCTCGAAGAGCCTGCCGCCGATCCTGGTCTCCAGGGCGCGCATGAGCTGGCTCACCCTCCCCGGCGACAGGTAGAGGCGCTCGGCCGTGCGCGCGAAGTGCAGCTCCTCGCTCAGCACCACGAAGCACTCCAGCTCCCTGAACTCCATCCCCGCCTCCAGCATCGCTTAGCCTGCCTAAACCAAGGCTTCGCCGTTCGTCATTGTTCCCCACGCGCGCCGCCGCGAGGCTGAGCGGCATGACGACGACTGACGCACCCGCCGCCGCTCCGGCGCGCTGGCTCGCCGTGACCTCGGTCGCGGCGGGCACCTTCACCCTCGTGACCAGCGAGATGCTGCCCGTCGGCCTGCTGACCGAGATCGCCGCGTCGCTCGGCGTGTCGGACGGCACGGCCGGGCTGATGATGACGGCCCCCGGGCTGGTGGCCGCCGCCTCGGCGCCCGTGCTGGCGTTCACCACCCGGCGGCTGGACCGTCGGATCATGCTGCTGGCGTTGATGGCGTTGCTGGCGGCGGGCAACCTGATGGGCGCGCTCGCGCCGAACTACCCGGTGATGCTGGCGGCCCGGGTGCTGACCGGGGTGAGCATCGGCGGGTTCTGGGCCATCGCGGCCGGGCTGGGCCCGCGCCTGGTGCCGGAACGGGCGGTCGGCCGGGCCACCTCCGTCATCCTGTCCGGCGTGGCGGTGGCCTCGGTGCTGGGGGTGCCCGCGGCGACGTTCGTGTCGTCGTTCGCGGGGTGGCGCACGGCGTTCGCCGCCATGGGCGCCGGCGCGCTCGTCCTGCTCGCGCTGCTGGCCGCCACGCTGCCCCCGCTGCCGGGGACCGACAGCCGCGGCGCGCTGTCCGGCGCGTTCTCGGGGCCGCTCAGGCTCGTCCTCGTGCTGACCGTCCTGATCGTGGCCGGTCACTTCGCCGCCTACACCTACGTGCGGCCGTTCATGGAGCAGGTCACGCACGCCGGCCCGATGCTGGTCGGCGTCGCGCTCCTGCTGTACGGCGCGGCGGGCGTGGCGGGCAACTTCGCCGCCGGCGCGCGGGCCGCCAGGAACCCGGCGGCGGTCCTGATCACGCTGGTCGCGCTCATGGTCGCGGGCATGGCGGCGCTGCCGCTGATCGGCCTGCCGCTGGCCGTGCTCGTCGTCTGGGGTCTCGGCTACGGCGGCGTGGGCGTCACCCTGCAGCTGTGGATCATGCGGGCGGGCGGCGGCGAGCTGGGCACGGCGCTGTTCGTCGGCGCGTTCAACGTCTCCATCGCGCTCGGCGCGCTCGCCGGCGGCCGGGTGGCCGACGGCGTCTCGGTGACCGCCGTGATGTGGCTGGGCGCGGCGCTGACCGCGCTGGCGGCCGTCCTCATCGCCGTACGGGGCTCACGGGCGCAGCAGCCGGCCGTGACGCCCGCCGGTGAACACGCCTGACTCGACCACCACCCGGCCCTCCAGCAGGACGTGCACGATGCCCGTCGGCCGGGCGGACGGCTCGGCGTACGTCCCGGCGTGGCCCACGCTCTCCGGGTCGAACACGCACACGTCCGCGTACGCCCCCGGCACCAGGCAGCCCCGCCCGCGCAGCCCGAACTGGGCGGCGTTGGCCGAGGTCATCTTGCGCACCGCCTCCGCCCAGCCGACCACCCCGCGCTCGCGCACGTACACCCCGAGGAACCGGGGGAAGCACCCCCACGTGCGGGGATGCTCCAGCCCGGCCGGGGCGCCGTTGTCGGAGCCGATGCCGATCAGCGGGTCGGCCATGATCTCGGTCACGTCGGCCTCGGCCATCATCTCGACGACCATCTCGGCGGCCGGATCGGCCGACACCAGGTCGCACAGCGTCTCCCAGGCGTCGCCGGAGGCGGCCACGTCCGCGAGCGTGCGGCCGGCGTACCCCGGCTCGGCGTGCGAGGTGATCAGCACGCCCTCGGGGACGGCGTCGCGCCAGAGCCCGGAGCCCGAGCCGCCCGCCTCGGCGCGGGCCCGCAGCCGGGCCCGCTCGCCGGGCGAGGCGAGCGTGTCGCGCACGCCGCCGCCGGCCAGCGCGGCCGGCGGCAGCAGCGCCGCCAGGACGGTGGAGCCCGCCGTGTAGGGGTACTGGTCGCCGCGCACGTCCACGCCCGCCAGGCGGGCCTCACGCAGCTTGCCGAGCAGCATCCCGGCCCCGCCGTGGTTGGCGCGGCCGGCGACCTTGCAGTGCGACACCTGAAGGCGCACCCGCGCCCGCCGGGCGATCTCGACGGCCTCGTCCAGCGCCTGCCCCAGCGCCGACCCCTCGTCGCGCAGGTGAGTCGTGTACGGGACGCCGTAGCGGTGCGCGACCCTGGCCAGCGCCACCAGCTCGTCGGTGTCGCCGTAGCTGCCCGGCGGGTAGATGAGGCCGCTCGACAGCCCGCACGCGCCCGCCTCGAACGCCTCGGCGGCCAGCTCGCACATCCGCTCCAGGTCGCCGGGCCGCAGCTCCGGCTCGAACCCGGCCACCGCGCCGCGCAGCGTCGAGTGTCCGACCAGCGTGGCCACGTGGTTGGTCGGCCCGGCGTCGGCCACGGCCGCCAGGTAGCCGGCGAACGTCCAGTCGGGCACCCCGTCCCCGGTCAGCTCCTCCAGCCGGGAGGCGTCGGGCGCGTAGGAGAAGCCGCAGTTGCCGTTGATCTCCGTCGTCACGCCCTGGAGCAGCTTGAACGGCTGCGCCCGCGGCATGAGCGGCACCAGGTCGGAGTGCGCGTGCGGATCGACGAACCCGGGCGCGACCGCCAGCCCCGTCACGTCCAGCACCCTGCGGGCGGCGCCCAGGTCACGGCCGACGGCCACCACCCTGCCGCCCTCGACGGCGACGTCCGCCGTCACGGCCGCGGAGCCCAGCCCGTCGTACACCGAACCACCGCGCAACAGCAGATCCACCATGAGACCCACCCAACACCGTCAAGGCCGCCTCGCGCTTGGTGTCAGCGGCCCAACACCGGGCCCGAGGTTGGTCCGCTGCGACGATGATCGAGGCGACGCCACCGGATCAGCGCGGCCGCCGCTGGCACTTCGGGCAGGAGTAGGACGACCGGTTCATGAACGGCTCACGCCTGATCGGGGCGCCGCAGCGCGAGCAGGGCTGGTCCTGCCTGCCGTACACCTCCAGCGAGCGGTCGAAGTAGCCGCTCTCGCCGTTGACGTTCACGTACAGGCTGTCGAAGGACGTGCCGCCCTGCTGGAGCGCGGCGCCCATCACCTCGCGCACCGCGGCCACCAGCTCGGCGACCTTGGGCCGGGTGAGCGTCTGCGCGGGCCGCGCCCAGTGCAGCCGGGCCAGCCACAGCGCCTCGTCGGCGTAGATGTTGCCGACGCCGCTGATCAGCGACTGGTCGAGCAGCGCCCGCTTGATCTCCGTCTTCTTCGCGCGCAACGCCGCGGTGAAGGCGGCCTCGTCGAACGACTTCTCGAACGGGTCGGGCGCGATGTGCGCGATCGGCTCGGGCACCCCGCCCACCAGCGTGGTGAGCATCACGTGCCCGAACGTCCGCTGGTCGACGAAGCGCAGGTCGGAGCCGCCGTCGGCGAACCTGAGCCGCACCCGCAGATGCTTCTCCGGCGGCGCGTCCGGATCGACCACCAGCAACTGGCCGCTCATGCCCAGATGCGCCAGCAGCGCCTCCTCCGGCCCCGACAGCGGCAGCCACAGGTACTTGCCGCGCCGCTCGGCCGACTTGACCAGCCGCCCGCGCAGCCGCGCCGCGAACTCGTCGGCGCCCGGCAGATGACGCCGGATCGCGCGCGGGTGCAGCACCTCGGCGGAGGCGATCTCACGGCCGGTCACCCACTCCGCCAGACCGCGGCGGACGACCTCGACCTCGGGAAGCTCGGGCAACCTAGCCCGCCGGCTGGCTCTCGCGCTGCTCGCGGCGGGCCCGGATCCGGGTCCACGCCGCCTCGGCCGCCTGCTGCTCGGCCTCCTTCTTGCTGCGCCCGCTGCCCTCGCCGTAGGGCTCGCCGCCCACCCGCACCACGGCGGTGAACGACTTGGCGTGGTCGGGGCCGCTCTCCTCGACGTGGTATTCGGGCACGCCCAGCGCCTCGGAGGCGGTCAGCTCCTGCAGCGAGGTCTTCCAGTCGAGCCCGGCGCCCAGCGACGCCGACCGCACGATCAGCGGGTCGAACAGCACGTGCACGACCCGGAACGCCTCGTCCAGCCCCTTGTCGACGTAGACGGCGCCGATCAGCGCCTCCAGCGTGTCGGCCAGGATCGAGGACTTGTCACGGCCCCCGGTGCCCTCCTCGCCCCGGCCCAGCCGCAGGAACCGGCCCAGGCCCAGGCCGCGCGCCACGTCGGCGAGCGCGCGCATGTTGACCACCGCCGCCCGCAGCTTGGCCAGCTGGCCCTCGGGCAGATCGGGGTGGTTGCGGTAGAGCGTGTCGGTGACCACCAGGCCCAGCACCGAGTCGCCGAGGAACTCCAGGCGCTCGTTGGTGGGCAGGCCGCCGTTCTCGTACGCGTAGGAGCGGTGCGTCAGCGCCCGCTCCAGGATGTCGGAGTCCAGGGCGACCGCCAGGACCCGCTCCAGCTCTTCTCTGGCGACCTCCACGGCCACCGGCTTAGGACCTGCGCCCACGTGCTTTCCTCCTCGGAACATCTTCACCAGGCACGACGGCTGCGGAAGATGCCCGAAAACGTGGTGGGCGTCGGGGGGAACAGGCCCCGGCGTCCACCACGACCGCGGGCGAAACCGTAACCGCACGCATCTGAGACGGTAACGCCGACCGGGGCACAATGGCACCCGGTCGGCATCACGTCAACTCAGCGAGATCAGGCAGACGGCTCGATGACCTGACGGCGGTTGTAGGTGCCGCAGGTGGGGCACGCGATGTGCGGCTGCTTCGGCGAACGGCACTGCGGGCAGCTCACCAGGGCGACAGCAGTCGTCTTCCACTGGGAGCGACGGGCGCGGGTGTTGCTCCGCGACATCTTTCGCTTCGGGACGGCCACGTCACTTCTCCTGATCGTTATCGTTCTCGGTAACCAGACCTTGCAACGACGCCCAGCGGGCGTCGATCTTCTCGTGCCGGTGATCGTCGCCGGCCTCGGCCAGCTTGATCCCGCACTCCGTGCAGAGCCCCGGGCAGTCCTCGCGGCAGACGGGGCTCAACGGCAGTGCGAGCACCACCGCGTCACGGAACGTCGGCTCGAGGTCGAGCAGCTCTCCGTCGAGCAGCGAGTCGTCCTCCGAGGCGTCCTCGTCGGAGTAGAAGAACAGCTCCTGCAGGTCGACCTCGATCTCCGAGGTCAACGGGTCAAGGCACCGCGCGCACTCCCCGGCGAGCGGGGCCTGCGCCGTGCCCGAGACGAGCACGCCTTCCATCACTGCTTCGAGCCGGAGGTCCAGCTCGACTTCGGCGTCCTTGGGAACGCCGATCATGTCGACGCCGAGATCCGCCGGAGCCGGAAGGGTCAGGGTGATCTCTCGCATCGTGCCCGGCCGCTTTCCCAGGTCGTGAGTGGAGATCACCCAAGGGGAGCGGGGGTTGAGGTGCTGAGTCATCCTGCTCTCGCTAGGCATGGCGATAACGCCGTCGTACAAGGCCGAAATGAAAGGATACCAGGTCGCCGTCAGCCTCTGAGCCGCTCGACGAGCAGCTTGTGCACCAGGTCCGGCACCAGGCCGGACACGTCTCCGCCATAACGGGCGATCTCCTTCACCCGGCTCGACGACAGGAACGAGTATTCGGGGTTCGTCGGCATGAACAGCGTCTCCACGCCCGACAGCCGGTAGTTGAGCTGGGCCATCTGCAACTCGTAGTCGAAGTCGCTGACCACCCGGATGCCCTTGACGATCGCCGGGATGTCGTTCTGCTTGCAGAAGTCGACGAGCAGGCCGTGGAACTTCCTGACCTTGACGTTCGCGTATTCCTTGGTGACGGTCTGCAGGATGTCGATCCGCTCGTCGACCGTGAACAGGCTGCTCTTCTCGACATTGATCAGTACGGCCACCGTCACCTCGTCGTACAGCCGGGCGGCCCGGCCGATGATGTCGAGATGACCGTTGGTGATGGGGTCGAACGACCCCGGGCAGACAACGCGGCGCAACACGCCTCCCAGGTCTACGGGTGGTCTACGGTTTCCCCGGCGGCGCGACCGTACCAAACGGACGCTTCACCATATCGACGGACCCTCTCCTCAACGTACCCGTCAGGCCACATCAGGGCCTTCCCCCTGCTTTCCCTCTCGAAAGCCACCAAAGCCCCCGGGACCAGCCACCCGTTGTCCCGCAACGCCACCAGCACCCGCCCCACCTCGTCATCCGACACCGCGTACGGCGGATCCGCGAACACGATGTCGAACGGCTCCTCCCCCGCCCTGGCCAGCACCCGCTCCACCCGATCGGCCACCACCCGCGCCCCGGCCAGACCCAGCGACGCCACGTTCGACCTGATGACCCGCACCGCCTTCGGGTCCGACTCCACCAGCACCGCCTCCGCCGCCCCCCGCGACAGCGCCTCCAGCCCCACCGCCCCCGACCCGGCGTACAGATCCATCACCCGCGCCCCGTCGAGCCCGTACAGCGAGTCGAGCGTCAAGAAGACGCCTTCCCTGGCCCTGTCACTGGTCGGCCTCGTCCCGCGCCCCGGCGGCGTCTCCAACCGGCGCCCACCCGCGCTCCCCGCGATGATCCGAGTCATGCGCCCCATTGTTCCGCATGTCCGCCCAGGTCAAGAGTGGACAAGTGTCTGCCTCGACTGCGCAAGGGTGATTCACATCGGGGGGCCCAGTGAGCAAGATGAGTCCTGCGGCCTTCGAGGTGACCCACATGAAGGCCGACCGGCGTGATCGTGAGCCCTTCCGCACGCCGGTTCCCTCGGCACCTGACCCGAGGGTGGGCCCAGCCGGGGACGGCATTCGGGGGGAGGCCGTCCCCGCGGCTGGGCCCTGGGGCACCCCCTCCCCACACACCTGACGGCGCCGTCCGCCCGTGCCTCAACCCTTGGCCCTTCCACGGCCCCAGCCCCTGACCCGTCCGCGCCGTACGCCTTGCGCCGACCTCCGCCGTACGCCCCCTCGCCGCACCGGCGCCCGGGATGGTGTGACCTCCGCACGGGGCCGTCCCCGCGCCTCCCCTCCCAACGCGCATGCCCCGCCCGGCAGGCCCCAGCTTCCCCCGTCCTCGCCGTACGCCCTCTCGCAGCACCGGCGCCGGTAGGCGGGGCGGGGTTTACTCCTTGGCGGGTTAGGTCTTCTCCAGGTATTCGGCGCGTTCGTCGGCCAGGAGGCGGTCGATCTCGGCGCGGAGGCCGGGGTGGGTGGTGAGGGCGGGGTCGGCGGCGAGGAGGGCGGCGGCCTCGTCGCGGGCCGTGGCGATGACGTCCTCGTCGCGCAGCAGTTGCAGCATCTTGAGCGACGACCGTTTGCCCGACTGGGCGGCGCCGAGGACGTCGCCCTCGCGGCGCTGTTCCAGGTCGACGCGCGAGAGCTCGAACCCGTCGAGGGTCGCGGCGACGGCGTCGAGGCGGGCGCGGGCGGGGGTGTTCTCCGGGAAGTCGGACACCAGCAGGCACAGCCCGGGCAGCCCGCCCCGCCCGACGCGCCCGCGGAGCTGGTGGAGCTGGGAGACGCCGAACCGGTCGGCGTCCATGATGATCATCACCGACGAGTTGGGCACGTCGACGCCGACCTCGATCACCGTGGTCGCCACCAGGATGTCGATCTCGCCCCGGCTGAACGACCGCATGATGGCGTCCTTCTCCTCGGGCGGCAGCTTGCCGTGGAGGACGGCCACGCGCAGGTCGTGGAAGGGCCCTTCGGACAGCATCTCGGCCACCTCCAGGACGGCCAGCGGCGGCCGGCGCTCCTCGTCGGCGGAGGCGGAGCCGGAGTTGGAGTCGGAGGGGGCCAGGTCGCCCTCGTCGCCTTCCAGGTCGCCGATGCGGGGGCAGACGATGTACGCCTGCCGGCCGAGGGCGACCTCTTCGCGGACCCGGGCCCAGGTGCGTTCGAGGTAGTGGGGCTTCTCGGCGGCGGGGACGACGTGGGTGGTGATGGGCGCCCGCCCGGAGGGGAGCTGGGAGAGCGTGGAGACTTCCAGGTCGCCGAAGACGGTCATGGCGACCGTGCGCGGGATGGGGGTGGCGGTCATGACGAGGACGTGGGGCCGGGCGTCGCCGGCCTTCTCGCGGAGCGCGTCGCGCTGCTCGACGCCGAAGCGGTGCTGTTCGTCGACGACCACGAGGCCGAGGTCGGCGAACTGGACGTGCTCCTGGAGCAGGGCGTGGGTGCCGACGACGATCCCGGCGGTGCCGGAGGCGGCGTCGAGCAGGGCCGCGCGCCGGGCGGCGGCTCCCATCGAGCCGGTGAGCAGGGTGACGGCGGTGCCGCCGAACATGCCGCCCTGCGCCAGGTCGCCCAGCATGCCGCTGATCGAGCGGTGGTGCTGCTGGGCGAGCACCTCGGTCGGGGCGAGCAGCACGGCCTGGCCGCCCGCGTCGACGACCTGGAGCATGGCGCGCAGCGCGACGACGGTCTTGCCGGCGCCGACCTCGCCCTGGAGCAGCCGGTGCATGGGGTGCTCCAGCGCCAGGTCGGCGGCGATCTCCTCGCCGACGGCCGCCTGCCCCTCGGTGAGCGAGAACGGCAGCCGCGCGTCGAAGTCGGCCAGCAGGCCGCCGTCGCGGCGCGGGCGTGGCTTGGCCGGCCACGCGGTGGCCGCCTGCCTGCGCTGCAGCAGCACGGCCTGGAGCAGGAACGCCTCGTCGAACTTCAGCCGTTTGCGGGCCCGCTGCACGTCACCGAAGTCCTTCGGCCGGTGGATCGCCGTCAGCGCGTCGTCGAGCCCCGGCAGCGCGTGGCGGGCGCGCAGGTCGGCGGGCAGCGGGTCGTCGAGCGGGCCGAGCGTGTCCAGCATCATGCCGATGGCCCGCCGGATCGCCCACGGGGTGAGGTCCTTGCCCGCCGGGTAGATGGGCACCGGCGCCGCCGCGAAGTCCTCGGCGCTCGCCTCGCCCTCCTCGAACAGCTCGAACTCGGGGTGGGCGAGCTGCCAGCGCGGCTTGCCCCGCGCCCCGAACAGCCCCACCTTGCCGGCGAACATGCCGCGCCGGCCCGGTTTGAGCCGCGACTCGGCCACGTGGGAGCCCTTGCCGAAGAACGACAGGTAGATCTTGCTGCCGCTGCCGTCGACGACCTCGACCTCCAGCCAGGTGCCGCCGCGGTTGCGCATCGGCTTGCGCATCAGCCGGGTGACCTCGCCCACCACGGTCACGTGCTCGTCGACCTCCAGGGCGTCGAGCGAGGTCAGCTCGCCGCGCTCGGCATAGCGCCGGGGATAGTGGCGCAGCAGGTCGCCGACCGTCTCCAGGCCGAGCACGGTGTGCAGCAGCTTGGCGGTCTTCGGGTCGAGCGCCTTCGTCAGAGGCTCGTCGAAACGGCTCACGCCACCTAGTTCTACCGCTTGCGGCCGACAGGAATCACTCGACGCCGATGAGCAGCGGGTAGCCGTCCTGCTCCCCCTGGTAGACGACGAGGTCGACGTCGGGCCGTACGCGCGAGAGATGCCCGGCCACGTGATCGGCGAGCAGGGCCGGGGCGCGGGCGCCCGTGACGAGGGTCACCAGCTCGCCGCCGCCCGCCACCATCCGGTCCACGACGAGCGTGGCGACGCCGTCGAGCGTGTCGCCGATCATGGCCACGTCGCCGTCGATCAGCCCGAGCACGTCGCCGGGGCGGCACAGGCCGGCGCTGGTGACGGCCTCCTGGTCGGCCAGCGCGAGGTGGCCGTGGCGGGTGTGGCCGGCGGCGTCGGTCATGGCGACCACGTCGTCGTCGAAGCGCCGCAGCGGGTCGTGCACGGCGAGCGCGGCCAGGCCCTGCACGGTCGCCCTGGTCGGCAGCACGCTCACCGCGACGCCGTCCTCGCGGGCGATCTCGGCGGCGGCGGAGGCGACGGCTCCGGCGGCCTCGTCGTTCGGGAGCACGACGACCTCGTCCCCGGCCTGCCGGATGGCGGCGAGCATGGCGGGCAGGGCCGGCCTGCCGCCGGGCTCGCGCCGGACGACGACCGCGCCGCACTCCTCGAACAGCGCCGCGATCCCGTCGCCCGCGGCGACGGCCACCACGCCCCGGCCGGGTCCGGCGCGGTGGGTGCGCTCGGCCAGGTAGGTGATCCTGATGCGGTGGGGGCGGCCGGCCCGCAGCCCGGCCTCGACGGCCGGGCCCGCCTCGCCGACATGCACGTGGACGTTCCACAGCCCCTCGCCGCCGACCACGACGAGCGACTCGCCCATGGCGTCGAGCTCCGTACGCAGCCGGGCGACGGCCTCGTCGTCGGCGTCGAGCAGGTACATGACCTCGTAGCCCGCGCCCACCTCGGTCATCGGCGACACCCGGGCGGTCGGTCCGGGCACCTCGTAGCGCTCCCGGTGGACGCCGGTGATCACCGCGGCGAGCGTCTCCAGCACGATCGCCAGCCCGGCGCCGCCCGCGTCGACGACGCCGCTGCGGGCCAGCACGTCGAGCTGGTCGGGGGTACGGCGCAGCGCCGCGCGGGCGGCCTCGGCGGCGCGGCGCGCGACCTCGCCGGGCCCGCTCCGCAGGTCCTGTACGGCCTGCGCGGCGGCGGCCAGCACGCTCAGCACCGTGCCGTCGACGGGCCTGGCGACGCTCTGCCTGGCGAGCGCGGCTGCCCTGGCCAGCCCGGCACGCAGGTCGGAGCCGTCCTTCAGCACCTCGGCCAGCCCGCGCAGCGCCTGGCTGACGATGACCCCGGAATTGCCGCGCGCCCCGACCAGCGCCCCGTAGGAGAGCGTCTGCCACACGACCTCGGCGCCCACGTCGTCGGGCAGCGACTCGACCGCCTCGGCCGCCGACAGCATCGTCAGGTGCAGGTTCGTGCCGGTGTCGCCGTCGGCCACCGGGAACACGTTGAGCGCGTCGAGCTCGCCCCTGGCCCTGCCGAGCGCGTCGGCGGCCAGCCGGGCCCAGCGTCGCACCGCGGGCGGGTCGAGATCCTCCATGTGCGCGCTCCGGCCTCCCCGCGTGCGCTACCGTTAATCGAGGAGAATATCGCCGTGTCCGGCGTCGTCCAGTGGTGATCGAGTTCGCCGTGGTGGTGCGGATCGGATATTCTCGTCTGGCTGGCCGGTTGTCCCGGCATGCCCTCCGCCCGACGAACATCAGCGGACCGGGCTACATCGACTGTTTTAAGGAGCGATACCGTGGCTTCCGTCTGCGATGTCTGCCGCAAGGGGCCGACCTTCGGCAACAACGTGTCCCACTCTCACCGCCGCACCCGCCGTCGTTGGAACCCCAACATCCAGACGGTTCGCGCGGTCGTCGGCGGCACGCCGAAGAAGATGAACGTGTGCACCTCGTGCATCAAGGCGGGCAAGGTCACCCGCTAACCCACGCTCTGTCGAAGGCCCGCCGCTCACCCGAGCGGCGGGCCTTCGTCGTGCCCGCCGAGCGGCAAGGCCCGCCGTACGGCGAAGGCCGCAGGACGCCGCAGGCCCGCCGTACGGGCTCGGGTCACCGCTGGGTGCGCTGCTGCCAGGCGTGGTCGACCGGGCCGATGCCCGCGCCCAGGGGGAAGCCGTGGGCGATGGCGCCCGTCACGTACGCCTTGGCCTTGGCGACGGCGCCCGGCACGTCCTCGCCCAGGGCCAGGTGGGAGGCGATGGCGGAGGCGAGCGTGCAGCCGGTGCCGTGGGTGTGGCGGTTGTCGTGGCGTTCGGCGGTGAAGCGGTGCTCGGCGGCGCCGTCGGTGAGGAGGTCGACGGGCCTGCCGGGCAGGTGGCCGCCCTTGACCAGCACCCAGGTGGGCCCGAGCTCCAGGATGGCGTCGGCGGCCCGGCGCAGGTCGTCCTCGTCCTCGACCTTGACGCTGGTGAGCTGTTCCACCTCCCACAGGTTGGGGGTGACGACGGTGGCGACGGGCATCAGGCGCGTCCTGAGCGTCTCGACGGCCTCGGGCGCGAGCAGGGAGTCGCCGTGCTTGGACACGCCGACCGGGTCGACGACGAGCGGCGCGGGGTAGCCGGCCAGCTTCTCCGCGACCAGCTCGACCAGGGCGGGCGAGGCCAGCATGCCGGTCTTGACGGCCTGGGCGCCGATGTCGCCGAGCACCGAGTCGAGCTGCGCCCGCACCGCCTCGGGCGGCAGCTCCCAGTAGCCCTGGACGCCGATGGAGTTCTGCGCGGTGACCGCGGCGATCACGCTCATGCCGTGCACGCCCTGGGCCAGCATGGTCTTCAGATCGGCCTGAATGCCCGCACCGCCGCCGGAGTCGGATCCGGCGACGGTCAGCACGCGTGGGGGAGTCGAAACCGTCATATCCCCCATCCAACCACTTAGCTGACGGAACACTCCCCGCCGACCATGCCGCAGCTACGCGGCTGGCCCGCCTTGCCGAGGGCCTTGACGGTGATCTCACTGGAGTCGCCGGACGCGATCGTCGCCGGCAGGTCCACGATCAGCAGGTTCCCGTCCTGCGTCCAGGTGGCGCCGTCGACGTCCGTGACGCGGCCCCGTACGGGCAGCGACAGCGTGAGGGCGGTCAGCGGGCCGGCGGAGGAGTTGCGGACGTTCACGGCGGCGGTGTAGCCGGTGAGGCCCTGCTTGACCACGTCGAAGTCGACCCGCACGGAGGAGCCGCCGGCCGCGAGCTGGGTGGTGGCCGTCGGGGCCGGCTGGGTGGTGCTGTCCTGCCTGGGCCGGCCGTCGGCGTCACCCAGCGGGGACGTCTCCTCGCTGGGCGTCTCGGTCGGGATCTCCTCGATGATCTCGTCGACCGGCTCCTCCACAGGCTCCTGGGCCTGCTTGGACTTGGTCTTGGTCGGCTTGGGGGTCGGCGACGGGGTGCGGCGCGGCTGGACCGGGGCGTCGGTGGCCTTCGGGGCCGGCGGGTCGGCCGCCTCGCTCTCCTTCTCCGCCGGCTCGTCCTCCACCGGTTCCTCGGCGGGGTCCGCCACGGGCTCGGGGTCCTCGGCCGGAGGCTCGGACACGGCCGGGCCGGGCTGGTTGCTCGCCTGGACGGCGGCGCAGGCGCCGCCGGGGCAGTCGGCCGCGCCGCCGGAGCTCATCATCTTGACGCCCGCCACGGTGCCGCCGAGCACGATGGCGACGGCCGCCACGGAGAGCAGCGCCAGCTTGCCCCTGCCGCCGGACGGGGCGTCGTACGGGTCCTTGGGCGGCTTGCGGCGGCCACGGCGCGAGCTGGGCTCCGGCTCGGCGGGCTGCTCGCCGTCCGACGACCAGCCGGAGCCGAGGAAGCCGCTCTCGGCCTCGGCCCACGCGGGGGTGGGCGCGGCCATCGTCGGCTCGCCTGCCACCTTGACGTCGCCCGGCTCGGGCGGGCCTGCGGTGACGGGCGGGTCGAACCTCGCCGTGCGGTCGTCCGGGAAGGGGTTGAACGCGCCGGTCCGCTCCGCCGGGCCCTCGTCGAACGCCTCCCCGCCGGCGAACCCGCCGGGGCGGGCGTACGGGTTCGGGTGATCGCCGCCCACGGGCTCGAACGACCCCGTCTGCGGCCCCTGGTCGAACGGATTGGGGACCGGGACCTGCGGGTTCAGCGGGGGGTCCGGCTCGAACGGGTTCGGCTGCTTGGCCTGGCCGAAGGGGTCCGACGGCGGGCCGAAGACGGCCGTGCTGTCGTGCGGGGCCGGGTCGAAGACGCTGGGCCGGGACGGCGGCTGGGCGGCGGCCTCGGGGACGTCGTCCCAGGAGGCCGGGCGGGTGAAGGCGCCCGTGACCTCGAAGGGCTGGTCAGCCGGCGGGACCGGCCGTCCGGGCTCCGGCCGGGGCGACGCGGCGAAGGCGCCGGTGACCTCGAACGGGTCGGACTGCGGCACGGCTGAGGACGGGGCGTCGTCCCGCTGGGGCATGGGCGACCACTGGCCCGTCACCTCGACCTGGTCGGGCAGTGACGGCCAGCCTGGCTCGGACGGCTTGCCCTCCGAGCCCCAGAAGGACTCGGGCTGCTCGTCGTGCGAACCCCAGAAGGCGCTGGTTTCCCCCCGTTCGTCCCCATCTTCGGATCCACCGGTGCCGTGGCGGCCCATGACAGCCCTCTCTGCCGGTTACAGTTGGCCGCCAATCTTCATAACACCTTTACTACGCCTTTGTCCCAACATTCCCCGCAGTCACGCCGGAAATCCGGAAAATACTACGCAAATCGGGCTAGTTGGTCACCTAAAGTGATCCCATCCGCCGGGCCCGGTCTCACGCCCCGTGACCCCGACGCCCTCCCCCTCGACCACGCGCCCCACGACCTGCCAGGAGGCGGGAAGCCGCACGTCAGGAGGGAACGTGGCGGCCAGGGCGTGGTCCTCGCCGCCGGTGAGCACCCAGTCGAGCGGATCGGCGCCCAGCTCCTTGGCCGCCGCGGCCACCGGCTCCGCCACCGGGAGCGCCCCCGGGTCCAGCTCGACGCGCACCCCGCTGGCCGCGGCCACGTGGCCCAGGTCCTGCAGCAGCCCGTCGCTCACGTCCAGCATGGCGCTCGCGCCCAGCCGAGCCGCCTCCGGCCCGCACGCGTAGGGCGGGCTGGGCCGCCGGTGGCCGGCCACCACGTCACCCCAGCGCGGCTCCCGTTCGGCCTGCTCGCCGCCGGTGGCGCGGCCCGCCTCCAGCAGGGCCAGCCCGGCCGCCGAATAGCCCAGGCGGCCCGCCACGGCCACCACGTGCCCAGGCCGGGCGGCGGCACGGGTCACCGGCGCGCGACCCTGGAGGTCGCCCAGCGCCGTCACCCCGATGACGACCAGGTCGCAGCGGGTGACGTCGCCCCCGGCCACACTGGCCCCTACCAGGGCGCACTCCTCGCGGAAGCCGTCGGTGAGGCCGTCGAGCCAGGTGAGGGGCAGGTCGGCGGGCATCCCGAGCCCGACCACGATGGAGGTGGGCACCGCGCCCATGGCGGCCACGTCGGCCAGGTTCTGGGCCGCGGCCTTGCGGCCGACGTCGTAGCCGCTGGACCAATGGCGGCGGAAGTGCCTACCCTCGATCAGGAGATCTGTAGATACCACGACGCGCCCGTCCGGCGCGCTGACCATCGCGGCGTCGTCGCCCGGCCCCAGCAGCACCGCGGCGCCCTGAGGCAGGCGCGCGGCGATGCGGGCCACAACTCCGAACTCGCCGAGTTCACCGACTGTGATGACGCACCTCCTGACGCTCACAGGGTACGGTGGCCCTTCGGCGTGATCCAATCGCCTGGGAGGACGTAATGGTGCAGGCCTACATCCTTATTCAGACCGAGGTCGGCAAGGCGGCGGCGGTGGCCCACGAGATCTCCGGCATCACCGGGGTGACTCAGGCGGAAGACGTGACGGGCCCCTACGACGTGATCGTGCGCGCCGAGGCTCGCAACGTCGACGAGCTGGGCAAGCTCGTCGTGGCCCAGATTCAGGCCGTGGAGGGCATCACGCGTACCCTTACGTGTCCGATCGTCCATATCTGAGGTAGATCTTTCCATGCGTACGGCCTCCGTCCTGCTTGTCCTGCTCGCACTGGCCGGATGCGGTGGCGCCGTCCAGGTCGAACCGCCCAAGCCCGAGGGTGAGGCGGTGGCGGCCTGCGACCGGCTGGCCGGCCTGCTGCCCGCCAAGATCGGGGCCGACGGGCGCACGGAGTCCACGCCCGCCTCCCCGTACGTCGCGGTGTGGGGGCCGGGCACGGTCGCGTTGCGCTGCGGCGTGCCCAGGCCGGCCAGGATGGCGCCCACCGACCAGCTCCAGGAGATCAACGGGGTGGGCTGGTTCGCCGATCCCGAACGGCCCACCCTGTTCACCGCCGTCGCCGCCCCGCTCTACGTGGAGGTCACGGTCGGCGGCTCGCACGTGGCCCCCGAGGTGCTCGCCGAGCTGTCGGGCCCGATCGGCCAGGTGTCAGCGCAGCCCCGGTGACCGGTTGAGCGCGAGCTGCACGAGCCGGTCGACCAGCGCCGGGTAGGGCAGCCCGGAGGCGGCCCAGAGCTGCGGCGCCACCGACAGCGCGGTGAAGCCCGGCATGGTGTTGATCTCGTTGAGCACCAGCCGCCCGTCGGGCGTGTAGAAGAAGTCGACCCGCGCCAGCCCCTCGCACTCCAGCGCCTCGAACGCGCGCACCGCCATCGCGCGCAGCTCCTCGGCCGCCTCGGCCGGGATGTCGGCGGGCACGGTGAGCGACATCTGGTCGGGGTAGTACTTGGCCTCGAAGTCGAAGAACTCCTGGCCGCCCTCGACCCTGACCTCGCCGGGCGCCGACGCTGCGGGCGGGTCGTCGCCGAGCGACTCCAGCACCGCGCACTCGACCTCGCGCCCGGTCATGGCCTCCTCGATGAGGACCTTGGGGTCGTGCTGCCTGGCGAACTCCACGGCCCGCTCCAGCTCGGCCCGGTCGTGGGCCTTGGAGATGCCCTGCGAGGACCCGGCCCTGGCCGGCTTGACGAACACCGGCCAGCCGAGCTGCTCCTCGGCCTCCTTCACCACCCGGTCGCGGTCGAGCCGCCAGTCACGGTCGCGGACCACCACGTAGCGGCCGATCGGCAGCCCGGCGGCGGCCAGGACCGTCTTCATGTAGCCCTTGTCCATGCCGACCGCGCTGGCCAGCACGCCGGAGCCGACGTAGCGGACCCCGGCCATCTCCAGCAGCCCCTGGATGGTGCCGTCCTCGGCGAACGGCCCGTGCATGACCGGGAACACCACGTCGACCGAGCCCAGCTCGACCGGGATGCTGCCCGGGTCGTAGGCCACGAGGGAGCTGCCGCCCGAAGGCAGCGCGAGCGCCGCGCCGGTGGTCTCGACGGCGGGCAGCTCGCCTTCCTCGATCTGGAAGCGCTGATCGGCCGAGGCCAGCACCCACCTGCCGTCCTGGGCGATCCCGATGGGGATCACCTCGTACTTGCTCCTGTCGATCGCCTCCAGCACGCTGCCCGCCCCCATCAGGGACACGGCATGCTCGGAATTGCGACCTCCGAAAACGACGGCGACGCGTGGCTTGCTCATGAGGTCCGAATCTACCGGCGCGCTCCGCCCACAGCGAGTCAAGCACGCGTGTTTCGGGACATCAGACGCCGTAACGCTCGGGTTTGGGTGAGCGCGACATGAGCAGCATCCCCGCCTCCGCAGGCGACATGCCGTCGTGGACGACGCCGACGACGACTTCGGTGATCGGCATTTCCACGTCGTGTTTCCTGGCCAGCTCCAGCACCGACTCGCAGGACTTGACGCCCTCGGCGGTCTGCCGGGTGGCGGCGACGACCTCCTCCAGCGTCATGCCGCGCCCCAGGTTCTCGCCGAAGGTGCGGTTGCGTGACAGCGGCGAGGTGCAGGTGGCGACCAGGTCGCCCATGCCGGCCAGCCCGGCGAACGTGTGCGGGTCGGCGCCGAGCGCGGCGCCCAGGCGGGAGATCTCGGCCAGGCCCCGGGTCATCAGCAGCGCGCCCACGTTGTCGCCCATGCCCATGCCGGCGGCCACGCCGACGGCCAGCGCGATCACGTTCTTGACGGCGCCGCCGAGCTCCACGCCCACCACGTCGGTGTTGGTGTAGGGGCGGAACCACGGCGGCAGGTGGCACGCCTTCTGCAGCCGGTCGGCGACGCCCTCGTCGGCGCAGGCGACCACGGCGGCGGCGGGCTGGCGCTGGGCGATCTCCTTGGCCAGGTTGGGCCCGGAGACGACCGCCACCCGCTCCGGCGGCACCCCGGCGACCTCGCGGATCACCTCGCTCATCCGCTTGGTGGTGCCGAGCTCGATGCCCTTCATGAGGCTGACCAGCACCGCGTCACGCGGGATGTGCTCGCGCCAGGCGGTCAGGTTGGCCCGCAGCGTCTGCGAGGGCACGGCCAGCACCACGAAGTCGGCCCCGTCGAGCGCCTCGGCGACGTCGGTGGTGGCGCGCAGCGAGGTTGGCAGCGCGACGCCGGGCAGGTAGTCGGCGTTCATGTGGGTGCGGTCGATCGCCTCGACCACTTCGGGGCGGCGCCCGTACAGGACGGTCTTGTTGCCGGCCTCGGCGAGGATCATCGCGAACGTGGTCCCCCAGGAGCCGGTGCCGAACACGGCGGCCTTGGTCATCTCGTCACCGTCCGGCGGGATCGTAGGGAGTCTCGGGAGCCTTCTCGCCGCGCAGCTCGGCGAGCTGGGCGGTGAGCGCGGCCATGATGTCGGCCGTGGCCTCGCGCAGCACGTCGGCGTGCGGCGGCCGGCCGGCGTAGCGCGACAGGTCGACCGGGGGGCCGACCAGCACGCGGAACGTCTTGCGGGGGAAGATCCTGGGCCGCTTCTGGCCGTAGGGCAGCAGCTCGTGGGCGCCCCAGTGGGCGATGGGGATCACCTGGACGCCGCTCTCCAGGGCCAGCCTGGCGGCGCCGGTCTTGCCCACCATCGGCCACAGGCGGGGATCGCGGGTGCAGGTGCCCTCGGGGTAGAACAGGATCGCGCCGCCGTCCTTGAGCCGCTGCTCCGACTCCCGCAGCGACCTGGCGGCGTCCGCGCTGCCCCGGTAGACGGGGATGGCGCGCAGCGAGCGCACCGCGTGACCCAGCAGCGGCACCTTGAACAGCGCCGCCTTCGCCAGGATGATCGGCCAGCGGCCGTTGTTGTAGAGGAAGTGCGACAGCAGCACCGGGTCGGCCCACGACAGGTGATTGGCCACGATGATCACGCCTCCCGTGCGCGGGAGGCGGTCGCCGCGGCGCCAGTCTTTCTTGACCAGGAGCCACGAGAGCGGTTTCACGATCACGACGGCCAGGGTTTCCCAGAAACGCGACGGTCGCGTGACGCGGCTCATGGTCTCCTCCAACACCTCTGGTATGCGCCCAAGTCTCCCGGTTGGCCGCCAGGGATGTCGAGGCGCGATGCTTAAGCCTATGAGCATCCGCTGGTCGCTGGTCATTCCGGTGAAGACCCTGGTAGCGGCGAAGACCCGGCTGGCCGCCGCCACGGGCCCGCACCGCACGCGGCTCGCCGTCGCGGTCGCCTGCGACACCGTCACTGCCGCCCTCGCCTGCCCGGCGGTCGCCAGGGTAATCGTGGTGACGGCCGACCCGGCCGCCGCGGGGCCGCTGGCCGGGCTCGGCGCCGACGTGGTGCACGACCCGGACCGGGGGCTCAACACGGCGCTGCGCACCGGCGCGGCGCACGCGGTGCGGCTGGCGCCCGGCGACCCCGTCGGAGCGCTCCAGGCCGACCTGCCGGCGCTGCGCCCGGCGGAGCTGGCGATCGCACTGGGGGCCGCCGCCGAGTTCGACCAGGCGTTCGTGCCCGACGCGCTCGACGTCGGCACCACCTTCTACGGCGTACGGCCCGGCAGGCCCTTCCGGCCCCGGTTCGGCGGCGAGTCACGGGCCAAGCACCTGGCGGGCGGGGCCAAGGAGCTGACCCCGGAGGGCATCGACTCGCTGCGGCGCGACGTCGACACACCGGACGACCTGCGCGCCGCCATCACGCTCGGCCTGGGCGCCCACACGGCGGCGGTGGTAGCGGAGCTGTGGCCCGACGGCGGTGACGGCGGCGGTGATCAGGTCTAGGCTGGAACGCATGCAGGGGACGGTGCGCAGCTTCGACGAGGCCACCCGGTCCGGCTCGGTCTTCCTCGACGACGGGACCGTGCTGACCTTCCCCGCCCATGCCTTCGACGCCGGGCCGCTGCTGCTGTTGCGCACCGGCCAGCGGGTCAACTTCACGGTGTCCGGCGGCGAGATCGGCTACATCACGCTGTCGACCTTCCCGCTGCCGTGAAAAGGCCCGGACCCCCGTAAAGGGAGCCCGGGCCTTTCGCCGCTGCGGTGCCTACTTCTTCTTCGCGGCCTTCTTGCCGCCCTCGTTCACCAGATCCTTGAAGTCCGAACCGGGGCGGAACTTGGGCGCCCAGCTCTCCGCCACCTTGATCTCGGCGCCGGTCGAAGGGTTCCTGGCCGTCCTGGCCGGCTTGTGCACCATCTCGAAGGCGCCGAAGCCCGTGATCGAGACCTTGTCGCCGTTGGCCACTGCCTTCTGGACGGCGTCGATGACCGCGTTGACGGCCTCTGTCGCCGTCTTCCTGTCGCCGACGCGATCCGCGATGGCGTCGACGAGTTCCCGCTTGTTCATGAAAGTTTCTGCTCCCCCAGTTACGGCTCGGGGTTCCAGCTCACGAGTCTGACGTAGAAACCCCTTACGCGCTCGAAAGTAGGCGGGATCGGGGGGGAACTCAATCACCCGGCGTGTTTTCGTCCTCGCGTGGCGTGTCGGCGGCCTCGTCGAGAACGGCCAGGAAGTTGTCCAGGCGGGCGGCCGCGCGGCCGGGATCGAGCTTGGCCTGGTCGCAGATGGACAGGTAGTGGCGCGCCAGCCGCTCGCGGTCGGCGCGGTCGGTCAGGGGCAGCATGCGGACGCGGCGGTGCGCTTCGCGCAACCGCCGCGCCAGCTCGTCGTCGTCTAGACGGTGGTCGGCAGCCATGGCTGCCGACCATTCTCGTACGTGGCGATGTCGTCGGCGTGACGCAGGGTCAGCCCGATGTCGTCCAGGCCCTCCATGAGCCGCCAGCGGGTGTAGTCGTCGATCTCGAAGGCGACGGTCTCGCCGGCCCAGCGGACCTGGCGCTCGGCCAGGTCGACGGTCACCTGGAGGCCCGGGTCGGCCTCCACGGCGTCCTGCAGCGCCTCGACCTTGTCGCCCGGCAGCACGACCGGCAGCAGCCCCATCTTGGTGGAGTTGTTGCGGAAGATGTCGCCGAACCGGGCGGCGATCACGACGCGGAACCCGTACTGCTGGAGCGCCCACACGGCGTGCTCACGCGAGGAGCCGGTGCCGAAGTCGGGGCCGGAGACCAGGACGGACGCGCCCGAGTAGGCGGGGTCGTTGAGGACGAAGGACGGGTCCTCGCGCCAGGCGGCGAACAGGCCCTTCTCGAACCCGGTGCGGCTGACCTGCTTGAGCCAGACGGCCGGGATGATCTGGTCGGTGTCGACGTTGCTGCGGCGCAGCGGCACCGCCGTACCGGTGTGGGTGGTGAAGGCTTCCATCGGTGGGTCTCCTAGAGGTCGGCGGGGGCGGTCAGGCGGCCGGTGACGGCGGTCGCGGCGGCGACCTGCGGCGACACCAGATGGGTGCGGCCACCCTTGCCCTGGCGGCCCTCGAAGTTGCGGTTGGAGGTGGAGGCGCTGCGCTCGCCCGGCTGGAGGGTGTCGGGGTTCATGCCGAGGCACATGGAGCAGCCGGCCTCGCGCCACTCGGCGCCGGCGGCCTTGAACACCTCGTGCAGGCCCTCCTCCTCGGCCTGGCGCTTGACCAGCATCGAGCCGGGGACGATGAGCGTGCGCGTCCTGACCTGGCGGCCGCGCAGGATCTCGGCGGCCGAGCGCAGGTCCTCGATGCGGCCGTTGGTGCACGAGCCGACGAAGACGGTGTCGACCTCGATGTCGCGCAGCGGGGTGCCGGCGGTCAGGCCCATGTATTCGAGGGCGCGCTCGGCGGCCGAGCGGGCGACCGGGTCGGCGAAACTCTCCGGGGCGGGGACGCTGTCGCTCAGCGGCAGGCCCTGGCCGGGGTTCGTGCCCCAGGTGACGTACGGCGTCAGCGTCGAGGCGTCGATCTCGACGACCTTGTCGAAGACGGCGTCGTCGTCGCTCCTGAGCGTCTTCCAGTAGGCGACGGCCTGGTCCCACGCCTCGCCCGACGGCGCGTGCGGGCGGCCCTTGAGGTAGGCGAACGTGGTCTCGTCGGGCGCGATCAGGCCGGCCCTGGCGCCCGCCTCGATGGACATGTTGCACACCGTCATGCGGCCCTCCATGGAGAGCTTGCGCACGGCCTCGCCGCGGTACTCGACGATGTAGCCCTGGCCGCCGCCGGTGCCGATCTTGGCGATGATGGCCAGGATCAGGTCCTTGGCGGTGACGCCGACGGGCAGCTCGCCGGAGACCTCGATGGCCATCGTCTTAGGCCGGTAGGCGGGCAGCGTCTGGGTGGCCAGCACGTGCTCGACCTCGGAGGTGCCGATGCCGAACGCGATGCCGCCGAACGCGCCGTGGGTGGAGGTGTGGGAGTCGCCGCACACGATCGTCATGCCGGGCTGCGTCAGGCCGAACTGCGGGCCGATGATGTGGACCACGCCCTGGCCGGCGTCGCCCATCGGGTGGAGCCGCAGGCCGAACTCGGCGGCGTTCTTGCGCAGGGTCTCGACCTGCGTCTTGGACACCGGGTCGGAGATCGGGCCGAGGACGGTCGGCACGTTGTGGTCCTCGGTGGCGATGGTGAGATCGGGCCTTCGCACGGTCCGGCCGGCGAGACGGAGACCGTCGAACGCCTGCGGGCTGGTCACCTCGTGGATGAGGTGCAGGTCGATGTAGAGCAGGTCGGGCTCGCCGTCGGCGCGGCGCACGACGTGCTGCTCCCAGACCTTCTCGGCCAGTGTGCGGCCCATGGGATCTCCTCCTTGAGACAGACCTCCGACTTGCCTTCTCATATGTCGAGACGGCAGTATCGGTGTATGGACAACTCTAGCGGAGTCGGAGTACTGGACAAGGCCGTTCTGGTGCTCAACGCCCTCGAAGCCGGACCGGCGTCACTGGCGCAGCTCGTCCAGGCCACCGGCCTGGCACGCCCCACGGCCCACCGGCTGGCCGTCGCCCTTGAGCACCACCGCATCGTGACCCGTGACACGCAGGGCAGGTTCGTGCTCGGCCCCAGGCTTTCGGAGTTGTCCACGGCCGCCGGCGAGGACCGCCTGCTCGCGGTCGCCGCGCCCGTGCTCATGCAGCTGAGGGACCTGACCGGCGAGAGCGCGCAACTCTACCGGCGGCAGGGCGACGAGCGGGTGTGCGTGGCCGCCGCCGAGCGCTCCAGCGGCCTGCGCGACACCGTGCCCGTCGGCTCGGCGCTGCCGATGACCGCCGGGTCGGCGGCCCAGATCCTGCTGGCCTGGGAGGAGCCCGACCGGCTGCACCGGGGGCTGCGCGGCGCCAAGTTCACCGCCGCCACCCTCGCCTCCGTGCGGCGCCGGGGGTGGGCCCACAGCGTGGGAGAGCGCGAGCAGGGTGTGGCGAGCGTCTCAGCCGCCATAAGGGGCAGCGGCGGCAAGGTGATCGCGGCGGTCAGCGTGTCGGGTCCCATCGAGCGCCTGACCCGCGCCCCGGGGCGGCTGCACGCGGTGCCGGTGATGGCCGCGGCCGAGCGCATCACGGAGGCCATGCGACGCACGTCATGATCCGCCAAAGCCGGTATTTAGGGAGCCGAGTGCGTCGCTGGCGCACTAGCCTGAGTGCGTGACAGATCGCATCGAGGTAGCCGCCACTGAGCTGCGACCCCTGCTCGAAGAGTTCATCTTGTGGGCACGGACCAACGCGCCCGACAGCGACCCCGAGCTCGTGGGGCCCGCCGCACTGTGGCACCGTCTCGCCTTCTCGCAGGACCTCGGCACGTGGAAGCGCGCCGACCTGCGTAACCTGCTGCTCGATCGCATGCCGAAGGTCGTCGACGACCCCGACGCGGCCGCCGACGGCATGCTCCCCGCCGTCGACGCCTACCTGACCTTCCTGTCGAGCACCGGCAGGCTGGCCAAGGGCTCCGACAGCCTCGCCGATCTGCAGGCCGAGCTCGACGACGTGGAGGACGACTTCGTCGAGCTGATGGAAGACCTGATCGAGGACGTCGAGGACGAGGACGAGACGGGCGACCTCGGCGACTTCGAGCCCTTCGCCGACGATCTGGCCGACCTGCCCACGATCAGGCTGCGGCCCGACGCCGAGCTGGCCGCCGCCGCGCGCGCGGTGCCGCTCATCGCCAAGGCCCGCGACCTGGCCCTGTGGGTCGGCTCCGGCCGCCGCGTGGGCGAGGACACGCTGCTGTCCGACGCCGAGGTCGAGGAGGCGCTGGCCGCCGTCGGCCTGCCCAGGCCGGAGACCGAGGGCGCGCTCGCCGAGGCCGTGCCCGACCTGTGGAACCTGTGGAACCTCGCCGTCGACCTGGAGTTCCTGGAGCCGGGCGAGGGCAACACGGTGGCCGTGCAGGACGACACCGCCGAGTGGCCGTTCGACGACGACGAGGACGTGCTCGACGCCTGGATGCTCGGCCTCCACTCCGTCGACTACGGCGACCCCGAGCTGGCCGACGAGGACCTCACCATGGCCCTGGCCGGCCTCACCCGGGGCCTGCTGGTCAGGCTGCTGCTCGCGGGCGGCTCACGCGATCTGGCCGGGCTGCGGCGCGAGCTGGCCGAGGCCGCCGCCGAGATCGACGAGCTGGGCGCCCAGGCGTGGCACGAGGCGGGCGACCCGCTCGCCCCCGCGCTCACCTGGCTGGCCGGCTATGGCATGACGGAGGTCTCCGGCGACACCGTCAGCCTCACGCCGCTCGGCACCGAGGGCGTCGTCCACCTGCTCGACGACTCCGACATCGAGATCGACGCCCGGCCCGCCATCGAGTCGATGAGCGCGCACGAGCTGCTGGTCCTCAGCGCCGAGCTGCCCGAGGAGGAGGCCGACGCGGAGTTCGCCGCCTGGATGCGGCTGCGCGAGCCCGCCAAGGCCGCCGAGGAGCTGCTGGAGGCCGCCGCCAAGGACGGCGACGACGCGCTCATCCGGGTGCAGGCGGCCAGCGTCGTCGGCACGCTCGGCGAGGCCGCCGTGCCCGCCTGGCAGGCCGCGCTCGACGAGGTGTCGCTGCGCCCCTACGCGGCCACGCACCTGAGCCAGCTCGGCGTGGAGGGCGCGCCCGAGCCCACCCCTGACGACACCAACTGGCTGATCCTCGACATGTGGACCATCTCGGCCGGGCTGGGGCGGCAGGAGTTCGTGGGCAGCCTGCGCGACATCGGGCCGGAGCTGCTCAACAACCTGCTGGACGTGGTGTGGAAGATCCCGCACGCGCACGTGGAGGAGCTGCTGGACCTGATCTCCCAGGTGCATCCGGACAAGCAGATCGCCAAGGCGGCCCGGCGGGCGCTGTTCAAGGCACGGTCTGCCGCGCAGTAGGACGCACGACCGAGCGCGCCTCCCTCAACGGGGGGCGCGCTTTCGCGTCTCAGCTTCGGGAAAGAAAAAGACCCGGCGCCAGATGGGCCGGGTCTCACAGGTGAAGGAGTAGTCCCGACCGGATTCGAACCGGCGCTACCGCCTTGAGAGGGCGGCGTCCTGGGCCACTAGACGACGGGACCTTCATGAGCTTGTGACAGTGGTAGTCCCGACCGGATTCGAACCGGCGCTACCGCCTTGAGAGGGCGGCGTCCTGGGCCACTAGACGACGGGACCCTGTCCACAAGCTGGTGCCGGGCCTCCCCGGCAACGGACGTAACTCTACCGCACGGCGAGGAGCACAACCAAACCGCTATCGGGCCATCAGATCGGGCCTGCGCTGTCGTACCAGCTCACCCATCGGCCCGCGCTCCCACAGCGGGTCGATCGCGCCGAGCGGGATGCCGAGCCACTGCAGGCCGGACTCGGGGTGGACGGGCACCCGGGCCAGGTGGTCGCGCATCCAGCCGGGGACGCGGCCCGGCAGCACCCGCGAGCCCCAGCCGACGAGGCCGATCGTGCGCATCTCCCCGGCGCGCACCCGGACGCCGCCGGGGCGCCCGATGACCCTGCGGCCGGCCATCGGGCTCTCCACCACGTCGACGCGCTCGATGTCGGCCCACGCCAGCCGCAGGCGGAAGCCGTACGAGTCGGACAGCTCGACGCCCTGCGGCGAGAAGCGCACCACGGTGCCGTCGACCATCCGCCGGTATTTGACCGCGAGCACGCCGACGAGCGCGGCCGTGGCCGCGGCGGCGACGAGGACGCCGAGGAGCGTGCTCCGGGTGAGGATCGCGCCCAGCGCCAGGCAGACCGGGAAGAAGAGCGCGAGCGGCATCAGGAAGGGGGCGGCGAACGCGTAGAAGGAACCGCGACGCATCCGGAACTCGGTCATGAAAACAAGAAAGCGGATGTTTCTGATCGAAACATCCGCACTGTCACTGCACTGTGCTGGGGTACCAGGACTCGAACCTAGACTAACTGAACCAGAATCAGTCGTGCTGCCAATTACACCATACCCCACCGCGGCGGACCCCCTGCGGGGCGCGCTCGGCGATGTCCGAAAGAATAGCCCAGCTCGGGGGGTAAGACCAAAACGAATACGCGGCGGGGTCCGGCACCGGCCGTGACGTGCCAAGCTGATGGGGACAAATCACCACGTGGAGGAGCCTCAGCGTTGGCCGAGAACCCGTTCTTCGCCCCTAGCACCCTGCCCTATCAGCTGCCGCCCTTCGCGGAGATCCGGGAGGAGCACTACCTGCCCGCGTTCGAGCGCGGGATGGCCGAGCAGCTGGCCGAGGTGGCGGCCATCGCGTCCGCCGAGGAGCCGCCCACGTTCGACAACACGGTCGCCGCGCTGGAGAGGTCCGGGCGCGTCCTGAACCGGGTGGCGACGGTCTTCTACTCGATGGCGTCCTCCAACACCTCCGACGCGCTGATGGAGATCGAGAAGCGGATCTCGCCGGAGCTGGCCAGGCACAGCGACGCGATCCGCCTCGACCGGGCGCTGTGGGACCGGCTCAAGCGGGTCACGACCGACGACCCGGAGGAGGCGTGGCTGCTGGAGAAGTACCGCGACGACTTCGTCCGCGCCGGCGCCGACCTGTCGGAGCCGGAGCAGGAGCGGCTGCGGGCGCTCAACGAGGAGCTGTCGACGCTGTCGACGGAGTTCTCGCAGAACCTGCTCAAGGCCTCCACCGAGTCGGCGCTGGTCGTCGACGACGCCAAGGAGCTCGACGGGCTCGACGAGGCCACGATCAGGTCGCTGCGCCAGGACGGCCGTTACGTGCTGCCGCTGCTCAACTTCACCAACCAGCCCGCGCTGGCCCAGCTCACCGACCGCGACGTGCGCCGCCGCCTGTACGAGCTGAGCGTCGAGCGGGCGCCCGGCAACCGCGCGCTCGCGATCCGGATGGCGAGCCTGCGCGCCGAGCGCGCCGCGCTGCTCGGCTTCCCCAGCCACGCCGCGTACGTGGTCGCCGACGAGACGGCCAAGACCGTGGAGGCCGTCGAGGAGATGCTCTCCCAGCTCGTCGGCCCTGCCGTGCGCAACGCCCGCGAGGAGGCCGAGGCGCTGGCGGAGCAGGCCGGGTTCGCGATCGAGCCGTGGGACTGGTCCTACTACGCCGAGAAGGTGCGCCGGGCCCGCTACGACCTCGACGCCGACGCCATGCGCCCCTACTTCGAGCTGGACCGCGTCTTCCGCGACGGCATCTTCCGGGCCGCCGAGCTGCTGTACGGGCTGAGCTTCGCCGACCGGCCCGACCTGCACGGCTACCACGAGGACGTGCGCGTCTTCGAGGTGTCCGACGAGGGCGGCGAGGCGCTCGGCCTGTTCCTGCTGGACCCGTACGCCAGGGCCAACAAGCGCGGCGGCGCGTGGATGAACAACCTGGTCGACCAGTCGTTCCTGTTCGGCGAGAAGCCGGTCGTGATGAACAACCTGAACGTCACCAAGCCCGCCGAAGGGCCGACGCTGCTGACGTACGAGGAGGTCAACACGGCCTTCCACGAGTTCGGGCACGCGCTGCACGGGCTGTTCTCCGAGGTGCGCTACCCGAGGGTGTCGGGCACCAACGTGCCGCGTGACTTCGTCGAGTATCCGTCGCAGGTCAACGAGATGTGGGTGACCTGGCCGGAGATCCTCGAAAGCTACGCCCGCCACCACGAGACCGGCGAGCCGATGCCGGCCGAGCTGGTGGCCAAGCTGAAGGCGGCCGAGCGGT
Organism: Nonomuraea sp. ATR24; assembly: GCF_041950485.1. Classification (NCBI taxonomy): domain Bacteria; kingdom Bacillati; phylum Actinomycetota; class Actinomycetes; order Streptosporangiales; family Streptosporangiaceae; genus Nonomuraea; species Nonomuraea sp. ATR24. Next base: position 583,348 of record NZ_JBGNUU010000001.1, read on the forward strand.
TCAACCAGGGCTTCAAGACCGTGGAGTATCTGGCCGCGACGCTGCTCGACTGGGCCTGGCACAAGCTGGCCCCGGGCGAGGAGGTGGCCGACGCCGAGGCGTTCGAGGCGGCGGCCCTGGAGACGGCCGGCATCGCGTTCCCGCTGGTGCGGCCGCGTTACCGGACCAATTACTTCGCGCACATCTTCTCGGGCGGCTACAGCGCGGGCTACTACTCCTACATCTGGAGCGAGGTGCTCGACGCCGAGAGCGTGGAGTGGTTCAAGGAGAACGGCGGGCTCAAGCGGGCCAACGGCGACCACTTCCGGCGGGAGCTGCTGTCGAAGGGCGGCAGCGTCGACGCGCTGACCGCGTTCCGCAACTTCCGGGGCCGCGAGCCGGGCATCCGCCCGCTGCTGGAGCGCCGCGGCCTGGTGTGACCCGGCCCGGGACCACCAGGGTCACCAGGGTCATCGCGCGGGGTCGTCGCGGGGGGCTTCGAGCTCCGCGATGGCCTCGCGCAGCCATGTCCGCTCGGCCTCGCTGGAGGCTCGGGCGACGATCAGCATGCCGCGCCGGTACGGGTCGCGCTCGTCCTTGATCCGCACCGGCGCGCCCCCCTCGTGGAAGAAGCTCGCCGGGGCCTCCAGGAACGCCAGCCTGCGCCGCAGCACCCCGGCCCGCTCGGCCCGGTCGCGCAGGGCTGACAGGAACGTCAGCAGGCCGAAGAACCGGGTCTGGTCGCTGATGTCGAGGTCGCTGGGCTCGCGCAGGCGCCTCAGCAGCTCCTCGCGGCCCGCCGGGGTGAGCGTGAGGACCTGGCGGCGGGCGGCGTGCGTGCCGGCCTCCTCGTGCCGCTCGACGAGGCCCTTGGACTCCAGCCGGGCGATCGCCGGGTAGAGGGCGCCGTCGCTGACCGGGCGCAGGTGGCCGGTCAGCGACGCGATTTTGGCCTTGAGCTCGTAGCCGTGCATGGGGCGCTCGCCGAGGAACCCCAGGATGGAGAGGGTCAGGTCACCGCCGCTTGCCATGGGATGCATCGTAACGCTATACCTCTAATCGAGATACTACGATTCGAGGTATGTGTGTTCAGGCTGGCGACGCCCATCTATGTGGAACTGCTCACGGCCGTCGTGGCGGTGGGGCTCATCGACCTGCTCTGGGTGTCCGGGCTCGGCGAGGACGCCATCGCCACGGTGACCATCGCCACGACCGCCGAGACCCTGGCCTACGGGATCTTCCTGGCCGTGCCGACGGGCGTGACCGTGCTCGTCGGGCGGCGCGACGGGCACGCCCCGCTGGCGCCCGTCGTCAGGACCGGGTGGATGCTGTGGGCGGGGCTCTCCGTGCCCATCACGGCAGCCGGGCTGTGGCTGTCGGGCGGGGAGGCGTACTTCCTCATCGCCTTCGCCGGCTGGCCCGTGTACTTCGCCCAGACGGTCGTGGACGGGGTGCTCAAGGGCCGGGGCGACACCAGGCGGCCGATGCGCCACGCGCTGCTGTGCAACGCGCTGGTCGTCGCGCTGGACCCGCTGTTCATCCACGGGCTCGGCCTCGGCGTCGAGGGCGCCGCCCTGGCCACCGTGCTCGCCCGCGCCATCACCCTGGCGGCCTCCTTCCCCGCCCTGCGCAGCCCGGAAGCGAGCACGGAAGCGAGCACGGAGCCCGGGGCGGGGCCAAGGACGGGGCCGGTGGCGGGGGCGCGGGCGGGGTTGCTTGTGGGAGCGGTGGTGCGCACCGGGCTTCCCATGTCAGGGGACTTCCTGGCACGGGCGCTCGTGGGCATGGTGCTCGTCGACCTCGTCGCCGGCTTCGGCACCGCCGAGCTGGCCGGGTACGGGGTCGGGCAGAAGGTGATGCTGGCCGGGGTGATGGCGTTCTACGCGCTCCGCCAGGCCATGATGATCCGCACCGCCCGGGGCGAGCACACCGGGTCGCCCCTGCTCGCCGGGCTGGCCACGGGAGCCGTGGTGGCGGCGGTGCTCAACGTGGCCGCCGAGCCGGTCGCCGCGCTGTTCGCCGCCGACCCGGGGCCCGCCGTGGGATTCCTGCGCTGGATGACGCTCTATCTGGTGCCGTTCGGCGGGCTGATCGCCGTGGGCGGCGTGCTGCAGGCCACCGGGAGAGGCGGCCGGCTGCTCGCCGCCACCCTGGCGGGCTTCGCCGTCCAGCTGCCCCTCGCGTACGCGCTGAGCGCCTGGCTGGGCGTCAGCGGGGTGTGGCTGTCGATGGCCGCCGGCGCGACCCTCAGCCTCACCGCCGCCGTACTCCCCCGCACCACGCGGGCGGGCGGACCACGGTGACCGGCCCCGAGGGCCCCGGCCGGTGGCCGGGGCGGCGGCGGGTCAGCCGTCGAGGCGGCTGAGGGCGGCGCGGAGGCGGTCCTGGGAGCGCTCGCGGCCGAGGACCTCGATGGACTCGAACAGCGGCAGCCCCACCGTGCGGCCGGTGACGGCGACGCGGACCGGAGCCTGCGCCTTGCCGAGCTTGAGGCCGTGGGCGGCGCCGACCTCCTCCAGCGCGACCTTGAGCGACTCGGGGTCCCAGCTCACGGTGTCGAGCCGCTCCAGGTAGCCGGAGAGGATCTCGCGCGGCGAGTTCTTCATCGCCTTGTCCCAGGACGCCTGGTCGAAGACCGGCTCCGGCAGGAAGAGGAAGTCGACGTTCTGCCGGATCTCCGACAGCACGCCGATGCGGGTCTGGGCGAGCGCGGCGACCTTGCTGAACCGCTCGCGGTCCCAGGACGGGTCGAGGTAGGGCAGGCACCGCTCCTCGAACGTCTCGATGGGCAGCGCCCGGATGTACTCGCCGTTGAAGGCGCGCAGCTTCTTCTCGTCGAAGAAGGCGCTGGAGGAGTTGACGTCCTCCAGCCGGAACAGCGGCACCATCTCCGACCACGGCATGATCTCGCGGTCGTCGCCGGGCCCCCAGCCGAGCAGCATGAGGTAGTTGACCATCGCCTCGGCCAGGTAGCCCTCGGCGCGGTAGTCCTCCAGGGCGACCTTGTCGCGGCGCTTGGACAGCTTCTTGCGCTGCTCGTTGACGATCACCGGCAGGTGGGCCCACACGGGCGGGACCGCGCCGAGCGCCGGCCACAGGAGCTGCTGCTTGGCGGCGTTGCCCAGGTGCTCCTCGCCGCGCACGACGTGGGTGATGCCCTGGGTGATGTCGTCGACGGCGTTGGCGAGCACGTAGAGGGGCGAGCCGTCGGTGCGGGCGATGACGAAGTCTTCCTGGGCGTCGTTGGGGAACTCGACACGGCCCCGGACCAGGTCCTCGACGACGGTGACGCCCTCGTCGGGCGTGCGGAAGCGGACGGCGCCCTCGGTGAGGCCGCGCTCGCGGCAGTGGCCGTCGTAGCCCTTGTGCTCGGAGCCGGTGCGGGCGACGAGCTGCTCGCGGGTGCAGTCGCAGTGGTAGGCGCCGCCGCCGGCCAGGAGCTTGGCGACGGCCTCGCGGTGCTGCGGCTCGTATGCCGACTGGAAGTACGGGCCCTCGAAGACGGGGTTGGTGCCGTTGATGCCGATCCAGTCGAGGGCGGAGATGATGCCCTCGGTCCACTCCGGCCGGTTCCTCGTGGCGTCGGTGTCCTCGATGCGCAGCACGAAGCGGCCGCCCGTCTGCTCGGCCAGCGCCCAGTTGAACAGCGCCGTGCGGGCGCCGCCGACGTGGAACATGCCGGTCGGGGACGGGGCGAAGCGCACCCGTAGATCAGTCACGAGAGACCACCTTGTTCGTCAGAGTGCCGATGCCTTCGATCCCGACGCTGACCTCGTCGCCGATCTCCAGCGGGCCGACTCCGGCCGGGGTGCCGGTCAGGATCACGTCGCCGGGGATCAGCGTCATGACCGCGCTGACGTAGGCGACGAGGGCGGGGATGTCATGGATGAGCTGGCTGGTGCGGCCGCTCTGCCGCATCTCGCCGTTGACCGTCGTGGTCAGCGCCAGGTCGGCGGGGTCCAGGTCGGTCTGAATCCACGGGCCGATCGGGCAGAACGTGTCGAACCCCTTGGCCCGGGTGAACTGCACGTCCTTCTTCTGCAGGTCACGCGCGGTGACGTCGTTGGCGCAGGTGTAGCCGAAGATGACGTCCTTGACGCGCTCGGCGGGCACCTCGCGGCACAGCCGGCCGATGACCACGGCGAGCTCGCCTTCGAAGTCGACGCGGTGCGAGAGCGTGGTCGGGTAGGCGATCGCCTCGCCGTGGCCGATCACGGAGGTGGACGGCTTCATGAAGATGAGCGGCTCGTCGGGCACCTCGTTGCCCATCTCCCGGGCGTGCTCGGCGTAGTTGCGGCCGATGGCGACGACCTTGCTCGGCAGCATCGGGGCGAGCAGCCGCACCTGGGAGAGCGGGAAGCGTTCGCCGGTGAACTGGACCTGGCCGAACGGGTGACCGGAGATCGCGGAGACGAACTCCTCGCCCGGACCGCCTTCGACCACGCCGAACGAGACGCCTTCACCTGTGGAGAACCTCGCTATACGCACCTGACAAGGCTATCGCCGCCACCGGTGCGGGTCCGCCCGGTACCGGGGCGGGGCGTGGTTTGCTTGGTGGACCAACTTTGCCGAGGAGCTGACATGCCTTCCGTCGTGAAGATCAACGTGTTGACCGTGCCCGCCGAGATGCGGGAGCAGCTGGAGCAGCGGTTCGCCAACCGGGCCGGGATGGTCGAGTCGGCCGACGGGTTCGAGTGGTTCGAGCTGCTGCGGCCGGTCGACGGCACCGACCAGTATCTGGTCTACACCCGCTGGCGCAGCGAGGAGGACTTCCAGCGCTGGCAGGAGAGCCAGGCGTTCCAGCGCGGCCATGCCCAGGCCAGGGCCGAGGCCGAGGCCCAGGGACCCGGCCAGGGCCAGGAACCCGGCCAGGGGCAGGGTCACGGGCAGGGTCACGGGCACGGTCAGGGGCCGGCCGCTTCGGGGTCGCAGCTGTGGTCGTTCGAGGTCGTCCAGAGCGCCACCCCCAAGTCCTGAAATTTCACCTGTCGAGCGGGTTCGCGGCGATGCGCTGGGCGATGCCCGCCCGCACGAACCCGCCCGCGAAGCTGTCCGGCTTGCGCGCCCCCTGGTCCGCGATGCAGGCGGCGAACTCCCCGGCGAACTCCAGCCTCGGGTAGCGCCGCAGCACCTCCTGCCGCACGCCGCCGGGGATCCGGTCGGTGTGCCTGCCGGAGATGTCCATGCCGGTCGACAGCTCCAGCAGGTGCCCCTCCGGGTCCTGCTCGACCGGCACCTCGGCCCACATGTGGCGGACGATCACCTCGGCCGCCCGCTGCCTGCGCTCCTCCGGCCAGCCGGCGCCGGCGCAGAACGCCCAGGCCACGTGCCCGCCCGCCTCCTCGTACGGCACGGTGTGGCTGTCGAACTCGGCGGCGAGCCCGATGTCGTGCAGCATCGCCGACACCCACAGCAGCTCGGCGTCGAACGCGATGCCGTGCTCCGGCGCGTACGCGGCGGCCCACAGGTAGGCCCGGATCGAATGGTTGAGCAGCGACGGCGTGTGGTAGCGGGTGGCCACCTCCAGCGCGGCGCGGCAGACGGACGTGTCGGGGATCACCAGGTCGTCGTATCGCATGGCAGAAGCATGGCGCATCGAGCCGCTAACGATCGCGGGGGCCAACTTGACCTTGAGTTCGCCGGTCGGACAGCATGTTGCGCCCCCGTCTTTCGGTCCGGAAGGAATCTGGCGTGCGCCGCCTCGCGATCCCCCTTGCTCTCACGCTCCTGCTCAGCGGGACGGTGAGCCCGGCGCGGGCCGACGCCCCGGTCAAGCGGACCGCCCAGTGCCAGGGCGACTGGCTGCCGGGCACCCCCACCGCCGCCGACGTGATGGCCGGCGAGATCTCCCTGGTGGGCCTGCCCGCGTTCAAGCTCGGCAAGAAGATCAACTGGGCGGCTAGCCCGTACAGGAACCGGTCCTGGGAGTACGTGTTCCAGTCGCTGCGCTGGATGGGCACGCTCGTCGTCGAGTACGAGCGGACCGGTGAGGAGCGCTACCTGCGGCGCGCCGAGGAGATCACCAAGGACTGGGTGGCCCACAACAAGCTCGGCGCACGCGGCACCAAGGCGTACGTGTGGAAGGACCACCCGGTGTCGCTGCGCACGCAGCCGCTGGTGTGCCTGAGCATGCACGTCAAGGACGGGTGGCTGAAGGAGAGCCTGGCCACCCACGCCAAGCTGCTGTCCGACGCGCGGCTCTACAAGAAGGGCCACAACCACGGCATCGACCAGGACATCGCGCTGCTGGCGATCGGCTGCCGCTACGACCGGCGCGACTGGGCCGACCTGGCGGTCAAGCGCCTGCGGGGCACGGTCAGGCTCGACGTCGACTCGCAGGGCGCGCTCATGGAGCAGGCGCCGCGTTACGCCGTCTACGTCCACAACCGGCTGCAGGTCGCGATGGAGGGCATGCGCTCGTGCGGCCGCAAGGTGCCGGGCGACATCAGCGAGCGGACCCACGCGCTGAAGGACTTCATCGCCCACTCCACCCAGCCCAACGGCTACATGGTGCCGATCGGCGACGGCAGCGCCGAGACCGAGCCGAAGATGGACGCGGGCACGCCCAAGCAGGAAGTCAGGACCTACAACGCGGGTTACGTGTTCGGCCGGACGGCCTGGGGCAAGCCGGAGTCGGCTTTCTACTCGATCCGGTTCGGCCCCGGCATGAAGTGGCACGGCCACGAGGACCATCTGGGCGTCACCTATTACGCGCACGGCCGTGACATCCTGGTCGACGCGGGATTCCACTCCTACGAGAAGAACTCCTACCGTTACTGGACCCTCTCGCCGCAGGCGCACAACGTCCCGACCGTGGTGGGCGAGCGTTTCCGCCCGCGTACGGCCAGCAAACTCACCAAGACGAAGTACGGCTCCGGCCGCCAGTCGTTCCGCCTTTCCGACAAGGCCTACGGCGTGACCCGCACCCGTTCGGTCCTGGTCAACCACGGCGACGACATGATGGCGGTGCTGGACGAGGCGTCGGGCGGCAAGAAGGTGCAGAGCCTGTGGCGGTTCGACGACGCGTTCAAGCTCGTGTCCAACCGGGGCGGCCGGGTGGTGCTGAGTGACGGCAAGTTCAAGGTGACGCTGGTCCAGCTCTCCTCGTGCAAGCCGGTCAGCGGGCAGAAGGTGCAGCGCGGGGGCAAGCTGGGCTGGATGTCGCCCACCTACCTGGCCAAGCAGCGGACCAACGTGGTGGTGTCGCCGGCGGCCAGGTCGCTGCTGACGATCGTGGTGCCGGGCACCGGCTCGCCCAAGGTGTCGTGCACGGGGGGCAAGGTCACGGTCGACGGGGTGAGCTTCGCCGCCGACCTCTTCTGACGGAACATTGTTTCGTCATTGATTTCATCGCGAATATCCAGGTCACCCACAGTTCCCGGCGCTCTTCGGACGCCGGGAATTGACATTTCAACGACCGCACTACACCCTAATGGGAACTGCGCCAATGGGGTCGCGAAAACTTTACTCACCGGTTTTCCTATTTCCTGCATTCACCCCGCAGGAGCGGCATTCGGAAGGTGATCCCATGCACCCCCTAGACCGGTTCGCCCAGCCCGTGCTCGCGCTCTTCCGCATCGTCACCGGATTCCTCTTCAGCATTCACGGCGTTACATCGCTGTTCGGCGTGATGGGAGGCAATCGCGGAACCGGCCAGGCCGTCGCCTTCATGGCGTGGCCGAGCTGGTGGGCGGCGCTCATCGAGCTCGTCTGCGGCCTGCTGGTGATGAGCGGCCTGTTCAGCCGCGTCGCCGCCACGCTCGCCTCGGGCACGATGGCCTACGCGTACTTCATGGTCCACCAGCCCGCCGACCTGCTGCCGTTGCGCAACGGCGGCGAGCTGGCGGCGATGTACTGCTGGGCGTTCCTGCTCATCGCCGTCCTGGGCCCGGGAGCGTGGGCCCTGGACAACCTGCTCGGACGCCGCCGCCAGCACCTGATCGCGGTGCGGTCCTAGGCGGTCTCGTGGCCGGCCCTGAGCAGGCCGTACGTGACCGCCTGCTCCAGGGCCTGCCAGGAGGCGTCGATGATGTTCTCGGCCACGCCGACGGTCGCCCATTCGGCGGTGTCGTCGCTCGAGGTGATGAGCACCCGGGTGATGGCGCCCGTGCCGTGGGTGCCTTCGAGGATCCGCACCTTGTAGTCGACCAGCTCCAGCCTGGCCAGCTCGGGGTAGAGCTTCTCCAGGGCCTGGCGGACCGCCTTGTCCAGGGCGTTGACCGGGCCGTTGCCCTCGCCGGTGGCGACGATCCGCTCGCCCTTGGCGTGGAGCTTGACCGTGGCCTCGCTGACCAGCTCGCCGCCCTTGGTGCGCTCGACGATCACCCGCCACGACTCGACCTCGAAGTGGCGGCGGCGCTCGCCGTGGACGGTGTCGCGCAGCAGCAGCTCGAAGGAGGCGTCGGCCGCCTCGAACGTGAACCCCTTGGACTCCAGGTCCTTGACCCGCTCGACGAGCGTCTTGGTGTCGGCCGCGCCGAGCTCGTAGCCCAGCTCGCGGCCCTTGAGCTCGACCGAGGCCCGCCCGGCCATGTCGGAGACCAGCATCCGCATGTCGTTGCCCACCTGGGCGGGGTCGATGTGCTGGTAGAGGTTGGGGTCGACCTTGATGGCGCTGGCGTGCAGCCCGGCCTTGTGCGCGAAGGCGGAGGCCCCGACGTAGGGGGCGTGGGAGTTGGGCGTGACGTTGGTGACCTCGGTGATCGCGTGGGCGATGCGGGTCATGTCGGCGAGCGCCTCCGGCGGCACCAGGTCGAAGCCGCGCTTGAGCTGGAGGTTGGCCACGACGGTGAACAGGTTGGCGTTGCCGGAGCGCTCGCCGTAGCCGTTGGCGCAGCCCTGCACGTGGGTGGCGCCGGCCCTGACGGCGGCCAGCGTGTTGGCGACGGCGCAGCCGGTGTCGTCGTGGCAGTGGATGCCGACCCGGGCGCTGGTCTGCACGGCGGCGTGCACGACCTCGGCGAGTTCGTCGGGCAGCATGCCGCCGTTGGTGTCGCACAGGGCGATGACGTCGGCGCCCGCCTCGGCGGCGGTGCGGATGACCTCCAGCGCGTAGGCTGGGTTGGACGTGTAGCCGTCGAAGAAGTGCTCGGCGTCGAGGAAGACTCGCTGTCCCTCCGCACGAAGGTGAGAGACCGTGTCGCGGATCATCGCGAGGTTCTCCTGGAGAGTCGTGCGGAGGGCCAGCTCCACGTGCCGGTCGTGACTCTTGGCGACAAGGGTCACGACCGGCGCGCCGGATTCGCGCAGAGCGGCCACCAACGGGTCGTCGGCTGCCTTCACCCCGGCTCGGCGGGTCGCACCGAACGCGGCGAGCTGCGCGTGCTTCAGGACGAGCTCTGTTTGAGCGCGCCTGAAGAACTCTGTGTCCTTGGGGTTGGCGCCCGGCCAGCCCCCTTCGATGAAGCCGACGCCCAGGCCGTCCAGGTGCCGCGCGATGCTGATCTTGTCGGCGACGGTGAGGTTGAGCCCCTCCTGCTGTGCGCCGTCACGCAGCGTCGTGTCGTAGACGTGGAAGCGGTCGTCGGCCATGGTTCTTCTTTCTGATGGAGGTCTGGAAAACAAAAAGACCCCTCACGGACGTGAGAGGTCTGCGCGCTGGCGTTGTCCCTGTGTCAGCCAGCGCGCCTGCCGATAATGAGCAGACCGTAGAACATGGTGCTTGTGAGTGTGCCACACCCACTCACCATCTGGCACATCGATCTCATCCTGTGGGACGGTGTCGTCAGACGGTCACGCCGGTGCCGCCCGTGATGGCCTGCTCCAGCGCGGCCGGGTCGAACGCCTCGTTGCCCAGCACCCGGCCGTTCAGCACCACGGTGGGCGTACCCTCGATGCGGATCTTGGCGCTCGCGGCCACGTGGGAGTCCGCGTACGCCTGCGAGGTCACGCACTCGCCGACGGCCGTCGCCCCGGCCGTGCTCGCGGCCTTGGCCAGCTCCTCCACGGTGAACCCGGACGCGATGCCGTGGGGCGCCGGCTGCATCGCGTAGAGGGCGTCGCGGAAGGCCAGCCAGTTGGCCTCGGGCACGCAGCGGGCGGCCGCGGCGGCCCGGATGGAGTTGGAGCGCATCGGCTCCTGCTGGAAGATCGTCACCGGGTGGAAGACGACCTTGACCCGGCCCTCCCTGGCCAGCCGCTGGATGGTGGCGTCGACCCGGCTGTGCAGCTCCTTGCAGACGGGGCAGTCGAAGTCCTCGTACAGGTCGAGCACGGGGGCGTCGCCGCCCTTGTCGGCCAGCACCATGGAGCCGTCGGGCTGGCGCATCAGCCGCACCTCGCCGGAGGCCGACGACCGGCCGGGCCCCGACACCGTCACCACCGCGATCACGGCCAGCGTCACGCAGGCGACCACCACTGCCGCCACCCTCTTCATCATCCGCCCGACCCTACCTGACCCGGCCGCGAGCCCTTCCGGGTGGTAAACCAGATCCATGAAGGCATACGTCCTGACCTCGCAGGTCGCGCAGTACATCCTCGACCACTCCACCCCGCCCGACCCGCTGCTGCGTGAGCTGGCGGCCGAGACCGCGGAGCTGACGGGCGACGACGCCGGGATGCAGATCTCCGCCGACCAGGGCACGTTCCTGACGCTGATCACCCAGCTCGTCGCGCCCCGGGTGGCGGTGGAGGTGGGGACGTTCACCGGCTACTCGTCGGTGTGCATCGCGCGCGGCCTGTCGGGCGGGCGGCTGCACTGCTTCGACGTGAGCGAGGAGTGGACCTCCGTCGCCCGCCGCTACTGGAAGCGGGCCGGGGTGGCCGACCGGGTGACGCTCACGCTGGGCCCGGCCGTGGAGACGCTGGCCGGCTTCGACGAGCCGATCGACCTGGCGTTCCTCGACGCCGACAAGCCCAGCTACCCCCGCTACTACGAGCTGCTGATCGACCGGCTGCGGCCGGGCGGGCTGCTGATGGTGGACAACACGCTGCGGCGTGGGCACGTGGCCGACCCGGCGCACGACGACGCCCCGACGGCGCTGATGCGCGAGTTCAACGACCTGGTCCGGGAGGACCCTCGGGTGACCGTGCTCATGCTGCCGGTCGCCGACGGCCTCACGCTGGTGCGAAAGCTCTGACGCAGGGCGGCTTCGTCATGATCGTGTACGAGGCGGCCGCGACGAGCAGGCCGATCCCCCACACCGTGTAGCCGGGGATCACGGTCAGCGTCCACCAGAGCGGCTGCCCCGTGCCCTCGGCCAGCATCATGCTGAACCCCGCTATCCCGAAATACCCGGTAAGTCCGCCGCCGACCAGGAACGCGGGCACCAGCACCACCCACCGGGGCACCTCCCGCCCGGCCACTCCCGGCACCCAGCCCGGCCAGATCCGCCCCCACCGATGCACCAGCGCCATCGGCAGCAGCGTTCCGGCCAGCGCGTACAGCGTCAGGAAGATCGGCCCCGCCGGGTCGCCCGTAGCCCACGGCCAGTCGGCGAGCTGCCCGGCGATCCGCGCGACGGCCCCCGCCACCGCCGCGTACGCCGCCACGTACGCCCAGCGCGGGGACGGGTCCGTACGGGACTCCGGGCTGCTGCCGTGGGAGCGCCCGCAGGCCGGGCAGGCGCCGGCGACGAGCCGCCGGGCGGCGACCGCGCGCAGCATGGTCAGCACCCCGGCCGCCACGCCCGCGCCCCGGACGAGGAAGCCGGGCACGTCCAGCGGCTCGCCGAACAGCAGGCCCACCAGGTCCAGCGCGAACAGGAAGCAGTAGCCGACCAGCCCCGCCCCGGCCGCCCAGCCGAGCGCCACGGCGGCCCGGCCCGCCGGAAGCAGGCAGGCCGTCGTGGCCAGCGCCGCCAGCACGATCGGCGGCCACTCCCCCGGGACGAACGACTCGCCGAACCTCCCGAACTCGGGAGCTCCGGCCACCAGCCACCACACGTGCACCGCACCGTAGGCGGCGGTCCAGGCCGCCGCGAGCCGCTTCGCCATGCCGTCGAGTCTGCGGGCGGGGCCCCGCCGCCGACTCCCCCGCCGCGGGGAGCCGACTCCCCCGCGCCGGGGACCGCTCAGACGTCGAGCAGCTTGCCGGTGTCGAGCGTGCAGTCCCACGGCGCGGGCAGGCGCAGGGCCACGCCCACCGGCTCCACCGTCACCTGCGTGTAGCCGCTCACCTCGGGCGCGCTGTGCAGCTTGACCATCCGCTGGAACGGGTCGACCACCAGGTAGAGCGGCACCCCCGCCGGGGCGTAGCTCATCGGCTTGACGACGTGGTCGTCGTAGGCGTTGCCCGCGGCCACCACGTCGACGAGCAGCATCGTGCTGTGGCCGTGGACCGCCTCGTCGGTCTCCATCACCGGGTTCGGCGGCACCACCGTCAGGTCGGGCACGTAGCGGTCGGCCTCGGGGCCGATGAACACGCTGATGTTGGGCCACACCTCCCAGCCGCGCTCGGCCACGGCGGGCAGCAGCTGGAAGAGCGCCTGGGCGATGATCGTGTTGTGCTGCCAGGTGCCGGGCTCGTTGACCACGATGCGACCGCCCACCATCTCGATGCGCAGCTCGGGGAACAGGTCACGCACCGTGCGGTATCGCTCTTCGACCGGCCTGATCATGCCTTTTCCCTCACCTGAGTGTGATCGCTTCCTGGCAGAGCGTATTGCGCCCAGGCTGGGACAGTCCCGGGAAACGGTGAAGTACGTCTCACTCCCGGGCGGCCAGCGCCTCGGCCGGACGGGCCCGCAGCGCGAACCTGGCCGGGACCGCGGTGGCGGCCAGCGCCAGCGCGACGGTGGCGGCGACGACGCCCAGGTAGCCGAGCGGCTGCGGGTAGGGCGTGGCCGATCCCGTCATCCCGGCGCCGAACGCGGCCAGCGTCAGTAGCGAGATCCCGGTGCCGAGCGTCACGGCCAGCGCGGCGGCGACCGCCGTCTCCGTGCGCAGCATCCGCAGGATCTGCCGCCTCGTGGTGCCGACCATGCGGAGCAGCGCCAGCTCGCGGCTTCTGGCCGAGGTGGACATGGCCAGCGTGTTGACCACGGCGATGGCGCAGAAACCGATGATCAGGCCCATCGCGACGTACGTGACGGCCGCGTTGGAGGTGCCGGCCTCCGCCGCCTCGGCCCGGTCGCGCACGGTCACGCCGGGCAGGGCGCGCTCCAGCGCGGCACGTTCGCCACCGGAGACCAGGACGGTGGCGCGGGGGTCGTCCACGTGGTCGGCGACCAGCTCGTGGGGCAGCGTCAGGTCGGCGAAGCCGAGGCCGCGCGCGTAGACGGCCGCGATCGTGACCGTGGCGGGGGTGCCGTCACCGAGCGTCAGGGCGAGCCGGTCACCGACGCCGACGCCGAGCCTGTCGGCCGCGGTGCGGCTGACCGCCGCCGACGTGCCGCCGAAGCCGTCCAGCGAGCCCGCCGTCACGCCCAGGTCCATGGTGCGGTCCAGGCCGCCGGGCGTGACCGCCTGCACGCCGTACTTCTCCAGCTCGATCCGGGCGGTGGTGCGCAGCACCTCCGTGGCCGCGCGCACGCCGGGCACCTGGCGGGCGGCCTCGGCGGACGCGCCGGGGTCGAGCACGTGGTCGGCGGTGATGCCGGCGTTCAGCTCCTGCTGCGCGGCGTGCCCGAGCGTGGCGGGAGAGAACAGGATGGTGCTCGTCATCGCGGTCATGAGGGTGAGCGGCCCGATCACCGCGGCGAGCCGCCCGGTGCCGGCGCGCAGGTTACGATGCGCCAGGTAGCCGCCGGCGCCGGGCACGCGCAGCGGCAGCGCGGTGACCGCGCGGGCGATCGCCGGGCCGAGCAGGATCACCGCGACCGTCCAGACCAGTGCGGTCAGCATGGAGACCGGGCTGGAGGCCGCCTCGACGGACAGGTTCGCCAGCAGGATCGTCAACGCCACGGCGCCCGCGAGGACGAGCACGCCGGCGACCGTCCGCGCCCGGGGCAGCCCGGCGGCGGGCAGCGCGGCCTCGCTCAGCGCCTCCACCGGCCTGATCCTGGCGACGCGGCGGGCCGACACGCGGGCGGCGGTCCACGCCGCGGCCAGGGTGGCGAGCAGCGCGGCGAGCGCCGGGAACGGGCTGACGACGAGCGCCAGGTTCTCCGGCACGGCGCCGAGCGCGACGAAGCGCTCACGCAGCCAGAGCCCCAGCAGGATCCCGCCACCCGCGCCGATCGTCCCGGCGACCACGCTGATCGTCAGCGCCTCGCCGCCGATGAGCTTCCTGATCTGCCGGGGCGTGGCCGCGACGGCGCGCAGCATGGCCAGCTCGCGCCGGCGCTGCTGGATGGAGAGCGCGAACGTGCCGGCCACCACGAGGATCGCCACGAGCAGCGAGGTGCCACCGAGCGCGCCGCCGAGGCTGATCAGCTTGACCCTGGCGTTCTCCGCGTCGAGGAACTCCACGGTGCCGCGCGCGTCGCCGGTGTAGGCGAGCGCGCCGTCGACCTTGACGTCCACCCGGGGGAAGACGCCGATCGCGGTGACGAGGCCGTCGCGCCCGGCCAGGCGGCGGGCCTCGGCCGTGCTGAAGAAGATCGTGTCCTGGCTGGGCAGCGCCTGCGCGGTGACGCCGACGACCCGGTATCCGGGGATCTTCGCCGTACGATGCCGGGCGTCCACGACGACCTCGCCGGCGGCACGCGGCGGCCGGCCGCTCGCCAGCGTGAACGGGGTGAGCGCGGCCGACTCCCAGCCGTGCGCGGTGAACCCGGCGAACGGGAACGTCACCTCCGTCACGACCTTCGTCACGCCCGGCGCCCGCCTGACCTCACCGGCGATCCTCTCGGGGATCCAGCGGCGCTCGGCGAGCGGCTTCGCCTTCGTCTTGCCGTTCGCCTTGGTGTGCCGGGCGTACTGGTCGCCGGCCAGGACGACGGGGGCGCCCGCGTAGCGCTCCGGCGCCACCGCGCCCCGCAGGCCCGTCTCCAGCAGCATGCCGCAGGCCGTCACCAGCGCCGCCGCGCACAGCAGCGCCACGAACGCGCCCGCGAACCCCGCCCTGCGGTGCCCGATGGTCCGCCACGCGAAGGAGATCATCACGTCCACGCCCCCAGCCTGGTCATCCGCTCGGCGACCTTGTCGGCGGCCGGGGCGCTCATCGAGTCCACGATCCGGCCGTCCGCCAGGAACAGCACGGTGTCGGCGTACGAGGCGGCCACCGGGTCGTGGGTGACCATCACCACGGTCTGACCGAGCCCGGAGACGACCTCGCGCAGCAGGACCAGCACGTCGCGTGCGGTCATGGTGTCGAGCGCCCCCGTGGGCTCGTCACCGAACACCACCTCGGGCCTGGTGACCAGCGCCCTGGCGATCGCCACGCGCTGCTGCTGCCCGCCGGAGAGCTGGGCGGGACGGTGCCCGGCGCGCCCGTCGAGCCCGACCCGGCGCACGATCTCCGCCAGCCAGGCGGGGTCCGGCCTGACGCCCGCCAGGGTGAGCGGGAGCGTGATGTTCTCGGTCACGGTGAGGGAGGCGACCAGGTTGAACGCCTGGAAGACGAAGCCCACGCGCTTCCTGCGCAGCTCGGTCAGCTGGGTCTCGTTCATGCCGGCCAGCTCGGTGCCGCCGAGCCGGACCGACCCCGAGGTGGGCAGGTCCAGGCCGGCGGCACAGTGCAGGAACGTGCTCTTGCCCGAGCCGGACGGGCCCATGATCGCGGTGAACGTGCCCGCCGGGATTCCCACCGACACCTCGCGCAGGGCGGCCACCGCGCCGTGTCCCTTGCCGTACACCTTGCTCACGGCGTTCAGCCGCACGACTTCTGTCATGGGAACCAGCCTGCTGATCTGGGCTTTCCCGGACCAGAGAGCCGATCATCACCCGGGCATGACATCATCATGATCCGGACATACTGGTAGACATACCCTCGTGATTCGCATACTCCTGGCCGAGGACCAGCACGTGATCCGGGAAGCGCTCGTGACGCTGCTGGGCCTGGAAGCCGACATCGACGTCGTCGCGGCGGTCGAGTCGGGCGAGGCGGCCGTCGCCGCCGCCGTCGAGCACCGGCCGGACGTGGCCGTGCTCGACATCGACATGCCAGGGGCGATGGACGGCCTCGACGCCGCCGCCGAACTGCGCACCCGGGCGCCCGGCTGCCGCACGCTCATGCTCACCGCGCACGGCAAGCCGGGACACCTGCGCCGGGCGCTCGCCTCGCAGGTGGACGGGTTCGTGCTGAAGACGGCGCCGCCGGACGAGCTGACCGCGGCGATCAGGAAGGTGACGCGGGGGGAGCGCGTCCTGGACCCCTCGCTCGCCGTCACCGCCTGGAACCTGGCCGACAACCCGCTCACCCCGCGCGAGGCCGACGTGCTGCGGCTGGCCGCGGGCGGCGCCGAGGCCACGGAGATCGCCGCCGAGCTGTTCCTGAGCGCGGGGACGGTGCGCAACTACCTCACGGCGATCGTCACCAAGCTCAACGCCCGCAACCGCACCGACGCCGCCCGCATCGCCGCCGAAGCCGGCTGGATCTAGCAGGCGCGCCCGACGGTGGGCGGCTCTATCGAGCAGGGGCCGGGGTCAGGGCCGGGGCGGGGATCGTGGCGGTCAGTTCGAACCAGCCGCCCTCGCCGGAGACGGCCAGGCGCCCGTCCAGCTCGGACAGGCGGGTGGTGAGGTTGCCGATCCCGGCCGAACCACGCCGCCCCTCCGAGGCGCGCGTCCCGTCGTTGCGGACGCTCAGCCGTACGACGCCGTCGCCGGCCGCGGTGGTGATCGAGCAGCGGCTCGCCGCGCTGTGGCGCAGCACGTTGGTCACGGCCTCCCGCAGCACCGCGCCGAGCACGTGCTCCACCTCCGGGTCGAGGCCGGGATGGCGGAGGTCGAGCGTGGCGGCGACCCCCGCGGCGGCCAGCACCGAACGCGCCGACTCCGCCTCGGCGGCCAGCGAGAGCCGCCCGTGCTCGCCCGAGACGGTCGCGAGGTCCGCCGTCGCCCGCTCGGTCATCGCCGCCACGTCGGCGAGCTCCTTACGGGCGCGTTCGGGGTCGAGGCGGCGGGCGAGCTCGCACTTCAGCAGGATCGCGGCCAGCGTGTGGCCGAGCAGGTCATGCAGGTCGCGGGCGGCGCGCAGCCGTTCCTCGACCACGGCGGCGCGGGCCAGGCCGTCCCTGGACTCGCGCAGCTCCCTGGTCAGCCGGGCCAGCGTGAGCAGCCCGTACATGACCAGGCCGGTCACGACCGTGCTGATGGCGTAGTTCACGGTCAGCGGGACCGGCAGGCGGAGCAGGACGCCGGCGGCCGTGACGACCGCGACGATCACGGCGGTGAGCGGCAGCGCCACCGCCCACCGGAACGCCAGCAGGACCGGACCGGCCAGGAAGCCGGCCACGCCCAGCCATGCCTGCCCGAACAGCGGGATCGGCGCGAACGTCAGCACCGCCATGATCGCCAGCGCCGTCCTGTGGCGTCCCTCGATCGAGCGGAGCTGCATGACGATGATGACCAGCAGCAGCGGCGCGGGCCAGAACGAGCCCGCGAGCAGCAGCGCCTTGGCCGAGAAGCCGACCATGACGGTCGCCAGCAGCGCCGTCGCCACCGGCGCGTCGGCGACGGGCGGGGCGGGCGCGCGGGTGGCGGGCAGCGTGGCCTCGACGACCAGCTTGGAGTCCGGTGCGATGCCGACCGTGAGCGTGCCTCCGGCCGCCTCGACCTGCGCGGGCAGCTCGCCCAGCCGGTCGTCGCCCGCGGTGCGCGCCCCGTCGTCGCAGACGCGCAGCCGTACCGACTCCGCGACGGCGACGGTCTCGATCAGGCAGGTCGTGGCCGAACGCCGGCGTACGACGTCGGTCACGGCCTCGCGCAGCACGGCCGCGAGCAGCGCGCCCGCCGGGCCGAGCGGTTCGGCGTGGCTCATGCGCACCTCGGGGACGATGCCGGCGGCGGCGAGCATGGCCTTGGCCGTGGTCACCTCCGGGGCCAGCGACATCGCCCGGTAGCCAGCCGCCGCGGCCCGCGCGTCGGCCAGCGCGCGCCGGGCCGTCTCCACGTCAGGGGCGCCGGCCGCGGCGCTGCGGGCGATCGCGGCCAGCGCCTCGCCCAGACCGCGGCTGAGCTCGGCGGCGATGCGCAGCCGTTCCTCGGCCGCGGCGGTCAGGGCCAGGGACAGACGGGCGGCGTTCACCTCGTCGATCCGGTCGACCATGGTGGTGAGGCCGCGGACGAGCAGGCAGATCAGCACCATGCTGATCAGCGGGTCGGCGGGGCCGATGAGGGCCGCGACCCCGACGACGCCCAGCGCGAGCGGCCACAGCCTGGTCAGGAGCAGCGACCCGCCGACGAAGCCGAGAATCCCGACCGACGTGCCATACAGCAGCACCGAGCCGCAGGTCACCACGGTCTGCGCGGCGAGCACCCACCACGTCCGCCGCCTGACGAACGCCACCTGGAGGGGGAAGGCGAGCAGCGCCAGCGGCGAGCCGGCCACCACGTAGACGCTGGTGAGTCCCGCGAACACCACGGTGACGATGACCATTGCCCGCTTCTGCACCCACGCAGCCTACGAGACACGCGCCCGCGTGATCGCGGCGGCCGCCACGGCGAGCGCCGCGCAGACGGCCTGCGCTTTCCCGCGTGATCTCATCATGAACCGGACAATTGACTCTCCAGCAAGGGGAGACGCGAAGGTGGGGGCATGGACGGCACGCTCTACTCGATCGGCGACCTGGCCCGGCGCACCGGGCTGACGGTCAAGACCATCAGGTTCTACTCCGACCAGGGCATCGTGCCGCCCGCCGACCGCGGCCCCACCGGCTACCGCCGCTACGACGCCGCCGCCGTCGCCCGCCTCGATCTCGTACGGACGCTGCGCGAGCTGGGTGTGGGCCTGGCGACCATCCGCAGGGTCGTGGACCGGGAGGTCACGCTCGCCGAGGTCGCCGCGGCCCACGCCGAGGCGCTGAGCGTGCAGATCCGCACGCTCAGGCAGCGCCGGGCGGTGCTCACGGCGGTGGCCAGGCGGGGCTCGACCCCTGAGGAGATGGATCTCATGCACAAGCTGGCCAGACTGTCCGAGGAGGAGCGCCGGGAGCTGATCGGCGGCTTCCTGGACGCGGTGTTCGACGGGCTGGTGGTCGACGGGCTGGGGCTCGACGGCCCCAGGCGCTCGATGACGCCCGAACTGCCCGACGACCCCACGTCCGAGCAGGTCGAGGCCTGGGTGCGGCTGGCCGAGCTGTCCCGCGACCCGGACTTCCGCGCCTCGATGCGCCGGCTGGCCGAGGACCACCGGGACGACGGCCTCGGCCTGCGTCCCGGCCCGATCGAGGCGGCCCGCGCCCGCGCCGGGGCGCCTCCGTCGGCGGCCGACGTGGCGGCGGTGGCGGGCGAGTACGCGCGGGCGCTCGGCGTCCCCGACGACGCCGCGCTGCGGCGCCGCCTCCTCTCCCGGCTGGAGGCCGCCGCCGATCCTCGCCGCGAGCTCTACCTGGGCCTGCTCGCCGTGATCAACGGCTGGCCGGCCCCGGAGCCGCTCGCCCCGGCTCTCACCCCGTTCGTCGAGGCGCTGCGCGGGCGGCCCGGCCCCTGAGGTGCGCCAGGATGGTGGGGTGAGAATCTCGTACGTCCTGGTCGTGGCGGCGCTGGCGGTGGCCGGGTGCGGCACGCGGACGGCCGGCGCGGCGGGGGCCCCGCCGGCTCCGCCCCGGCACACCGTCCAGGTCACGCCGATCCCGCCCCTGGACTCCGAGCGCGCGGCGCCGGCCAGGAGCCGGTGCCCCCGGTCGGGGCTGCGGCTCACCGCCGAGCCGGCGAACGCGGCGATGGGCCTGCGGGCGCAGACGCTGGTCCTCACCAACTGCGGCAAGCGGGTGCGCCAGGTCAGCGGCTACCCGAAGGTGCGGCTGCTGGACGCGGCCGGCGACCCGCTGAAGGTGCGCCTCGACCGGGGCGCCCAGGAGATCACCACGGCCGTCGCGGACCCGGGGCCGGAGACGGTGACGTTGCGGCCCGGCCGATCGGCGCACTTCAGCCTGGCCTGGCGCAACACGTACACGGACACGAGCCGCCGGTCCGAGGTCGGGGCCACGGTCGGGGCGACGGTGGTCGTCACCGCCGCCGGAGCCCGGCTCACCGTGGACACGCCGGTGGACCTCGGCTCGACGGGCGTCCTCGGCGTCACCGCGTGGACCTCCCCCAAGGGGGGGCTGACTCAGGCCAGCCAGCGGCCGTCGCGCATCAGGTCGCGGCCCTTCAGCTCGTTCACCTCGCGCCACGCCTGGATCCGCTGCGGGCGGACGCGGAAGAAGGGATAGGGCTCGCCGATCTCGCGCGGGTCGAAGCCCGTCTTGGCGGCGAACGCGTCACCGACCTCGGCCGTGATCTCGGTGATCTCCACGGTGCCGTCGACCAGGACGACGTCCCGCGTCAGCCCCAGCCCCAGCCGGACCAGCCCGGTGGCCGCCAGGTTACGGCCGGTGGGGCTGGCGGCCGGGGTCGACAGCAGCAGGCTGGAGCCGTCCCACAGGAAGGACAGCGGCACCAGGAACGGCGCCCCCTTCTCCGGGTCGGCCGTCGCCACCCACGTGTCGACGTCGGACTCCAGCCGGCGCAGCGTGTCCTGCTTGCGCTGCTCGAACGTGCGGGGGGCGGGCAGGGTCATGCGGTGTGCTCCTGGAAGATCGGGGTGGCGGCCACGGCTAGAGGATCTTGTGGACCCAGTCGTGCGTGTCGGGCCGGGAGCCGTACTGGATGCCCACCAGCTCCTCGCGGATGCGCATCGTCACCGGCCCCGGGGTCCCGTCGCCGACGGTCCAGGCACGGTCGGCGCCCTTGACGGAGCCGACGGGCGTGACGACGGCGGCCGTGCCGCAGGCGAACACCTCGGTGAGCTCGCCGGACTCGCACCCGGCCTGCCACTCGTCGGTGCTGATCAGCCGCTCCTCGGCCTCCAGGCCGAGCTCGTCGGCCAGGCCGAGGATGGAGTCGCGGGTGATCCCGGGCAGGAGGGTGCCGGTGAGGGCGGGGGTGACGAGCTTGTCGCCGAAGACGAAGAACAGGTTCATCCCTCCCATCTCCTCCACGTAGCGGTGCTCGTGGGCGTCGAGCCAGACGACCTGGTCGCAGCCCTGCGCGACGGCCTCCCGCTGGGCCACGAACGCGGCCGCGTAGTTGCCGCCGCACTTGGCGAAGCCGGTGCCCCCGGGAGCGGCGCGGGTGTACTCGGTGGACAGCCACACCGAGACCGGCTTGATGCCCCCGGTGAAGTACGAGGCCGCCGGCGAGGCGATCACCAGGTACTTGTACGTCTTGGACGGGTAGTTCACGCCGAGCCCGACCTGGGTGGCGATGATGAACGGCCGCAGGTAGAGGCTGTGCCCCTCGGTGGTGGGCACCCAGTCGCGGTCGGTCTGGACCAGGAGCTCCAGCGACTCGACGAACGTCTCCTCGGGCAGCTCGGGCATGGCCATGCGGGCGGCGGACCGGTTGAACCGGCTCCCGTTGGCGTAGGGCCGGAAGGTGACCACGGACCCGTTGACCTGCCGGTAGGCCTTGAGCCCCTCGAACAGCTCCTGCGCGTAGTGGAAGACGGACGTGGCCGGGTCGAGGCTGAGCGGCCCGTACGGCTGGAGGCGGGCGTCGTGCCAGCCGCGGCCCTCGGTGTAGTCGATCGAGATCATGTGGTCGGTGAAGACCTGGCCGAATCCCGGGTTCGCCAGTACCTGCTCGCGCTCGGCCGCGGTGCGAGCGTGGTCGGATAGCTGCACGTCGAAGCTGAGCTTCTGAGCGATGGTCATGACGCGGGTCCTTCTCTCTGCGATTCCTGCGGGTGCTGCCGCGAAACGGCAGTCCGTACTTCCTATTGTCTCGCTATTTGGGATGGCAAGGGGGTGACGCCCGTTTGGACATGAAAAAGCGCCTGGCGGGTCCTCGTTCGGGACCGCCAGGCGCTGCTGAGCAGGGGCGGCCCCTAGCTCGATACGCGCGCGGTGATGTCGTCACCGATCTCGTGCGTGGTGCGTCCGGCCCAGCCGGTCAGGCGCTCGACGATGTCGTCGGCGACGGCCTGCTCGACCCTGGCCGCCTCGGCGCTGAGGCCGAGGTGCTCCAGGAGCATGGCGACCGACAGGATCGTGGCGGTCGGGTCGGCCTTGCCCTGCCCGGCGATGTCGGGCGCGCTGCCGTGCACCGGCTCGAACATGCTGGGCGCGGTGCCCTCGGGGTTGATGTTGCCGCTGGCGGCCAGGCCGATGCCGCCCGCGACGGCCGCGCCGAGGTCGGTGATGATGTCGCCGAACAGGTTGTCGGTGACGATGACGTCGAACCGCTCCGGCTGGGTGACGAAGAACATCGAGGCCGCGTCGACGTGGCTGTAGTCGGTGGTGACGTCGGGGTACTCCTCGGCCACCCGGTTGACGGTGCGCTGCCAGAGGTCGCCGGCGAAGGTGAGCACGTTGGTCTTGTGGACGAGCGTGAGCTTCTTGCGCGGGCGCGAGCGCGCCTTCTCGAACGCGTAGCGCACGACGCGCTCGACGCCGTGGGCGGTGTTGAGCGACTCCTGGGTGGCGATCTCGTACGGGGTGCCGCGCCGCATGGTGCCGCCGGTGCCGGCGTAGAGGCCTTCGGTGCCCTCGCGGACCACGATCATGTCGATGTCCTCGGCCGGGGTGTCGGCCAGGGGCGTCTCGACGCCGGGGAAGAGCTTGACCGGGCGCAGGTTGACGTAGTGGTCGAACTCGAAGCGCAGGCGCAGCAGCAGCTCGCGCTCCAGGATGCCGGGGGGCACGCTGGGGTCGCCGATGGCGCCGAGCAGGATCGCGTCGTAGCCGCGCAGCTCCTGCATCACACTGTCGGGCAGGGTCTCACCGGTGCGGTGATAGCGGGCGGCGCCCAGGTCGTAATGGGTGGCTTCGATCTTGGTCCCGACCGCTTCGAGGACCTTCAGACCTTCGGCCACGACCTCGGTGCCGATGCCATCACCAGGGATGACGGCCAGACGAATGTTGCGCGACTCCATGGGCGTACCTTACCGGCTCGTCTCGGCTGCCGAACACATGATCTCAGTGGCTGGGATGCGGCGCGCCGCCGTTGTCGCGGCGGTCCAGGGCTGTCTGCAGGGCCTCGGCGGCCTCGTTCTCGTGCTCGTCGGCGCTGTTCCAGGCATACATCTCGTACATGAGGTGACTCATCTCGTTTCGCGGGGCGTCGGATGTGTGAAGTCGGATCCCGGTCGCGAATCCGCCCGGGCCTGTGTTCGCGGTCCGGATCACGGACCGGCGAAGGAGGGACTTACCGGCCGACAGCAACGCCACTCACCGCGGCGAGTCGTCGACCTGCCCTAACAGGCCCCGCCGCGGCAGGTAATGAGTACGAGAACCTGGCGCATTACTCGTCAGACTACCAGCGCGTCTCGTTGGATGTCCTACTATCTCGCATCCTGAGACACGAAGGAGGGGCCACCGGTGCGGCGGCCCCTCCTGTCGGGAGTGCGTCAGAGGTCGACCGAGCGGCCGCTCTCCGCGCCGATCTCGGAGCCGATCTGCTCCAGCACGTCGGACGGGATCGCGGTGTCGACGGTCAGCGCGATGAGCGCCTTGCCGCCCTTGACGTCACGGGCCACCTGCATCGAGGCGATGTTGATGCCCTGCTCGCCGAGGATGCGGCCGACGACGCCGACGACTCCGGGCCGGTCGGTGTAGGTGAAGAACGACAGGTGCTCGGTCGGCTCGATCTCCATCTGGTAGCCGTTGACCTCGACGATCTTGGTGATCTGCCGGGGGCCGGAGAGCGTGCCGGACACCGAGACGTGGCGGCCGTCGGCCAGCACGCCGCGCACGGTGATCACGTTGCGCCAGTCGGGGCTGTCGGAGCTGGTGACCAGCTCGACGGCGATGCCCCGGTCCTTGGCCAGCAGCGGCGCGTTGACGTACGTGACCTGCTCCTCGATCACGTCGGCGAAGACGCCCTTGAGGGCGGCGAGCTCGATGACCCGCACGTCCTGGGCGGCGATCTCGCCGCGGACCTCGATGTCGAGCTTGGTGGCCACCTCGCCGGCCAGCGCGGTGAAGACCCGGCCCAGCTTCTCGGCGAGCGGCAGGCCCGGCTTGACGTCCTCGGCGACGGCGCCGCCCTGGACGTTGACCGCGTCGGGCACGAACTCGCCGGCCAGGGCCAGCTTGACGCTGCGCGCGACCTGGGTGCCGGCCTTCTCCTGGGCCTCGTGCGTGGAGGCGCCCAGGTGCGGCGTGACGACGACCTGGTCGAGCTCGAACAGCGGGCTGTCGGTGCACGGCTCCTTGGCGAACACGTCGAGGCCGGCGCCGGCGACGCGACCTTCCTTGATCGCCGAGTAGAGGGCGGCCTCGTCGACGATGCCGCCGCGGGCCACGTTGATGATCCGCACCGACGGCTTGACCTCGTGCAGCTCGCGGTCGCCGATGAGACCCAGGGTCTCCTTGGACTTGGGCAGGTGGACGGTGATGAAGTCGGCCTGCTTGAGCACCTCGTCGAGGCTGAGCAGCTTGACGCCCATCTGCGCGGCGCGGGCCGGCGGCAGGTAGGGGTCGTAGGCGATCAGCTCGACGCCGAACGGCTGCAGCCGCTGGGCCACGAGCTGGCCGATCTTGCCGAGGCCGAGGATGGCGACGACCTTCTCGTCGAGCTCGACGCCGGTGTACTTGGACCGCTTCCACTCGCCGTTCTTCAGCGCGGCGTGGGCCTGCGCGGTGTTGCGGGCGCTGGCCAGGATGAGCGCCACGGTCTGCTCGGCGGCGCTGGTGATGTTGGAGGTGGGCGCGTTGACCACCATCACGCCGGCCTTGGTGGCCGCCTCGACGTCGACGTTGTCGAGGCCGACGCCGGCGCGCGCGACCACGCGCAGCTTGGGCGCGGCGGCGATGGCCTCAGCGTCGACCTGGGTGGCGGAGCGGACGATGAGCGCGTCCACGTCGGCCAGGGCGGGCAGCAGCTGGGAACGGTCGGCGCCGTCGGTGTGGCGGACCTCGAAATCGGCGCCGAGGACGGCGAGACCGGCCTCGGACAGCTCCTCTGCTACCAGAACGACGGGCTTGTTCACGAGTGTTGGATCCTTAGGCGAGCGGCGGGCGGGAGGGACACGTCCCTGGGTCCCTCGGAGCCCTCAGAGTCTATCCACCGCTTGTGAACGCGTTCACGAGAGACCCAGCATTCGAGACGCCTCCCGCGGTACCCAGCACCCGGAAACTCATCCACACTGCACCCATCTTTGTCTTGATCGGGAGATTTATTGGCCATTAGCCTGATAAGCCGTGGCCTACTACCTATGGTTCGTCATATGAGCATCGGGAATCCTGCGCTTGCCGACGTGCTCGCCCAGCATGGTGGTCCGCACCGCCTGCTGGCGGCTCTCGCTGACTGTGGAGTCCTGGTGGCCGTGCGACCAGATCGATCCGTCGTCCTCGGGACGACCCAGGCCGGTGACCGGGTCCTGCTCGGCTACACCAGCGCGGTGACCTATGCCCGGCACCGCGGCGGCCATTCCCTGTCGGCATGCGACGCCGACACCATCCTCGACATCCAGCGCGTCACCGGCGTGCGGGAGATCGTGATCGACGCCGCAGGCCCCGCCGCCGCCGCCGTCCCCATCGACGACCTGGCGCGCTTCCTCACCTCCACCCGTACGGGCCCGACGCCGGTCCTGTCGGGAGCCGCGCCGGCCGCCTACGCGACGGGCGCGATGGCCACGGTGTCGCGCGGGACCGTGATGGCGCAGGCGGCCCCCGCCTCGCCCGAAGCGCCCCCGATGCCGTGGATCCCGGCGCCGCGCCCGCACCTGTCGGGCCCGATGCAGCAGGTCGACCCCGGCTACCGGCGTTGCACGCACCCGATCCTGCCCGCGCTGCGCCAGGCGATCGCCCAGCTCCTCCAGGACTTCCCGCTGGTGCACCACGTGTGGATCTCCGAGGCCCGTACGGCGTCCGGCGCGACCGGGATCATGCTGCACGTGAAGGTGCACATGTCGGCCGCCGAGGACGTCGTGCGCGACCTGCACCGGGGCGCCAGGGCCCGGCTGCCGCAGTTCGCGGCCAGCGGGGCGCCGATCCTGATGGCCCGGGTCGCGGACTCGCGCAGCGAGCGCCGGATGATCGAGATCGGGGCGCACGTGGTCTGCGCGAACGTCCACGAATAGCGAAACTGGGCCCTACCGAACAAGCCTCTGCTCGGCTTCAATGAGGCCATGATCGCACCCGGCGTGGCCGCCCCCACGGTCTCCAGTGGCGTGCGCCTGGGCTACGGCGTCGGGTCGTTCTGCACCGCGACCTTCACCGCCGTGCCCGGGCTGCTGCTGCTGTACTACATGACCAATTTTCTGGCGGTGCCCGCGTGGCTGGCGGGGGTCGTGGTGACGGCGCCCAAGGTGTGGGACCTGCTGATCAACCCGCTGGTGGGCCGCTGGTCCGACCGCACCGCCTCACGGCTCGGCCCGCGCCGCCCGTGGCTGCTGGCGGGCGCGTGCACGCTGCCCGTCGCGTTCTTCCTGGTATTCGCCGGCCCGCCGCTGACCGGCGTCCCCGCCGCTCTGTACGTGGGCGCCTGCTTCCTGGCGGCGGCCACGGCCTACGCCCTGTTCGAGGTGCCGTACAAGGCGATGCCCGCCGAGATGACCGACGACTACCACGAGCGGACGTCGCTGCTGCAGTGGCGGATGGTGTTCGTCGGCGCGGGCACCGCGATCGCCGGCATCGCCGCCCCGGCCATCGTCAACAGCCAGGGCGACAGCGGCACGCTGGACAGCTACCGGCTGATGGGCGTGGTGATCGCCGTCGTGCTGCTCGCCGCCATGCTGGGCTCGTTCCTCGGCACGGCCCGCGCCCCCATGACGGGCGCCCCGCAGGCCGACACCGGCAGCCTGATCAGGCAGTTCGCCGTGGTCAGGGGCAACGCGTCGTTCCTGTGGCTGACGGTGCTGAGCTGCACCCAGCAGCTCGCGGTGGCCATCATGCTGGCCGCCGCGCCGTACTTCGCCGCGTACACGATCGGCGACCCGAAGGCCACGACCTCGCTGTTCGCGGCGCTGGTGGGGCCGATGATGCTGACCATGCCGCTGTGGTCGTGGCTGTCCAGGCGCTTCGACAAGCGGGGCGCGATGATCCTGGCCGCGCTGACGTTCGCGACCGGCACCGCGCTGGCCCTGGCCACCCCGCTCTTCGGCGGCTGGTACGCGCACGCGATGATCCTGCTGGTGGGCACCGGGGTGGCGGGGGTGACGCTGCTGCAGTTCTCGATGCTGGCCGACGTGATCGCGCAGGACGCCGCGGACACGGGCAAGCGGCGGGCGGGCGTGTTCACCGGGCTGTGGACGGCGGTCGAGAGCGGCGTGAGCTCGTTCGGGGCGCTGATCTTCGGCGTGATCCTGTCGATGGGCGGCTTCCTGTCCTCGGAGCCGAGCAGGCCGGTCGAGCAGCCGGACAGCGCGGTGACCGCGGTGCTCGTCGGGCAGACCGCGGTCCCCGCGCTGATCATCCTGCTGTCGGTGGCGATGACGTTCGGCTACCGGATCAAGGACCCTATGCGAGCCGCCGCGCCGGCGCCGGACGGGTCCGGGTGACGAGCCCGGCCACCGCCGCGGCCAGCAGTGGCAGCCCGAGCACGACCACGGCGCAGAACACCCAGGGCACCGCGATGAGGGGCGTGCCGAGCTCGAACTGGAAGTCCCCCGGAGCGCCCGGCCGCGGGACGCGCGACCTCGTCAACAGCCAGGCCAGCGTGATGCCCGTGACCGACCCGGCGACGGCGCCGACCAGCGCGCCGAGCCCGGCGATGTAGCCGGCCTGGGCCGCCACGATGAGCCTGCGCACCCGGGGCGGCGCGCCGACGGCCGACACGGTGTCGAGGTCGCGCCGCATGTCCGCCACCGCGAGCCCGGTGGCCGCGAACGTGCCGCCGAGCACCAGCACCACGGCCAGCCCCAGGGCCAGCCAGAGCACCCCCGCGGGGTAGTCGTCGTAGCCGTTCTCCACCCTGACGTACGCGTCGCGGTGGGCCGCCCCGATCTGCGCCGCCAGCGTCGCCGGATCGGCCGGCCGGTGCGCCGCGTACAGCGTGCGCTCGCTGATCTTCAGGCCGGCCGCCCGCAACGCGGTGGCCGGGATCAGGGCGCCGGCCTGCTTCGGCTGCGCCGGGCGGGCCTCGACCGCCGGGATCTCAAGGTCGCGGCGGTCGAGGGACAGTCCGACGCGCACCTTGCCGTCGCGCACCGCTCCGGGCTGGAACACGATCGCCTTGCCCTCGGCCAGGGCCGCCGCGGCCACCGGGTCCACCCGGCCCTGCAGGAGCGCGAGCAGCCGGGCGTCCCCCACGGGCAGGTTGAACACCGCGCCGTGGCAGAAATCCCTGCACGCCTCGAACGGGGCTCGCAAATGGAGCGAGGCCTCCTCGCCCTTCTCGGTGACGGCCCGCTGCCCGCTGACCAGCGGCACCCCCGGGAGCGCCTTCTCGGCGGCGGCGCGCACCCGGGCCCACTCCCGGTCGTCCAGGCCGTTGCCCCTGATCACGAGCGTGCCCGTCGGCTCGACGGCCCAGGTGTTCTCCTTGCGGACCGTGTACTGGCTCTCGGCCCCGATGCCCAGCGTGATCGCCCCCATGGTGGCGGCCATGACCGCCGCCACGGCGGAGGCCGTACGGACCCGGTGCCGGGAGGCGTCGCGCACGGACAGCCGGAGCGGGAGCGGCAGCCGCGCGGCGAGCCGTCCGGTGGCGCGCACCAGCCACGGCGTGACGGCGACCAGCCCCAGCACGAACGGGACCACGCCGATCATGATCAGCCGTCGTTCGCTCATGAGCCCGAGCGCGCATCCGGCCAGCCCTGCCGCGATCAGGAGGAGGCCGAGGACCGGGTGGCCGGCGCGGTCGCGGGCCATGACCCGGGCCTCCCGTCCGGCGAGGACCCGCGCCGGGCTCTGCCGGGCGGCCTGCACGGCCGGGACGAGGGCGGCGATCACCCCGGTGGCCGTGCCGAGCAGGACGACGCCGAGGATCTGGAGCCAGGGCACGTCGGGCGGGCCGTAGCCGCCGATCATCTCGCGCACCAGCGGCGCCGGGGCGATCGCGGCGGCGATGCCGAGCGCCGCCCCGGCCGGCGTCGCGATCCCGCCGAGCACCAGCCCGTCCGCCAGCACGATCAGCTTCAGGTGGGCCGGGGAGCCGCCGTGGGCGGCGATCACGGCCAGCTCCCGGCGCCGCCGGCGCAGCCCGACCGCGAAGGCCGGCCCGGCGAGCAGGACGGTCTCCACGATGACGAGCACGCCGGCCACGGCGGCGGCGATCACCACGTCGGTGTCCCTGGGGGAGTACGCCGGGTACAGGCGCGGGACCGCGGGCGGGTCCTCGATGACCGCGCGGGACTCGACGCGGAGCCCCGAGGCGTTCAGCCGGCGCACCTGGTCCCAGCCGACCGGAGCGGGCGCGTCGGCGAGCCAGCCGGTGCCGTGCCCGTCCTCCTTGTCGCGCAGCAGCGTGCCCGGCAGGCTCACGATTTCGCGCTGCAGCGCGTGGTAGGGGTACTCGACGACGCCGACCACCCGCACCTGGCGGCGCTCGGCCAGCACGCTCATCGGCCCGCCCAGGCGCACGTCGAGGCCGAGCACCGCGGGCGTCACCGCGACCTCGTCCGGCGCGGCCGGGAAGCGGCCCTGGAGCAGCGGGCGCATCCCGCGCGTCATGGGATCGCGCAGATCCACCTCCGTGACGCCGGCCACGTCCTCGCCGTTCGGCAGGTTCACCATCACCGAGCCGCGGTTCAGGGGGATGAGCCGGGCGTCGAGCAGCGCGCCGACCTCGGCCTGCGTCCACGGCCGCGTGGACTTCGGCGTTCCTTTCGCCTCCTTGAAGACGCCGGAGACGTCCTGCCTGATCGGCCCGCGAACCTCGGTCGTGGCGATCTGCGCGTCGGCCGCGCCCAGGGCCCTGGTCAGGCCCTCCCGCCTGGAGACGTCGCCGGTGGCGAGCCCGGTCAGCAGGGTGGAGATCACCAGCACCGGGAGGCCGATCATCACCGTGATCAGCGTGCTGCGGCCCTTCGCGCGCAGGGCGTCCCTGCGGGAGAGGCGTAGAGCCGCGCGGAAGGCGCTCATCGGGCGCTCTCCAGCCGCACGGCCGCCGCGTCCGCGATCGCGCCGTCGCGCAGGTAGACGACCCGGTCGGCCCAGGCGGCGTAGCGGGGCTCGTGGGTGACGAGCAGCACGGCGGCGCCCGCGTCGCAGCGCTCGCGCAGCAGCCGCAGGATGCCGTCGCCGGTCGCGGTGTCGAGCGCGCCGGTGGGCTCGTCGGCCAGCAGCAGCCGCCGCTCCCCTGCCAGCGCCCTGGCGATGGCCACCCGCTGGCGCTGACCGCCCGACAGCTCCTCGGGGAAGCGGTCGGCGACCTGGCCGGCGCCCACCTCCTCCAGCGCGGCCTCCGCCTCCTCACGGGCCCGGCCCGCGGCCACGCCGTCGAGCTCGCGGGGCAGCATCACGTTCTCGGCGGCCGTCAGGGACGGGATCAGGTTGAGGTCCTGGAACACGTACCCGACGCTCCTGCGGCGTAAGGCGGCCAGATCCTTGACGGCGGCCAGGTCGGCGCCCTCGATCACGACGCTGCCGGAGGTGGGCCGGTCGAGGCCGCCCGCCACGTTGAGCAGGGTGGACTTGCCGGAGCCCGACGGGCCCATCACCGCGACCAGCTCGCCGCGCGCGACGTCGAGGCTCACGCCCTTGAGCGCGTGCACGTCCCCGTGGGTCCGGGTCACCTCACGCAGGCTCACCACAGTCATGCGTTCTTCTCCTTGAGTACGGCCTCGCAGTGGTCCAGCCAGCGCTGTTCCGCCTCGGCCTTGAAGATCATCGAGTCGATCACGAGCCGTTGCGCCGGTCCGCCCGTCCCTCGGTGCTTGGCCCTGGTCAGCTCCTGGAGCATGCGCATGGTGGCCATGCGCTGGGCCAGGATCACCGCGGCCACGTCCACGTCGGCGGCGGCCACGGCCATCGCGATCTTGATGACCAGCTCGTCGCGGGGCCGGTCGGTCTGGCCGACGGGGGTGGCGAACCACTCCGCCAGCTCCCGCCGGCCGGATTCGGTTATCTCGTAGACCGCGCGCCCCTGCTCGTCGGTGCCGCCGGGCGTGACGAGGCCGTCACGTTCCATGCGGGAGAGCGTCGTGTAGACCTGGCCGATGTTCAGCGGCCAGGTCGCCCCCGTCGACGCCTCGAACTCCACCCTGAGCTGGTAGCCGTAACGCGGCCCGCTGCTCAGCAACGCGAGCAGCCCGTGCCTGATCGACATGAATACTCAGTATGCATACTGAGTATCCTCGCCGCAACAGATCCGCGTATTCTGGACAGCGAACGCGGTTCAGGCCGATACTCAGGGCATGAGCTCGACGCACCCGCCGTTCCGCGCATCCGACGGTGAGCGTGACCGCGCGATCGGCGAGCTGCGTGACCGCGCGGTCGAAGGGCGGATCTCCCACGACACCTTCGTGGGCCGCGTCGACCAGGCGCTGCGGGCGCGCAACCAGGAGGAGCTCGACGCGCTCGTCGCCGATCTGCCCAGGCGGCCGACGTTCCGGGGGCGGGTGACCAACCTGGTGACCAGGGTGGTCGGCGCGACCTCCGACTTCACCACCAGCCTGCAGTCCGCCTGGCGGCGGCCCCGGCTGCCCCGCCTGGCTCTGCCCGACGACGACCGGGTCCGCTACGTGGTCGGGCGCGGATCGGCGTGCGACCTGGTGCTGTCGGACCTGACGGTGTCGCGCGTCCACGCCGAGCTGCGGCGCGACGACGACGGCGGGTGGATGCTGGTCGACCTCGGGTCGCTCAACGGCACCCGGCTCAACGGCTGGCGGCTGGTGGGCCCGGCCAAGGTGCGCTCGGGGGACGAGATCTCGTTCGGCGACTGCGGCTTCCTGGTGAGCTCCGCCCTCCCGTAACGGCCGGCCGCCGGTAAAGATACGGATATTTGCGGATTACAGCCCGCAGGCGCTCCTCGATGATCCGAAGGCGAGACCCCCAAGTCGCAGCCCCTTTGGAGACCCCCATGCGGCGCACCTCTGCATCCCTCGTCGCGGGCGCGCTCGTCGCGGCCCTCGCGTGGGCGTCAGGCCCCTCCTCCCCCGCGATCGCCCTCGAACCGTCACCCGGCCTGGCCGACCTGGCCCAGGACATCAACCAGATCCTCGGCGACTCGCGGCTGACCATCGCCCAGGCGGGCGTGCTCGTCAAGAGCGCCACCACCGGCGAGGAGCTGTACGCGACCGACGCTGGCAAGCTGCTGCTCCCGGCGTCCAACACCAAGCTGTTCACCTCGGCCGCGGCGGCGGAGACGCTCGGCCTCGACTACCGCTTCCCCACCACCGTGCTCAACGGCGGCCGCAAGCACGGCTCGGTGCTCCGCGGCGACCTGGTGCTGCGCGGCACCGGCGACCCGACGATGCTGGCCGAGGACTACGACGCGCTGGCCAAGAAGGTGGCCGACGCGGGCGTCAAGGTCGTCACCGGCAAGCTGGTGGCCGACGACACCTGGTTCGACGACGTACGGCTCGGCACGGACTGGGCGTGGGACGACGAGACGGCCTACTACGCGGCGCCGATCTCCGCCCTGACCACGTCGCCGGACCGCGACTACGACGCCGGCTCGGTGATCGTGGGCGTGGCGGTGGACGGCGGCCAGGTCAAGGTGACGACCACCCCGGAGACCGGCTACCTGAAGATCGTGAACAAGGCCACGGTCGGCGCCGAGACCGACGTGCTGATCCAGCGCCTGCACGGCACCCGTACCGTGGAGATCACCGGCACGGTGGCCGGGTCCTACCAGGAGTGGGTGTCCGTCGACGACCCCACGGCCTACACCGCCTCCCTGTTCCGCGACGCGCTGGCCAAGCACGGCGTGCGGGTGCTCGGCAAGACCGTGTCCGGCGCCGCGCCGTCGGGCGCCGGGGAGCTGGCCAGGCACGAGTCGATGCCGCTGAGCGAGCTGCTGGTGCCGTTCATGAAGCTGAGCAACAACATCCACGCCGAGATCCTCGTCAAGGCCATGGGCCGCAAGGTCGCCGGCCAGGGCACCTGGGCGGCGGGGCTCAAGGTCGCCACGGACTTCGCCAAGGCCAACGGCGTGCAGGTGCTGAACATGCGGGACGGCTCCGGGCTGTCGCGGCGCGACGGGTTCACGCCCGCCTCGATCGTGCAGCTGCTGACGGCGGTGCGGGGCAAGCCGTGGTTCGAGAGCTGGTACGCGTCGCTGCCGGTCGCCGGCAACCCGGACCGCTTCGTCGGCGGCACGCTGCGCAGCCGGATGCGCGGCACGCCCGCGGCCGACAACGTGCGGGCCAAGACCGGCTCGCTCACCGGCGTGACCGCCCTGTCCGGGTACGTCACCAGCGCCGACGGTGAGCCGCTGGTGTTCGCCATCATGCTCAACCAGTACCTGTCGGGCTCGCCGAAGGACATCGAGGACAAGATCGCGATCCGGCTGGCGCAGTTCAAGCGCGGCGCGGCGGTGGACGGGACGCCCGCCCAGCTCCGCACCGCCGCCGAGACGGCCGGGGACCTGGAGTGCTCCTGGCTGAAGCCGGTGATGTGCTAGCCCCGGAGCGGGTGGAGCTCCAGGTATAGCGCCGATTTTCAGGACATAGCCGACGGGTGGCGGCCAGAATTCAGGGTCAAGCCCGGGAGCGCCGGGCACGACCGGCCCCACCCGCCGGTCTCCCACCGCACGCCCGCCGCGCTCCCCTCCGGCGGGCCCGGCCGCCACTCCCCCGCATCGGACCGCGGCCGGGCCCGCACCACCCGGCCCAGCGGGCGCCGGAGAGACACGCCGGCACGTCAGCGGGTGTCGGAGAAACGCGCCAGGACGAGCGACTCGACGACGCCCACCGCCGCGTACGCCACGATCGACACGCTGGTGACGACCACGATGTCCGCCCACACCTCGTCGTAGCGGAAGCCGCCGATCGCGCGCAGGATCTCGGCCCCGATCCCCTGCCCGGTGGCCAGCCACTCGGCGATGAGCGCGCCGATGATCGACGACGGCACCGAGATGCGCGCCGAGGCGAACACCGAGGGCATCGCCGTGGGCACCGCCACCTTGCGCAGCACCGTCGTCCGCGTCCCGCCATAGGCCATGACCAGGTCGGTGGCCTGCGGCGACGCCGAGCGCAGCCCGAAGGCGATGTTCACCAGCGCCGGGAAGAACACCACGATCCCGCCGATGACGGCCACGCCGAGCAGGTCGCGCCCGAACACGAGCGTGATCAGCGGCGTCATGACCACCAGCGGCACCGACCGCAGCAGCATCGCGACCGGCATGAACGTCTGCTCGACCGTACGGAACAGCACGAACGTCATGGCGACGACCACGGCCGCGACCATGCCGGTGGTGAACCCGATGGCCGCGTCCCTGATCGTGATGCCGAGCGCGCCGAACACGGCGTCGCGGTGCGCGGCGGCCTCCGGCGCGGTGAACAGGTACTCCCACACCTGGTGAGGCCGCTTGCCGACGAGCGGGCTGATGCCGAACGCCTCCAGGAACAGCCACCAGGCGGCCACCACGATGAGCACGGAGGGCAGCAGCGGGCCGACGACCCGCAGCACGGTACGGCCGATCACAGCGCGGACCCCGTTTCGGCTCTGCCCGTCGACCAGGGCGTCACCAGCCGGGCGACGAGCGCGACTACCCCGTACCCGAGACCGGCGATCAGCCCCGCGACGAGGGCCAGCCCCCACGTGCGCGGCACCTGGAACTGCTGCTGGGAGATCATCAGCGAGACGCCGAGCCCCTGGTCGTTGCTGCCGAGGTATTCGCCGATGATGGCGCCGAGCAGCGCGGACGGGGCGGAGATCTTCAGCCCGGCGAACGTGCTGGGCAGCGCCG
Source organism: Nonomuraea sp. ATR24 (assembly GCF_041950485.1). Lineage (NCBI taxonomy): Bacteria > Bacillati > Actinomycetota > Actinomycetes > Streptosporangiales > Streptosporangiaceae > Nonomuraea > Nonomuraea sp. ATR24. The sequence goes on from NZ_JBGNUU010000001.1 coordinate 618,091, forward strand.
AGATGATCTGCACGTGGCGCAGCTTGGCCAGCTTGCCGCCCCCGTAGACGGTGATGAGGTCGAGGCTGGCGCGGTCGGCCGAGCGGAGCCCGAGCAGGGCGCCGATGAGCGTGGTGAAGAACACCGAGATCGCCGCCAGGAACACCACCGTCGCCTCGCCGCCGAACACGACGAGGATGATCGGCCCGATGGCCAGCAGCGGGATGCAGTAGCTGATCACCGCGAGCTGGGTGGCGACGGCTTCGAGCCTGGGGACGAGCAGGACGAGCACCGCGACGCCGATCGCCAGCCCGTTGCCCCACAGGAACCCCTGGAGCGCCGCCGTCAGCGTGGCCGACACGTTCGGCCCGTAGAAGCCCCAGCCGTCGGCGGCCATCCCGGCGAGCACCGCCCACGGCGTGGGCACGGCGCCGTCGCCGGCGAACACCGTGGCGGCGAGCAGCCACCAGAGCCCGACCAGGGCGACGACGCCGAGCAGGCCGTGCAGCCGCCTCATGAGCCGTGCCCGAACAGCAGGTCGCTGAGGTGGTCGTGGTAGGCGTGGAACTCCGGGGTGCGCATCATGTCGGGCGTGCGCGGGCGCGGCAGGTCGATCGGGACCAGCTCCACGACGCGGCCGGGGCGCGGGCTCATCACGGCGACCACGTCCGACAGGAACACCGCCTCGCCGATGCCGTGGGTGACCATGAGCGTGGTGGCGGGCTTCTCGGTCCAGATGCGCAGCAGCTCCAGGTTGAGCCGCTGCCTGGTCATGTCGTCCAGCGCGCCGAACGGCTCGTCGAGCAGCAGCACGCTGGGCTTGACGACGAGCGCGCGGGCGATGGACACGCGCTGGCGCATGCCGCCCGACAGCTCGGCGGGCCGGGCCTTCTCGAAGCCCTCCAGGCCGACGAGCTTGATCAGGTCCTCGATCACGCCGGGCTCCGGCTTCAGCCCGGCGACCTCCAGCGGCAGCCGGATGTTGGCGTGCACGCTGCGCCAGGGCAGCAGCGCCGAGTCCTGGAAGGCGATGCCGAGGTGGTGGCTCCTGCGCAGCTCCTCGGGCGACTCGCCGTTGACGCGGATCTCGCCGGACGTCGGCTCCTCCAGCCCGGCCAGGATGCGCAGCACGGTCGACTTGCCGCAGCCCGACGGGCCGAGCAGCGACAGGAACGAGCCCTTGGGGGTCTCCAAGTCGACGCCCTCGACGGCAGTGACGCCCTTGCCGAAGGTCTTGCTCAGCCCGGTGATCGAGATGCCGCTCATGCGAGCTTCAGGCTCGGGTCGGCCTGGTAGACCTCGTCCAGGACCGACAGGTCGAACAGCTGCTCGGCCTTGACGGCGAGACCGGCCTTGCCCAGCGACTCGACGTTCTGCGCGATCAGCTCGGGCGTCATCGTGAACAGCCCGTTGGCCTTGGCGTCCGGGGTGACGACGAGCTCGTTCTGCATCTTGGCCTCCTCGGTCTGCTCCTTGACGTCGAGGTTGAGGTCCTTGCCGTAGGTGTTGGCGGCCATCTCGGCGGACTTGGCCGGATCGGCGACGGCGTCCTTCCAGCCCTTGATCTCGGCGGTCAGGAACGCCTTGAGCTTGTCGCGCTCGTTGTCGATCGTCTCCTGGCGGACCGTGAACGTCTCGGCGGCCAGCGGCAGGCCGTGGTCGGCGAACAGCAGGTAGGTGGCGTCCACGCCCTGCATCTTCAGCCGGACCGGGCCGCTGGTGACGAAGCCGACGTAGCCGTCGAGCTGGCCGGAGGTGAGCATGGACGGGTCCGACTGGAACGGCACCCGCGTCACGCTCGCCGGGTCGATCTCGTTGGCCTTGAGCAGCGCGTTCCACACCAGCTCGTTGGAGTCCTGGACGCCGATGCGCTTGCCGACCAGGGCCTTGGGGTCCTCGATCGGGTTCTTGCCGAGGGAGATGATGGCGAACGGGTTCTTCTGGAACGTCGCGCCGACGATCTTGAGCTGGGCGCCCTGGAGGACGGCGGGCGCGGTGATCGTGGGCGCCGACAGGCCGATCCAGCAGCGGCCGGTGGCCAGGCCCGACTCGACCGAGGTGCCGGAGCCGCCGCCGGACAGCAGCTCGACCTGGGAGAACCCGGCGGCCTTGTAGTAGCCCTTGCTGTCGGCGAAGTACTCGCCGGCGAACTCGACGTTCTTCTTCCACGACAGCTGCAGCTTCACGGCGCCGAACCCGCCGCCTTCGCCACCGCCGCCGGTGGACGTGCCGCCGCCACCGCAGGCGGCCAGCCCGAGCGCCAGCCCGGCCAGACCAGACGTCCGCAGGAACGCACGACGGTCGAGGGAAGCCATGATTCTCCTTGGGCTGAGCGATGAACGTGCAGGTCAGGAAGCTATACATCGATTATTACCATCGTGTGACAGAGTTTCGGCCACCTCGTCCGCCCGCACCCCGGTTTCCGCGCACGCAGGCAAAACACGGGGCCGATTCTGTAGCTCCCTACGAGCGCGCCACGCGAGGTCCGTAGATCCCTCCAGGTCGGGAGCGGGTCAGGTACCGTCGGGTGGAATGAGACTGGACGGAATCCCGCTTTGGGACGGCACTGAACCACGCGGCCCGGTGGACCTCACCTGGGAGCCGGACCGGATCACCGGCGTGACCCCGGCGGCGCCGCGCGACGACGACCTGTGCGTCATCCCCGGCCTGGTGGACACGCACGTCCACCTGATCGGCTACGCGGGCGACGGCTCGGCCGACTTCACCACCTGGCCGCTGGTCACCACCCGCGACGAGCAGGTGCTGCACGGCGTCGCGCACGCCCAGCGGGCCATGCGCCACGGCGTCACGACCCTGCGCGACCTGGCCGGGGACGAGGCGCAGGTGGCCATCCGCCGGGCCTTCGACGCCGGCATCCTGCCCGGCCCGCGCATCCAGGTCCACGGCGTGGTGGGGATGACCGCCGGGCACAACGACCTGTTCGTGCCGCCCGCGTTCCCGCTGCGCAAGCCCACCGCCGACGGCCCGGACGAGTGCCGCAAGCTGGTGCGCGCCTGGGCCCGCGCCGGCATGGACGGCATCAAGCTCACGACCAGCGGCGGCGTGCTGTCCATCGGCGACAAGAGCGTCTGGCGCAACTACACCCGCGAGGAGATCCGGGCCGTCGTCGACGAGGCGCACGCGCTCGGCATGCTCGTCGCCTCGCACGCCCACACCGAGGACGGCATCCGGGTGGCCGTCGAGGAGGGCGTCGACTCCATCGAGCACGGCACGCTGATGAGCCGCGACCTGGCCGAGAAGCTGGCCGCCCAGCGCACCCCGGTCGCGCCCACGCTGCTGATCAACGAGGCCATCACCGAGGGCCGCGTCCCGGTCCCCGAGGACGCCCGGATCAAGGCCGGCGAGCTGGTGGTCCAGCGTGACGCGCTGTTCGCGGAGGCGGCCAGGCTCGGCGTCCGGTTCGTGCTGGGCACCGACGCCAACGGCCACCACGTGCAGTTCGGCGACCAGCTCGCCGAGATCGTGCACATGACCCGGGTGTTCGGCATGGACGCGGGCGCGGCGCTGCGCGCGGCCACCTCCGACGCCGCCGACGCGATCCGCATGCCCGTCGGCCGGATCGCCCCCGGTCTCGGCGCCGACCTGCTCGTGATGCGCGGGCGGCCGTGGGAGCGCATCGAGGACCTGACCGTGGACAACATCGTCGCCGTGGTGTCACGGGGTCACGTCGTCGCCGGCCGCCTCCCCTGACCTGTGCTGTCCTGACCCGAGCTGCCCTGCCCTGAGGGCCAGGTAGAGGTCCGTCCGGTCGCGCATCGACGACATGCGGCGGCCGGTCAGCTCCTCGACCCGCTGCATCCGGTAGCGCAACGTGTTGACGTGCACGTACAGCTCGTCGGCGGCGCGCTGCCAGGAGCCGCACGTCTCCAGGAACACGTCCAGCGTGCGCAGCAGCTCCGAGCCGTGGCGCGCGTCGTACTCCTCGACCGGCCCCAGCAGGTGGTCGCGGAAGGAGCGGCGCACGCCCATCGGCAGCGCGGCCAGCAGCAGGTCGTAGCTGTCGATGTCGGCCACCGACATGATCGACACCGGGCCCTCGCCGTCGCGGGCCGACTCCATGCCCCGGCGCGCGGTCTCCAGCGCCTCGCCGAGCTGCGACACGCTGGCCGTCGCGTCGCTGATGCCGGCCGCGAGCCGCAGCCCTGGCCGGTCGGCCGCCAGGGCGCGCAGCTCCTCGCTCAGCGCCTTGCGCGTCGCCCTGCCGTTGACCAGCACGATCGCCTCGTCGGCCCGGCCGCCGACGATCAGGTGGCGGCCCTTCCTGGCCAGCGCCTCGTGCAGCATCGCGGGCAGGTCGTGCCCGCCCGGCCCGCTGACCACCATCGCGGTCGTCGGCAGGCCCGGATCGGCGCCGAGCAGCCGCAGGTGCGCCGACACCTCGCCGGGCGCGATCTGCTGGGAGGCGAGCACGTCCAGCAGCGTCTGCGCGCGGCCCCGCTCGGCCCGGCGACGCTCGGCGGCGAACGCCTCCGCGACCACCGCCTCGGTGATCGCACCGAACGACTGGTCGGGCGCGGCCAGGATCAGCGGCACCCTGCGCCGCTCGCACGCCGTCACCAGCGCCTGCGGCAGCTCGCCCAGCACGATCAGGCCCACGACCAGCCCGGCGACGTCGCTCGCCCACAGCGCGTCGGCGAACCTCTCGCAGTCGGCCGGCTCGCCGTACCAGACCCCGCTGGTCAGCACCAGGTCACCGGGCCGCAGGTAGCGGCGGGGATCGGGCAGGTCCGTCGGGTACGCGCGGCGTACCTCCCGGTCGAGCGTCCCGGTGCCGGTGACGAGCGTCAGCCGGAGGTCGTCACGCGCCAACAGCTCCGCCAACCTCATGAAATCTCATGTTATGCCAGGTCAAACGGCGAAGGTTCGGAGGTTCGCACGATACCTCGGCCGGTCATGGTCGGGTTTACTCGATCCATGCGCGCCAAAGCCGAACTCCACCTGCACATCGAAGGCACCCTCGAACCGGAGCTCGTCGTCGAGCTGGCCCGGCGCAACGGGGTCGCGCTGCCGACCTTCGACGTGGACGCCATCCGGGCGCGCTACGACTTCACGAACCTGCAGTCGTTCCTGGACGTCTACTACGAGAACATGGCGGTCCTGCGCACCGACCGCGACTTCTACGACCTGGCCGCCGCCTACCTGCGGCGGGCCGAGGCGCAGGGCGTGCGGCACGCGGAGATCTTCTTCGACCCGCAGGCCCACCTGGCGCGCGGGGTGCCGCTGGAGGCGGTGTTCGCCGGGCTGACGGGCGCCATCAAGGACGGGCCGTTCTCCGCGTCGCTGATCCTGTGCTTCCTGCGTGACCAGGGCCCGGAGGAGGCCGAGCGGGTGCTGCGGGCGGCGCTGCCGTTCCGGGACCAGTTCATCGGGGTCGGGCTGGACTCGGCCGAGGTCGGCCATCCGCCGTCGCTGTTCCGCCGGGTCTTCGAGCTGGCCGCCGCCGAGGGGCTGCGCCGGGTGGCGCACGCCGGCGAGGAGGGCGGGCCCGACTACGTGTGGGAGGCGCTGGACATCCTGCGCGTGGAGCGGATCGACCACGGCATCCGCGCCATGGAGGACCCGGAGCTGGTGGCGCGCCTGCGCGACGAGCGCATCCCGCTGACCGTGTGCCCGCTGTCGAACGTGCGGCTGCGCGCGGTGCCGTCGCTGCGTGACCACATCCTGCCCGCGATGCTCGACGAGGGCCTGGTCGTGACCGTGAACTCCGACGACCCGGCCTACTTCGGCGGCTACGTCGAGGACAACTACCGCGCCCTGCGCGACGAGCTCGGCCTGACGGAGGCGCAGCTCGACCGCATCGCCCGCGACTCGTTCGCCGCCTCGTTCAGCTACGAGGGCTGACACAGCGACGGGGCCCGCCTCCGGAGAGGCGGGCCCCGTAACGGTGCTTGGGACGACTAGTCCTTCGCGGTCAGGATGTCCGAGAGGACCTGGTTGAGAATGTCCAGGTCAAGGACGTCGTCGTCCGACCCGTTGTTGTTCCACTGCCCCTCGACTTCGTCGTCGTTGTCCTCGCCGAAGTTGTTCCGCTCGCCGTACGCGCGGATGTCGTTGTCGTTGTTGTCGTCGTCCCCATGCGTGGGCCACGCGACCACCGAGGCGGTGTTCATCGCGTAACCTTCGGCGAGCGCGGGACCGCCGCCCAGCATGACCATCCCGCCGACCAGACCGGCCAGGATGAGCCCCGTCTTGTACATACGAATCCCCTTTGTTACCTATCGACTACTCTCCGTCGGTAGCGGGAGGAGATCTTCCCGGTGATCGTCAGCGGCAAACGCCGCTAATCTGCTTTTGACGTGCGGAAACGGTCCTTTTGCGAAGACGGGGGTTAACGCGGTCACGCATTGCGGATCATTGACGAGACACGAAGCGGCCCCAGGCCCAAAGCAACGGGCGGGGGCGCATCAGCGCCCCCGCCCGTCCGCCGCGAACGCGCGAACTCAGCCCTTCAGCCAGCTCATCATCGGGCGCAGCTTGGCGCCGGTCTTCTCGATCGGGTCCTCCGCCAGCTCCTCACGGTGACGGGCGAACTCCTTCTGGCCGCCGTCGAACTCCTCGACGAGCTGCCGGGCGAAGGTGCCGTCCTTGATCTCACCCAGGATGCGGCGCATCTCCTCACGGGTCTCGTCGGTGATGACGCGCGGGCCGCGGGTGTAGCCGCCGTACTCGGCGGTGTCGGACACCGACCAGTACATCTTCGAGATGCCGCCCTCGTACATGAGGTCGACGATGAGCTTCATCTCGTGCAGGCACTCGAAGTAGGCCACCTCCGGCTGGTAGCCGGCCTCGATGAGCGTCTCGAAGCCCGCCTTGATCAGCTCGGAGACGCCGCCGCACAGCACGGCCTGCTCGCCGAACAGGTCGGTCTCGGTCTCCTCGGTGAACGTGGTCTTCAGCGCCCCGGCGCGGGTGCCGCCGATGCCCTTGGCGTAGGAGAGCGCCAGGTCGAGGGCCTTGCCGGAGGCGTCCTTCTCCACCGCGACGAGACACGGGACGCCGCGCCCCGCCTCGAACTGGCGGCGGACGAGGTGGCCGGGGCCCTTGGGGGCGACCATGCACACGTCGACGCCCTCGGGCGCCTCGATGAGGCCGTAGCGGATGTTGAGGCCGTGGCCGAAGAAGAGCGCGTCGCCCTCCTTGAGGTTGGGCGCGACGTGCTCGGCGTAGAGGTGGCGCTGGATGTGGTCCGGCGCCAGGATCATCGTGACGTCGGCCTCCTTCACCGCCTCGCCCGGCGTGAGCACGCGCAGGCCGTCGTTCTCGGCCTTCTCGCGGCTCTTGGAGCCCTCCGGCAGGCCGACGCGCACGTCGACACCGGAGTCACGCAGGGAGAGCGCGTGGGCGTGGCCCTGGCTGCCGTACCCCAGCACGGCCACACGGCGCCCCTGGATGATCGACAGGTCGGCCTGGTCGTCGTAGAAAATCTCGGTCACTTGCTGAAAACCTTTCAGGCGGTACGGTCCAGTGCCCTGAGGGACCGGTCAGTGATGGAACGGGCGCCGCGGCCGATGGCCACCATGCCCGACTGGACGAGCTCTTTGATCCCGAACGGCTCCAGGACCTTGACGAAGGCCTCGAGCTTGTCGGGAGTGCCGGTGACCTCGATGGTCACCGCGTCGGCCGCCACGTCCACGCAGCGCGCACGGAAGAGCTGGACGAGCTCCAGCACGTGCGAGCGGCTGTCGGCGTCGGCCTTGACCTTGATCAGCATGAGCTCGCGCTGAACGGACTGCGAGGTGTCGAGCTCCACTATCTTCAGCACGTTCACCAGCTTGTTGAGCTGTTTGGTGACCTGCTCAAGCGGCAGCTCCTCGACGCTGACCACGATCGTCATACGGGAGATGTCGTCGTGCTCGGTGGGCCCGACGGCCAGCGAGTCGATGTTGAAGCCCCGCCTGCTGAACAGCGCGGACACCCGGGCGAGCACACCCGGCTTGTTCTCCACGAGCACAGAAAGCGTGTGTCTACTCATCGTCGCTCTCCCACTTCGGCGCCATGTCACGGGCGATCTTGATGTCGTCGTTGCTCGTGCCGGCCGCGACCATGGGCCAGACCATGGCGTCCTGGTGGACGACGAAGTCGACCACCACGGGCACGTCGTTGATCTCCATGGCCTTCTTGATGGTCGCGTCGACGTCTTCGGGACGCTCGCACCGCAGGCCAACACAACCATAGGCCTCCGCCAGCTTGACGAAGTCGGGGATGCGGCGGGTCGCCTGCAGGTCGGTGTTGGAGTAGCGCTGGTCGTAGAAGAGGGTCTGCCACTGGCGGACCATGCCCAGGTTGCCGTTGTTGATGACGGCGATCTTGACGGGCACGCCTTCCAGCGCGCAGGTGGCGAGCTCCTGGTTGGTCATCTGGAAGCAGCCGTCGCCGTCGATGGCCCACACGACGTCGTCGGGGCGGCCCATCTTGGCGCCCATCGCCGCCGGCACCGCGAAGCCCATCGTGCCGGCGCCGCCGGAGTTGATGAACCGGCCCGGCCTCTCGTAGCGGACGAACTGCGAGGCCCACATCTGGTGCTGGCCGACGCCCGCCACGTAGTAGGCGTCGGGGCCGACGATGGCGCTCAGCCGCTCCATGACGTACTGCGGGGCCAGCGAGCCGTCCTCGAACTCCTCGTAGCCCAGCGGGTAGGTCTGCTTGTAGCCGTTGAGGATCGTCCACCACTCGTCGTAGTCGCCCTGGACCCCGGCGGCCTCGACTGCGGCGATCAGGTCGCCGATGACCTCCTTGCAGTCGCCCACGATCGGCACGTCGGCGTGGCGGTTCTTGGAGATCTCCGCCGGGTCGATGTCCGCGTGGACGACCTTGGCGTAGGGCGCGAACGTGGACAGCTGCCCGGTGACGCGGTCGTCGAAGCGGACGCCCAGCCCGATGAGCAGGTCGGCCTGCTGGAGCGCGCCCACGGCCGAGACGCTGCCGTGCATGCCCGGCATGCCCATGTGCTGCGGGTGACTGTCGGGGAACGTGCCGCGCGCCATCAGCGTCGTCACGACCGGGATGCGCGTCAGCTCGGCCAGCCGGATCAGCTCCTCGGAGGCGCGGGCCTTGTGCACGCCGCCGCCCACGTAGAGCACCGGGCGGCGGGCCTCGGCGATCAGCTTGGCCGCCTCGCGGATCTGCTTGGAGTGCGGCCGGGTCACCGGCCGGTAGCCGGGCAGCTGCATCGTCGGCGGCCAGCTGAACGTGGTCTCCGCCTGCAGGGCGTCCTTGGCGATGTCGACCAGCACCGGGCCGGGACGGCCGGTGGAGGCGATGTGGAACGCCTCCATGATCGTGCGGGCGATGTCAGCCGGGTCGGTGACCAGGAAGTTGTGCTTGGTGATCGGCATGGTGATGCCGGAGATGTCGGCTTCCTGGAAGGCGTCCGTGCCGATCGACTTGCTCGCCACCTGCCCGGTGATCGCCACGATCGGCACCGAGTCCATGTACGCGTCGGCGATGGGCGTCACCAGGTTCGTCGCCCCCGGTCCGCTGGTCGCCATGCACACGCCGACCTTGCCGGTGGCCTGCGCGTAACCCTCGGCCGCGTGGCCGGCGCCCTGCTCGTGCCGTACGAGCACGTGCCGGACCTTGGTCGAGTCGTAGAGGGGATCGTAAGCCGGGAGGATGGCGCCGCCCGGGATCCCGAACACGGTGTCGACTCCCACGTGCTCCAGCGCCCTGACCAGGGCCTGTGCACCTGTCATCCGTTCGGTCATCGGCTCGTTCCTTGCGTGGTCACACGTTCAGGACATAAAAAATGCCCCTCCCCGCCGGACGAACGGCGGGGCTGGGGCGGCGCGCAGGTCGGAGTGCTTCGCTAACGGCCTGCGCGCCGGCGAAGTACTACGAGAATCCCACTGCGAAGCATGTCTAACACCATAGCTGGTCGGAAGCACCAGGTGTCAACTTGGTGAGAAACACGTCTCACACGGTGAGACTCGTCCTCATCAGCGAGTCGACGCCCCTGGCCGCCATGGGCCGCGCGACCAGGAAGCCCTGGCCCTTCATGCAGCCCATCTCACGCAGCAGCTCAAGCTGCTCCGGGCGTTCGATGCCCTCGGCGACCACGGTCAGGCCCAGGTCGTGGCCGAGCCGCACGATCGTGCGGGTGAGCAGCGTCAGCGTGTCGTCGCGGCCCAGCCCGGACACGAACGACGGGTCGATCTTGATCATGTCGACCGGGAGCTGCCTGAGGAACGCCAGCGAGGCGTAGCCGGTGCCGAAGTCGTCGATCGCCAGCCGCACGCCGAGAGCGCGCAGCTCCGACAGCCGCTTGACCGTCTCCTCGGCGTCCTCGACGAGCATCTCCTCGATCACTTCGAGGGTCAGCGCGGAGGCGGGCAGCCCGCTCTCCTCCAGCGCCTCCCGCACGGTCTCGACGAAGCGGGGCGCGGTGATCTGCCGGGCCGACAGGTTGAGCGACAGCCCGATGTCCCAGGACGAGGCCCGCCAGGCGGCCACCTCACGGCACGCCTCGCGCAGGATCCACTCGCCGAGCGGCACGATCAGCCCGGTGTCCTCGGCCGGGCCGAGGAACTGGTCGGGCGGCACGAACACCGAGCCGCGCCACCAGCGCACCAGCGCCTCGACCGCGGTCACCCGCGAGGTCGCCAGATCGACCACCGGCTGGTACTCGATCGCGAACTGCTGCTCGATCAGCGCCCGCTGCAGGTCGGCGGCCAGCTCCAGGCGGCGCAGCACGTCGGCGTGCATCTGCGCGGCGAACACCTCGACCCGGCGCCCGCCCAGCTCCTTGGCCCGCGCCATGGCCACGTCGGCGTTGCGGATCAGGTCGCCGGCGGGCAGGTCGTCCTCGGCGAAGGCCACGCCGACGCTGGCGGTCAGCGCCACGTCACGGTCGGCCACCCGGAACGGCTCCTGCGAGACCGCCCGCACCAGCCGCTCGGCGAGGTCGACGGCGAGCTGCGCCTCCCCGCCGGTCTCCAGCAGCACGGCGAACTCGTCGCCGCCCCACCGGGCCAGCGTGTCGTCGTGGCGCACCGCGCCGCGCAGCCGGCGCGCGGCCTGGCCGAGCAGGTAGTCGCCGCTGGCGTGGCCCACCGAGTCGTTGACCGAGGTGAACCCGTCGAGGTCGAGGAAGATGACGGCGACCTGGCCGACGCTGCGTCCGGTCAGCACCTCGCGGGTGCGCTCCTCGAAGTAGGAGCGGTTGGGCAGCCCGGTGATGCCGTCGTGGAAGGTCAGGTGGGCGACCTGGTTGCGCAGGGCTTCCTCGTCGCTGATGTCGCGGGTGGTGACCAGGACCTGGTCCTCGCCGCCCGCGTGGCGGGTGGCGACCGACTCGGTGGGTCGCCAGGTGCCGTCGGCGGCCCGTACCCGGCAGGCGATGAGGCAGGCGCCGGGGCTGGCCTCCTCGTCGTCGCCGTCGGGGCCCATGCCGTGCAGCGCCGACTGGATGTGCGGCACGTCCTCGGGGTGGATGTAGTCGAAGATCGACCCGCCGATCACGTCCTCGGGGCGGTAGCCGTAGGTGACCTCGATGCCGTCGCCGATCTCGTGCACCATGCCGTCGTAGTCGCAGATGAGCACCACGTCGCCGGTGCTCTCGGCCAGCTCGCGCAGCTGCGTGTCGCCGAGCGAGACGAGCGTGCGCAGCCGCGCGTTGGCCCCCGACAGCACGAACACGCGCAGCAGCAGGAGCAGCACGACGGAGGCGGCGACCGCCACGACGCCGGTGGCGGGGGGCTGGCGCATGCCGCCGGCCAGGTGCGCGAGCATCGTGACGGTGGCGACGGCGACCAGCGCCAGCGGCAGCGCGTCCACCAGGTTGTCAGGCGCCTGCGCGGCGGTGACCTGGCGCGGGCGCAGCCAGGGCACGGCGGCCAGCAGCAGGAAGGCCACCGGCGTGATGACCATGCTCCACACGGGCGGCGCGCCGCCGTCGAGCCGGGCCACGGCGGTCGCCATGCCGGCCACGGTCGTGGTGGCGAGCACGCCCACGCTCGCCAGGCCGAGCGGCCACGCGGCGGAGCGCACCGCGGCCACGGACGGCGCCACGGCGCAGGTCGCCACCAGTGCGAGCATCGGCGGCAGCATGGCGAAGGCGAACAGCGCGGGGTCGGCGGTCGCCTCGTAGACGTGGCGCAGCGCCACCACCCAGCCGATCAGGAACAGCGAGGCGGCGCACAGGTAGGCGTCGATGAGCTGTCTCAGCACCAGGGCGGCAGGCGGCCTGCGCCCGGCCGCGACGAGCGCGCCGCCTCCGGTCAGCACGGTGCCGAGCAGCACGAGCAGCTCGGCGAAGCTCACCATGAACGTGGAGCTGTCGGTGAACGGCCGCAGCGCCACGCCGGCGGCCCAGATGGCGGCGCCACCGGCCATCCAGCGGATGCCGAGTGCCGCCGAGGGGTGCTCGGCCGGCCGCACCGAGGCGGCCAGCAGTGACACGGTGGCCAGCAGCGCGGCGAGGCAGCCGGCGACCGCGCCGATGACGAGGGCCGGGCCGCCCGCAAGGAGCGCAGCCGCGAACCCCGCGGCACCGATCGCCGCCGCGGCGGTCAGCGGTGCCCGTGGATCACGCCAGCGGATCACAGTCGTCGCCCATCCCGTCTCGAACCCTGCTCCCGTGAACCGCCGGTCGGCGGTGCACATCGCCAGTGTGTGCGGTCGGTGGTGCGCGGGTGGTGACAACGCCGATGTCGTCACCGATCTGATAACCACACGGACCTGATTGCCGCCAGGATTTCCTTGACAGGAAGTCAGGAAACCTTGGTTAGACGCCACCGTACGCACCGCAGGTCACGGACCAGCCACGGTCCGGATTCCTCTCAATACGCGTCGGTGATGACGTTGTCGAGCGGCTCGCCCGCGAGATAGCGCGTCAATTGCGCGCGCATGAGCCGGAGCATGCGGCGGTCGGAGGCGGGCGTGCTGCCCGCCACGTGCGGCGTGATGAAGACGCCCGGCGCGCTCCACAGGGGGTGACCGGCCGGCAGCGGCTCGGGCGCGGTCACGTCGAGCGCGGCCCGCAGCCTGCCGCTCTTGAGCTCGGCGAGCAGGGCGTCGGTGTCGACGACGCCGCCCCTGGCCGCGTTGACCAGCACCGCGCCGTCCTTCATCCGCGACAGGAACGCGGCGTCGGCCATGCCGGCGGTGTCGGGCGTGGCGGGCACGAGCAGCACCACGACGTCGGCCCCGGGCAGCAGGGCGGGCAGCTCGGCCATGCCGTGGACGCCCTCGCGGGCGCTCCTGGCGACCCGGACGACCTCGACCTCGAAGCCGTCGAGGCGGCGTTCGAGCGCCTGCCCGATGGAGCCGTAGCCGACGATCAGCACGGTGGAGTCGGCCAGCACGCCGGTGTGGCGGTAGGTCCACTCGCCCCGGCGCTGGGCGTCGGTGAAGCCGGGGAACTCGCGCAGCACTGCGATCATCGCGCCGACGGCCCACTCGGCGGTGCCCGCGTCGTGCACGCCGCGCGCGTTGCACAGCACCGCGCCCTCCGGCAGGTGCGGCCGGTAGGCGTCCACGCCCGCGGTGACGGTCTGGACCAGACGCAGCGACCGCATCCGCGCCAGCGTGCCCGGCACGTCCGGCACGGTGACCAGGGGCGGGATCCACACTTCGACGTCCTCGATCCCGTCGGGCTCCGGCCCGGTGCCGTCGTACACGGAGCACGCCACACCCGGCAGATCGGACAGGACTTCGGCGACCGGCTCGTACGGGACCCAGATCTTCATGCGGGAAACTTTATGGCTCGGGGGCAAGTATGGGAGACATGAGGGCACTCTGGCTGACCATGCTCGCGGTGGCGCTCGCCGCCTGTTCCGGCGCGGGCGGGGTGCCGCCGGCCGCCTCTGACCAGGGCGGGGGGCCGCCGGCCGCCTCGGCACGCGGCGGGCCGTCGCCCGGCGAGCCGCGCGTGGTGGCGCGCGACCTGGCCGTGCCGTGGGCGATCGCGTTCCTGCCGGGCGGCGACGCGCTGGTGACCGAGCGCGACTCGGCCAGGCTGCTGCGGGTCACCCCGGCGGGCCGGGCGCGGGAGCTGGCCGTGATCGAGGGCGTGACGCCCGGCGGCGAGGGCGGGCTGATGGGCGTGGCGGTCAAGGGTGAGCAGGTGTTCGTGTACTGCACGGCCGCCTCCGACAACCGGATCGTCCGCTACCGGCTGACCGGCGACACGCTGTCGGAGCCGCGGGTGATCGTCCAGGGCATCCCGAAGGGGACCGTCCACAACGGCGGGCGGCTGGCGTTCGGCCCCGACGGCCACCTGTACGCCACCACCGGCGAGACCGGCGACCGGTCCCTGTCGCAGGACCGCGACTCGCTCGCGGGCAAGATCCTGCGCATGACGGCCGACGGGCGGCCGGCTCCCGGCAACCCGTTCGGCACGCTCGTCTACAGCCTGGGCCACCGCAACGTGCAGGGCCTGGCCTGGGACGGCTCGGGCCGGCTGTACGCCTCCGAGTTCGGCGCCGACGCCCACGACGAGCTCAACCTGATCGAGGCGGGCGGCAACTACGGCTGGCCGGAGGTGGAGGGCCGGGGCGGCGCCCCGGAGTTCACCGATCCGGTCGTCACCTGGGACACCTCCGAGGCGTCACCGTCCGGTCTGGCGTTCGCCGGCGGCTCGCTGTGGATGGGCGCGCTGCGCGGCGAACGGCTGTGGCAGATCCCGCTGGCCGCCGACGGCTCGCCGGGCACGCCGGTCGCGCACTACGGCGGCACGTACGGCAGGCTCCGCGCCGTGACCGCCGCCCCGGGCGGCGGGCTGTGGGTGGGCACCAGCAACAGGGACGGCCGGGGCGAGTCGCGCGCGGGCGACGACCGGATCCTCGCGGTCACGCCCTAGCCGGTGCACACCACCTGGGCCTGGGGGCGGTACTTCGTGGTGACCTTCTTGTCCCGCTTGATCTCTTCGCCGTCGCGGATGAAGACCCGGGTGACGTCGACGGTGAAGCCCTGCTGGCCGGTGGTGGGCCTGCAGCCGGCGGCGTCGCTGGTTTCACGGCGGAACGGGGTGAACTCCCGCCGGTCGGACTCGACAGCCTTGATCTCGTCGTAGCGCCTGGTGCTCCACAGCACGACGGACACCGACGTGGCCGTGGACGAGGTCTTGATCAGTACCCCGTGGTCGGAGTCGTTGCGCCACTTCAGGTCCAGGTCGGGGTAGAGCAGCGCGGCGTCGCGGCCCGCCGGGTAGCGGGCGGAGAAGTAGTCCATCGGCGTGTGCTCGACGTCCTCGAAGCCGCCGTAGTAGGCGGCGTTGTAGAGGGCGGTGGCGAACTGGGAGGCCCCGCCGCCCATGATCGTGAGCGTCCGGCCGCCGACGATCTGGTCGGCCGGCACGTAGCCGCCCTCGGCGGTGCGCTCCCCGACCAGCTCGTTGAGCGAGAACGTCTCGCCGGGCTTGACCAGGACCCCGTCGACCTGCTCGGCCATCCGGCGGATGTTGGTCACGCGCGGCAGGCAGCAGTCGAAGGTCGTGGTGAACGACGACACCGTCTCCTTGATGCCGAGGTCGGCCACCTGCTCGGTGGTGACCTCGGGCGGGGCGTCGGCCAGCGCCACGGGGACGACCCGGTTCCCGCCGCTCCGCACCAGCTTGACCACGTCGCGGGCGAGCGCCTTGGCGTTGACGCCCCGGCCCTCGCGCGAGGGCACGAGCACGGGCTTGCCGTTCACGATCTCGTACGTGGCGTCGCGCGGCACCTGGGTCGCGTCCACCAGGCTGCTCTCGACGGTGGCCAGCGCCCCCTTGGCGTCGAAGTCGGGCCGCAGCCCCCCGTCGCCGTCGGGCACGAAGGTGAGGTTGGCGGCGATCGTGGCCGGGGTGAGCTGCGCCTGCTTGCCGCCGAGGGTCAGCGTGATGGGCGCGGACACCGCCCGCCTGGCCTGCGCGGTGGCCTTCTGGACGGCGCGGGCGCTGGTGGCGGGCTCGGCGGGCACCAGGCTGACGATCGCGGTGCCGGTGCCGTTCAGGAAGGCCTCGCTGATCACGCGGACCGCCTCGCCGCGGTCGAGCAGCGCGCCCGAGCGCGGCTGCGTCGCCACCGGGCGCAGCCCCTTGTACGTGACGCGGCCCTCGTGCGGCCGCCGGTCGACGGTCTCGGCCAGCGCCTCGACGGTCCTGGTGAGCTGGGAGGGGTCGACGGTGACCTTCGGCTCGATGTCGGTCGTGGTGGTGAGCGCCCGCCACACCTCGATCGGGCTGGGGAAGCCGCTGGGCGCCTGGCCGATCGTGGCCACCACGTCGAGCTCCAGCCCGGCCTCGTCGGGCTGGATGGTGTCCTTGCGCCCGCCGAGGTCGACGACGACGGGCTTGTTGAGCTTGACGGCGAGCTCGCTGCGCAGCTTGTCGGCCGCCTGGGTGACGGTCATGCCGCCGATGTCGACGCCGCCCACCCGGGTCCCGCGCAGCACGGCGTCGGACATGAGCACGGCCGGGACCAGGTAGGCCAGGGCGAGGGCGAGCAGCACGAGCACGGCGATGCCGGGCAGCAGGCGGCGCTTGCGCGGCGGGTCGGCGTCGGGCGCCGGGGGCCGCTCCAGCGGCGTGCGCATGCCGAACGGCGGCGGCTCGGACCCGTTGCCGTTGACCGGCCAGGGCTGCGACGCGGTCGGCACCGGGGGCAGGGTGCCGCTCTTGGGCGGCTCCTGCGGGCGGGGCTCCTGCGCCGGCTGCTCCTGCGGGCCGAAGATGTCGCGGGAGACGCCCGGGGGCAGGCCCTCGATCTTCGGCTTCCTGCTGGTGCCGCGCGAGGGCAGGGGCACCGAGGCGAACGGGTCGGTCGGTGATTCGATCGGTCCGGCGTTACGCACGCCTCAATCTCCTCCCGTTCCGCAGCCAAGTCTCAGGCAACAGTAAGGCACGAGGGTCGGCATATGTCACGAGAAAAGACTACGGAACTGTGTCAGCCGAGCCAGCGGTACCGGTGCTCCGGACGCCCGGCCGTGCCGTAGCGGGGCCGCAGCTCCGCCCGCCCTCCCGCGCACAGGTGTTCGAGGTAGCGGCGGGCGCTGACCCGCGACAGGCCCGCGAGCTGCGCCGTCTCGGCCGCCGACAGGTCGCGGCCGGCGTCGCGCAGGGTGTCGGCGACCAGCGCGCAGGTGGCGGGGGACAGCCCCTTGGGCAGCGGCGCGGCGGCGGCCGGCGTGCCGAACAGGCGGTCCACGTCGTCCTGGCGGGCCTCGGGGCCGATGGCGTGGAGCCGCCGCCGGGTGTCGGCGTAGTGGCGCAGCCGCTCGGTCAGCGCGTCGGCGGTGAACGGCTTGATCAGGTAGTTGATCGCGCCGCCGCGCATCGCCGCGCGGACCGTGGGCACGTCGCGGGCGGCGCTGATCACGAGCACGTCGACGCCGCTCAGCGCCTGCAACACCGCCAGGCCCGACATGTCGGGCAGGTAGATGTCGAGCAGCACCAGGTCCGGCCGGTGCTCGGTCACCGCCGCGAGCGCCCCGGCGCCGTTGCCGACCGTCGCGACGACCTCGAAGCCGGGCACCCGCGCCACGTAGGCGCCGTGCACGCGCGCCACCATGAAGTCGTCGTCCACCACCAGCACGCGGATGCTCACACCGTCACCTCCTCGGCGGGCAGGTGGGCGGTGAACACCGCGCCGCCCGAGTTGCGCACCTTGACCCAGCCGCCCCGGCGCAGGCACGCCTGCCGGGTCAGCGCCAGGCCGAGACCGCGCGGCCCGGAGTGGGCCGCCTTCGTGGTGAACCCCTCCCGGAACACCTCCTCGACCAGGTCGGGCATGATGCCGGGCCCGGAGTCGCCGACCCGTACGCGCAGCCCGGCCGCGTCGGCCACGACCGAGACCTCGATCGTGCCGGCGGCGCCGTCTAGCGCGTCGATCGCGTTGGCCACCAGGTTGCCGACCACCAGCACCGCGTCCTGCGGGTCGCCGAGCACGTCCGCCGGCACCCGGGAGTCGCCGGAGAGCACCAGGCGGGCGCCGCGCTCGGCGGCCTCGGCCGACTTGGCCAGCAGCAGCGCGGCCAGCGTCGGGTCCTCGACCTTCTCGCGCAGGTCGCCGAGGTAGGCGGCCGGGGTGCCGCTGGTGATGAACGCGATCGCCGCCTCGTGCTCGCCCAGCTCCAGCAGCCCGACGACGGTGTGCATGCGGTTGGCGAACTCGTGCGCCTGGGCCCGCAGCGCTCCCGTGGCGCTGCTGGTGTCGTCCAGCTCGCGCGCCAGCCGTACGAGCTCGGTGCGGTCGCGCAGCGTGACCACCCAGCCGCGGTGCTGGCCGCGTACGGACACCGGGGTGCGGTTGAGCACCAGCACCCGGTCGCCGTGCAGGACGATCCGGTCCTCGCCCGGGTCGGCGCCGCCCAGCACGTCGCGCATCCGGTCGGAGACCGGCATCCGGGTCAGGTCGTCGCCGACGTCGCCGAGCAGCTCGCGGGCGGCGTCGTTGACCAGCGTCACCCGGCCTTCGAGGTCGAGCGCGAGCACGCCCTCCTTGACGCCGTGCAGCACGCCCTCGCGCTGCTCCAGCAGAGCGGCGATCTCACCCGGCTCCAGGCCGAACGTCTGCCGGCGCACCCGCGCGGTGATCAGCGCGGCCGCCGCGAGCCCGGCCAGCAGCACCGCCGTCGCCGTCCACAGCAACGGCGGCAGCGCCTCGGCGACCTCACCCGTGACGGTCGTCTCCAGCACCCCGACCGAGACCAGGCCGATGACGTCGCCGTACTCGTCCAGGACCGGCGTCTTGCCGCGCACGGTGACGCCGATCGTGCCCTTCTCGGTGCCGACCCAGTCGCGGCCGGTGGTGAGCACGTAGGTGCCGTCGGTCGACAGCTGCTTGCGGATGAGAGAGGCGTTGGGGTGGGCGTAGCGGATCTGGTCGTCGTTGGCGATCACCACGTAGTCGGCGCCGGTGGTCTGCTGGACGCTGAGCGCCAGCGGCTGGAGCACGGACTCCGGCCGGCGCAGCTCGAACGCCTCGCGCACCTGCGGCAGCCCGGCCACGGACTGCGCGATGGCCAGCGCCCGCTGCTGGTAGCGGCCGTCGAGCTGGCTGCGCGTGTGCTGCGCCCACACGCCGGCGGTGCTCCCCACGGCGAGCAGCACGATCGCCATCTGGAGCACGAACAGCTGGGTGCCGAGGGAGGCGTCACGGACCCACTTCACGGTCCACATGCAAACACTCCGAGGTCACGGCGGTGTTGCGACCAATACGACCATTACGACGCCTACCGGCAAAGGCTCGACTCCGGCGGAGTACGGGCTCACCATGCGGTTCCCAAGAAGGTGAAATCCCCCCTTGGAGTGATCAATGCGTCTGCGCATACTCGCCGCCCTCGCGGCGCTCTCGGTCGCCGCGCTCACCGGCTGCGGCGACACCGGCACGGGCGGCGGCACCAGCGCGCTGCGGATCATGGCGCCGGCCTCGCCCGGCGGCGGCTGGGACCAGACCTCCCGCACGGCCGAGCAGGCGATCAAGGCCGCCGCGCCCGACCGCAAGGTCGAGGTGTTCAACGTGCCCGGCGCGGGCGGCACCATCGGCCTGGCCCAGCTCGCCGGGGAGAAGGGCAACGGCAACCTGCTGATGACGATGGGCCTGGTCATGGTCGGCGCCATCGAGCAGAACAAGTCCCAGGTCACGCTGGACGAGACCACGCCGATCGCCAAGCTGACCGAGGAGTACGAGATCGTCGTGGTCCCGGCCGAGTCGCCGCTGAAGACGCTGGCCGACCTGGTCGCGGCCTGGAAGGCGGACCCGGCCAAGGTCTCGGTCGCGGGCGGCTCGGCCGGCGGCACCGACCACATCGTGGCCGGCCTCATGGCCAAGGCCGCGGGCGTGGACCCCAAGCAGGTCAACTACATCGCGCACTCCGGCGGCGGCGAGGCGCTCAACGCGCTGCTCGGCAACAAGGTGACGATCGGCATCTCGGGCGTCGGCGAGTTCGCCGAGCACGTGAAGTCCGGCAAGCTGCGCGCGCTCGGCGTGACCTCCGGCGAGCGGCTGCCCGACCTCGACGCCCCCACCCTGAAGGAGGGCGGCCTGGACGTGGAGCTGGCCAACTGGCGCGGCATGGTGGCGCCCGGCGGGCTCAGCGACGCCGACAAGAAGGCGCTGACCGACCTGGTCACCAAGATGCACGACTCCCAGGCGTGGAAGGACGCGGTGGCCAAGAACGGCTGGATCGACTCCTTCCAGACCGGCCAGGAGTTCGCCGACTACCTGGCGGCCGAGCAGACCCGGGTCAAGGCGATCATCGCCGAGCTGGGCGTCGTCTCCTGATGCCCTCCGCTGATTCCGGCAAGCGCCCGCGCTGGTGGCGGCCCGAGCTCGGGCTGGCGCTGGTGGTGCTGGGGCTGGGCGTGTTCGTCGTCGTGGGCACGCTGGACGTGTCCGCGGCGGCCTCCCAGCTCGGCCTCGGCCCCCGCTTCTTCCCCATGCTCGTGGGCGGCGCCATGGTCCTCATCGGCCTGTTCTACGTGGCCGACGTGCTGCGCGGCGGGCGCGGCGACCCGGAGGAGAGCGAGGACGTCGACCCCGACGCGCCCGCCGACTGGCGCAGCGTCGGCCTGGTCAGCGGCGTCTTCCTGGGCTTCGCCGCGGTGCTCGACCTGCTCGGCTGGATCATCTCGGCGAGCCTGCTGTTCTTCGGCCTGTCGGTGGTGCTCGGCGCCGCCCATCGGCTGCGCGCCGCGGGCATCGCCGTGATCCTGGCCGTCACCACGTACCTGCTGTTCGTCAAGGGGCTGGGCGTCACGCTGCCCGCCGGGGTGCTACGGGGGGTGATCTGAGTGGAGTCGGTGCAGCTCCTGCTCGACGGGTTCGCCGCCGCGCTCACCCCGGTCAACCTCATGTACGCGCTCATCGGCGTCACCCTGGGCACGCTGGTCGGCGTGCTGCCGGGCATCGGGCCGGCGATGACCGTGGCGCTGCTGCTGCCGATCACCTTCACGGTGCCGCCGGCCAGCGCGTTCATCATGTTCGCCGGCATCTACTACGGCGGCATGTACGGCGGGTCGACCACCTCCATCCTGCTCAACACGCCGGGCGAGTCGTCGTCGATGATCACGGCGCTGGAGGGCAACAAGATGGCCCGGCGCGGGCGGGCGGCGCAGGCGCTGGCCACGGCCGCCATCGGCTCGTTCGTGGCCGGGACCATCGCCACCGCGCTGCTCGTGGTGGCCGCGCCGGCCGTGGTGAGCTTCGCGATCTCGTTCGGCCCCGCCGACTACTTCGCGCTGGCGATCCTGGCGTTCACCGCCGTGTCGTCGGTGCTGTCGCGCTCGGTGGTGCGCGGCCTGGCCTCGCTCGGGTTCGGCCTGGTGATCGGGCTGATCGGCATCGACCAGCAGACCGGGCAGGCGCGGCTCACGCTGGGCCTGCGGCAGCTTCTCGACGGCGTGGACGTGGTGATCGTCGCCGTCGGGCTGTTCGCGCTCGGCGAGGCCCTGTACGTGGCGTCGCGGCTGCGGCACGCCGCGCCCGAGGTGGTGCCCGTCGGGCGGGCCTGGATGGGCCGCTCCGACTGGGGCCGCTCGTGGCGGCCGTGGCTGCGCGGGACCGCGCTCGGCTTCCCGTTCGGCGCGCTGCCCGGCGGCGGCGCCGAGATCCCCACCTTCCTGTCGTACGCGGCCGAGAAGCGCCTGGCGCGCGGCGTCGCCCGCGAGGAGTACGGCAAGGGCGCCATCGAGGGCGTCGCCGGGCCGGAGGCGGCCAACAACGCCTCCGCCGCCGGCACCCTCGTCCCGCTGCTGACGCTGGGCCTGCCCACGTCCGCGACCGCCGCCATCATGCTCGCCGCCTTCCAGCAGTACGGGCTGCAGCCCGGACCGCAGCTGTTCGACCACAACCCGGCCCTGGTGTGGGGCATGATCGCGTCGCTGTTCATCGGCAACGCCATGCTGCTCGTGCTCAACCTGCCGCTGGCGCCGCTGTGGGCGCGACTGCTGCTGATCCCGCGCCCGTACCTGTATGCCGGGATCGTGGTGTTCGCGGCGCTCGGCGTCTACGCGCTGAAGGCCAGCGTCGTGGACCTGGTCGTGCTGTTCGTGCTCGGGCTGCTCGGGTTCGCGATGCGGCGCTTCGGGCTCCCGGTCGCCCCCGCGGTGATCGGGATGATCCTCGGGCCGATGGCGGAGATCCAGCTCCGCCGCGCCCTGGCCATCGGCGCGGGCGACGTGAGCGTGCTGGTGGAGAGCTGGGTGTCGGTGGTGCTGCTGCTCCTGTCGGGCGTGGCGCTGCTGACGCCGCTGTTCAGGAGGCTCTGGGCGCGGCGCGCCGCGTGACGCCCGCGGGCCCGGGACCGTACCCGGGCCCGCGGGTCACGCCGACGCGGTGGCGGCGGGCACGGCCGAGCGGACCGCGCGGGGCGCGATCGCCAAGCCCGCCAGCGCCATCACCAGCGTGGCCGCGAACACCGCCCAGTAGGCGGAGCCGACGGCGGTGAACAGCGCGCTGGTGATCGCGACCGCCACCACCGAGAACACCGACTCCCCCACCTGAAGCGCCGAGCTGTTGACGCCCTCCTCGCCCGGAGCCGACAGCTCCAGCGTGAGCACCGACAGCGTCGGATAGATCAGCCCCATGCCGAACCCGGCCAGGATCCACGACGGGTAGGCCACCGCGACCGGCACCCCGTCGAACGTCACCGCGCCCATGAGCAGGATGCCGCCCGCCAGCGCGGCCGAGCCGAGCACCAGGTTCGTCATCCGGCCGAACACCTCGCGCCCCTGCAGCCACGACGCGAACGACCAGGTCACCGCGCCGCCGGTGATCGCGATCCCGGCCAGGAACGGCGACAGCCCGCGCTCCTGCACCAGCATGAGCGGCACGATCACCTCGGCGGCGAACAGCGCCCCGGTCGCCAGCCCGCGCAGCCCGACCACCGCCGGAAGCCCGCGGGCGGCCCGCAGCGTCCCGGCGGGCAGCAGCCTGGGCAGCGCCACGGCCAGGATGACCAGCCCGGCGACCAGCAGGACCGGCGACCCGCCGCTCCCGTACTGCATGAGCCCGGCCGCCACCGCCGTCACCGCCGCCCAGGCGACCTTGGCCGCCAGCCCCGGCGCGGGCGTGCCCTGGCCGCCTCGCACCGGCTGCCCGGCGACCCCGCGCGCCAGCACCAGCCCGCTCACCACGGTCAGGATCGGCACCAGCAGGAACACCCACCGCCAGCCCAGCGTGTCGACCACCAGGCCGACGATCGCCGGCCCCACCATCGACGGCACCACCCAGGCCGTGGCGAACAAGGAGAAGATCTTCGGATGCAGCTCCTCCGGGTACGCCCGCGCCACCACCACGTAGAGGGCCACGCTCACCAGCGCGCCGCCGAAGCCCTGTACCAGCCGCCCGGCGATCAGCGCCTCCATCGAGGGCGCCAGCCCCGCCAGCAACAGGCCGCCGATGAAACCGGCCACCCCGGTCCACAACGGCGCCAGCGGCCCGCGCAGGTCGGCCCACCGCCCGCCGAGCACCGTGCCCACCACGGCGGCGGCCATCGCCCCGCTGAACGCCAGGCCGTAAAGTCCCACACCGTCCAGATCCGCCGCCACGACGGGCATGGCCACCGCGACGGCGACGTACTCGAAGGCCACCAGTGACACCATCGCCACCAGGCCGGCTGTCAACGCAGTTCGTCTCATGGAACCCGACGTTAGGCCGTCGCTCGCGCGGGCACCTCCCGCCGCGGTCCTAGGTCCACCCGGTCAGATGGACCTAGGCCGCGTACGGACGTGCGGAACCGCTAGGCGGAGACGCCCAGCTTCTCCAGGATCAGCTCGCGCGCCCGAGCCGCGTCGGCCTTGCCCCGGCTGGCCTTCATCACGCCGCCCACCAGCGCGCCGACCGCCGCGATCTTGCCGGACCGCACCTTGTCGGCCGCGTCGGCGTTGGCCGCCAGCACCTCGTCGATGATCGCCGACAGCTCGCCCTCGTCGTTGACGATCTTGAGCCCGCGCTTCTCCACGACGTCGTCCGGCGTGCCCTCACCGGCGAGCACGCCCTCCAGCACCTCGCGGGCCAGCTTGTCGTTGAGCGCACCGGACGCCACCAGCTCGGTCACCCGGGCGATCTGCTCCGGCGTGATCGGCAGGTCGGCCAGCGGCGTCGCCGTCTCGTTCGCGCGGCGGGCCAGCTCGCCCATCCACCACTTGCGCGCGTCGGCGGCCGGCGCGCCCGCCTTGACCGTCGCCTCGACCAGCTCGATCGCGTCGGCGTTGTGCATCGCCTGCATGTCGAGGTCGGACAGGCCCCACTCGGCCTGCAGCCGCTTGCGCCTGACCGACGGCAGCTCCGGCAGCGCCGCCTTCAGCTCCGCCACCCACGCCGGGTCCGGCGCGATCGGCACCAGGTCCGGCTCGGGGAAGTAGCGGTAGTCCTGCGCCTCCTCCTTGGACCTGCCGGGCGTGGTGGTGCCGGTGTCCTCGTGGAAGTGGCGCGTCTCCTGCACGATCCGGCCGCCGCCGGCCAGCACGCCCGCCTGCCGCTCGATCTCGCTGCGCACCGCCCGCTCGACGCTGCGCAGCGAGTTGACGTTCTTGGTCTCCGTACGGGTGCCCCACTCGGAGGCGCCGCGCTCCATGAGCGAGACGTTCACGTCGCAGCGCAGCGAGCCCTCCTCCATGCGCACGTCGGAGACGCCCAGCGAGCGCATGATCTCGCGCAGCTCCGTCACGTACGCCCTGGCCACCTCCGGCGCGAGCCGGTCGGTGCCCGGGATCGGCTTGGTGACGATCTCGACCAGGGGGATGCCCGCCCGGTTGTAGTCGACGATCGAGTAATCGGCCCCGTGGATGCGGCCCGTCGCGCCGCCCACGTGGGTCGACTTGCCGGTGTCCTCCTCCAGGTGCACGCGCTCGATCTCGATCCGCACCGTCTCGCCGTAGACCTCGACGTCGATGTAGCCGTCGAAGCAGAGCGGCTCGTCGTACTGGGAGATCTGGTAGTTCTTCGGCATGTCCGGGTAGAAGTAGTTCTTCCTGGCCATGCGGCACCACTCGGCGATCGAGCAGTTGAGCGCCAGCCCGATCCGGATCGTCGACTCGATCGCGGCGGCGTTGGCCACCGGCAGCGCGCCGGGCAGCGCCAGGCACGTCGGGCACACCTGCGTGTTGGCCGGCGCGCCGAACGCGGTGCGGCAGCCGCAGAACATCTTGGAGTTGGTGCCCAGCTCGACGTGCGTCTCCAGCCCGAGCACCGGCTCGAACCGTTCGAGCGCTTCGTCATAGACCATGGTCATAGCGACGGGGCCTCCTTCAGCAGCGGGCCGCCCCAGCGGCTCTCCAGGGCCTTCTCGACGGCGGCGCCGACCCGGTAGCAGCGGTCGTCGCCCAGGACCGGGGCCATGATCTGCAGGCCGACCGGCAGACCGTCCTCGTCCGCCAGGCCGCACGGCACCGAGATGGCCGCGTTGCCCGTCAGGTTGGACGGGATGGTGTAGAGGTCGGCCAGGTACATGGCCATGGGGTCGTCGGCGCGCTCGCCGATCGGGAACGCCGTCGTCGGCGTCGTCGGCGAGATCAGCACGTCCACCTGCTGGTAGGCGGCCTCGAACTCGCGGGCGATGACGGTGCGGACCTTCTGCGCCTGGCCGTAGTAGGCGTCGTAGTAGCCGCTCGACAGCGCGTAGGTGCCGAGCATGATGCGCCGCTTGACCTCGGGGCCGAACCCGGCCGCCCGGGTCAGCGCCATGACCTCCTCGGCGCTGCGCGTGCCGTCGTCGCCGACGCGCAGGCCGTAGCGCATGGCGTCGAAGCGGGCCAGGTTGGAGCTGCACTCCGACGGCGCGATCAGGTAGTAGGCCGGCAGCGCGCTCGCGAACGACGGGCAGGAGACCTCGACGACCTTGGCGCCGAGCGACTCCAGGAGCTGGACGGCCTCGTTGAAGCGGGCCAGCACGCCCGGCTGGACGCCGTCGCCGCCGGCGAACTCGCGCACCACGCCGATGCGCATCCCGGCCACGTCACCGTTGCGGGCGGCCTCGACGACGGACGGGACCGGGGCGTCGATGGAGGTCGAGTCCATCGGGTCGTGCCCGGAGAACGCCTCCTGCAGCAGCGCGGCGTCGAGCACGTTGCGGGCGAACGGGCCCGGCGTGTCGAGCGAGCTGGCGAAGGCGATCAGGCCGTAGCGGGACGAGCCGCCGTAGGTCGGCTTCATGCCCACGATGCCGGTCACCGCGGCCGGCTGGCGGATCGAGCCGCCCGTGTCGGTGCCCGTCGACAGCGGCGCCTCGTAGGCGGCCACGGCCGCGCTGGAGCCGCCCGACGAGCCGCCGGGCACCCTGGTCAGGTCCCACGGGTTGTGCGTGAGCTGGTAGGCAGAGTTCTCCGTGGAGGAGCCCATGGCGAACTCGTCCAGGTTGGTCTTGCCCAGGATGACCAGCCCGGCCTCGCGCAGCCGGCGCGTCACGGTCGCATCGTAAGGCGGGCGCCAGCCCTGCAGGATCTTGGACGCGGCCGTGGTCGGCATGTCGCGGGTGGTGAAGATGTCCTTGTGCGCGATCGGCACCCCGGCCAGCGGCCCGAGCTTCTCCCCCGCCTTCAGCCGGGCGTCGACGGCCCTGGCCTGCTCCAGCGTGGTCTCGCGGTCGACGTGCAGGAACGCCTTGACCTTGGGCTCGACCTCGGCCATCCGGTCGAGGTGCGCCTCGGCCACCTCGGCGGCCGACACCTCACCGGCGGCGATCATCGCGCCCAGCTCGGCGGCCGTCTTGCGGATCAGGCTCATGCCTCCTCCCCGAGGATGCGCGGCACCCGGAAGCGGTCGTCCTCGACGGCGGGAGCGCCCGAAAGGGCCTGCTCGGGCGTCAGGGACTGTCGCACCTCGTCGGGACGGAAAACGTTGGTCAGCGGGAGAGCGTGCGACGAAGGCGGCACGTCCTCGGCGGCGACCTCTGCCACCTTCGCGACCGACTCGATGATGGCATCGAGTTGCGTGGCGTAGTGGTCGAGCTCGTCGTCGGTGAGCGCCAGCCTGGACAACCGGGCCAGATGCGCGACCTCGTCGCGGGTTATGGCGGACATGAGTCGTTGAACCCGTTTCGTGGATGGAGTTTGGACACTCACATCCTAGGGGCGTCGGCCGATCGCCTCCGAACCATTACCCGTGCGCCGGTCCGCTGGTCAGGCGGTCTGGGTGACCTCGGAGCGAAGGTCGTAGGAGGCGTCGGCGCGGCGCAGCAGCCAGGCGGTGGCGTCGGCGGCGGGCATGGGCTGGCCGAACAGCCATCCCTGGCCGACGTCGCAGCCCATCTCGGCCAGCCGCAGGGCGACCTCGTCGGACTCGACGCCCTCGGCGACCGAGCGCAGGCCGAGGGAGCGGACCAGGTCGACGATGGAGCGGACGATGCGGTCGTCGTCCTCGGACTCGGCGATGCGGCGCACGAACGAGGCGTCGATCTTCACCTCGGAGACCGCCAGCCGCTGGAGCCGGATGAGCGAGGAGTAGCCGGTGCCGAAGTCGTCGAGCGCCAGGGGGACGCCGAGCGTGGCCAGGGCCTTGATGGTCTCGTGGGTGTAGGCCTGCTCGCCGGTCAGGATGCGCTCGGTGACCTCCAGCTGGATGGCGGCGGGCGGCAGCCGGAGCTTGGCCAGGCCGGCTTCGAGCTGTTCGGGCAGCGCGGAGCCGAGCAGGTCGCGGGCGGAGATGTTGACCGAGATCGGGATCTGCAGCCCGGTGTGCCACCAGCGGGCGGCCTGCTCCAGCGCCTCGTGGACGACGTACTCGGTGAGCTGGCGCATGAGGTAGGACTGCTCGGCGAGCGGGATGTAGTCGGACGGGGCGATCGGCCCGTGCACGGGGTGGTGCCAGCGCAGCAGCGCCTCGACGCCGTAGATGGCGCCGCCGGTGAGGCCGACCTTGGGCTGGTAGTGCAGCTTGAGGTCGGCGTTGTCGATGGCGCGGCGCAGGTCGCCGAGCAGGTTCAGGCGTTCGGGCGAGTTGCGGTCCTTGTCCGGCTGGTAGAGCTCCACCCCGGTGCGGCCTTCCTTGGCCAGGTACATGGCGACGTCGGCGCGCTGGAGCAGCAGCTCGAAGTCGGGGGCGTGGTCGGGGTAGAGGGCGATGCCGACGGAGCCGTCGAGGTCGAAGGACATGCCTTCGAGCCGTACGGGCTCGGTCAGCGCGGCCCGCAGCCGGGCGGCCACCTCGCGGGCCGCGTGGGCGTCGCGGATGGACGGCAGCAGCACCGCGAACTCGTCACCGCCCAGCCGGGCCACGACGTCGCCGGGCCGGACGGAGTGGGTGAGGCGGTGGGCGACCAGTTGCAGCAGCCGGTCGCCGACCGGGTGCCCCATCGTGTCGTTGACCTCCTTGAACCGGTCGAGGTCGAGGAGGAAGAGGCCGACCCGCTCGTCCTGGCGGGCCTCGGCGAGCGCCTCCTCGGTGGAGACGATGAGCATCTTGCGGTTGGGCAGCCCGGTCAGCTCGTCGTGCAGCGCCTGGTGGTCACGGCGCATGGAGAGCGTGGCGGTGAAGTAAACGGCCGCGAGCGGCGCCACGAACAGCGGCACCAGCCCCGGCGAATGGCTCATGACGACGACGACCAGCGGGGCCAGGCCGAGGAGCGCGGCGTACACGAGGCTCTGCGGACCGGCGGTGACCCGCAGGACGCGCACGATCGAGCGGCGCTCGTGCAGGGCGACCGCGCCGCTGACGAGCATGGCGCGGGCGGCGAAGTAGGCGACGCCGGACAGCGCGATGGCGAGCAGGTCGGGACCCGAGGGCACCCACGGCAGGGCGGCGCTGGGCACGATGCGGAACACGCCGAGCACCACGGCGGCGGTGGTCAGCGCGAGCGTCGACTGGGCGATGTTGAACATCACCCGGTGCCAGGCCTTGCGCGTGGCCACGCCGTTGACGACGACGGCGACGGCCTGCATGAGCGCGGCGACCGGCAGCCCGAAGTGGAGCAGCACGGCGAAGGTGAACATCGTCGACGGGTAGGTGCCGCCCACGGCGGTGGCGGACGACACCATGACGGGCCGCAGCTCACCGAGGACGACCAGGACCGCGAGCACCCAGAACAGCGGCGTGCGGACGAGCTCGGCGAACTCGGCGGTGTCGAGCCTGAGCAGGGCGACGACGAGCGCGGTGAAGCCGATCACGGTGACGCCCGCGAGGAACGCCCAGAGGGGCGTGCCGACGCGCGGTCCTGTGTCGCGGGTGTCGGTTGGGTCAGTCATCGGTAACAGAACCCCCATTAGGTCACTATGGGAGGGTACGACCTTAACCCCACTTCGCGAAACCAAGCGCGTACGTTCCGTCACGTCGCCTTCCCGGCATATACCCACCCAGCGTGTTATTAGCCCAACGCTACGTAGGCGGGGTTTCTTCCTTGAAGGCCAGCTCGGCGGCGGCTTCGGGGCCCTGTTCGAGCAGGGCGTGGAAGCCCTCGGCGTCCAGGATCGGCACCTTCAGCGAGAGCGCCTTGTCATACTTCGACCCGGCGTTCTCCCCCGCGACCAGGAACGACGTCTTCTTCGACACCGAGCCGGCCACCTTGCCGCCCCGCGCGGCGATGGCCGCGCCCGCCTGCTCACGGGTGTGGTCGGGCAGCGTGCCGGTCACCACGAACGTGAGCCCGTCGAGCGTCTGCGGCAGCTCCTCGACGTCCGCGGGCGGCTCGTCGCGCATGCGCACCCCCGCCGCCTTCCAGCGGGTGACGATCTCGCGGTGCCAGTCGACCTGGAACCACTCCCGGATCGTCGCCGCCACGCGCGGGCCGATGTCGGGAACCTCGGCCAGCTCCTCCTCCGAGGCGTTCATGACGGCCTCGATCGACCCCATCGCACTGGCCAGCGCCTGCGCGGTGGGCGGGCCGACGTGCCGGATCGACAGCGCGACCAGGACCCGCCACAGCGGCGCCTCCTTGGCGCGGGCGAGCTCGTCCATCAGCAGGTGGGCGTTCTGGCTGGGCCGGCCGTCGACGTTGGAGAAGAACGAGACGACCTTCTCCTCGCCGGTCTTCTCGTCGAGCTTGGGCAGGCCGGAGTCCTTGTCGCGCACCACGGACCTGATGGGGACGAGCTGCTCCAGCGTGAGGTCGAACAGGTCGGCCTCGGTGCGCACCACCGGCTCCTGCGAGGGGATCGGCTGGGTGAGCGCGGTGGCCGCGACGTAGCCGAGGCCGCGGATGTCGAGGGCCGAGCGCCGCGAGGCGAAGAACAGCCGCTCGCGGATCTGCGCCGGGCAGCCGCGCGCGTTGGGGCAGCGCAGGTCGGCGTCGCCCTCGCGCTCGTAGGCCAGCTCGGTGCCGCACTCGGGACAGTGGGTCGGCATCTCGAAGGGCCGCTCGGTGCCGTCGCGCAGCGCGGCGACGGGGCCGATGATCTCCGGGATCACGTCGCCCGCCTTGCGCAGCACGACCGTGTCGCCGATGAGCACGCCCTTCTTGACCACCACGGCCGCGTTGTGCAGCGTGGCCCGCTCGACCGTCGAGCCGGACACCACGACCGGCTCCATCACCGCGAACGGGGTGATCCGCCCGGTGCGCCCCACTCCGACCTGGATGTCCAGCAGCTTGGTGTTGACCTCCTGCGGCGGGTACTTGTACGCGATCGCCCAGCGCGGCGCCCGCGAGGTGGAGCCCAGCTCGCGCTGGATGCGGAACCTGTCGACCTTGACCACCACGCCGTCGATCTCGTACGCCGGGTCGTGGCGGTGCTCGCGGTAGTGCTCGATGTAGGCGTTGACGCCGTCGAGGTCGTCGACCACCTTGTACAGGTCGCTGACCGGCAGCCCGAACTCGCGCAGCCGGTCGTAGACCTGCGACTGGGCCTGCGGCTCTGCCGCGCCCTCCCAGACGCCGACGCCGTGCACCAGCATGCGCAGCGGCCGCTGCGCGGTGACGCGCGGGTCCTTCTGGCGCAGGGTCCCGGCGGCCGAGTTGCGCGGGTTGGCGAACGGCGCGACGCCCTGCTCGACGAGCTGCTCATTCAGGATCTTGAAGTCCTCGACCGGGATGTAGACCTCGCCGCGCACCTCGACCAGGCTCGGCACGTCGTCGCCGATGAGCCGGTGCGGGATGCCCTTGATCGTGCGCACGTTGGCCGTGACGTCGTCGCCGGTGCGCCCGTCGCCGCGGGTGGCGGCCCGCTCCAGCCTGCCGTCACGGTAGACCAGCGCCACGGCCAGCCCGTCGATCTTCAGCTCGCACAGGTAGGGGCCCGGGTCGTGCTCGGCCAGCCGCTCGGCCCTGGCAGTCCACTCCGCCATGCCCTCGGCGTTGAAGACGTTGTCCAGGCTCTCCATCCGGGCCAGGTGGTCGACCTTGGCGAAGTCGCCGGCCGCCGGGGCGCCGACCTTCTGCGTGGGCGAGTCGGGCGTCTGCAGCGACGGATGCTCCCGCTCCAGCTCCAGCAGCTCGTTGAACCACGCGTCGAACTGGGCGTCGCTGACCGTCGGCTGGTCCTCGACGTAGTAGCGGTAGCGCGCGTCCTCGACCAGCTCGCTCAGCTCGGCGTGCCGCTCCAGCGCGGTCACGGGCACGCCCCCTGCCTGCTCGCTCACCCCGTGCACTCCCTCCGTAGCCGCTCCAGCCTATTCGCTGCCAGGATCGTCCCGCAGCACGTCGGCGGCCCTCCGGCACGCCGCCAGCGCCGCCTTGGCGTAGGCGGGCGAGGCCCCGGCGAGCCCGCACGACGGGGTCAGCACGACCTGCCCGGCCAGCCGCTCCGGCGCGAACCCGAGCCGCCGCCACAGCTCCAGCGCCGGCTTGGCCACCACGCCCACGTCGGGCAGCCGCGCGTCCCTGCCGGGCACCACCCCGAGCAGCAGCCCGATCCCGGCCTCGACCAGCTCGCCGACGGCGTCCTCTTCGCGCCGCCTGATCAGCGACGCGTCCACCGAGACCGCCCGCACGCCGGCCCGGCGCAGCAGCGCGAACGGCGCCGACGGCGCGCAGCAGTGCACCACCGGGTCGGTGAAGGAGCGCAGCGACTCCTCCACCCGCCACTCCTCGACCGCCGCCAGCCGCCCGAACCCGGACGCCGTCGGCACCGTGCCCGCCAGCACGCCGGGCAGCCCCGGCTCGTCGAGCTGCAGCACGATCCCGGTCACGCCGGGCAGCCGCCGCCGCACGTCCGCGCAGTGGTCGGCGACGCCCTGGGCCAGCGAGGCGATCATGTCGCGCACGGCCCCCCGGTCGGACAGCACCTTGTCGCCGTGGCGCAGCTCGATCGCCCCGGCCAGCGTCCACGGCCCGCACACCTGCAGCTTGAGCGGCCCGGCGTAGTCGTGGCCGACCTCCTCCAGGCCGTCGAGGTCACGCCGGAGGTGGTCGAGCGCCCGCTGGTGGTCGCGGCCCGGCCGGCCGGCGATCCGCCACCCGGAGGGCTGGACCTCGACGGGCAGGTCCACGAGCAGCGCCGCCGTACGGCCCACCAGGTCGGCCCCCACCCCCCGCGCCGGCAGCTCCGGCAGGTAGGGCAGGCCCGGCACCTCCCCGAACACGACGCGCAACGCCTCAAGATGATCCTCGCCCGGATGCGACCCGACTCCGGTGGCTCCCCACGTCAACATGGGACAAGCGTAGGCTCTCGAAGATGAAGCTCACGAAGTACGGTCACGCCTGCGTACGCCTGGAGAAGGACGGCAAGGTCCTGGTGGTCGACCCGGGCACGTTCACCGCCGATCCGGTGCTCGACGGCGCCGACGCGGTGCTGGTCACGCACGAGCACGCCGACCACCTCGACATCGACCGGCTGGCCGCCGCCTCGCCCGGCCTGGAGGTCTGGACCTGCGCCGCCGTCGCCGCCGAGCTGTCCGGCGTGCCGGTCCGGGTCCACGTGGTGGAGCACGGCGACGACTTCCAGGCCGCCGGTTTCTCGGTCCGGGTGTTCGGCGAGTGGCACGCCAAGAACCATCCGGACGTGCCGATCGTCAGCAATGTCGGGTTTCTCGTGGACGACGAGGTGTTCTACCCCGGCGACGCGCTGACGGTGCCGGGCGTCGAGGTGCCCACGCTGCTGGTGCCCACCAACGCGCCGTGGATGAAGCTGTCGGAGATGGTCGGCTATCTGCGGGAGGTGCGGCCCGCCCGGGCGTTCTCCACCCATGACGGGCTGCTCAACGACTTCGGGCTGGGCCTGGTCGACAACTACCTGCGGCTGGAGTCGGACGTGCAGAAGGCCGACATGCGGCGGCTGAAGACCGGCGAGTCGGTCACGCTCTAGGCGGCCGAGGCGATGGTGGCGGAGCCGATCACCGTGGCGCCCGAGTAGAGCACCGCGGCCTGGCCCGCCGCCACCCCGGTCGCGGGCCGGTCGAGGTCGATGACCAGACCGCCGTCACGCTCCTCGAAGCGGCACCCGTAGACCTCGCCGTGCGCCCTGAGCTGGACGGTCAGCTCGCCGTCGGCCTCGGGGCCGTTCCACACCGGGCGCTCGCAGGAGATCGAGGTGACCTCCAGCGCCGAGCGGGGGCCGACGGTCACCGTGTTGGACACCGGCTCGATCGACAGCACGTAGCGCGGCCGGCCGTCGGGCGCGGGCCGGTCGATGCGCAGGCCCTTGCGCTGGCCGACGGTGAACCCGTGGGCGCCGTGGTGGCTGCCGACGACCTCGCCGCCCTCGTCGACGATCGGGCCCTCGGCCGAGCCGAGCCGCTTGGCCAGGAAGCCGCGCGTGTCGCCGTCGGCGATGAAGCAGATGTCGTGGCTGTCGGGCTTGTCGGCGACGGTCAGGCCGCGCCGGGCGGCCTCGGCGCGCACCTCGGCCTTGGTGGAGCCGCCCAGCGGGAAGATCGCGTGGCTGAGCTGCTCGCGGGTGAGCACGCCGAGCACGTACGACTGGTCCTTGCCGGCGTCGACGCTGCGCGAGAGCACGCCGTCGACGAGCTGGGCGTGGTGGCCGGTGGCGACGGCGTCGAAGCCGAGCGCCAGCGCCCGGTCGAGCACCGCCGCGAACTTGATCTTCTCGTTGCAGCGCAGGCACGGGTTGGGGGTGCGACCGGCCGCGTACTCGGCGACGAAGTCCTCCACCACGTCACGCTGGAAGCGCTCGGCCATGTCCCAGATGTAGAAAGGGATGCCGATCACGTCGGCGGCGCGGCGGGCGTCGCGCGAGTCCTCGACCGTGCAGCAGCCGCGCGCGCCCGTGCGGTGCGATTGCGGGTTGGCCGACAGGGCCAGATGCACACCGGTGACATCGTGACCGGCCTCGGCGATCCGCGCGGCGGCCACGGCTGAGTCGACGCCGCCCGACATGGCGGCAAGCACACGCATTCCCATGACCATCCCAGCGTACTTGCTGTGCGACCCGCGGCTGCCGTCTGGGAGTATCTACGGCATGCGACTGTTCGGGCGCAAGAACGGCGAGGACGACTCCGCCGAGCGCATCGCGGAATTCTGGCGGTGGTGGGAGGACGCCCGTCCCGGGCTCGACGCGAAGGTGGCCGCCGGCGACCGCGCCTCACTCGCCGAGACGCTGGCCCCGGCCGTCAGCGCGCTGCACTCCGGCCTGGTCTGCGAGCTGGCGCCGGGCCGCAACGCCGTCCACGCGCTGGTCGTGACCGCCGCCGGTGACGCCGAGCTGCGGCCGCTGGCCCACCGCTGGGCGCTGGCGGCGCCGCCTGCCGACCTGGTGTGGGAGTTCCACCCGTCGCGGCAGGCCAACCCGCAGGCGGGTGAGCTCACGCTGGAGGCGGGCGGTTACGAGCTCGGGGTGGGCAAGCTGGTGCTCGGGCTGCGGGTGCCGCGCGGCGCGCCCCGGGTCGACGTGTCGGCCTACCACCCGATCTTCTCCGAGCTGGACGACGACGCCCGGCTCGACGCGGCGCTGCTGGCGCTCGACGCGGTTCTCGGCGAGGACGACGTGGCCCGCTGGGTGGGCGAGATCACCGCGGTGACGTCCCAGCCGATCGACGCGGTGCCCGCCGTCCACCTGCCCGCCGTGGTGGCCGACCTGGCCGCGGAGTTCGACGGGGAGCAGTGGGTGGCGCTGGAGGGCAGGACGGCCCGGGGCAAGCCGCTGACGGCGGCGGCCCGCTTCCCGCTGCGGCCGGTCGACTACCCGCTCTACGACGAGCACCTGGCCGTCACCCTGCCCTACGCCGGCCGCGACGCGGGCAAGCTGCCCGCCGGTGACTCCGTCGAGGCGCTGCGCGACTTCGAGGAGCGGCTGTCGCGCGTCCCGGGCGCGTGGGTGCTGGCCGCCCACCTGAGCGCCGAGGGGCACCGGATCTTCCACCTCTACGCCGACCCGGCGGGCGAGGTGCGCGGTCAGGTCGAGGAGCTGGCCGCGACGTGGGGCGAGGGCAAGGCCCGCGTCAACGTCGCCACCGACCCGGCGTGGAGCGCGGTGGCGGCGTTCATCAGCTGAGGCCGGCCCGGCGGGCGCGTTCGACGGCCGCCGGGAGCACCTCGATCAGCCGGTCGACGTCTGCCTTGGTCGAGGTGTGGCCGAGCGTGAAGCGCAGCGAGCCGCGGGCCGCCGCCGCGTCGGCGCCCATCGCCAGCAGCACGTGTGACGGCTGGGCCACCCCGGCCGAGCAGGCCGACCCGGTCGAGCACTCCACGCCCCTGGCGTCGAGCAGCATGAGCAGCGCGTCGCCCTCGCAGCCGGGGAAGGAGAAGTGCGCGTTGCCGGGCAGGCGGTCGTCGGGGTCGCCGTTGAGCACGACGTCGGGGACGGCTCGCCGTACGCGCTCGATGAGGTCGTCGCGCAGGGCGGTGAGGCGGCGCTGCTGCTCGGCCTGCTCCTTGACGGCGGTGCGCACGGCGGCGGCGAGGCCGGCGATGGCGGGGGCGTCGAGGGTGCCGGAGCGCACGTCGCGCTCCTGGCCGCCGCCGTGCTGGACGGAGACGGGGGTGAGGCCCCTGGCCAGCAGCAGGGCGCCGACGCCCATCGGGCCGCCGATCTTGTGGCCGGTGAGGGTGAGCGCGTCGGCGCCGGACTCGGCGAACGACACCGGGAGCTGGCCGACGGCCTGGACGGCGTCGGTGTGGAACGGGATGCCGTGGTCGCGGGCGATGGCGGCCAGGACGTGGACCGGCTGGACGGTGCCGACCTCGTTGTTGGCCCACATGACGCTGATCATGGCGACGTCGTCGGGGTCGCGCTCGACGGCGGCGCGGAGCGTGTCGGGGTGGACGCGGCCGTGCTCGTCGACCGGCAGCAGCTCGACCTGGGCGGCCTGGCTGTCGGCCAGCCACTGGGCCGGGTCGAGGGCGGCGTGGTGCTCGACCGAGCTGATCAGCAGGCGCTGCCGGGGGCGGCGGGCCCAGTAGAGGCCCTTGATGGCGAGGTTGTCGGCCTCGGTGCCGCCGGAGGTGAACACGACCTCGCTGGGGCGGGCGCCGAGCGCGTCGGCGATGGTCTCGCGTGACTCCTCGACGACCCGGCGGACCTCGCGGCCGGCGGCGTGCAGGGAGGAGGCGTTGCCGACCCTGCCCAATTGCTCCGTCATGGCCTCGATCGCCTCGGGAAGCATGGGCGTGGTCGCCGCGTGATCAAGATAGGCCGACGGTCTGCTCACCCGGCTAGGGTATCTCGTTTGCTACTGTACCGTCCGGACGGTACAGTAGACGGCATGAGAAGGGACGAGCTGCTGGACGCCGCAGAGGATCTGCTCTGCGACCAGGGCTCGGCCGCGCTGACCCTGTCCGCCGTCGCCGACCGCGCCGGTGTGAGCAAGGGCGGCCTCCTCTACCATTTCGCGACCAAGGAAGCCCTGATCAAGGGCATGGTCGAGCGGCTGATCCAGGAGTTCGACGATCTCCTGGCCGCCCAGGACGACGCCACCTACACCGAGCGCTACCTCGGCGCCACGCTGGCCGCCGTCCGTCAGGGCAGGCTGCGACGATGGGCCGTCGTCACCGGCGCGTCGGGCAACATCTTCCTGCTCGCCCCGCTGCGTGAGGCGATGGCCCGATGGCACCGCGAAGAGCTCGCCGACGAGCCCGACCCGCTTGCCTCGCAGATCGTGCGCCTGGCCTGTGAAGGGCTCTGGGACGTGGCCAGCCACGAGCCGGAGCTCAACAGCGAGAGCGACCTGAGGGCCCTGGAGGCCCGCCTGCGGTCCATGCTCTGACCTTTCCCCCCTCTCCCTCCCCCCTTTTTCTCCTTTTCCGTTCGTTCCCGCCCGGCTCGCGCGAGCCGGGCTTTTGTGAGGTGCCTTATGACGCGCGACCTGAGGATGGCCCGGTACGGGGCGGTCCTCACCTTCGTCCTGGCCGGTCTGATGGTGGGCACGATGACCGTGCGCATCCCCGCGCTGACCGACAAGCTCCATCTGTCGGAATCCATGGTCGGCACCATCCTGCTCGTGTGGGGGCTGGGCGCGCTGGTGACCATGCAGTCGATGCGCCGCGTCATGGCCCGCGCCGGCAGCCGGACGGTGTTGCGCGTGGGCGGGCCGCTGACCGCGCTCAGCCTGGTGGGGGTGGCGTTCGCGCCCGACCTGCCGGTGCTGCTCGGCGCGGTGACGGTGTTCGGCATGGCGTTCGGCATGGTCGACATCGCCATGAACGCCCAGGGCTCCACGGTCGAGCGTGCCTACGGCCGGCCGCTGATGAACGGCATGCACGCGGGCTGGTGCGTCGGCGCGATCGCGGCGGGCGGCGTCGGCAGCCTGTCGATCGCGCTGGGCCTGTCGTTCACCGCCAACGTGGCGCTGGTCGGCCTGCTCGCGCTGCCCGTGATGATCGCCGTCGGCCGGACCTACCTGCCCGAGGCCCCCGTCGCCGAGGGCGCCACGGCGGCCCGCCGCCGCATGCCGCCGGTCGTCTACCTGCTCGGCGCGCTGATGTTCTTCGCGTTCATGGTCGAGGGCACGGTCGCCGACTGGAACGGCCTGTACATGCGCGACACGATGGGCGCCCCGGAGGCCGTGGCCGCGCTCGGCTACCCGATCTTCGAGCTGGGCATGCTGATCGCCCGGCTCACC
Source organism: Nonomuraea sp. ATR24 (assembly GCF_041950485.1). Taxonomy (NCBI): domain Bacteria; kingdom Bacillati; phylum Actinomycetota; class Actinomycetes; order Streptosporangiales; family Streptosporangiaceae; genus Nonomuraea; species Nonomuraea sp. ATR24. The sequence goes on from NZ_JBGNUU010000001.1 coordinate 655,887, forward strand.
GGTGACCGGCTGCGCTCCCGCTTCGGCGTGCGCGGCATGCTGACCGTCTCCGGGCTGGCCACGGCCGGGTTCTTCGCCGTCGTGCTGGCCGCGCCCGCCGCCGTGGTGGCGCTCGGCGCGGTGTTCTTCGTCGGCCTCGGCGTGGCGACGATCTCGCCGCTGACGCTCTCGCTGGCCGGCACCGCCACCCCCAACCCGGGCCCGGCGATCGCCCAGGCCGGGGCGATGGGCTACGCGGGCCTGCTGCTGGGCCCGGTGGTGATCGGCTTCCTGTCGGACGCCACCTCGCTGCGCACGGCGCTCGGCCTGGCCGTCGTGCTGGGCCTGCTGATCGCGGGCGCCGCCCGGTTCCTGCCCCGCCGGGAGAGCGCCGAGATCACCCCGCTGCCCACCAGGACCGAGCACGCGGCGGCCGCATGACAAATGTCACCGTCTGACCCCGCGATCCTCCCGGGAGATCGCTGAGAACGCACACTGCCGGGCGGGCCCCTCCGCCCGGCAAAGTGAGGTCCGTGAACACGACAGCGATCGAGGTGCGGGACCTGCACCAGAAGTACGGCGACTTCGAAGCGGTCAGGGGAATCGGCTTCGAGGTCGGCCGCGGCGAGCTGTACGCGCTGCTCGGCACCAACGGCGCGGGCAAGACGACCACGCTCGACGTGCTGGCCGGCTACGCGCCGCCGACGAGCGGCCAGGTGCGCGTGCTCGGCCACGACCCGATCGGCGAGCGCGCCGAGGTGCGCCACCGGATGGGCATCGTGCTCCAGGAGGCGGGCTTCTACAAGGACCTCACGGTCGCCGAGACCGTCGACGCCTGGCGCCGCTGGACCCCGAACGCCCTGCCCAGGGGCGAGGTGCTGGAGCGGGTCGGGCTCCCCCACCGGGCGGGCGTGCGCGTCTCCCAGCTCTCCGGCGGCGAGAAGCGGCGCCTGGACCTGGCGCTGGCCGTGCTCGGCCGGCCCGAGCTGCTCTTCCTCGACGAGCCCACGACCGGGCTGGACCCCGAGGCGCGGCGCAACGTGTGGGAGCTGATCCGCGACATGGTCGCCGAGGGCACCACCGTCCTGCTCACGACCCACTACCTGGACGAGGCCGAGCAGCTCGCGCAGCGCCTGGCCATCATGCACGGAGGCCGGATCGTCACCGAGGGGTCGCTGGCCGACGTGGTCGGCGGGCGCGGCACCCGTGTCACGTTCCGGCTGCCCGGCGTCCTGCCCGGCGACCTGCCGTACGTGCCGGGCACGGCCGGGCGCTCGGTGACGCTGAGCGGCGATGCGTACACGGTGGAGACCCACCAGCCGCAGGAGGACCTGCGGGTGCTGCTGAGCTGGGCGCACCAGCACGGCAGGGAGCTGGACGGCCTGGAGGTCCGCAGGCCGACGCTCGAAGAGATCTTCCTTGAGGTGGCAGCGGCGGAGAGGGTGGCGGCGTGAACTGGTTGTCGATGGTGTGGGCGCAGGCGCGGCTCAACCAGACGGTCCTGCTGAGGCAGCGCGGCATGGCGTTCACGGTCCTGCTGCTGCCGCTGTTCCTGGCGTTCGTCTACACGGGCGGCCCGCAGGGGGCCGAGATGGTGAACGGCGTGCCGGCCGGGGTGTTCGCGGCGGTGAGCGCGATCGCGGTGGTGCTGCCGTTCTCGTACATGACGATCGCCACCGCCGTGGTGGTGCGGCGCGAGGAGCGCGTCTACAAGCGGCTGCGCGGCAGCGCGCTGCCCACCAGCGCGATCTTCGCCGGTGACATCGTGCACGCGACCATCCTCGGGGCGGTCCAGGCGGTGATCATCCTGGTGTTCGCCATGGGCGTGGCCGGCGCGCCGATGCCGAGCAACATCCCGCTGCTGCTGCTCGCGTTCCTGCTGGGCGCCGCCGTGTTCGCCGCGCTGGCGATCGGCACGGCCGGGCTGATCCCCAACTACGAGGTGGCCCAGCTCGTGGCGCTGCCCGTGCTGTTCGTGAGCATGTTCGGCGCCGGGCTCATGTTCCCGGTGAGCGTGCTGCCCGAGTGGGGTCAGCGGGTCGCCGAGATGCTGCCGCTGTCGCCCATCGTGGCGATGATGCGCACCGCGATCCTGGGCCGCGACTTCGCCGCCGACGCCGCCCCCGCCGTGGGCTTCCTGGAGTCGTTCCAGGTGTCGGCCGTCGCGATCGGGATCGGCCTGCTGTGGATCGGCGTCGGCCTCTGGTCCACCCGCCGCTACTTCCGGTGGGATCCGCGCCGCGCATGACCGTCATAATGCGACGTGTGAGCGCGCCCGTCGTCAGCACCAGGGTCATCGCCGGCGTGGCGGTGGCCCTGTTCGCCGCTCCCATGGTGTTCTCCCTGGCGTCGGCGGTCGTCGCCTTCTCCACCGGCACCGCGGGCCGGTGGAGGCCGCTCACGCTGGCGATCCTGCTGGTGACGCTCCTCACGGTCAGCTACGCGCGGGTGCTGTGGGCGGCCTTCCTGGGCCGGCTGACGTGGCGGCACCGCCTCGACGTGGCCGCGATCGCGGTGATCGCCTACGGGGTGCCGCTGTTCGCCGGGGCCGGCTGGATCGGGCTGCCGATGGCGTTCATCTCGGTGGCGTCCGTGGTGTTCGTCCGGCCCGCCGTGACCTGGACCGTCACGCTCGCCGCGATCGCCGTCACGCCGGTGCTCATCCTCCTCATCGGGATGCCGCTGCCGGTCGCCCTGCTGTACGGGCTGCTGGCCATGCCGACGATCGCGCCGATGACGTACGGGGTGGCCTGGCTCTGCCGCCTGATCGACGACCTGCGCGAGGCGCGGGCCGAGCTGGCGCGGCGGGCCGTGGACGAGGAGCGGCTGCGCTTCTCCCGCGACCTGCACGACACCCTCGGCCACACCCTGCACGCGATCGCGCTCCGCGCCGAGCTCGGCGAGCGGCTGGTCACGACCAGCCCGGAGCGGGCCGGCGCGGAGCTGGCCGAGATCCAGCGGATCGCCCGCACCTCCGTGCACGACGTGCGCGAGCTGGTGCGCGGCTACCGGGCCACGTCGCTGGCGACCGAGCTCGACGGCGTCGCCGCCGTGCTCGGCGCGGCCGGCATCCGCTGCGACAAGCCCGAGCTGCCCGCCGAACTGCCCGGCCACGTGCACGCGCCCCTCGGCTGGGTGGCGCGCGAGGCCGTCACCAACGTCCTGCGCCACAGCACCGCCACCTGGTGCGAGGTGACCGTCCACACCGAGGAGGGCAGCGTGCACCTGGAGATCGTCAACGACGGCGGCCCGAGCACCGGCCGCTTCAGCCGGGGCAACGGGCTGACCGGCCTGGCCGAGCGCATGAAGGCCGCCGGCGGCGCGCTGGAGGCCGAGTGCGGCGGCGGCCGCTTCCGCATCACCGCGTCGGTGCCGCTGTGATCAAGCTGCTCCTCGCCGAGGACCACCACCTGGTACGGGGCGCGTTCGTGGCGCTGCTGGGCACCGAGCCCGGCATCGAGGTGGTCGCCGAGACCGGCCGCGGCGACGAGGCCGTGCGCCTGGCCGTCGAGCTGCGTCCCGACGTGGCCATGCTCGACATCGACATGCCCGGCCTCGACGGCCTGGCCGCGGCCGAGCTGATCGGCGCGCAGGTGCCCGGCTGCCGCATCGTCATCGTCACCGGCCACGGCCGCCCTGGTTACCTGCGCCGGGCGATGGCGGCGGGCGTGCGCGGCTTCGTCGGCAAGGACAACCCGGCCACCACGCTGGCCAAGGTGATCAGGCAGGTGCACGACGGCGGCCGCTACATCGACCCCGAGCTGGCCGCCGACGCGCTGTCGAGCCAGGAGTGCCCGCTGACGCCCCGCGAGCTCGACACGCTCCGCGCCGCCTCCGGGGGCGCGCCGGTGTCGCGGATCGCCCGCCAGCTGAGCCTGTCGGAGGGCACGGTGCGCAACTACCTGTCCTCGGCGGTGACCAAGCTGGCCGTGGAGAACCGGCACGCCGCCGTCCGCCGGGCCCGGGACCTCGGCTGGCTCTGACACGACCGCCGGCTTCGTACGGTCGTTGGCTTTAATGTGATCATGGAGAGAAACGTCCGCTTCGACGTCGACGCCTACGTGGCGCGCGTCCGGTCCTCGCCGTGCTTCATCTGCGCCATCGTCGCCGGCGACCCGGCCTACGACGCGGAGGAGATCGTCTACGAGGACGAGCACCACCTGGCGTTCCTGAGCCGCTACCCGACGGTGCCCGGCTACGTGCTGGTGAGCCCCAAGGCCCATCTCGAACACGCGGTGCGCGACCTGGACGAGGACGCCTACCTGGCCCTGATGCGCGTGGTCAGGAAGGTGGCGCTGGCCGTGGAGGCCGTCGTGCCGTCGGAGCGCACCTACCTGCTGACGCTCGGCAGCCAGCAGGGCAACTCCCACCTGCACTGGCACATCGCGCCGCTGCCTCCGGGCACCCCGTACGAGCAGCAGCAGTTTTACGCGCTCATGTCGGAGAACGGCCTCATCCCGTGGGCCCGGGAGCAGGCGGCCGACCTGGCGCGGCGGTTGAGAGAGCACCTGTGAGCGAACCGGCGGGCCCCCAGGTGGGGAGCCCGCCGGGTCCGGTCACTTGCGCTTGTTCACCTCTTCGGTGAGCTGCGGGACGATCTGGTGCAGGTCGCCCACGATGCCGTAGTCGGCCAGCTCGAAGATCGGCGCTTCCGGGTCCTTGTTGATCGCGACGATGGTCTTCGCGGTCTGCATGCCGGCCCGGTGCTGGATGGCGCCCGAGATGCCCGCGGCGATGTAGAGCTGCGGGGACACGGTCTTGCCGGTCTGGCCCACCTGGAACTGGTGGGGGTACCAGCCGGCGTCGGTCGCGGCGCGGGAGGCGCCGACGGCCGCGCCGAGCGAGTCGGCCAGGCCCTCGATGACGGAGAAGTTCTCCGCCGAGCCGACGCCGCGGCCGCCGGAGACCACGATCGCGGCCTCGGTGAGCTCGGGGCGGGCGCCCTTCTCCTGCTTGACGCGCTCGACGATGCGGGCGGCCTTGGCGGAGTCGGTCAGCGCGACCGACACCTCCTCCTCGGCACCGGCCCCGGCGGCGGCCACGGGGGCCGTCGAGTTGGGGCGCACGGCGACGATCGGGGTGCCCTTGGCCACCTTCGCCTGGACGTTCACGCCGCCGCCGAAGATCGACTGCTCGGCCACGAAGCCCTCGCCGAGGCCGACGGCGTCGGTGATGACGCCCGAGTCGGTCTTGACGGCCAGCCGGCCCGCGATCTCCTTGCCCTCGGCCGTGGCGGCGACCAGGACGGCGGCCGGCGACTGGGCGGAGACGAGCTGGGCGAGCAGCTCGGCCTTGGGCGCGACCACGTAGCCGACGATCTCCTCGGAGCCGGCCACGTAGATCTTGTCCGCGCCGTATTCGGCGAGCTTGGCCTTGGCCTCGGCGGTGGCGCCGGGGCCGGCCCAGACGGCGGACGGCGAGCCGAGCGAGCGGGCGAGGGTCAGCAGCTCCAGCGTGACCTTCTTGACCTCGCCGTCGACCTGCTCGACGAGAACGAGAATCTCCGACATATCAGTAAAACCCCCGTTCTCAGATGAACTTCTTGGACGCCAGGAAGTCGGCGACCTTCGCGCCGCCGTCGCCCTCGTCCTTGACGATGGTGCCGGCCGCGCGCGGCGGGGCGGCGGCGAAGTCGACGACCTGCGACCAGGCGGCGCCGAGGCCCACCTGGGCGGCGTCGATCTCGGCGTCGGCCACGGTCAGCGTCTCGACCGGCTTCTTCTTGGCCGCCATGATGCCCTTGAAGGACGGGTAGCGCGGCTCGTTGATCTTCTCGACCACGGACACGACGGCGGGCAGCGTGGCCTCGACCTTGTCGTAGCCGTAGTCGGTCAGCCGCTGGACGCTGATCGAGGAGCCGTCGACGTCGACCTTGTTGGCCAGCGTGAGCTGCGGCGTGCCGAGGCGCTCGGCCAGCATCGCGGGCAGCACGCCGGTGCGCGCGTCGGTGGACTCGGAGCCGAGGATGACCAGGTCGAACCCGATCTTCTTCAGCGCCTGCGCCATCGCGTAGGAGGTCGACAGCGCGTCGGAGCCGTGCAGCGCGTCGTCGGTCAGGTGGACCGCCTTGTCGGCACCCATCGCGAGGGCCTTGCGGATGGTCTCGGTGGCCTTGCCCGGCCCCATGGTCAGGACCGTCACCTCGCCGCCGTGTGCTTCCTTGAGCTTCAGAGCCTCCTCGACGGCATACTCGTCAAGCTCGTTCACCACGCCGTCGACCGCGTCACGGTCGAGCGTCTTGTCATCGGACCGCAGCTTGCGCTCGGTCGCCGTGTCGGGGACCTGCTTCACGCAGACGACGATGTTCATGGCCGGTGGCCGACCTCCCGTGTTCGCGTGCGCCACCGCGTCGTTGCGGCGGCGCCGGATGCATGCTGTCCAGACTGCCAGGTGCCCCGTGGCGTTGTGACATCGGGGCTCCAGCGGTCATGTTACCCATCAGTAGCTTGCGTGCAAACGCCAGCGACTCTCACCATACCGAACTTTATTCGGTCACGCGGAGAGCAGGAACACGACCCCCACCACCAGGGCCGTGCCCGCGAACAGCGCCAGCACCGGCGTGGTGAAGATCGCGCTCAACGCCACCGACAGCCCCAGCGCCCCCGCGATCCCCGCGAAGTCCGCCACGATCCGGCCCTTCCTGAACGGCCCGCGCGAATAGAGCCCGAACCCCGCGTCGATGACCACCACCAGCGTGAACGCCGACAGCAGGAACAGCGCCACCTCCGGCAGCGGCTCGCGCGCGGCGGCGGCCAGCAGCGACACGAACACCCCCGAGCCGATCAGCCAGCGCCTGCGCACCCGCTCGCGGTGCCGGGCCCTGGCGACCTCCGCCGGCTCCTTGCGGGGCAGCCGCATCTCACGGGTGGACAGGTGATGCACATCACCCGCCGCGCGCCGCCGCGAGAAGCGCGGCTTCGCCGGCGCCTCCACCCCCAGCCGCTCGCAGATGCGCGCCGCCGTCGGCCGCGCCGCCGGATCGACGGCGAGGCAGTCACGCAGCAGCGGCTCCAGCCACCCCGGCGCGCCCTCCAGATCGGGCTCGTGATGGACCACCCGGTAGGCGACCGCCGAGGCGGGCCCCTGACCGTACGGCTGCCGCCCCGTGGCGGCGTAGGCCAGCGTCGCGCCGAAGGAGAACACGTCCGCCTCCGGCCCCGCCTGGCCGCCCTCCAGGACCTCGGGGGCTAAGTAGCCGGGCGTGCCGACCACCGCGCCCGACGCCGTGACCGACAGGGAGTCGAGCGCGCTCGCGATGCCGAAGTCGATCACCACGGGCACCCCGTCGGCCATCATCACGTTGGCCGGCTTGAGATCGCGGTGCACCACGCCGGCCTCGTGCATGGCCAGCAGCGCGTCGGCCAGCCCGGTGGCCAGCGACCGCAGCTCCGCCACCGGCACCGGCACCGCGCTCAGCGGCCTGCCCTGCACGTAGCGGGTGACCAGGTAGGGGCGCGAGACGTCCAGCGAGGCGTCGAGCACCTCCGCCACGTGCGGCCCGCCCACCCGGCGCATGGTCTCGACCTCACGGGCCAGCCGCGCCAGCGCGCCCCCGTCGGTCACCACGTGCGGGTGCAGCACCTTGACCGCGACGGTCCGGCCGTCGGGATCGAGCGCCAGATGCACTTCGCCGAACCCGCCCGAGCCCAGCCGCGAAAGCAACTGGTAGGGGCCGAGGTGCTCGCTCATACCCCCTACTTTCCCCCCGGGCGGCTCCGGAGACACTCACGACCAGGGTGACAGGAAGCCGAGCCCCAGATCCTTCAGCAGGTCGCCGATCAACCCGGTGATGAGGCCCACCGCGCTGTCCTGGGCGCGTTCGGTCAGCTCGTTGATCACCGTCTCGGGTGCGCGCCACGGCTCCCACGACGGATCCTGGCCCAGCGCGAACATCACCGCGAACAGCGCCAGCGTGCCCACGGCCACGGTCGCGACCAGCGCCGCGCCCGGCGAGCGCAGGGTCGCCGTCAGCGTGCGGGTGACCGCCTTGCGCGGCGCCCCGCCGCCCGGCAGCAGGAACAGCCCGGCGGTGAACGCCCCGGCGGCGTAGGCGGCGGCCTCGTTGACGCCCATCCCGCCGCCCCAGCGCAGCACCCCCCACACGCACACGCCGAACAGGATCGACAGCGGCACCTGCGCCACGCTCACCAGCGCGGCCTTGACCAGCGCCCACGGCGTGCCGACGAGCACCAGCAGCGGATCGGCCGCGCTGCTGCCGCGCACCTGGCGGCGCTTGACCATGTCGCCGAACAGGTATTCGCCCATCCGGAACACCAGCGCCAGCACGATCGCGACCATGCTCACCACGACCGGCATCATCACGGCCAGCGCGACGAGCGACACCATCAGCAGCAGCCCGACGAACTGGCTGCCCACCAGATAGCGCTTGCGCTCGGCCGGCCTCGGCTGCGGCGGCGGCGTGTAGGGCCTGGCCTGCGGCTGCGCCGAGGGCCTGGTCGGCGGCGGCGCCGGATAGCCCGCGACCCGCTGGTCCGGCCTCGGCGCCGCCGGGGGCCGCGCCGAGATCGGCGCGGGGACGTAGGGCGGCGGCCTCTCCTCGCGCGCCGGCGGACGGCGGTCGTAGTCGACCGGCGGCAGCACGTCGGCGAACGACTCCATCACCCGCGTGCGGTTGAGCAGCCGCCTGGTGCGGCTCGGCGCCTCCGGCGGCGTCTCGTGGAACGTCGTCACCGACGGGTCCAGCGCCTTGGCCATCTTGAGCAGCTCACGGGCGTCGGGCCGGTCCTCCGGCTCCACCTGGAGCGCCCGGCTCAGCCAGCCGCGCAGCCACACGGGCGCCTTGTCGAGCTGGGCCCGGCCCTCCATGATGTTGAAGCAGACCGCCTCGAACGTGCCCGTGCCGAACGGCGGGCCGCCCACCGCGGCGAAGAACACCGTCGAGGCCAGCGAGTGCACGTCCGCCTTCTGCGTGATGTCGGAGTCGCGGATGATCTCCGGCGCCAGATAGCCCGGCGTGCCGACGAACATGCCCGTCTGGGTCAGCCGCGTGGCGTTGACCAGGTGGGCGATGCCGAAGTCGATGACCAGCGGCTCCTCGCCCACCAGCATGACGTTGGACGGCTTGAAGTCACGGTGGATCACGTCGGCCGCGTGGATGGCCACCAGCGCCTGGCACAGGCCCTGCGCGAGCTTGATGATCTGACGCGCCTCCAGCGCGCCGTCGGCCAGCACGGTCTCCTCCAGCGTGCGGCCGGGGGCGAACCGGGTCACCACGTACGGCTGGCCGCCCACGAGCTCGGCGTCGAGCACCTCCGCCACGTACGGGCTGCGCACCCGGCGCATCGTCTCGACCTCGCGGGTCAGCCGGTCACGCGCCTTGAGGTCGGCGGCCACGTGCGGATGCAGGACCTTGACCGCGACCTCGCGGCCGTCGCCGTCGACACCGAGGTGGACAACCCCCATGCCGCCCTCGCCGATTCGCCTGACCAGACGGTAGGGGCCGAGCCGCTCCGGCGTCTGGGTGTCGCCGCCCGTGCTCATCGCAACCGTCCCCGCGTCATCCGTCGTCGCCCCCGTTCAGCTTCTCCAGCAGATCCGTCGCCGAGCCGACGTCGACCGGACTCCATACGGCCTCCCTCGCGTCGTCCCCGTACGTGCCGTAGGCGAGGATGAGGGAGAGGGCGGCCCCTGCCGCCAGGACTCCCGCCATCACCATCGCCGCTGTCCTCGAGGGTACGAGCGATGAGAGCGTCCTGCGCATCTGCCTTCCGGGGCCCTCCACCCCCGGGCCGGCGCAGACGGTCCACAGCGCCACCGCCGCCCCCCAGGCCAGCGCGTTCGACGGGTCCATCTTGACTACCACGGTGAGCAGGAGCGTAACGGGCAACCCCAGAATGAGAGCGTAAAGAACGAGCGCCAGCGTGATGCCCGCCGACTTGGCCAGCGCCTGCGGCAGCCCGAACACCCTGACCACGTCGAGGGCCGCCGCGCTGCTCGGGCGGCGCACGGTCAGCGACGGCTGGGCCAGGTCGGCGGCCCGCAGCAGCACCGCGACCGGCACCGCCACCACCGCCACCAGCACCGGGGCCAGCGCGGCCAGCACGATCATGATGATGAGCAGCATCGCGCCGGCCACCGCGTAGGCGGCCGACTGCTTGAGCGGCTGGCCCGGGAGCGCGCCCGGGATGAACGGCTCGCGCCGCGTCTGCGGCTCGGGCGGGAACTGCGCCTGCGCCGGGATGTAGGGCGGCGGTGGCACCGGGGCGCCGCGGCCGTAGTCGGGCGCCTCCGGGCGCACCCGCCGGGTCGGCACCTCGCCCTCCGGCGGGTGGACGGCGGGCGCCTGGTTCCACGGCAGGCTCTGCCGGCCCGCCTCGCGCTGCATCTGGCGCAGCTCCTCCGGGCTCACCCGGCGGGTCGGCCACGGGTCGCCCTGGCCGGGGAGAAGCGACACGTACTGCTGGTCGGCGGTCTGCGGCGGGGCGTGCGGCGGGCGTCCGTCGACGACCTGGCGCGGCGTCACGGGCGGCGTGGCAGCCTCCCACGGCTGCCGGTCCTGCCCGTGCGCTGCCACGTCGCTCCCGTACGGCCGCGCCACCGGCGCGCCCTGGGGGCCGCTGCCGTGGGGGTGTCCTGCCGGTGCGTCCTGGGGGCCCGTCCCGTACGGGGGACGCGCGGGCGGTTCCTTCGCGCCCGTGACCGGAACGCCCTGCGGGCCGGTGCCGTAGGGCGGGCCGGGGCGGTCGGCGTAGGGCGGCGGCAGGTGCTCGCCCGTGCGCGGCGGCCCGTCGGGGCGCGGCACGGTGGAGATCTGGTCGGGCGCGCCGCCCGGCGGCCTGGGCAGCATGCGCGCGGTCTGCTCGGCCAGCTCGGCCGCCTTGGGGCGCTTGGCCGGATTGCGCTGGAAGGCCGCCTTGAGCAGCGGCTGGATCGCCTTCGGGGCGGCGCTGACGTCGGCCTTGCCGGCGGTGATGTTGTAGAAGACCATCTCCAGCGTGCCCTTGCCGAAGGGCGGCTGGCCGGTGCCGGCGTAGAGCAGGGTGCCGGCCCAGGCGTGGATGTCGACCTCGGGCCCGGCCTCCTGGCCCTCGATGATCTCCGGCGCCAGGTAGCCCGGCGTGCCGATGAACATGCCCGTCTGGGTCAGCCGGGTCGCGTCGACCGCCTGCGCGATGCCGAAGTCGATCAGCACCGGCTCACCGTCGAGGATGAGCACGTTGCCCGGCTTGAGGTCGCGGTGGATGACGCCCACCGAGTGCACGGCGGCCAGCGCCGCGGCCACCCCGTAGCCGACCTTGAGCAGCGCGGGCAGGTCGAGCGGCCCGTCGTTCTTGACGATCTCGTCGAGCGCGCGGCCGGGCACGTAACGCGTCACGATGTACGGCCGGTGACCGGTCACGTCGGCGTCGAGCACCTCGGCGATGTAGGAGCTGCGCACCCGGCGCATCGTCTCGACCTCGCGCGCGAGCCGTCGCCTGGCGACCTCGTCACCGGCGACCTCGGAGCGCAGGACCTTGACCGCCACCTGCCGCCCCTGAGGGTCGGTGGCGAGGTGGACCACGCCCATTCCGCCCTCGCCGAGCCGCCTGAGCAGCCGGTAAGGGCCGAGTCGGTCATCGTTCATGGCATGAAGCACCATACCGGCTTAATCCCCGCCCACGAGATGAACCACGAGGCCACATTCCCACTCGTACAACGTCCAGAAGGGCCTCATCGGTTTCCCAATCAACGGTCTCGAATTGGCTACGGTGACCGATCAGCCGGCCAGAGGAAGCACTTCCGCCTGCTTGAGCCCCGCCAGGGTGGCCCCGGCGACGGCGAGCTTGGCCCGCCGCACCCCGGCGCCGATGACCACCTGAGGGTGCTCGGCCACGTTGACGTCCACCAGCACCGGCCAGCCGTCGGGCAGGCCGAGCGGGGTGATGCCGCCGTACTCCATGCCGGTGAGCTCGACCGCCTCCGCCATCGGGGCGAAGCTCGCCTTGCGCGCGTCGAGGTGCTTGCGCACCACGCCGTTCACGTCCACCCGCATCGTCGCGAGCACCATGCACGCCGCGTAGCGGATCTCACCGCCGCGCTTGGCGGCGACCACCACGCAGTTGGCCGACTCCTCCAGCGTCACGCCGTAGCGTTCGCAGAACGCCGCCGTGTCGGCCAGCTCCGGGTCGATCTCGGCCACCCGTACGCCGTCGAGCTCTCCCACGGCCCGCGCCACCGGCTCGGCCAGCAGGTCGGGCCGGTCGGCGGCGGGCACCCAGTGCAACGTCATCCCCAACTCCTCGGTCGCTCTCCCAGGACCTTACGCCGGTCCCGGGAGCGGCATGCGACGTCACGGCGACCGCAGCACCCGTTGGTGCAGTTGCGTGACGGCGCCGCGGGCGGACTCCATGGCCCCCGCCTGCCAGGCGGTCAGCCGGGTGAGCCAGTCACCCGCGAAGTACACCCTTCCGCTGGGGCGTTGCAGAAGAGTGAAGGACGAATCAAAGTCGGGCCAGCGCACCCAGCCGCCCTGGATGTGCTCCTGGCGTTCCCAGGCGATGGAGACGCTGGACAGCACGCCGGTGCGGTACTTCTCGCCGTGGATCTTCTTGCCCTGGGTGAGCGCGCGGCGCCTGCGGTCCTCCGGCGTGAGCGCGCCGTAGAGCTCGGCGTGGGCGTCGGTGTTGTAGTAGCCGACCACGATGCCGCGCTCGGCGTGGTAGTCGTGCGACGGGTACCAGATGTGGGTGATGTCCAGGTCGGTCTCGGTGACGCCGCCGTAGATCCGGTCCTCCAGCTCCCACCAGCGGCTCGCGTACTCCAGGCCGATCTTGCCGGCGGCCACGGGGACGGGCCGCCGGAGCGCGGCGGTGACGGGTTCGCCCAGGTTGTGGGGGATCTTGGCCAGCAGGTGCGGCGGGAGGGTGGCGACGCAGTAGTCGGCCTTGACGCTGCCGCCGGCCCAGGCGACCTCGACGCCGTCGGGCAGGTCGGTGATGCGGGTGACGCGGGCGCCGGCGGTGATCCGGTCGGCGCCTACGGCCGCGACGAGCCGGTCCACGATCGCGTCCATGCCGCCGACGGGCTGGAACATGGGGGTGGCCTGGTCGTACCCGAAGTCGTTGGTGATCGCGCGGCCGGTGCCGGCGGCGAGGACCTGGTGCAGGGTGCCGGGCGGGGCGAGCGGGGTGCCGCCGTCCAGCGCCGGATATTTCACGAAACCGCGCCTGCCGGACCCCTCGTACTCCAGCCGCGGCCCCAGGTCCCCGAACCGGCGCAGGAAGTCCAGCAGCACCTCCTGGTCGCCCTTCGACACCTTCCTGTCGAGCGCGCCGACATGGGTGGCCTTGGCGAGCAGCTCGGCGATGTATCCGTACATGTCGGCACGGGCCGTCCCGGACCGCACCGTCTGGCCGTTCGTGTGCACGTACGTCTGCGCGCTGCGGTTGACGAACGTCTCGATCGGGACGCCCAGCTCGCGGCAGTAGTCCATCGTGACCATCCACGGCGCGATCCGCGCCGGACCGGCGTTGAAGTAGCTCCCCTCGCCGAACCGCACCGCCTGCGCCGGCCCGTTCAGCTCGGTCAGCCGGTCGCCGCCCCTCAGCGTCAGGCTCCGCCCGCCCGCCTTGGGCCTGGCCTCCAGCAGCGTGCAGTCGTAGCCGGCCTTCCCCAGCTCGTACGCCGCCACCAGCCCCGCCACGCCCGCGCCCAGGATCACCACCTTCGCCGCCGCCCGGCCCTGAAGGGAGAAATCACTCTTCCTGGGCGGCGTGAACGCCTTGTCCTGCTCCGCCGGCGCCAGCCCCAGCGCGCCCATCGCCGCGTACATGGCCCCGGCGCCGCCCGCCGCACCGATCCCGACCAGCAGCCCGCGCCTGGTCAGCGCCGCGCCGTCCATCACACCTCGCCGCCGTCCCCGGTCCCTCGATCAGCCGTACGGGCCACTGCCGCACGCCACCTGACCGCCGATGGTGGCGAAGATGCCGAACAGCGCCATGATCTGGGTGTAGTCGTCCGTCGTGAACTCCGTGTGGCGAGGCCCCACCGTCTTCACCCCGGGAACCAGCGCCACAGCCGCCGCGATGGCCGTGGAGTTCCACTCCACCCCCAGCGTGTACGGAGCCTCCAAGGTGTAAGGCGTGAAGTCGCTCAACCGGTTGAGCGCCCTGACCGTCGCCTCACGAATCCGCTGCTGCGCGACGCTCGGCGGCAGCAACTCGGCCGAGAACTTCCCGATCCCCTTCTTGACCGCCACCGTCTCCACATCGCCCAGCAGCTCCCGCGCCTCCTCACCCACGGCCTCGTCACCGGTCACCACCACCACCGGCACCCCGTGGTAACCGGCGCACGCCGCCACCACCCGCGTCTCGCCGCACACCTCGCCGTTGAGGTACACGTTCTGGATCTCCTTGCCCATCCACGTATGGTTGAGCACCCCGTCCGCCACGCCCGCCCGCGCGTGGTAGCCCACGAAACAGGCCGCCGCGAACGAGCCGTCCAAGCCCTGCGCCATCCGCTGCGACTTCCCCGGGCCCCGGATCAGGCTCGCCCTCGGGTCCAGCAGATCGATCCGCAGGTTCTTCGTCGACCCGTGCGCGTCGTTGACCAGCACGCTCTCCGCCCCGGCCGCGAACGCCCCGTCGATCGCCGCATTGGCGTCGGCGGTCATCAGCTCACACCCGCGCTCGTAGCCGCGCTGCCCGGCGTGCATCTCCTCCGGGTCCGTCAACCCGGTCACGCCCTCCATGTCAACGGACAGATATACCTTCACGCCTTGCTTTCCTCTCCACTCCCGAACCCGCCCACAGCCCCAGCCGGCCTAGCATCGCACCCCGGCCCCCAACACACCCACCCCACACCAGACCGCACCACCGCAAACCGGCCCCCACGAGCGCGGGCGCATCCGAGGCGACAATGGCACTGGAAGGCGCGCGACACCCGGGCCAGCCTGCCCCGGACGCGGGCCGTCCCCGCCGCGAGCGCGCCGGCAGCCCGTGGCCACGTCCCGCGAGGGAGCGGGTGCGGCGGCAGCCGGTTGCCACGGCACACGCGTAAGCCGGCGGCGGGTCGTCGCCAAGTCCCCCGTGGGGTTGGGCACCGGCCGGCCCGTTCGCCGGGGCGTTCGGGGTGGTGGGGCGGCCGGTGGTGTGGGGTGGCTGGGGTCAGGAGCCCCATGATTCCACTCGGTGGCGTTCCGGGTCGGTCATGAGGCCGACGTGGGTGGTCAGGAAGGCGGCCGCCTGGTCGCGCCAGGGGGGTGGGATCTCGTCCAGGGACGGGGGGTAGCAGTGGTCGAGCCAGCGGGTGGACTCCTCGGTGGCCTCGAAGTGGTCCAGGGCCTTGGCGAACATGGTGTGCTCGATGCCGGGGATGCGGGCGAGGCCGTACTCGATCATCTCCTGGCCGCCGTAGGGCGGCGGCTGGAGCCACTTCTTGGCTTTGCCGCTGGTCGGCGGGATGGGGGTGTCGAGGGGGCGGCGTTCGACGGCGGCCTGGATGATCTCCTTGTACAGGCACTTGGCGCAGTTGCGGCAGGGCCCGTCGGTGCCGATGAGGCACCAGCGGACGTAGTCCTTGAGGTCGGAGTTCAGGGCCAGGCGCATGGTGACGGCCTCGCTCACGCCGCCCACGGGGAGGACGATGTGCACCCCGGCGGCGGCGAAGAGGCGGCCCCACGCGCCGTGCGGGGCCCACATGGGGTTGTCGGGCGTGTAGCGCAGCAGGTAGCGGTCGCCGCCGAGCCAGCGTGAGCCGAGTTCGTAGCCGAAGGCGAGCCCGCCGAGGTCGAGGCGGTCGGCGAGGAGCAGGGCGCCGGCGGCGACGGCGTGGTGCTCGGGGTAGCCGGGCCGGGGTTCGGCGAGCGTGAACTCCAGGTCGGAGGAGACGGTGGTGAGGTCGCGCCCGGTCCGCGCGGCGAGTTTGGCGAGCACGTCGGAGCGGTAGTGCGGCCAGCGGTTCGGCACGCGGGGGTGCGGGACGCGGCGGAAGTGGACGAACGGCGCGTCGGGGTAGATGGCGGCGGCGGCCACGGAGTCGGCGCCGCCGCTGTAGGAGATGGCGAGGGCGCGTCCGGTACGGCGTGGCTCGGCGGCGACGGGGCCGGCGTCGACGCCCCAGCCGTCGTGCAGCGCGGCGGCGACGTCGGCGGAGACGGCGCGGTCGAAGGTGATCCGGCGGCGGGTCCAGGGGGCGACGACGGTCCAGGCGGCGACGGCGAACAGGTCGGGGTGGGCGTCGTCCGGCACGCCGGCGATCGTGCAGGTGTTGGTGGCGAGCTTGACCGGGTGCTCGTCGGCGGCCCGGCCGGTGATCTCGTCCTCGGGGTCGAGGCGGAAGGTGAGCCGTCCGCCGGTCCAGTTCACGCGCACGGGCGTGCCTCCGTTCCGCGGTCAGGCACGGCGCCGGGGCCCGCCGAGCGGAGTTCGTCGACTGCCTGCCAGAGGAGGACCTCGTTCTGCAGGAGTCCGTCGAGCGCCTGGGCGGTCTCGTGGGCCAGGCGGCAGGTGTCGGGGGCGGGCGGCGGGGGCGTCTCCTTGAGGCGTTTCACCTCGGCCCGGAGGGCGGTTAGTTCGTCGCGCAGGGCGCGGGTCTCGCGGTGGGCGTCCTGGAGGTCCCGGCGGTGGTCGGCGATCGGGACGTAGTGGGAGTCGAGCCAGGCACGCACCTTGGCACGCAGCCGGGAGGGGACCAGGACGCGCATCATGACACGCCACCATAGTGGCAAAAAGCCCCCCAGACCCGCCCGCCCTGGCAACACCGGCATCACGGCGGCCGGGCGTGGCGGCGGCGGGCGGAGGGGTGTTGACGTCGCGCCGCAGGGCGCTTACGTTTCCCGCTGACGGCGAAAACTATCGCCCTTGTTCCGAAATTTTCGGAGGCCCGGCGTCATGTTACGAAGCGTTGTCGCGATCGGCCTGCTCGGGTCCGCCACAGTGACTCCAGCGGTGAACCCGGAGGGCCGGCCCGTCATCACGATCCAGGAGCACGTCCGCCATCAGGAGATCGACGGGTTCGGGCTGTCGCAGGCGTTCCGGCGCAACGAGCTGGTCCGCGCCCTGCCCGAGGAGCGGCAGCGGGAGCTGCTGGATCTCTGGTTCGACCGGGAGAAGGGCGCGGGCCTGAGCATCCTGCGCCTGGGCGTCGGCTCCTCCCCCGCCGGCAGCCCGTACGACCACATGGTCTCCATCCAGCCCGAGGACCCGGGCGGTCCGGACGCGCCGCCGCGCTACACGTGGGACGGCGAGGACAACGGCCAGGTGTGGGTGGCCAAGGAGGCCCAGCGTTACGGGGTGCGGCGCTTCTACGCCGACGCCTGGAGCGCCCCCGGCTACATGAAGGACAACGGCGACGACAGGAACGGCGGCACGCTGAAGCCGGAGTGGCGCGAGGCGTACGCCCGCTACCTGGTGCAGTACACGAAGTTCTACGCCCGCGAGGGCATCCGGATCACCGACCTCGGCTTCACGAACGAGCCCGACTACACGGCCCCGTACGCGTCGATGCGGTTCACCCCGGAGCAGGCGGCGGAGTTCGTCAAGGTGCTGGGCCCGATCGCCCGGGGCGTGCGGGTCGCGTGCTGCGACTCCTTCGGCTGGAGCGAGGCGAAGGCGTACACGGCGGCGATCGAGGCCGACCCGGAGGCGCGCCGGTGGGTGCGGACGCACACCGGGCACACGTACGCCAGCCCGGTGGACGGGCCGCTGCCGACCGGCAGGAAGACGTGGATGTCGGAGTGGAACCCCGGCGGCGGCGCCTGGAACGAGAGCTGGGACGACGGCAGCGGCTACGACGGCCTCACGGTGGCCCGCGCGGTGCACGACGCGCTGACGCTGGGCGGGGTCAGCGGTTACGTGTACTGGTTCGGCGCATCGCGGGGCGCGACCAGGGCGCTGACGCAGATCGACGAGGCGGCGGGCACCTACCGGGTGTCCAAGCGGCTGTGGGCGCTGGCGGCCTACAGCAGGTTCGTCCGGCCGGGCGCGGTCCGCGTCGGGGCGGAGTCGGCCGACCCGGCGCTGAAAGTTTCGGCGTTCCGCAACCCCGGCGGCCCGACGGTCGTCGAGGTGCTCAACACCGGCTCGGAGGCCGTCACGTGGCACGGCGTACGCGGCAGGGCGGCCGCCTACGTCACCGACGGCACGCACGCGCTCGACCCCCTGCCCGTCGCCGGCCGGAGCGTGACGCTCCTGCCGCGCGCCCTCACCACGATCGTGATCGGAGATCACCGATGAGAGCACTCGCCCTCGCCCTGGTCCTGCTGCTGGCCCTGCCGGGCACGGCGTACGCCCAGGGCGGGCACGACCCGCGCGACCTGCGTGACCTGGCGCGTAAGAACGGCATCAGAATCGGCTCCGCGGTGGACGTGGCCGCGCTGCGGGCCGAGCCGGACTACCGGGCCGCGCTCAACCGCGAGTTCGACCACGTCACCGCCGAGAACGCGATGAAGTGGGAGTCGGTCGAGCCGGAGCGCGGCGTCCACACCTGGGACGACGCCGACGCGGTGGTGCGCAACGCCCGCCGCCACGGCCAGAAGGTACGCGGCCACACGCTGGTCTGGCACAACCAGCTCCCGGCCTGGCTGACGGCGGGCGTCGAGGACGGCTCGATCGGCGCGGCCGAGCTGCGGGAGATCCTGCGCGAGCACGTCACCGCGCAGGTCCGCCGCTACCGGGGCCAGATCCGGGCCTGGGACGTGGTCAACGAGGCGTTCGAGGACGACGGCACGATGCGGCAGAGCATCTGGCTCAAGCATCTGGGCCCGGGCTACATCGCCGACGCCTTCCGGTGGGCGCACCGGGCCGACCCGCACGCCAGGCTCTACCTGAACGACTACAACCTGGAGTGGAGCGTCCCCAAGATCGAGGCGACGCTGGCGCTGGTCAAGGAGCTGAAGGCGCAGCGGGTGCCGATCCACGGGATGGGCTTCCAGGGCCATCTGGGCATCCAGTACGGCTACCCGGGCGACTGGGCGAACGTGATGGGCCGCTTCGCCGAGCTCGGCCTGGAGATCGCGATCACCGAGCTGGACGTGCGGATGGAGCTGCCGGTGACGGCGGAGAAGCTGGCCACGCAGGCCGAGTATTACACCCGCGCGCTCACCGACTGCCTGAGCGTGCGGGCGTGCGAGGAGGTCACGGTGTGGGGCTTCACCGACCGGCACTCGTGGGTCCCCGAGTGGTTCGACGGGGAGGGCGCCCCGTGCCTGATGGACGAGAGCCTGGCCGGGAAGCCCGCCTACGACGCCCTGCTGGCGCTGGGGAAGGTCAGCGGCCGGTGAACTTGGGGGTGGACTTCTCGGCGAACGCGGACATGCCGATCTTGGCGTCGTCGGTCGCGAACAGGCCGGAGAACTGCAGCCGCTCGATCTCCAGGCCGGTGTCGAGGTCCACCTCCAGCCCCTGGTCGACGGCCTGCTTGGCGGCCCGCAGCGCGACGGTGGGGCCGCCGGTGAAGGTCGCGGCCCACTCGCGGGCGGCGCGGTAGACGTCGGCGTCGGGGACGACCCGGTCGACGAGGCCGATGGCCAGCGCCTCGGCCGCCGGGACGTGCCGGCCGCTGAAGATGAGGTCCTTGGCGCGGGCGGGGCCGACCAGGCGGGGCAGCCGCTGGGTGCCGCCGGCGCCGGGGATGATGCCGAGCTGGATCTCCGGCTGGCCGAGCTTGGCCGACTCGCCGGCCACCCGGAAGTCGGCGCACAGCGCCAGCTCGCAGCCGCCGCCGAGCGCGTAGCCGGTGATGGCGGCGATGACGGGCTTGCCGATGCGGGCCACGGCGGTGAAGCAGTCCTGGAGGGTGCGGGAGTGGGCGGCCATGTCGGCGTAGGACATGCCGGCCATCTCCTTGATGTCGGCCCCGGCGGCGAAGACGCGCTCGCCTCCGTAGAGGATGACGGCGTGCGCGTCGGGGTCGGCGTCGGCGATGCGCGCGGCCTCGGCGATCTCGCGCTGGACCTGGCCGTTGAGCGCGTTCATCTTGGGACGGTCAAGCGTGATCGTGGCGATCTGGTCGGCCACCTCGACACTCACGAAATCAGCCATGAGCCGACCCTACTAGTTAACGTCTGAAAAATTCCTTCGCAAAACTCTCGCCGAAGAAGGAAAATGTTGAGACGCTGACGGGGTTACAGCACCCCCCAGTCAAGGAGCGGTACATGCGCAGAGCGCTGGCGATCGCCGCGGTCGCCATTCTGCCCTTAGTCAACCTCACCGGCGCCCGCGCCGCCGCCGAACCGGACGACCGGCAGGCCGCCTTCGCGGCCGCGGCCGAGGAGTTCAAGGTTCCGCAGAGCGTGCTGCTGGGCGTCTCCTATCTGGAGTCACGCTGGGACGCCCACGCCGGCCAGCCCAGCAACGACGCCGGCTTCGGGCCCATGCACCTGACCGACGCGGCCGCGTACACCGGGACGAACCACCACCACGAGGAGGGCGCGGAGGACGCGCGCGGCGACGAGAGCAGGCCGCTGGTCGTCCCCGAGCACCAGACGGCGCCGGTGGAGATCCCCGCGTCGCTGCGCACGATGGAGAAGGCCGCCGAGCTCACCGGCGAGAGCCACGAGCGGCTCCGCACCGACCCGGCGGCCAACATCCGCGGCGGCGCGGCGCTGCTGGCCGAGTACCAGAAGGCGCTCGGCGCGCCGCTCAGCGACAATCCCGGCGAATGGTACGGCGCGGTCGCCCGGTACTCGGGGGCCGAGGAGGCCGAGGCCGCCAAGTTCTTCGCCGACGAGGTCTTCGCCACCATCGAGCAGGGCGAGCAGCGCGTCACCGACGACGGCCACCGGGTGAAGCTCGACCCGGTCCCCGGCCTGGACAAGGTCGAGAAGTGGCTGGAGAAGCTCGGCCTGCGCCCGCCGCGCCGCGACGGCGTCGAGTGCCCGCCCACGATCTCGTGCGAGTGGATCCCGGCCGCCTACGCCGAGCTGCCGCCCGACGACTACGGCAACCACGACCTGTCGAACCGGCCGCACAACCAGAAGGTCGACTACATCGTCATTCATGACATGGAGGGCTACTTCGGCCCGTCGATCGGCCTGGTCCAGCGGGCCACCTACGGCGCGAGCTGGCACTACTCGCTGCGCTCCTCCGACGGCCACATCGCCCAGCACATCAAGACCAAGGACGTCGGCTGGCAGGCGGGCAACTGGTACATCAACGCCAAGTCGATCGGCCTGGAGCACGAGGGCTTCCTCGCCGAGGGCAGCACCTGGTACACCGAGGCGATGTACCGCACGTCCGCCAAGCTCGTCCGCTACCTGGCGTTCAAGCACGGCGTGCCGCTCGACCGAGCGCACATCATCGGCCACGACAACGTGCCCGGCACGCTGCCGACCACCGTCCGCGGCATGCACGAGGACCCGGGGCCGTTCTGGGACTGGGCGCACTACTTCAAGCTGCTCGGCAAGCCGCTGCACCCGTTCGGCGGCCCCAACTCGGGCAGCGTCATGATCAGGCCCGACTTCGCCACGAACAAGCCGTACTTCTACGGCTGCGACCGCAAGAACCCCGAGGCCGCCTGCCCGCCGCTGCCCGCCGGCACGGTCTGGCTGCGCACCGAGCCGCGCGCCGACGCGCCGCTGATCAAGGACATCGGCAAGCACCCCACGGGCGAGTCGCTCTACAGCGTGTACGACCACAGCGCGCGGGCCAGCACCGGCCAGCGCTTCGCCGTCGCCGACCGGCAGGGCGACTGGACGGCCATCTGGTATCTCGGCCAGAAGGCGTGGTTCCACAACCCGGCCGCCGCGCCGACCGCCATCCCGTCGATGGGCCTCGTCGTGACGCCCAAGCCGGGCCTGGCCACGGTCCCGGTGTACGGCAGGGCGTACCCGGAGAAAGAGGCCTACCCCGAGGGCATCCCGTACCAGGCGGTGACGCCGCTGCAGTACACGTTCTCGGCGGGCGAGAAGTACACGCTGTCAGGCACGGCGGCGGCCGAGTACTACCGGGCCGTCACCTTCGACCCGGCCGGCCACACCGTGGTCCGCGGCAAGACGAAGTATCTGCAGATCCAGTTCGGGCACCGGGTGATGTTCGTCAAGGCTGACGACGTGCGGGTGACGCTCGCTTAGTGAACTCCTCGACGGCGCGCCTGGTGCTCGCGAGAGCCTCCTGTGAGGAGTCGAACGTGCGCTGGGCGACGCCGACGAAGACGCAGTCGACGACGAGGAGCTGGCTGATGCGGCTGGCCAGCGCGCCGGGCCTGAACTCGGTCTCGCGCCCGGCCGAGATCAGCACGTGCTCGGCCAGCTCCGCGATGGACGAGCGGGGGTTGTTGGTGATCGCGACCGTGGTCGCGCCCGCCTCCCCCGCCCTCGTCAGCGGCTCGATCACGTCGGGCGTCTCGCCCGAGGTGCTGATGCCGATCGCCACGTCGCCTTCCCGGAGCAGCACCGCGCTGGTCAGCGCCAGGTGGGCGTCCTGGAAGGCGTGGCTGGACAGGCCGATCCGCATCAGCTTCTGCGCCATGTCCTCGGCGACCAGGCCGGAGGCGCTCACCCCGTAGGCGTCGATCCGGCGGGCCCCGGCGATGGCGTCGACCACCAGGCCGAGCCGCTCGGAGGTGAGCTGGGCGACAGTGTCGTTGATCGCCTCGGTCTCGGCCCGCGCGACCTTCAGGATGACCTCCGACAGCGGGTCGTCGGGCGCGAGGTCACCGGGGACGAGCCGGTCGGGCTGGGCGGCGGCCGCCGCCAGGGCCAGGCGGAGCTGCGGGTAGCCGGCGAAGCCGAGCAGCCGGGCGGTGCGCACGATCGTCGCCTCGCTGGTGCCGGAGGCGGCCGACAGCTCGGTGATCGTGCTGCGCGCGACCGTCGCCGGATCCTCCAGGATCAGCCTGGCGACGGTGCGCGCGGCCGGGGTCAGGGACGGCAGCACGCCGCGGACCGTCGCCACCAGTGTGTCTGCCCGCAGGCCGTTCCCGCTGTCGTCCACAGTGCAGATTATGCCGCTGGTTCAGCACATTTCTACCGGGAGCCGCCCTACCGCAACGTCCCGTTGGTCATCCCGGCGGGCTCCTCCGGAACGGCGACCAGCCCCAGCTCCGCGCTGGCGGCCACCAGCGGGTGGTGGGGCACGACGCGCACCGTGTAGCCGAACGCGCCGGTGCGGTCGAGCGGGACCACGCCGGTGTAGTGGGCGCGGCCGTCGTCGTCGACGCCGTCGGCGGAAAGCGCCAGGTAGGCGGGGTGCAGCAGCTCGTCGTGCGGGCCGACCCGGCCGTAGGCGGCCTCCACGCGGACGTCGCCCGGCTCCAGGTCGCCCAGCGCGACCGTGGCGCGCAGCTCCAGCGACGCGCCGACCTCCGGCGTGTCACCCACGCCGGACGCCTCCACGTGCTCCACCCGCACGCCGGGCCAGCCCTTGGTCACCTTGAGCCGCCAGGCCGCGAACGCCTTGGCCGGCGCGTAGTGATCGGCGGACAGCTCGCGGGCGGCCCGCGCGGCCGGGGTGTAGAGGTCGACCACGTAGTCGCGCAGCATCCGCCCGGCGAGCACCTTGGGGCCGAGCGAGGTCAGCGTGTGCTTGACCATCTCCATCCACCGGCGTGGCAGCCCGTCGCCCGCCCGGTCGTAGAACCGGTCGGACACCTCGTGCTCGATCAGGTCGTAGAGGGCCGCCGCCTCCAGCTCGTCGCGCCGGTCGGGGTCGCTGACGCCGTCGGCCGTGGGGATCGCCCAGCCGTTGGTGCCGTCGTACCACTCGTCCCACCAGCCGTCGCGGATGGACAGGTTGAGGCCGCCGTTGAGCGCAGACTTCATGCCGGACGTGCCGGACGCCTCCAGCGGGCGCAGCGGGTTGTTGAGCCACACGTCGCAGCCCTGGGTCAGCAGCTGGCCCAGCGCCATGTCGTAGTCCGGCAGGAACACGATGCGGTGGCGCACCTCGGGCCGGTCGGCGAACTTGACGATCTGCTGGATCAGCTTCTTGCCGCCCTCGTCGGCCGGGTGCGCCTTGCCGGCGATCACGATCTGCACCGGCTTGTCGGGGTGGAGCAGCAGCTCGGTGAGCCGTTCGGCGTCGCGCAGCATGAGCGTGAGCCGCTTGTAGGACGGCACCCGGCGGGCGAACCCGATCGTCAGCACGTCGGGGTCGAGCACGTCGTCGATCCAGCCGAGCTCGGCAGGCGAGGCGCCGCGGTCGCGCCACGAGGCGCGCAGCCGCTCCCTGGCCCCTTCGACCAGGCGGCGGCGCAGCGTGCCCCGGATGTGCCAGATCTCCGCGTCGGAGATCTTCTGCACGCCCTCCCAGCCGCGCGCCCGCTCCAGCAGCGACGGCAGCTCGCGCCCGGCCAGCTCCATGAACTCGCGGCCCACCCAGGTCGGCGCGTGCACGCCGTTGGTGATCGAGCCGATCGGCACCTCGTCGACGTCGAAGCCGGGCCACAGGTTCTTGAACATCTCCCGGCTGACCTCGCCGTGCAGCTCGGAGACGCCGTTGACGCGCTGGGCCAGCCGCATGCCCATGACGGCCATGTTGAACCGGCTCGGGTCGGCCTCGGCGCCGAGCGCCAGGATGCGCTCGACGGGCACGGTCGGCCAGGCGTTGTCGCCGCCGAAGTGGCGGGCGATCATGTCGACGGGGAACCGGTCGATGCCCGCCGGGACCGGCGTGTGCGTGGTGAACACCGTGCCGGCCCGTACGGCCTCCAGCGCCTCGTCGAACGAGAGCCGCGCCTCGGTCAGCTCGCGGATGCGCTCCACGCCGAGGAAGCCGGCGTGGCCCTCGTTGGTGTGGAAGACCTCGGGGTCGGGGTGCCCGGTGATGCGGCAGTAGGCGCGGATGGCCCGCACGCCGCCCACGCCCAGCAGCAGCTCCTGCATCAGGCGGTGGTCGGTGCCGCCGCCGTAGAGGCGGTCGGTGATGTCGCGGGCGGCGCTGTCGTTCTCGGCCACGTCGGAGTCGAGCAGCAGCAGCGGCACCCGGCCGACCTGCGCCACCCACACCTGCGCGTGCAGCACCCGGCCGGCGGGCAGGCCGACGCGGACCTTGACCGGCGTGCCGTCGGCCTCCTTGAGCTGGCTCAGCGGCAGCCCGCCCGCGTCGAGCGACGGGTAGTGCTCCAGCTGCCAGCCCTCGGGCGAGAGCGACTGGGTGAAGTAGCCGTGGCGGTAGAGCAGCCCGACGGCCAGGATCGGCACGCCGAGGTCGCTGGCCGCCTTCAGGTGGTCGCCGGCCAGGATGCCGAGGCCGCCGGAGTACTGCGGCAGGGCGGCGGCGATCCCGTATTCAGGCGAGAAGTAGGCGATCGCCCGCGCGGCGTCGGGCAGGGTCTGGTACCAGCGGGGCGCGGTCATGTATTCGCGCAGGTCGTCGGCGGCGTCGGCGAGCCGGCGCTGGAAGCGGCGGTCGGCGGCCAGCTCGGCCAGCCGTTCGTGGCCGACGGCGCCCAGCAGCGCGACGGGATCGTGGCCGACCTGCTCCCAGAGTGCGGCGTCGACCTCGGCGAAGAGGTCCATCGTCTCCGGGTGCCACGACCAGCGCAGGTTGTGGACGAGCTCGCCGAGTGCGGCCAGCTCCGCGGGCAGGACGGTCCGGACGGTGAACCGGCGGATAGCTCTCACAATTTCGAACCCTATGGGCTAGGAGGGACCTCTGAGTCCTTCACCGGGAGGGAGGAACTTCAAACCCCTTCCAGGAGGAAGCATGAAGAGGGACTATTGGGGCAACTTCTTCCAATGTCAGTTCTCCCGGGGACACTCGGGGGTTCTATCCACTGCTGCCCGCAATTCCCATGCAAGGATCGTTCCTGCCACGGAAAGCCTCCGGCGGTACCGAGTGTGCCGTCGCAACCTTTGAATGCGATGATCGGACGAATTCCCATCACGGACATCTCCCCCGTCGTCGACTGCGGGCAGTGGCCCGCCAAGGCGGTCGCCGGCGAGACCTTCGAGGTCTCGGCGACCGTCTTCAGGGAAGGCCATGACGCCGTGGCCGCCGGGGTGGTGCTCACCTCGCCCGACGGCCGCCGCGAGCGGCTGAGACGGATGCGCGAGCTCGCCCCGGGCACCGACCGGTGGGCGGCCGACGTCTGCCTGCCCGCCGAGGGCGAGTGGCTGTTCCGCGTGGAGGCGTGGAGCGATCCCATCGCCACCTGGCTGCACGACGCGGAGATCAAGATCCCGCGTGGCATGGACACCGACCTGATGTGCGAGGAGGGCGCCCGGCTCTTCGAGCGCGCCGCCAGGGCGGTGCGCCAGGCCGACTGCCCGGGGCCGAACGGGACGGGCCACCCGGCGGTCCAGGCCCGCACGACCGGCACGGCCGCCCCGGGAACCACTGCGGGGACCATTGCAGGAACCACCGCGGGGGCCACCGCCGGGAACGGGGGCGCCAACGGCCGCAACGGGGCCAACGGCGGCAACGGGAGCAACGGGGGCAACGGCGACGGGGCCTGTGGGCACCGGGCCGCGCTGCTCGCGATCGCCTCGACGCTGCGCAACGAGGAGCTGGACCCGCGGGCCCGGCTGTCGATCGCGCAGTTGCCGGAGACGGCCGCGCTGCTGGCCGCCCACCCGCTGCGCGACCTGGTGACCAGGGCGAAGCAGCACCGGATCAGGGTGGACCGGCGCCGGGCGCTGTACGGGTCCTGGTACGAGTTCTTCCCGCGCTCCGAGGGCGCCGTGGTGAGCGACTCCGGCATCACCAAGTCCGGAAATTTCCAAACTGCCGCCAAGCGCCTGCCCGCCATCGCCAAGATGGGCTTCGACGTCGTCTATCTGCCGCCGATCCACCCGATCGGCCACACGTTCCGCAAGGGCCGCAACAACACGCTCAGCCCGGAGCCCGACGAGCCCGGCTCGCCGTGGGCGATCGGCTCGGAGGACGGCGGCCACGACGCGATCCACCCTGATCTGGGCACCATCGGCGATTTCGACGCGTTCGTCGCCAAGACCCGCGAGCTGGGCATGGAGATCGCGCTCGACTTCGCCCTGCAGTGCTCCCCGGACCACCCGTGGGTCAAGGAGCACCCCGAGTGGTTCACGATCCGGGCGGACGGGACGATCGCCTACGCCGAGAACCCGCCGAAGAAGTACCAGGACATCTACCCGCTGAACTTCGACAAGGACCCCGAGGGCATCTACGCCGAGGTCAAGCGGGTGCTGCGGCACTGGATGGACCACGGCGTGCGGATCTTCCGGGTGGACAACCCGCACACCAAGCCGGTGGCGTTCTGGGAGCGGCTGATGGCCGACGTGCACGCCACGGACCCCGACGTGCTCTTCCTGGCCGAGGCGTTCACCCGGCCGGCGATGCTGCAGACGCTGGCCAAGGTCGGCTTCCACCAGTCCTACACGTACTACACGTGGAAGAACTCCAAGTCCGACGTCGAGTCCTACCTGTCGGAGCTGGCCCACCAGACCTCGCGCTTCCTGCGGCCCAACCTGTTCGTCAACACGCCGGACATCCTGCACGAGTACCTGCAGCACGGCGGGCTGCCGGCGTTCAAGATCCGGGCCGTGCTCGCCGCGCTGGCCTCGCCGACGTGGGGCGTCTATTCGGGGTACGAACTCACGGAAAATGTCCCAGTACGCCCCGGTAGCGAGGAATACCTGGATAGTGAGAAATATCAGTACAGGCCGCGCGACTGGGCCACGGCCGAACGCGAGGGCCGCAGTCTTGCGCCTTTCATCACACAGCTGAATTTGTTCCGAAGAGCCCATCCGGCGCTCCAGGAATTGCGTAATCTACGGTTCCACATGGTCGACCAACCGGACATCATCTGCTTTTCCAAACGACTCCCGGGCGCCTATGACACGGCCACACGAAGGCACGGGCTGGGCGACGTCGTTCTGGCGGTGATCAATCTGGATCCGCACCACACCCATGAGGCCACGGTCGAACTCGACCTGCCCGCGATCGGTCTCGACTGGAACGCCGAGTTCGTCGTCGACGACGACCTGTCGGGCGAGTCGTACCGCTGGCGGCAGCGCAACTACGTGCGCCTCGACCCTCACATCCAGCCAGCCCACATTCTGACCGTACGGGCCTCGCCACGGTAGAACTGAATTCAGCGGGGAGTCTTCAACGTGTGTGAAAGCGCCTCCCTCATGAGCAACCCTGGGGGTCGCTCATGAGCTCCACACCCATTCCCAACTCCTTCGACGAGGAGAAGCCGCGCGATCCGCAATGGTACAAGCGCGCGGTGTTCTATGAGGTGCTGATCAGGGGTTTCGCCGATTCCAACGGCGACGGCACCGGCGACATCAAGGGCCTGATCGGCAAGCTCGACTATCTCCAGTGGCTCGGCGTCGACTGCCTGTGGCTGTTGCCGCTGTACGAGTCGCCGCTGCGCGACGGCGGTTATGACATCGCCGACTTCATGAAGATCCTGCCCGAGTTCGGGGATCTGGGAGACTTCGTGAAACTGGTCGACGAGGCGCACAAACGCGGCATGCGGGTCATCGCGGACCTCGTGATGAACCACACCAGCGACGCCCATCCCTGGTTCCAGGCTTCCCGCCACGACCCGGAGGGCCCGTTCGGCGACTTCTACGTCTGGTCGGACTCCGACAGCGCCTACTCCGACGCCCGCATCATCTTCATCGACACCGAGACCTCCAACTGGACCTACGACCCGGTGCGCGGCCAGTACTACTGGCACCGCTTCTTCCACCACCAGCCGGACCTCAACTACGAGAACCCGGACGTGCAGGACGCGATGCTGGAGGTGCTGCGCTTCTGGCTCGACCTGGGCATCGACGGCTTCCGCCTGGACGCGGTGCCCTACCTGTTCGAGGAGGAGGGCACCAACTGCGAGAACCTGCCGCGCACGCACGAATACCTCAAGCGGGTGCGCGCCGAGGTGGACCGGCTCTACCCGGACCGGGTGCTGCTGGCCGAGGCCAACCAGTGGCCGTCGGACGTGGTCGAGTACTTCGGCGACCCGGTCGGCGGCGGCGACGAGTGCCACATGGCCTTCCACTTCCCGCTGATGCCGCGCATCTTCATGGCCGTGCGCCGCGAGTCCCGCTATCCCATCTCCGAGATCCTGGCCCAGACGCCGAAGATCCCGGAGAACTGCCAGTGGGGGATCTTCCTGCGGAACCATGACGAGCTGACCCTCGAGATGGTGACCGACGAGGAACGCGACTACATGTACGCCGAGTACGCCAAGGACCCGCGCATGCGCGCCAACGTCGGCATCCGCCGCCGCCTGGCGCCGCTGCTGGAGAACGACCGCAACCAGATCGAGCTGTTCACGGCCCTGCTCCTGTCGCTGCCCGGCTCACCCGTCCTCTACTACGGCGACGAGATCGGCATGGGCGACAACATCTGGCTGGGCGACCGCGACGGCGTCCGCACGCCCATGCAGTGGGACCCCGACCGCAACGCGGGCTTCTCCGACTGCGACCCCGGCCGCCTCTACCTGCCGGTCATCATGGACCCGATCTACGGCTACCAGGGGCTCAACGTCGAGGCGCAGCAGAAGAACGCGGGCTCGCTGCTGCACTGGACCCGGCGCATGATCGAGATCCGCAAGCGCCACCCGGTCTTCGGCCTGGGCGAGTTCGCCGAGCTCAACTCCTCCAACCCGAGCGTGCTGGCGTTCGTCCGCGAGCTGGGCGACGACCGCATGCTCTGCGTGAACAACCTGTCCCGCTTCCCGCAGCCGGTGGAGCTGGACCTGCGCAGATTCGTCGGCGTCTCCCCGGTGGAGACGATGGGCGGGGTGCCATTCCCGGCAATTGGCGAACTTCCGTATCTTTTGACGCTTCCTGGGCATGGGTTCTACTGGTTCACCCTCCCGCCGGCCATCACCCAGGAGGAGTAAGACGTGCTGGATGAGCTCCTTGCCGCATGGATCAGCAGACAGCGCTGGTTCGGTGGCAAGGGGCGCCCGATCGACTCCCTGTCGATCGAGTCGGACGTCGTCATCCAGTCCGGCGACCCCAGCCTGCGCCACCTGATCGTCTCCGTGTGGCAGGACGGCTCCCGCGAGCGCTACCAGCTCCTGCTCGGGCTGCGCACCGAGCTGCCCGACACGCTCAACCACGCCCTCATCGGCCCGTACGCGACGGGCGGCGCCGAATGGTCGGCCTACGACGCGGTCCACGACAACGAGCTGACCCACTGGATGTTGGAGTCGATGGCGGGCGGCACGGGCCAGGACGGCGTGCGGTTCCGCCACCTGCCCGGCGTCGAGATCGACACCTCGCCGCGCAGCCTCGTGCTGGGGGCCGAGCAGTCCAACACCTCGCTGGTCTTCGGCGACGCGTACATCTGCAAGCTGTTCCGGCGGCTCATCCCCGGCGTGAACCCCGAGCTGGAGGTCGTCACCGCGCTGGCCGAGCGCGGCGCGCCGCACGTCGCCCAGCCGTACGGGTGGATCGAGACCGACCTGGACGGCACGCCCACCACGCTGGCCATCATGCAGGAGTTCCTGTCGAACTCCACCGACGGCTGGGACCTGGCGCTGACCAGCGTGCGCGACCTGTACAACTCGCTGTCGGGGATGTCGGCCGCCGACGCGGGCGGCGACTTCGCGGCCGAGGCGACCAGGCTCGGCGCGGCCACCGCCGCCGTCCACCGCGAGCTGGCCGCCGCCTTCCCCACCGGCGTGGTCGAGATGCACGAGGTCAAGCGGATGGCCGAGGGCTTCAGGCGCAGGCTCGGCCGGGCGGTCGCCGAGGTGCCCGAGCTGCGCCCGTACGTCGGCGTGCTGGAGGCCGCCTACCACCAGGTCGAGGAGCTGACCACCGAGGTGCCCGTGCAGCGGGTGCACGGCGACTACCACCTCGGCCAGGTGATGCGCACCACCACCGACTGGGTGGTGCTCGACTTCGAGGGCGAGCCCGGCCAGCCGCTGGCCGAGCGCCGCGCCCTGTCCTCGCCGCTGCGCGACGTGGCCGGGATGCTGCGCTCCTTCGACTACGCCGCCCGCCACCTGCTCGCCGGGCACTCCGAGGCCGAGAGGCTGGAGCCCAAGGCCGAGGAGTGGTCCGCCCGCAACCGGTCGGCGTTCCTCGACGGCTACCTCCAGGGCGGCGGCCTCATCACGCCCGGCGACGCCGCCCTGCTGCGGGCCTTCGAGCTGTCGAAGGCCGTCTACGAGGTCGTCTACGAGGCCCGCAACCGCCCCGCCTGGATCTCCATCCCGCTGGCGGCCTTCCGCCACTGACCGGGCCGCGCGGCCGGTCAGTCGTGGGCCGGGGCGGGAGTGTCGGCGCTGAGGGCGGGCACGTGGCGGAGCGCGGTGGCCGCCATGATCGCCGCCGCGAGGACGACGGCGGCTCCCGCGCCCGCCGCGACCGCCAGTCCCGAGCCGAACGCCTCCCTGGCCGCGTCGGCGAGGGCGGCGGCGACGGGACCGGGCTGGCCGGACGCGACGGCGATCGCGCCGCCGAGGGTGTCACCGGCCGCCTCGGCCGCCTCCGGCGACACCCCGTCCGGCACGGTGAGCCGCGCCGTGTAGACGGCCGCCGCGATGCTGCCGAAGATCGCCAGGCCGAGCGCGCCGCCGAACTCCTGGGCCGTCTCCGACAGGGCCGCCGCCGAGCCCGACCGCTCCGGCGGGGCGGAGCCGACGACCATGTCGGTGCCGAGCACGAGCAGCGGCGACGCGCCGAGGAAGAACAGCGTCTGCCCGGTCACCAGCGGCGCGAGACCCGGCTGGGTGAGCAGGAGCAGGCCGCCCGCGCCCAGCACGAGCCCGGCGGCGGCCACGTACCCGGGCCTGATGCGGCGCGCCAGCGGCGGCGCGGCCACGAAGCCCGCGACGACCGCCAGCGTGGACGGCAGCGTCCACAGCCCGGCCTCCAGCGGCGAGAGCCCGAGGACGAGCTGCATGTACTGGCCGGCGAGCAGGCCCAGGCCGGGGCCGACCAGGATGACGAGCATGAGGCTGGCCAGCGAGCCGCTGAAGCGGCGGTCGGCGAACAGCTTGAGGTCCAGCAGCGGCGCGGGGATCGTGCGCTGCCGCCGGATGAAGACCACGGCCAGCGCCAGGCCGGCGGCGAGGGCGAGGATCGCGAGCGGGCCCGGCTCACCGGCGGCCAGCTCCTTGACGCCGTAGGTGGCGGCGAGGGCGGCCACGACCGACAGCACGACGCTCACCAGGTCGAGCCGGCCCGGGTCGGGGGCGCGGTACTCGGGCAGCAGCAGCGGCCCGGCCACGAGCAGCACGGCCATCACCGGCACGCCCAGCAGGAACGCCGACCCCCACCAGAAGTTCTCCAGCAGCGCGCCGCCGACCAGCGGCCCGATCACCATGCCGCCGCTGAACCCGATCATCCAGAAGCTGATCGCGGTGGTCCGCTGGGCCGGGTCGTGGAACATGTTCCGGATCAGCGACAGCGTGGACGGCATCAGCGTGGCCCCGGCGACGCCGAGCAGCGCCCGCGCGGCGATGAGCACCTCGGCGCTCGGCGCGTAGGCGGCCAGCGCGGAGGCCACGGCGAACGCGCCCGCGCCGATCAGCAGCAGCTTCCGGCGGCCGATGCGGTCGCCGATCGTGCCCATCGTGATCAGGAACCCGGCTATGAGGAACCCGTAGATGTCATTGATCCACAACAGTTGCGCGCCGGTCGGGCGCAGGTCCTCGCTCAGGGCCGGGGCGGCCAGGTGGAGCACGCTCACGTCAATGGACAGCAACAGGGTCGGCAGGATGAGGACGCCGAGTCCGATCCACTCCCGCCGGCCGGCACGTTCTATGTTCATGCATGGAACGTTAAGAACTCAATTGCGCTTGAGGTCAAGTTCTCCCGGATAAACCCAAGATTCCGCACTTTCGGTGATTGTCTCGGTGAAAGCGGGCAGTGGCTGGGTTGGACGGTCGTCGTAGGGCAGGGTTGGGAGCATGCCGATGAGGACAGAGCTCGACCGCCTCGCGGGCGGGGCGCACCATGATCCGCACTCGGTGCTGGGCGCGCACCCGGTTCCGGGCGGGGTCACGTTCCGGGCGCTGCGCCCGCTGGCCGAACGGGTCAGGGTGGTGCTGGACGACGGCACGGCCCACGACCTGAAACACCAGGCCCACGGCGTGTTCGAGACCACGGTCCAGGGGCTGGACAAGGTGCCCGCCTACACGCTGAGCGTCCAGTACCCGGGTCACGACCCGCACGAGACGCGCGACCCGTACCGCCACTGGCCGACGCTGGGCGAGGTGGACCTGCACCTGATCGGCGAGGGACGCCACGAACGGCTGTGGGAGGTGCTCGGCGCGCGCGTGATGGAGCACCAGGACGTACGCGGCACCGCGTTCGCCGTGTGGGCCCCCAACGCGCGCGGTATCCGCGTCGTCGGCGACTTCAACCACTGGGACGGCACCGCCTACCCGATGCGCTCGCTGGGCCGTTCGGGCGTGTGGGAGCTGTTCATCCCCGGCCTGGAAGCGGGCGAACGGTACAAGTACCAGATCCTGGGCGCCGACGGCGTGTGGCGCGACAAGGCCGACCCGATGGCCCGCCGCACCGAGGTGCCGCCGCAGACCGCCTCTGTCGTCGAGGAGTCGCTCTACACCTGGGAGGACGACGCCTGGATGGCCGCGCGCGGCGACAAGCAGGCGCGCAGCGGCCCGATGAGCATCTACGAGGTCCACCTGGGCTCGTGGCGGCCCGGCCTGTCCTACCTGGAGCTGGCCGACCAGCTCTCCGAGTACGTGGCCGACATGGGCTTCACCCACGTGGAGCTGCTGCCGGTGGCCGAGCACCCGTTCGGCGGCTCCTGGGGCTACCAGGTGACCTCCTACTACGCGCCGACGGCCCGCTTCGGCACGCCCGACGAGTTCCGCAGGTTCGTCGACCGGATGCACCAGCGCGGCATCGGCGTGCTGCTCGACTGGGTGCCCGCGCACTTCCCGATGGACGACTGGGCGCTGGCCCGCTTCGACGGCACGCCGCTGTACGAGCACGCCGACCCGGCCAGGGGCGAGCACCCCGACTGGGGCACGTACGTGTTCGACTTCGGCCGCAGGGAGGTGCGCAACTTCCTCGTGGCCAACGCCCTCTACTGGCTGAAGGAGTTCCACATCGACGGGCTGCGGGTGGACGCCGTGGCCTCGATGCTCTACCTGGACTACTCGCGGCGCGAGGGCGAGTGGACGCCGAACGTCTACGGCGGGCGCGAGAACCTGGACGCCGTCGAGTTCATCAAGGAGATGAACGCGGTCTGCTACCGGGAGGCGCCCGGCATCACGACCGTGGCCGAGGAGTCGACCGCGTGGCCGGGCGTGTCACGGCCGGCGCACCTGGGCGGGCTCGGGTTCGGCTTCAAGTGGAACATGGGCTGGATGCACGACACGCTGGAGTATCTCCGGCACGAGCCGGTCTTCCGGCAGTATCACCACCACCAGATGACGTTCTCCCTGATCTACGCCTATTCGGAGAACTACGTGCTGCCGCTCTCGCACGACGAGGTGGTGCACGGCAAGGGCTCGCTCATGGGCAAGATGCCCGGCGACGAGTGGCAGCGGTTCGCGCAGTTGCGGGCGCTGCTGGCGTTCATGTGGGCGCATCCGGGCAAGCAGCTGCTGTTCATGGGCGGGGAGTTCGGCCAGGGCTCGGAGTGGTCGGAGGAGCGCGGGCTCGACTGGTGGGTGCTGGAGTTCGACGGGCACCAGGGCGTGCAGCGGCTGGTGCGCGACCTCAACCGGCTCTACCGCGACACGCCCGCGCTGTGGGAGCAGGACTCGACGCCCGACGGGTTCCGGTGGATCGACGCCGACGACGCCCCGGGCAACACGTTCTCGTTCCTGCGCTACGCGGCCGACGGGTCCGCGGTGGCGTGCGTGGTCAACTTCAGCGGCGGGCCGCACGAGAGCTACCGGCTGGGCCTGCCGTACGGCGGGGAGTGGACGGAGGCGGTCAACACCGACGCCTACGAGTACTGGGGCAGCGGCGTCGGCAACATGGGCGCGATCGAGGCTGTCGAGGATCCCTGTCATGGGCTGCCCTACTCGACGACGTTGCGGGTTCCGCCGCTGGGAGCTGTCTGGTTGACGAAGCCCGCCTGAAAGTCTGGTGAGAAAGGGGCTCCGGCCCTATATCTGGGGGATAAATCGCCCTAAACTCCGAGATCATCCCTTCTCGGAGGACGCCGGTGCGATTTCGCCCCCTGATCGTGTGCTCGCTCGTGCTCGCGCTGCTGCCCGCGGCGCCCGCCCTCGCCGCCGATCCGACGGCCGCACCGGTCCCGACCGCCGCCCCCAGCCCCGCTCCCAGCCCCGCTCCGAGCACCCCTGAGGAGAAGGTCGAGGAAGGGTTAGGCGTCGACGGCGGCACCGTGCGGGCCATCGTCGAGCTCACCCAGCCGATCCCCGCCCCGATCTCCGAGATCGGCAACGCCGAGGTGCTGCTGCAGCCCGAACACCAGCCGTTCGTGGTCGTCGAGGGCACCGCCGAGGAGCTCGCCGCGCTCGCCGAGGACCCCAAGGTCACCTCGATCCGCCGCGACCGCGCCTACCCGCCGTCGCTCGTCTCCAGCCTCCCCCAGATCGGCGCCGACAAGGCGCACGCCGCCGGCTTCACCGGCAGCGGGCAGAACGTCGTCGTCCTGGACACCGGCATCGACCCCGATCACCAGGCCTTCGCCGGCCGCATCACCGCCGAGGCCTGCTTCTCCGCCGTCGACCAGGGCGTCAAGTCGCTCTGCCCGAACGGCCAGACCAGCCAGACCGGCCCCCGCGCCGCCGACGCCACGACCGCCAACTGCCTGGCGGGCGGCGTGAACCTGTGCGACCACGGCACCCACGTGGCCGGCATCGCCGCCGGCACCGGCGGCGTCGCGCCCGGCGCCGGGATCATCGCCGTCCAGGTGTTCAGCCGCGTCGAGGACATGGACGTGTGCGGCGAGCCCGTCTGCCTGCTGGCCTTCGAGTCGTCGCTGCGGCTGGCCATGGACCACGTGGCGTCGCTGACCGCCCCGATCGCCGCCGTCAACCTCAGCCTGGGCGGCATGCCGTCCGAGACCTCCTGCGACACCAGCGAGGAAGGCCAGGTCCTCAAGCCGAAGATCGACGCGCTGCTGGCCAAGGGCATCGCGACCGTGGTCGCCGCCGGCAACGAGTACTTCGAGGGCGCCTCCTACCCCGCCTGCATCACCTCCGCCGTGGCCGTGGGCGCCAACGACGACGGCGACGCCATCGCCGACTTCTCCAACCGGGGCGCACTGCTCGACCTGTTCGCGCCCGGCGTGGACATCGAGTCGGCGGTGCCGGGCAACCAGACGACCGTCTACAGCGGCACCTCGATGGCCACCCCGCACGTCGCCGGGGCGCTGGCCCTGATGAAGGCCGCCTCGCCGCAGACGCCCATGCCGGAGCTGATCGACAAGCTCAAGACGACCGGCAGGCCGTACGTCTACCAGGCCAACGGCGTCCAGGTGCGCACGCCGCGCCTGGACCTGGCGGCGGCGCTCGCCGGGGCGGCCCCGCAGCCGGAGATCAGCCAGAACCCGCCGGCGCTCCCCGGCGGCCCGGGTGACCCCGACTCGCCCGACCCCGGCACCGATCCCGAGCCGGAGCCGACCGGCAGCGGCCCGACGCCCCAGCCCGACCCGGTGGACCCGGACCCGACCCCGGTCCCGCTGCCGACCGTCACGGTCACGGTGACGATCACCGCCACCCCGAAGGCGCCCGCGACCGTCTGCACGCGCGGGACCTCGGCCAAGCCGATGACCACCAAGCAGTGGGCCGTGGAGGTCTACCGGGGCACCGGCTCGATCGACGACGCCACCCTGACCTGCTACCTCAAGCTCGCGCACAAGGCCAGCAAGGTCTTCCCCGAGCTGACCAAGGCGTCGTCGCTGGGCAAGGCGTACCGGGTGCTCAAGGCGAGCAGGACGGCCAAGCAGCGGCTCGACAGCGCCCTGCTCACCGGCTGGCTCAACTGGGCGCACGGGATGAACAACACCAAGGTCCTCAACTCCTCCGAGAAGGTGCGGCTCTCCGCGAAGTCCACGAGCACCGCGCTCAAGAAGGCGGCCGCGAACGTCCTCAAGACTCGTTAATCACTCGGGAAACCCCGACATCACGCGCCCCAGGTGCGGGCATCTGTCCCGCCGTGAGACGAATGCTCCTGGTGGCTGCGGCCACGACCTCGGCCTTGCTCGCCGCGACGGCCGCCGGGCAGGCCGACACCGGTGACCCGGTGATCAGCCCGGCGCTGATCGCCCAGCTCGACACGCACCAGAAGGTGCGCTCGATCGTCGAGGTCAAACCCGGGCAGAGCGTCACCGCCGTCGCCGGCGACGTCGAGAAGGGCTCCTCCTCCGCCCGGGTGCTGGAGTCCACCGAGTCGCCCACGTTCTTCGTCGCCGAACTCGACGCCGACGCGCTCGCCCTCCTCAGGAAGGACGCCCGGGTCAAGGCCGTGTACGAGGATGCGCTCAGCAAGCCGTTCCTGGCCGAGACCACCAAGGTGATCGGCGCCGACCGGGCCCACGCCGCCGGCTGGACCGGCAAGGGCGCCACCGTCGCCGTCCTCGACACCGGGATCGACCGCGACCACCCGTTCCTGGCCGGCCGGATCGTGGACGAGGCGTGCTTCTCCACCTCCGACGCGGCGAGCCAGGCCGTCTCCCTCTGCCCCAACGGGCAGGCCAACCAGACCGGGCCCGGAGCCGCCGACGCCGAGACCCGCCAGTGCCTGGACGGCGGCGCCAACCGGTGCGACCACGGCACCCACGTCGCCGGCATCGCCGCGGGCAAGCTCGTCGCGGGCGCCCCCGCCAACGGCGTCGCCCCCGAAGCGGGCACCCTGCCCATCCAGGTCTTCTCCCGCATCAACAGCGCCGTCGCCTGCGGCACCACCCGGGTGCCGTGCTTCCTGAGCTACACCTCCGACCAGAAACTCGCCCTCGAATACGTCGCCAGGGTCGCCAAGGAACGCAACGTGGCCGCCGTCAACATGAGCCTCGGCGGCGGCGGGCCGCACCGGCGGCACTGCGACGCCGACCCCGGCGCGGGCGCGCTCAAACCGCAGTTCGACCAGCTCATGGCCCTCGGCGCGGCCCCCGTCGTCGCCGCCGGCAACGACGGCTGGACCGACGCCGTCGCCTCCCCCGCCTGCGTCTCCACCGCCGTCACCGTCGGCGCCACCGACGACGCCGACCGCATGGCGCCCTTCTCCAACCGGGGAGTGCTGCTCGACCTGCTCGCCCCCGGCGCCGACGTCACCGCCTCCGTGCCCGACGACGCGTACGGGCTGATGAGCGGCACGTCCATGGCCGCGCCCCACGTCGCCGGCAGCTTCGCGCTGCTGAAGCAGGCGTACCCGAACCTGACCGCCGCCCAGGCGCTGCAACGGCTCCAGACCACCGGCCTGCGCATCGACACCACCGCCCGCGTCGACGCCGCGGCCGCCACCACCGGCACACCTCAAGTGTGAGCGCACGCCCGGCTCCTGCCGCTTAGGGTGGCTTTCATGGACGCAGGCAAGGCGATCAGCGAAACCGTCGGCAAGCTCCGTCAGCGGCGCACCGCGCCCTTGGTGCTGGAGCTGGACCTCACCGAAGGCGTGATCGAGGGGCCGCCCGCGGACCCCCTCGCCGCGGTGCTGTCCATGCGCAAGCCACGCCTGTCCGACGTGCTCGCCGGGCTCAAGCGCGCCCGGCAGGACTCCCGCGTCAAGGCCCTCATCGTGAAGATCGGCGGCAACCCGCTCGGCCTGGCCACCGTCCAGGAGCTGCGCCAGGCCGTCGTCCGCTTCCGCGCCTCCGGCAAGCTGACCGTGGCCTTCGGCGAGACGTTCGGCGAGTTCGGCAGCGGCACCGTGCCCTACTACCTGGCCAGCGCCTTCGAACGCGTCTACCTCCAGCCCAGCGGCGACGTCGGGCTCACCGGCATCGCCCTGGAACAACGGTTCGTCAAGGGCGCGCTCACCAAGCTCGGCGTCGGCTACGAGATGGGCCAGCGGCACGAGTACAAGACCGCCGCCAACACCTTCACCCACGACCACATGACCGAGCCGCACCGCGAGTCGGTCGGCCGGATCGTCGAATCCGTCACCGGCCAGCTCACCGCCGGCATCGCCGACGGCCGCCGCCTCGACCCCGCCAAGGTGCGCGAGCTGTTCGACCAGGGCCCGTTCATCGGCGCCGAAGCCCTCCAGGCCGGGCTGGTCGACGGCCTGGCCTACCGCGACGAGGTGTACGACGAGGTCAAGCGCGCCGCCGGCGACGAGGCCCACCTCCTGTACGTCTCCCGTTACGCCAAGGGCGCAGCCGTCCGCAAACTGCCCAACCCGACCGCCGACGGCATCGCGCTCATCCACGGCATGGGCCAGATCCGCACCGGCCGCTCCGGCCGCAGCCCGCTCGGCGGCAGCGGCGCCATGGGCTCCGACACGATCAGCGCCGCGCTGCGGGCCGCCCGGCGCGACGACCACGTCAAGGCCGTCGTGTTCCGCGTCGACAGCCCCGGCGGCTCGTACGTCGCCTCCGACACCGTCTGGCGCGAGGTCGTGCTCACCCGCAAGGTCAAGCCGATCATCGTCTCCATGGGCGACCTCGCCGCGTCCGGCGGCTACTTCGTCTCCATGGCCGCCGACGTCATCGTCGCCCAGCCCGGCACCCTTACCGGCTCCATCGGCGTCTTCGGCGGCAAGCCCGTACTGTCGGAGCTGCTCGAACGCATCGGCGTCACCTCCGAGACGGTCGCCGAAGGCGCCAACGCCGGCATGTTCTCCACCTCGCGCGGCTTCTCCCCCGAGCAGTGGGAACGGGTCAACGCCTGGCTCGACCGCATCTACGACGACTTCGTGGGCAAGGTCGCCGAAGGCCGCTCCCTCACCCGCGAACGGGCCCACGAACTCGCCCGCGGCCGCGTCTGGACCGGCGGCGACGCCCGCGACAACGGCCTCGTCGACGAGCTCGGCGGGCTGGAGGACGCACTGGCCCTGGCCAGGAAGCGGGCCGGGCTCACCGACGACGCGCCCGTACGCACCTACCCCCGGCTCAACCCGCTCGAGCGGCTGCGCGGGCCCGACTCCAGCGAGGACCGGGCGGCGGCGCTCACCCGGGTGCGGCTCGACGCCTGGGGGCCGCTGGCGCGGCTGTCGGCGGAGCTGGGGCTGCCCGCCGGGGGGCCGCTGTCGTTGCCGGGCTGGTACGTCATCCGCTGACGGCGAGGGCCTCACCGGTGGCGCGCTGCGCGCGTGGCCGGTTCGGGCCGTGTCTCCAGGGGGAGCCGAGCTCCCCCTGACCCCCTGGGCAAGGGGCCTCCGGCCCCCTGCACCCCCGAGCGTGAGGCGGTTTCCGCAGGCCCGGCAGTGCGCCGCCCGTCAGAGCGGGTTCCGCAGCCGTGGCCAAGGAGCGGCAAGGCATCCGGCGTCGAACCCACGGGCAACCGGACCTGGCAGATCAGCCCAGGGCCCGGTATCGCCCTCGGAGCCGGACCAGTGGGTGCAGGGACGGGGTGACGTACGAGACGGCGAGGACCTGGGCGATGAAGAGCGTGTGGTCACCCGCCGGCACCACCTGGACGGTCTCGGCCTCCAGGGCGGCGACGCCGTCCTCCAGCACCAGGGCGTCCGAGTGCGGTCCGCGGTGGTGGGGCGCGCCGGCGACGAGGTGGCGGGCGCTGGGCCTACCGGGGGCGGCGAAGCGGCTGGCCATGGCGGCCTGGCCGGAGGAGAGCAGGGAGCACGCCCAGCGGTCCTGGCGGCACAGCACCTCGCTGAGGTAGCCGCCGCTGGACAGGCTGATCAGGACGAGCGGCGGCGCCAGGGAGACCGACAGCAGCGCCGAGATCGTCACGCCCAGGTCGTCGCGGCCGTCGCGGACGGTGACGACCGCGACGCCGCCGGCGAGCTGGGCCATGGCCTCGGTGAACTCGCTCACGGCGAGGGCCTCAGGGGAGAGGCCCCCGCCGGGCGGGTCAGCCGAGGCCGTTCGCGCTCAGCCATTCCTTGGCCACCGTGGCGGGCTCGTCCTTGTTGACGGCGATCTTCTGCATCATGTCCAGCAGCGAGTCGGTCGTCAGCTTGGCGGAGATCGCGTTGAGGGTGGTGCGCACCGTGTCGGTGGCTCCGGCCTTGTTCAGGAGCGGGGTCACGTTCTGGGCGGGGAAGATGTTCTTGGTGTCCTGGAGCGGCACCAGGTTGTTGGCGGTGATCTTCGGGTCGGTGGAGAACACGTTGCCGACCTGGATGGAGCCGTCCTTGATGGCGTCGGCCGTGGCCGGGCCGGTGGGCTTCCACTGCTTGAACTCGATGCCGTAGACCTCCTTGAAGGGGGCCTCCCAGCGCTTCTTGAACTCCGGCGGACCGCCCACGATCATGTCCTTCGACACCTTGGCCAGGTCTTCCATCGTGTTGACGGACTGCTTGGACTGGGTGTCCTTGCTGATCGACAGCGTGTCCTTGTCCTCGGCCGGGGAGGACTCGAGCACTTCGAGCTCGGCGGGGAGCTTCTCCTTCAGCGCGGCGTTGACCTCTTCGGTGGTCGCGGCCTTGTTCTGCTGGTCGATGAAGGCCAGCAGGTTGCCGTTGTACTCGGGCACCAGCGTCAGGCCGCCGCTCTTGACCTGGTCGTAGACGACCTCGCGGCTGCCGATGCGGGGCTTCTCCTCGACCGTCACGCCCTTGGCCTCCAGCGCCTGGGCGTAGATGGAGCCGAGCAGCACGCTCTCGTCGAAGTCGAAGGAGCCGATCACGACGGTCCCCCCGCCGCCGCCGGTGGCGGAGCCCGTGGGCGCCGCGCTCGTGGTGTCGAGCGGGTTGCCCCCGCCGCCGCCACCACCGCAGGCCGTCAAGGTGAGCGCCGCGGACAGGACGACCGCCGCGGTGCTGAACATGCGTCTCATTAAAATGTCCCCTTCTTGCGGGAGGTAGTACGAAAAATCAACGTGTCTTCAGTCGTTGGCTCACCCCCGGGGAGACCGTCACCCTCTGCGCGAGGGTGAACGCGATCTGCACCACGAGCGCGAACAGCACAATCAACACTGAACCCCCGACGACGCTCGCGTAATCCTTCGTCGCGAACCCGTCGATCACGAACCTGCCCAGACCGCCCAGCCCCGTGTAGGCGGCGACGGTCGTGGTGGCGACCACCTGGATCGCCGAGAGCCTGAGCCCGAGGAGGATGAGCGGCAGCGCGACCGGCACCAGCACCCGCCCGAGCACCTGGCCGCCGCGCAGCCCCATCCCGTACGCCGCGTCGCGCAGCTCGGGGTCCACTCCCCTGATGCCCTCGAACGTGTTGACCAGGATCGGCGGCACGGCCAGCAGCACCAGCGGGATGATCACCGGCCAGATCGACGCGGTGCCGAGCAGCAGCACGAACAGCACCAGCAGGCCGAGCGTCGGCAGCGCCCTGGCCAGGTTGGCCGAGACGACCACGAGCACCCCGCCCCGGCCGGTGTGGCCGATGAGCAGCCCGATCGGCACCGCGACCAGCATCGCCAGCGCGAGCGCCAGGGCCGAGAACTCCAGGTGTTCGAGCAGCCGTACGGGGATGCCGTCGAAGCCCGTCCACCGGGCGGGGTCGCCGAAGAAGTCGATCAGCCAGTTCACGACGCCCCCCTCGCCCGCACCCACGGGGTGAGCAGCCGCTGGGCCAGGAGCAGCAGCCCGTCGGCGATGAGCGCCAGCGCCACGATGAGCACGATGCCGACGACGACCGGCGGCAGGAACGGGTTCTGGTAGGCCCGGGTGAACAGCATGCCGAGACCGCCCTCACCGATCAGCGCGCCCACGCTCACCAGGCTGATGCTGGAGACCGCGACGACCCGCAGCCCGGCGATCACCACGGGCGCGGCGATGGGCAGCTCGACCTGCACCAGCCGGCGCAGCGGCGTGAAGCCCATGGCCACCGCCGACTGGCGGACGTGCGGAGGCACCGAGCCGATGCCGTCGACCACGGCCGGGATGAGCACGGCCATGGCGTAGAAGGTCAGCGGGACGATCACGGTGATCGGTGACAGCCCGGTGACCGAGATCAGCAGCATGAACAGCGGCAGCGACGGCAGCGCGTAGATCACGTTGAAGATGCCGGCCGTCGGCTGGTAGAGCCACCGCCATCGGACGCTGGCCAGCCCCAGCGGCAGGGCCAGCGCGAGCCCCAGCACGATCGGCACCAGCGACATGAGCAGGTGGTCGCCGAGCAGGTCCCTGATGCTGCCGACCCGCCCGGTGTCCCAGTTGCGCGCGATCCACTCCCAGAGTGAGGGCGGGCCGTCACCCATGGGCGGCCTCCGCCAGCGCCTCGTCCAG
Organism: Nonomuraea sp. ATR24; assembly: GCF_041950485.1. Taxonomy (NCBI): domain Bacteria; kingdom Bacillati; phylum Actinomycetota; class Actinomycetes; order Streptosporangiales; family Streptosporangiaceae; genus Nonomuraea; species Nonomuraea sp. ATR24. The sequence continues at coordinate 698,953 of NZ_JBGNUU010000001.1, forward strand.
CGCCTCCCTCGTGGCCACGCCGACCACCTCGCCCCGCTCGTCCACGGCCACCGCGGTGCCCGACGGCGACAGCAGCGCCGCGTCGAGCGCGGTGCGCAGCGAGTCGGTGCCGAACACGAACGTGCCGGCGCCCTCGGGGGCGGGCAGGTCGGTGCGCAGCCGCAGCCCCTCGGTGGAGACGAACTGCAGCCGCCGGATGCCCCGGTCGCGGCCCAGGAACTCGCGGACGAAGTCGTCGGCCGGCTCCGACAGCAGCGTCTTCGGGGCGGCGAGCTGCGCCAGCTTCCCGCCCACCCGCAGCACCGCGACCTGGTCGCCGAGCTTGATGGCCTCGTCGATGTCGTGGGTGACGAACACGATCGTCTTGTTCAGCTCCGACTGCAGCCGCAGCAGCTCGTCCTGGAGGCTGGTGCGGACCACCGGGTCGACGGCGCTGAACGGCTCGTCCATCAGCAGCACCGGCGGATCGGCGGCCAGCGCCCTGGCCACGCCCACCCGCTGCTGCTGCCCGCCGGAGAGCTGGAAGGGGTAGCGGCCGGCCAGCCCCGGGTCGAGCCCGACGCGCTCCAGCAGCTCCATGGCCCTGTCGCGGGCCTTCCTGCGGTCCCAGCCGAGCAGGTAGGGCACGGTGGCGACGTTGTCCAGGATCTTGCGATGCGGGAACAGGCCGGCCTGCTGGATCACGTACCCGATGCCGCGCCGCAGCGTCGGCGGGTCGATGTCCTGGACCGGCTCCCCGTCGAGCAGGATGCGCCCTTCGGTGGCGTCGATCATCCTGTTGATCATCCGCAGTGACGTCGTCTTCCCGCAGCCCGACGGGCCGACGAACACGGTGATCTCGCCCGTGGGCGCCTCAAGGCTGAGGCGGTCCACGGCTACCGTTCCGTCTGGGTAGCGTTTGGTGACAGCGTCGAATGTGATCACGCGCGACCTTCCGCTTCGTGGCAGGGCCGCAGCCCCCCTGCCACGACCGCCGCATGATCTAACGGCAACCACCCTACGGCGATTGAACGTGGTCTGTCCCATCGGGAGGAGGTTAAGCGGTTCACTGACCTGCGATTCCGTACGAATTCGTGATCTGGTAGTGCGCCGGCCTGGGTGGAGTTGGCATGATTGCCTCCACATGCACAGACGCCGCACCCTCACCCGCAGCGTCCGCTTTTCCCAGTAAGAGGATCCGGTCACGTGACACACCCGCTCACCGGTCAGCACTCCCGCACCGAGCTGATCGCAGAGCTCTACGACCGTCACGCCGCCGGGCTGTTCGCGTACTGCGCGGACCAGCTCGGCGACCCTGGCTCCGCGGCAGACGTCGTGGCGACCGTGCTCGCCGCCGTGCCGTCGCAGCCGCCCCCGCGTGCCGCCCTGTACGCCTACGCCCGGCGCGAGATCTTCCGGCGTGACGTCGTCTACGCGCCGCCCGTCGTCGACCCGCTCATCGACCCGGCCTCGGCGCTGGTCGAGCGGGCGCTGCGCGAGCTGCGTCCGGCGCAGCGCGAGGTGCTCGTGCTGGTCCAGGTGTGCGGGCTCAACCGGGAGGAGCTCGCCTGGGTGCTCGACGTGGCGCCCGACACCGCCGAGGAGCTGGCGGTCAGCGTGGCGCACCGGTTCACGCAGGCGCTCGGGCTGGCGCTGGCCGGCGCCGGCGGCCGCGTGTCCAAGCCGGTCGCCGACGTCTACGGCGCGCTCGCCGTCGCGCCGCTGCGCGACGTGCTCGGCCGCCTGCCGTGGCAGACGCCGCCGGCGGCGCTGCGCGTCCACTTCGCGGGATCCCGTACGGCCGAGCCGGCGCCGATGTTCGTCAAGCCGCGCTGGCCCGTGCCGCCGACCTGGCCGCTGCCGCTGGGCGCCGCCGACCCGGCGAGCACCACGGGGATCTTCCCGACCGAGCTGCTCGCGCCGCCGTCGCCGTCGCGGATGCCCGACCACGAGGCCACCACGGCGCCGATGCCCAGGCTGCGTGACCCGCTGGCGCCCTCGCCCGAGCGCACCGGCCGGCCGACGACCTTCCGCGCCTTCGAGGCGGCCCCGCCCGCCCCGTCCGGCCTGTCCACCCCGTTCTCCGCCTTCGAGGCCCGCCGCCCCATCGGCGGCGCGCCCGCCAAGGACCTGCTCGGGAGGGATGTACCCGCCAAGGGCGCGCCGCAGGCGCGGCTGGAGCGGCCGTTCGTCATGCCCGCGCCGGTCCCGGCGGACGTGCTGGACGACGAGCCGGTGACCCAGGACCTGCCCGCCGTCACCGACGCCCGCGCCCCGCGCGAGGCCGGGCCGCTGTTCACGCCCCGGGCGCAGCCGAAGGAGCCGGTCTACCGGATGCCGCTGCCGCCGGAGCCGCCCGCCGCGCCGGACGCTCTCCCGGCGAGCACGACGGAGCCGGAGCAGGACTCGGCGAGCGAGCCGCAGGCCAGGCCCGCGCCGGCCCCGCGACGGACGCCGGCCCCACGGAGGGCGTCCGGATCGGGCAAGGCCGCCCGGCGGCCCAAGGGGAAGAAGCGCCGCAGGCACCACGACTGGGCCTGGGAGCTCACCGGCTTCCTGATCTGCGTGGTCATCGCGATGATCGTGTTCTTCTCCGTCCCGATGATCGTCAGCCCGTGATCACATGGTGTTGACGATCAGCCCGATGTGCGTGAAGTAGTTCAGCGCCCCGAACAGCGCGAACACCACCCCGGCCACCAGCCAGCACACGCCCGTCACCGTCGCCGCGGGCCCGCCACGGGCCCGCAGCGCGAACGGGAACACCACGGCCCCGATGCCCACCAGCACGTACAGCCCGGAGATGAACGTCGCCTCCAGCATCGGCATGTCCGCGAACGCCCCGGAGATCGGCTCCTGCGGCGGCGCGGCGAACAGCGTGTACGTCCACCCGGCGGCGGCGATGCCGAAGCAGGCCAGCCCCATCGCGAAGGCGAACAGCGAGATCGGCCCCGCCACCCGCGCCACGTGCTCGCGCCGGTCCGCGGCCCCCTGGGGCGGCGTCCAGCGCTTCCACAGGTAGAGGGCGGCGGCCAGCAGCATCGCGCCGAACGCGAGCGACGGCTCGCCGAAGATGATGTTGTCGAACGGGAACCCCTGCCCGGCGAGCGGCCAGGTGAGCGTCATGTGCAGCCCGGTGAGCGCCAGCAGCGCGCCGAGCACGCCGAACGCCAGCGCCCACCCGTCGACGTGCTCCATCGGGTCGCCGCGCAGCAGCTTCCTGCCGAACCAGACCACGAGCACCAGCCCCACGCCCGCCGCGACGGCCATGATCGTGTTGTACGTGGGCATCTTCGTCCAGTCGATCTTCAACTCCGGCTGGACCAGCAAATATCCGACCATGCCCGCATGACTACCCTGGGTGATCAATCCGACACGCCGGACAGGATCAGCCCGCTGGTCGGCACCCCCGTTCCGGCCGTCACCAGCACGTTCCGCACGCCGTCCACCTGGTTGGCGGCGGTGCCGCGGAGCTGGCGCACGGCTTCGGCGATGCCGTTCATGCCGTGGATGTACGCCTCGCCGAGCTGCCCGCCGTGCGGGTTGACCGGCAGCCGCCCGCCGAGCTCGATGCCGCCGTCGCGCACGTACGCGGCGGCCTCGCCGCGCCCGCAGAACCCCAGCTCCTCCAGCTGCGTCAGGACGAACGGGGTGAAGTGGTCGTACAGGATCGCGGTCTGGATGTCGGCGGGCGTCAGCCCGGACGTCTCCCACAACTGCCTGCCGACCACTGACATCTCCGGCAGGCCGGTCATGTCGTCGCGGTAGTAGCTCGTCATCATCATCTGCCCGGCGCCGGAGCCCTGGGCGGCGGCGGTGACGACGGCCGGGGTGCGGCGCAGGTCACGGGCGCGCCCGGCGGTGGTGACGACGAGCGCCACCGCGCCGTCGCTCTCCTGGCAGCAGTCGAGCAGCCGCAGCGGCTCGGCGATCCACCGCGATGCCTGGTGGTCGGCCAGCGTGATCGGCCTGCCGTGGAACCAGGCCGCCGGGTTCGTCGCCGCGTGCCGGCGCATGGCCACCGCCACCCGGCCCAGGTCCTCGGACGTGGCGCCGTAGGCGTGCAGGTAGCGGCGGGCGAACATGGCCACCCACGCGGCGGGCGTCACCAGCCCGTACGGCACGTGCCAGCTCATCTCCATGCCCTGCGAGGACTGCTGCCCGGCGAGCCCCGCGTCCGGCCGGCCGAACCGGCGGCCCGAGCGCTCGTTGAAGGCCCGGTAGCAGACGACCGCGCGGGCCGCCCCCGTCGTGACGGCCATGGCCGCGTGCGCCACGGTCGCGCAGGCCGCGCCGCCGCCGTAGTCGACGCGGGAGAAGAAGCTCAGGTCGCCGATGCCCACCTCGCGGGCGACGGCGATCTCCTGGTTGGCGTCCTGCGTGAAGGTGACCAGGCCGTCGACCTCGGCCGGGGACAGCCCGGCGTCGTCCAGCGCCGCGAGCACCGCCTCGGCCGCCAGCCGCAGCTCAGAACGGCCGGAGTCCTTGCTGAACTCGGTCGCGCCGATGCCCGCGATCGCCGCGTCCAGGCGCGTCACGGCCGCACCTCCGGCAGCAGCAGGGTGACGGTCCCGGTGGCGTGGTCGCCGAGGCTGACCCTGCCCGTGACCCCCACCGTGACCTCGCCGTCCGCGAGCGCGGTGACGCCGCCCCGGAAGCTCAGCCGGTCACCCGCGTAGGCGGGCACGCCGAGCTTCACGTCGATCCGCCTGATCACGGCCTCCGGCCCGGCCCAGTCGGTCACGTACCGCTCGACCAGTCCCATCGTGGTCAGGATGTTGAGGAAGATGTCCTTCGCCCCCTGCCCCCTGGCGACCTGGACGTCGTGATGGACAGGGGTGAAGTCCATCGTGGCCAGCGCGGTGGAGACGACCATCGTGGGCGTGAGGTCGAGCGACAGCTCGGGCAGCGCCGCGCCCACCTCGACCTGATCTCGCGTCAGCATCACGGCTCCCCGGGCGTCCAGACGGGCAGGTCCAGCTCGTCGTCCATCGTCCGGTACGCGACCCGTACCGGCATGCCGACCGCCACCGACTCCGGCGGGCAGTCGACCACGTTCCCCACGATCCGCACCCCTTCGGGCAGCTCCACGACCGCCACCACGAACGGCGTCTCGCGGCCCGGAACCGGCGGATGGTGGTGGACCACGTAGCTGTAGACGACGCCCTCGCCGCGCGCCACCACGTGGGCGCGGTTCACCGAATGGCAGCGCGGGCACATCGGGCCCGGCGGGTGACGCAGCTCGCCGCAGTCGGCGCAGCTCTGGACCCGCAGCTCGCCGCGCCGCACGCCGTCCCAGAAGAACGCGGTGTCACGGTTCACCGAGGGCCGCAGCGGGTACGGCTCGGCCCGCTTCTCCGGCGGCCGGAACTTCAGCACCCGGAACAGCATCTCGGCCACCGGCTCTCCCTCGCCGGCGTACCAGGTGACGACCCAGGTCGCGAAGAACCCCTCGCCGAGCGCGGTCCGCTTGGGCCCGGCCAGGCCGGTGAAGCGGGTGGCGGGCGTCAGCAGCTCGCCGACGCGCGCGTAACGGTGGTAGGTCTGCTCGCAGTTGGTCGCCACGACGCCCGTGTAACCGGCCGCGTCCAGCGCGCCCATCATGACGCTCACCGGCGAGCTGTCGCCGGGCGCCGGCGCGGTCATCGTCCATACCTGCGCCATCGCGGGCGGGGCCAGGCCCCTGTCCAGGTAGACCGGGTTGCGGTCGCCCATCGCGGCCAGCCAGTGGCGGATCATCGGCACGTTCACCGGGTCGTCGGCCGGGGCCCCGGCCAGCTCGCCCAGCGCCGCCTGCTTGGCTGCCAGGTCCAGCAGCTCCTCGCCGGTCATCGGGGCGGCCTCGGCAGGCTCAGGCCGAGCATCGCGATCAGCTCCCGCTGCACCTCGTTGACGCCGCCGCCGAACGTCAGCACCACCGCGCCCTTGACCGCCCGGTCCGTCCGCTCGATCAGCTCGGCCGTCTCCGGATCGGCCGGGTCGCCGTGGCGGGCCAGCACGTCGCCGAGCAGCCGACCGGCCTCCTGCATGCGCTCCGAGCCGTAGACCTTGGTGGCCGACGCGTCGGGGGCGCCCAGCCAGCCCAGGTCCATGTTGGCCGCGACCTGCCAGTTCAGCAGCTCGTTGGTGCGGAACCAGGCGCGCACCCGGCCGAGCGCGCGCCGTACGTCGGGCTCGTCCGCCAGCCCCGCGCGGCGGGCCCAGGTCAGGAAGCGGTCGTAGGTCTGGCCGAGGTTCCCGGCGGGGCCGAGCGTGACGCGCTCGTGGTTGAGCTGGTTGACGATCAGGTCCCAGCCCTTGTCCACCTCGCCCACCACCAGGTCCACGGGCACCCGCACGTCCGTGTAGTAGGTGGAGTTGGTGTGGTGGCGGCCGTCCATCGTGACGATCGGCGTCCAGGAGAAGCCCGGGTCGTCCGTCGGGACGATCATCATGGTGATGCCCTTGTGCTTCCTGGCCTCCGGGTTCGTGCGGGCGGCGAGCCAGACGTACTGGGCGTGGTGCGCGCCGCTGGTGAAGATCTTCTGCCCGTTGACGACGTAGTGGTCGCCGTCGAGCACCGCGGTCGTGCGCAGCGCGGCCAGGTCGGTGCCCGCCTCCGGCTCGCTGTAGCCGATGGCGAAATGGCACTCGCCGGCCAGGATGCTCGGCAGGAACCGCTCCTTCTGCTCCTCCGTGCCGTACTGCATGAGCGTCGGGCCGACCGTCTGAAGGGTGATGATCGGGTACGGGATTCCGGCGCGGGCGATCTCGTTGGCGAAGATCTGCTGTTCGAGCGGGCCGTGGCCGCCTCCGCCGTACTCCTTCGGCCAGCCGAGACCCAGCTTGCCGTCACGGCCGAGGCGGCGGCAGTGCTCCAGGTACGCCTCGCCGAACGGGTCCTCGGCCAGCTTCGCCCGGTCCTCGGGGGTGAGGCAGCCGGCGAAGTACTCCCGCAGCTCGTCGCGGAGGCGGCGCTGCTCGGGGGTCAGGTCGATGTGCATCAGGCGAGCCCTCCGATCAGGTCGAGCTGGGCGTCGGCGCCGCCGAGCAGGTGCGTCAGGTGCTTGGCCTGGGCGAAGTAGCGGTGCAGCGGGTAGGTGACGTCCAGGCCGAGGCCGCCGTGCAGGTGCTGGCAGGTGTACAGCGCCCGCGCCGCCTCGTCGGCGTGCAGCGCGGCCACGGCCAGGTCCTCCTCGGCGGGCAGCCCGGCGTCCAGCCGCCAGGCGCCCGACCACATGGCCACGTCCAGTGCCCGGCCGGTGATGTAGACGTCGGCGATCTGCATGGTGACGGCCTGGAACTCGGCGAGCGCGCGGCCGAACTGCTTCCTGGTCCTGATGTGGGCGGTGGTCAGCTCCAGCGCGCCGGCCAGCACGCCGCTCGCCTGCGCCGTGACCGCCGCGGTGAACAGCCGCCGCACGTCGCCGGCCGCCTCCGGGCCGCCGACCCGCTCGGCGGGGCAGCGCTCCAGCGTGATCGTGGCGGCGGGCTCGCCGGTGGAGGTGAACTCGGGGGCGGCGGGCGGCGCGTGAACCAGGAACAGCCCCTGGTCGGCGGTGACCAGCACGTCGCCGCCGGGATGGGTGACCCCGGACTTGCGGCCTGTCAGGAACCAGCCCGCGGCCAGGTCGGCGGGCGCCCGCTCGGCGATGGTCACGGGCGGCGCGGTCAGCGGGCGGCCCGGCTCCCGGATCGCCACCGAGGCGGGGGTCTCGCCGGACAGGCGGCGCTGCTGCCCGGGGCTGCCGTGCCGGCTCGCGGCCAGCGTGCTGACCAGCGTCTCGCGTAACGGGCCCGGCGCGGCCCTGGCGCCCAGCTCGCGCAGCACGACCGCCATCTCGACCGGCCCCAGCCCGGCGCCGCCCGCGTGCTCGGGCACGCAGATCGCCGTCAGGCCCGCCTCGCGCAGCGCGCCCCACAGCCGGGCCGCATCCTGCCCGTCCTCCCTGGCCAGCAGCTCCGCGGTGAGGGTACGCAGGTCCCGCTGGGTCTCGTCGAGGTTGAAGTCCATGCACCACCACCAAGCGCTCGGTCGGTAGAATGGCAAACTAGAACGGATTCTAATATCTGTCCAGAGGGGGCCCATTTCGACAAGTCCAGATATAGCCGTGTAACGCCAAAGACATGCATCTATACGGCTTGTTAGTGACTGGCGAGTAACAAGCCGGGTTATCGAGAAATCAGATAACGTGTTCTCATGCGCACTCCGCAGGCGGACGTCGCCACGCCCCCCGCCGACCCCGAGGGGCCGACGGAGCACCACCCCGCGCCCGGCGGCAACAGCGCCCGCTCACGCAGCCAGCACCAGCGCCGCAAGCGCATCGTCCAGGCCGCCGCGGCCCTCGCCTCGCGCGGCGGCGTCGAGGCGATGCAGATGCGCACGGTCGCCGAGCGGGCCGGCGTCGCCCTCGGCACCCTCTATCGCTACTTCCCGTCCAAGATGGACCTGGTCGTGGCCGTGGTCGGCGAGGAGATCGACCTCCTCGAAAGCAGCATCCAGCGCCGCCCGCCGAGCTCCCCCACCCCGTCCGGCCGCGCCGTCGACGTGCTGATGCGCGCCACCCGCGGCCTCATGCGCGAGCCCGAGCTGGCCGACGCCCTCATCAGGTCGCTGATCCTGGCCGAGGTCGAGACCCCGTTCGGCGACCGCATGACCGGCCTGCTGCTGCGCGTCTCGGCCGGCGGCCTCGACCCGGCGCGGGCGTCGGAGGAGCAGCTCGCCCTGGCCGGCTCCCTGTCGAGCATCTGGGTCCAGGAGCTGCTGGAGATGCTGCGCGGCCGGCGCACCTACGACCAGATCCAGCGCCGCATCGAGATCGCCTCCGACCGCCTGCTGAACGACCTCTGACCTGCCCTTTCGCGCAGAAGAGGCGATCTGTCGGTGGCGTCGTCTATACAGGGGGTATGAGCGACAAGCCGTCCAACGAGGACTTCCTCCGGCAGGCTGACCCGATGCGCCGGGAGCTGCTCGCGCACTGTTATCGCATGATGGGGTCGGTGCACGACGCGGAGGATCTCGTCCAGGAGACCTATCTGCGTGCCTGGCGGGCCTACGACGGGTTCGAGGGGCGCTCGTCCCTGCGCACGTGGCTCTATCGCATCGCCACCACCCAGTGCCTGACCGCGCTCGACAGCCGGGGCCGCCGCCCGATGCCCACGGGCCTGGGCGCGCCCGCCACCGAGCCGAGCGCGCCGCTGGTGCAGCGGGGCGAGGTGCCGTGGCTGGAGCCGGTGCCCGACGGGATGGTGGGCGCGGGCGGCGACGACCCGGCCGCGATCGTCACCTCGCGCGAGAGCATCCGGCTCGCGCTCGTCGCGGCCCTGCAGCACCTGCCGCCGCGCCAGCGCGCGGTGCTGATCCTGCGCGACGTGCTCAAGTGGCGCGCGGCCGAGGTCGCCGAGGCGCTCGAGACCACGACCACCGCCGTCAACAGCATCCTGCAGCGGGCCCGCACCCAGCTCGCACAGGTCGCGCCCAGCCTCGACGACCGCCCGCAGCCGCTGACGCCCGAGCAGAGCGAGCTGCTCGACCGCTACGTGGCCGCGTTCGAGAGCTACGACATCAAGACCATCGTCGACATGTTCACCAAGGAGGCGATCTGGGAGATGCCGCCCTTCGAGGGGTGGTATCAGGGGCCCGACGCGATCGTCGAGCTCGTCGAGACCCAGTGCCCGGCCCAGGCGCCGGGCGATCTGCGGCTGGTGCCGGTGCGGGCCAACGGCCAGCCGGCGTTCGCCCTGTACTTCCGGGAGGCCGACGGCTACCGGCGCTTCTCGCTGCTGGTGATCGACTTCGACGGCCCGCTGATCAGCCATGTGGCGATGTTCTTCGACCTGGCGCTGTTCGAGCTGTTCGAGCTGCCGGAGAGCCTGCCCGCCGGGACTTTCGCGGCCAACTAGAACCGGTTACAGTCGCCACCAGAGCATCGTTCTGGAGGTGGCTGTGGGCACACCCGTGATCGTCGAGGCCGTACGCACGCCGATCGGCAAGCGCGGCGGCTGGCTGGCCGGCCACAAACCGCAGCAGGTGCTGGCCACGGCGCTGAACGGCCTGCTTGCCCGCTCCGGCCTCGATCCCGCCGCGGTCGAGCAGGTGTTCGCCGGCTGCGTGACGCAGGCCGGTGAGCAGGGCGGTCACGTCGGGCGGCACGCCTGGCTCTACGCCGGGCTGCCCTACCAGGCGGGCGTCACGACCGTCGACGCGCAGTGCGGCTCCTCGCAGCAGGCCGTGCACCTGGCGGCGGCGATGGTGCGCGCCGGGGTGATCGACGTGGGCGTGGGCTGCGGGGTTGAGGTGATGAGCCGGGCGCCGCTCGGCAGCAACGTGTTACCGGCCCAGCCCCGGCCCGACGACTGGAGCATCGACCTGCCCGACCAGTTCACCGCGGCCGAGCGGATCGCCCGGCGGCGCGGGCTCACGCGCGAGCGGCTCGACTGGTTCGGCGCGCGGTCGCAGCGGCTCGCGGCGCGGGCCTGGGCGGGCGGCCGGTTCGCCCGGGAGATCGTGCCCGTCGGCGAGGTCAGCCGCGACCAGGGGCTGCGCGAGACCACCGTCGAGGGCCTGGCCGCGCTCAAGCCGGTCCAGGGCGAGGGCACGCTGCACACCGCCGGGACCTCCTCGCAGATCTCCGACGGGGCCGCCGCCGTGCTGGTGATGAGCGAGGAGGCCGCGGCCAGGCACGGGCTGCGCCCGAGGGCGCGGATCCTGGCCCAGGCGCTCGTCGGCGCGGAACCGTACTTCCATCTGGACGGGCCCGTGGACGCGACGGCGAAGGCGCTCGCGGCGGCCGGCATGGCGGTGGGCGACATCGACAGGTTCGAGGTGAACGAGGCGTTCGCGTCGGTGGTGCTGTCGTGGGCGAGCGTGCACCAGCCGGACTTCGACCGCGTCAACGTCAACGGCGGCGCGATCGCGCTCGGCCACCCGGTCGGCGCGACCGGCGCGCGGCTGATCACCACGGCGCTGCACGAGCTGGAGCGCTCGGACTCGGCGACGGCCCTGGTCACGATGTGCGCGGGCGGCGCGCTGGCCACGGCCACGATCCTTGAGCGGATCACGTGACGGGACGGATCCCGAAAAATCATTCCCATCCACCCGCCCCCGCACCCACACTCGACGAAGACCACGCACGCACGACGGGGGCCACTCCAATGACACGAACGCGGCGCAGGCCGTTCACCGAACAGCGCACCCAGGACCTCGGCGGCGGGGTATGGAGCGTGCCCGTGCCGATCCCCGGCAACCCGCTCGGCTACACGCTCGTGTACGCCGTCGAGTCGCCCAACGGCCCCCTGCTCGTCGACGCGGGCTGGAACCACCCCGACGCCTGGGCGGCGCTGCGTGACGGGCTGGCCGCCGCCGGCATGGCCGTGGCCGACGTCAGCGGCGTGGTCGTCACCCACTTCCACCCCGACCACGCCGGGCTCGCCGGGCAGGTCAGGCAGGAGTCGGGCGCCTGGATCGCGATGCACGAGGCCGACGCGGCGCTGGTCGCGATGATGCACGGGCTGGCCCGCGACGAGCACCGGGACTTCCAGGCCGAGATGCTGCGGCGGGCCGGCGCGGACCCGGAGGCGGTCGCGGCGGCGTCCGGCGGCAGGGGCGAGCCGCCCGCACGGCCGGACCGGGAGCTGCGCGACGGCGACCTGATCGACCTGCCCGGCCGGAAGCTGCGGGCCGTGCACACGCCGGGCCACACCCCTGGCCACGTCTGCCTGCACCTGGAGGACGCAGACCGGCTGTTCACCGGCGATCACGTCCTGCCCGGCATCACCCCGCACATCGGGATCTACCCCTTCGACCGGGACGACGTCGACCCGCTGGGCGACTTCCTGGACTCGCTGCACCGGGTGGGCGAGCTCGGCCCGCTCGACGCCCTGCCCGCCCACGAGTGGACTTTTCCGGATGTGGCGGCACGGGCGGCCCAGATCCGCGATCATCACGAGGAGAAGCTCGAACGACTCCACGCCCAGCTCCGCGACCGGTCCGAGCCGCCGACCATCTGGGAGACCGCCGCCATGATGACCTGGAACCGGCCCTGGTCCGACCTGCCGCCGATGCTGCGCGGCCTGGCCGCCGGTGAGGCCGCCGCCCACCTGCGCACGCTGGAGGCCCGCGGCGCGATCCGCCGCGTTCCCGGCGACGGCGCCGTACGGTTCCAAGCCCTAGACTCCTAGACATCCGATGTCCAGGGGGAAGATCGTGGCGGTCACCGACGCGGCCATCGACCGGATCAAGCAGATGATCCTCTCCGGCGAGCTGGCCCCCGGCGACCGGCTGCCCAAGGAGGCCGACCTGGCCGAGCGCCTCGGCCTGTCACGCAACTCGCTGCGCGAGGCCGTCCGGGCGCTGGCCCTGATCAACGTCCTGGACGTGCGGCAGGGCGACGGCACCTACGTGACCAGCCTGGAGCCCCGGCTGCTGCTCGACACCCTGTCGTTCGTGCTCGACCTGCACCGCGACGACACCGTCATCCAGTTCTTCGAGGTGCGCCGCATCCTCGAACCCGCCGCCACCGCGCTGGCCGCCGAGCTGATGACCGACGAGGAGGTCGGCGAGCTGCGCGCCGTCCTGGAGGCGCTGCCCGCAGATCCGACCATTGAGGAGCTCGTCGCCAACGACCTGGAGTTCCACCACCGCATCGCGCGCGGGTCGGGCAACAGTGTGCTGTGCTCGTTCGTCGAGAGCCTGTCCGGGCCCACCACCAGGGCCCGGATCTGGCGCGGCCTCACCCAGGAAGGCGCCCTGGACCGGACGCGCGAGCAGCACGCGGCCATCTACGAGGCCATCGCCGCCCGCCAGGCCGACGTGGCCCGGTCCTGGGCCACGGTCCACATAGCGGGCGTCGAATCCTGGCTGCGCAAGGCCCTGCCCTAGGGGCATGGCCCAGTGGCCGGGCTCCGGGCTAGTGGGCGGCCCGGCCCTTGAGGCTCAGGCCGGTCGGGAAGCTCGGCACCTTGCCGACCTCGTTCGACGCGATGACCTCCTCGACGCCCGGCATCGGGATCATCTGCCAGCGGCCCCACTCGGAGAAGCGAGTGTCGACCCTCTTCAGCCACGCGCCCTTGGGCGAGTAGTTGGTCGTCACGAAGCGCTGGATCACCCCGGAGGAGTTGGTCCAGAGCTGCCACTTGATCTTCGACTTGGCCTTGGCCTTCGACTTGACCCCGTCCACGTCCACGGCGTAGTGGTCGCGTGCCACCTTGTTCAGCTCGGCGTAGGTCACGTCACCCTGGAAGTGGTAGCCGCCCGAGACGGCCTTGCCCTTCGCGCCCTTCAGCGTGACCTGGAGGCTCGCCGGGTCGAACACGTCGATCGTCTGCTGCGTGGTCCAGAACTCGGGCGCGACCTGGCCCTTCGGGTAGCGGTAGGCGACCCAGTTCTTGTCCTTGGGCAGCGGGACGTCGGAGGTCGTGTAGAGGGCGTCGCCGCCGGCCACGGCCTCCGTCTCGTCCTCGGGGTCGGTGGCGTTCACGTCGCGCACGGTCAGGTACGCGGCCACGGGCCCGCGGGTGCCGAACTGGATGCCGCCCTGCCGCCGGGTCGGCGGATCGGCGTCACGCAGGCGCGCGACCTCGGTGAAGTCGACGCCCCGCTCGGCGCGGAACTGCTTCTTCATCGCCTGCACCGGGTCGGGCGCGGCGGCACTCTGCGCGGAGGCGGCAGTGGGGGCCAGCGTGAAACTCGCGGCGGCCACCAGAACGATCCATCGTCTCATCGGGGGGTTCATCCTTATCGGGAAGTGCGGAACGGGCCGAGATCGAAGCCGGGCTCGTCATAGGGCTGGTCCAAGAGCTCGCGCCAGGACATGACCTCGTCGGCCGGCGGCAGGGGTATGGTCATCCGCTGCCCCCACCCGGAGTAGCGGGTGTCGGCGCCGCCGCCGAGCCGGTTGCTCATCAGGCGGGTGACCAGGCCCCGCTTGTCGGTCCAGAGCCGCCAGGAGATCTTCCGCTCGGCGAGCCCGCCGGCGACGTCCCCGCCGAACTGGGCGGCGTAGTGCTCCGGGGCCGCCTTGACGAGGTCGCCGTACGTCACGGCCCCCTGATAGAGGTGACCGCCCGGCACGCTCTTGACCTTGGCGCCCTTGAGGATCGCCTTCAGGATCGCCGGATCGAGCGGGTTGATCGTCTGGCTGCTGAGGACCAGGCCGGGCACCGGGGTGACCTTGGTGCCCTTGTCGGGTTCGAACACGACCCACTTCTTGCCCGGGGGCAGATCCGGCGAGGAGAGATGGAGCTGACCAGGCGTCATGATCAGCTCTACCTCGGTCCCCGGCTCCTCGCCCTTCTTCTGAACGGCGGAGAACGTCATGTACGAGGCGACGGGCCCGCTCGCACCGAACTGGATCCCGCCCTTGGCGCGGACCCGGGTCACCGATGCGTCGCCCGTCATGCGGGACACCTCGGTGAAGGTGACGCCGCGTTCGGCGCGGAACTGCCTCTTCAGGGCCTGTACGGGGTCCGGCGGCGCGGGCTGCGCGGCGGCGGCGTCCGGTGCCAGCGCGACCAGTGCGGCGACCGCCAGGACGATCCAGCGTCTCATTGCACGTCTTCATCCTCATGGGGGGAAATGCGGATAGATCATCCTTGCAGAGCCATAACCGGGTAGGAGCCATTTGTGGCCGACAAACTTCACAAATACCGGAGCAAACGCGACGCCAGCCGCACCCCCGAACCCGTCCCCCAGGACGCGCCACGCCCCCAGGACGGTGACGCGTTCGTCATCCAGGAGCACCACGCCCGTTCCCTGCACTGGGATCTGCGCCTGGAACGCGACGGCGTGCTCGTCTCGTGGGCCGTCCCCAAGGGCCTGCCGCCCGACCCCGGCACCAACCATCTGGCCGTCCACACCGAGGACCACCCGATGGAGTACCTCACCTTCCACGGCGAGATCCCCAAGGGCGAGTACGGCGGCGGCACGATGACGATCTGGGACCGGGGCACGTACGAGACGGAGAAGTGGTCGGAGCGGGAGGTCAAGATCGTCTTGCACGGGGAGCGGGCGGAGGGCAGGTTCGTGCTGTTCCGGACGGACGGCAAGAACTGGATGATCCACCGCATGGACCCGCCCGTGACCGACCCGTTCCCCGACGTGGCGCCGATGCTGCCAGTCCGGCGCAAGGCGCCGCCGCGCGACGCCGCCGCGTACGCCTTCGAGTTCGCCTGGGGCGGGCGGCGGCTGCTCGTCCCGATCCAGGGCGGGCGCACGGACGCGGCCAGGGAGCACCCGTGGCTGCGCCCGCTCGCGGAGTCGTTCGGCAGCCGCACGGCGGTGCTGGACGGCGAGCTGACCACGCTCGCGGGCGCGGAGGTGCTGGTCTTCTACGACCTGCTGTACGACGACGGGCACGCGCTGGTGGATCGCCCGTACCGGGAGCGGCGGGCGGCGCTGGAGGCGCTCGGCCTGTCGGGCGCCCGCTGGCAGACCGCCCCCTCCTGGCCGGGTGAGGCGGCCCCGGTCCGGCAGGCGGCCCGCGAGCAGGGGCTGCCGGGCGTCGTCGGCAAGCGCCTGGACTCCCCCTACGAGCCCGGCGAGTCGGCGGCCTGGGTCTTCGTCCCCTCCTGACGCCGGACCAGGACGGCGAAGGCGAGGGCGACCAGCAGCGCGCTCACCCACAGCGGCGAGCGGAACCCGTGGCCGGCGCCGATGGCCAGGCCGCCCAGCCAGGGGCCGAGCGCCGCGCCGACGTTGAACGCCGCCGTGGCGAACGCGCCGCCCAGCTTCGGCGCGCCCGCCGCCGCGTACAGGACCTGGGAGATCAGCGTCGAGCCGACGGCGAACGCGAGCGTGCCCTGGGTGAGCACGAGCACCACCGTCGCCACCGGGCTCCCGGCGGCCAGCGCGAACACCACCCACCCGGCCAGCAGGCACGCGCCGCCGGCCGTCAGCAGCCGTGCGGGCCGCGTGTCGGCCAGGCGACCGGCGGCGGTCACGCCCGCGAACGACCCGGCCCCGAACAGCGCCAGCGCGACCGGCACCCAGGCCGCCCCCAGCCCGGCGACCTCGGTGACCACCGGCGCCAGGTACGTGTAGGCGCAGAAGGTCGCCCCGTTGACCAGCGCGCCGAGCAGCAACGTCACCCGCAGCCGCCCGTCACGCAGCACCCGCAGCTCCTCGCGCGCCCCCGAGGAGGCCGAGTCCGCGCGGGTCGCGGGCACGGCCCGCAGGATCGCCACGAAGGCGGGGACCGACACCAGGGCCACCGCCCAGAACGCCGAGCGCCACCCCCACACCTGGCCGAGCAGCGCCCCGGCGGGCACCCCCGCGACGCAGGCGACGGTGACGCCGCCGAGCAGGACGGCGGTGGCCCGGCCCTTGGCGTCCGGCGCGACCATGCCGGTCGCCGCCGACAGCGCCACGGCCAGGAACCCGGCGTTGGCCAGCGCCCCGGCCACCCGGGTGAGCAGCAGCACGTCGAAGCTCGTGGTGACCGCGCCGAGCACGTGCACGAGCGTGAAGATCGCGAGGAACGCCAGCAGCGCCCGCCGCCGGGGCCAGCGCAGGCTGAGGATCGCCATCAGCGGCGCGCCGACGATCATGCCGACGGCGAAGGCCGTGGTCAGCTGACCGGCGGCGGGAATGGAGACGCCCAGCTCCTGGGCGATGCCCGGCACCAGACCGGACAGCATGAACTCGGACGTGCCCATGGCGAACACGGCGAGGCCAAGCAGGTATACGACGAAAGGCATGAAGAGGCTCCGCACCCAGAGGAAGATCGGCAGGACATGCGGCAGCGGTGATCCGGAGCTCTCACTCGTGACAGGAACGGCGAAAGGCCACCGGACGACCGGTGGCTAGTGTCTTGACGCCTCTGGGCTGGACATGCCGGGCAACCTAGCAGGGCCGCCCCGGTGGGGCCAACCGGTTTTTCGGATGGGCGATACTCGCCAGATGCTGATTTCCGAGATATCGCCCGACAGAGCCCTCTTCGACGTGCAGCGTGCCGCCTATGCCGTCGAGGCGGAGCTCATCGGCGACGACCGCATCCCGCCCCTGCGCGAAAGCCTGGACGACCTGCTGGCCCAGCCGCTGCGCTGGCTCGGCGCGCTGGACGGGGAGCGGCTGCTGGGGGCGATCGCCTGGACGGAGAGCGACGAGGAGGTGGACGTGGACCGGCTCGTGGTCGATCCGGCGGCGCACCGGCGCGGCATCGGCCGAGCCCTGGTCACCGAGGTCATCGCCAGGGCGGGCGAGCGGCGGATCGTGGTGTCGACCGGGCGGGACAACGTACCGGCCCGGACTCTGTACGAGAAGCTGGGATTCGTCCTGAAGAGTGAGTTCGAGCCGATCCCCGGGCTGTGGGTCGTCGGCTACGCGCGCTGAAGGTCCGCCCACAGGGCGTCCGGCACCGGGCGCCGCCACAGGGCGGCGTTGGCGCGCACCTCCTCCGGCGAGCGCGCACCCAGCACCACGGCGGCGACCGCAGGGTGGCGCAGCGGAAAAGCCATCGCCGCCTGCGGCAGCGTCACCCCGTGCGCCTCGCACACGCGGGCCAGCCGGGTGGCGCGGGCGACCAGCCCGGCCGGGGCGGGCCGGTAGTCGTAGGCGCCCGACGGGGTGTGGGTCGCCAGCAGGCCGCTGTTGAAGACGCCCGCCGCCAGCACCGGGGTGCCGCGCGCCGCGCACTCCTCCAGCAGCGGCAGCCCCGACCGGTCGAGCAGCGTGTAGCGGCCGGCCAGCATCACCACGTCCACGTCCGTCTCCCGGACGAACCGCAGCGGCGCCCGCCACTGGTTCATGCCGACGCCGACGGCCTTGACCACGCCCTGCGCGCGCAGCTCGGCCAGCGCCGGGTACGCCTCGTCGAGCGCCTGCTCCAGGTGGTCGTCCGGGTCGTGGATGAGCGCCAGATCCACGTACGGGCGTCCGAGCCTGGACAGGGAGTCGTCCAGGGAGCGCAGCACGCCGTCACGCGAGAAGTCCCACCGCCGCTCGAAGGCGGCGGGGACGTCGAAGCCCTCGTCGTCGACGCCGCCGCGGCCGGACGGGACGAGCAGGCGGCCGACCTTGGTCGACAGCACGTAGCCGGTGCGGCCCGCCAGCGCGGCGCCGAGGCGGCGCTCCGACAGGCCGAGCCCGTAGTGCGGCGCGGTGTCGAACAGGCGCACGCCGCTGTCCCACGCGGCCTCGACCGTGGCCCGCGCCTGCTCGTCACCCACCGCCTCGTACAGGTTGCCGATGGGCGCGGCGCCGAACCCGAACCGCGGCAGCTCGATCACCTGAGCTCCTGGACCGGCCCGCCGGGCCGGAGCCGCAGCCCCTGCATGCCGCCGTCGACCGCGAGCGCCGTCCCGGTGGTGGCGCCGGCGTCCGGGCCGGCCAGGTACGCGATCGCCGCCGCGACCTCCTCCGCGCTGACCAGGCGGCCCATCGGCTGCCTGGCGCGCAGCGCCGCCCGTTCCGCCTCGGGGTCGTCGGCGGCGTCGAGCAGCCGGGCGACCCACGGCGTGTCGGCGGTGCCCGGATTGACGCAGTTGACCCGGATGCCCTCGCGGACGTGGTCGGCCGCCATGGCGAGGGTCAGCGACTGCACCGCGCCCTTGGTCGCGCTGTAGAGGGCGCGGCCGGGCAGCCCGGCGGTGGCCGCCACGGAGCACGTGTTGACGATCGAGGCGTGCGCCGACCGGCGCAGGTACGGCAGCGCCGCGCGGGCCACCCGGACCATGCCGAACACGTTGACGTCGAACACCCGCCGCCACTCGGCGTCGTCGTTGTCCTCGACCGTGCCCTGCGCGCCGATGCCCGCGTTGTTGACCAGGATGTCGATGCCGCCCAGGCGCTCGGCCGCCTCCGCGACGGCCCGGCGTACCTGCTCGTCGTCGGTCACGTCGGCCTTGACGCCGACGAACGGCTCGCCGGGCGGGTCCAGGTCGAGGCAGGCGACGCGCATGCCGCGCCCGGCTAACAGGGTGGCGGTGGCCAGGCCGATGCCTGAGCCGCCTCCGGTGACGACGGCTTTGAGCGTCATGCGTCCCTCCAGACCGCGCCGCCCGGGTAGGTGTGGGCGGCGACCGACTCGGCGTGCATCGCGGCGCTGAACCCGGGCGCCGCAGGGGCCCGGTAGCGGCCGTTCTCGATCACCACCGGGTCGGTGAAGTGCTCGTGCAGGTGGTCCACGTACTCGATCACCCGCCCGTCCATGGTGCCGCTGACAGCCACGTAGTCGAACATGGCCAGGTGCTGCACCAGCTCGCACAGCCCGACGCCGCCCGCGTGCGGGCACACCGGCACGCCGAACCTGGCCGCGAGCAGCAGGATCGCGAGGTTCTCCGGCAGCCCGCCGACCCGGGCGGCGTCGATCTGCAGGTAGGAGATCGCGCCGGCCTGGAGGAGCTGCTTGAAGATGATCCGGTTCTGGACGTGCTCGCCGGTGGCGACCGGCACGGGGCTGACGCCCTCGGCGATCGCCGCGTGGCCGAGCACGTCGTCGGGGCTGGTCGGCTCCTCCACCCAGTGCGGGGCGTACGGCTTGAGCGCGGTCACCCAGTCGATGGCCGTCCCGACGTCCCAGCGCTGGTTGGCGTCGATCGCGATGGGGAAGTCCGGGCCGCACACCTCGCGGGCCACCTTGAGCCGGCGCACATCGTCGGCCAGGTCGGCGCCGACCTTGAGCTTGATCTGGCCGAAGCCCTGGTCGAGGGCCTCCCGGCAGAGGCGGCGCAGCTTGTCGTCGGGGTAGCCGAGCCAGCCGGGCGAGGTGGTGTAGGCGGGGTAGCCGTCGGCCCGGAGGCGTGCGATCCGCCTGGCCTTCCCCTTTTCCGCCTTTTTCAGGATTTCGAGTGCTTGGCCGGGTGTCAGGGCGTCGCTGAGATAGCGGAAGTCGATCAACGCGACGATCTCCTCGGGCGGCATCTCCGACAGCAGCAGCCAGACCGGCTTGCCCGCCCGCCTGGCCTTCAGGTCCCACAGCGCGTTGACCACGGCGGAGATCGCCATGTGCATGACGCCCTTCTCCGGCCCCAGCCAGCGAAGCTGCGAGTCGTAGACCATCTCCCTGTAGAGCGCGCCCAGGTCCTCGGCGTCCCGGCCGATCACGTACGGCCTGAGCGCGCCGATCGCCGCCGTCTGCACGTCGTTGCCGCGCCCGATCGTGAAGGCGAACCCGTGCCCCTCGAACCCGTCGTCCGTCCGCAGCACCACGTAGGCGGCCGAGTAATCAGGGTCGGGGTTCATCGCGTCGGAGCCGTCCAGCTCCCGCGAGGTGGGGAAGCGCACGTCGTGCGTCTCCATCCCGACGATCCGGTACGAGCCTCCCGCGCCCATGCCACCCCGCACCCATCGGATGTCTGTACCGCCATGCTGATCCCGCCCTCGGGCGCTGTCAAGGACCGGACCCTGGGCTTCCGGCAGACATCGGATCACCCCCTCCCCGCGCCGCACCCGCTCCTTGACGGTCGTACAGTGCCGTAATAGAACACGTTTCAGTACGGCTTCCTGTACCAAGCGCTTGATAAGAGGGTGAACCGGGTGCACATCGACCTTGTCGACCAGGACCGCTACGCCACCGCAGGACCGCCCCACGAGCAGTTCGCCTGGCTGCGCGCCCACGACCCCGTGCACTGGCACGAGGGCGAACCGGGCTTCTGGGCCGTCACCCGCCACGAGGACGTCGTGCACGTGTCGCGGCACTCCGACCTGTTCTCCTCGTCGCGGCGGCTGGCCCTGTTCAACGAGATGCCCGAGGAACAGCGGGCACTGCAACGCCTGATGATGCTCAACCAGGACCCGCCCGACCACACCCGGCGCCGCTCGCTCGTCAACCGCGGCTTCACCCCCCGGACCATCGGCGCCCTCGAACAACACATCCGCGACATCTGCGACGACCTGCTCGACAAGTGCGGCACCGAAGCCGACTTCGTCACCGAAGTCGCCGCCCCTCTCCCGCTCTACGTCATCTGCGAGCTCCTCGGCGCCCCCGTCACCGACCGCGACAAGCTCTTCAGCTGGTCCAACCGCATGATCGGCGCCCAGGACCCCGACTACGCCGACACCCCTGAGGAAGGCGCCGCCGCCGCGGCCGAGGTCTACGCCTACGCCAACCAGCTCGCCGCCCAGCGCCGCGCCAACCCCAGGGACGACATCGTCACCAAGCTCATCCAGCCGGACGACAGCGGCGAGACCCTCGACGAGAACGAGTTCGACCTGTTCGTCCTGCTCCTCGTCGTCGCCGGCAACGAGACCACCCGCAACGCGGCCTCCGGCGGCATGCTCGCCCTCTTCGACCACCCCGACCAGTGGAACCGCCTCGTCGCCGACCCCACGCTCGCCCGCACCGCCGCCGACGAGATCGTCCGCTGGGTCTCCCCCGTCAACCTCTTCCGCCGCACCTCCACCGCCGACCAGATGCTCGGCGACCGGCAGATCAAGGAAGACGACAAGGTCGTGGTCTTCTACTCCTCCGCCAACCGCGACACCGCCGTCTTCCCCGACGCCGAGACGTTCGACATCGGCCGCGACCCCAACCCGCACATCGGCTTCGGCGGCGGCGGCGCCCACTTCTGCCTCGGCAACCACCTCGCCAAGCTGGAGCTCCGCATCCTCTTCGAGCAGCTCGCCCGCCGCTACCCCCGCCTCACCCAGACCGGCGAGGCCCGCCGCCTGCGCTCGAACTTCATCAACGGCATCAAGGAACTCCCGGTCAAACTCGCCTAGCCGGCCGGAACACGGCCGCCGCCCGGAGGGGCGGGCCCGAGCCCGCTCCTCCTCAGGGCGCCCTCAACCGATCAAGGGTCCGGCCTCAGTCCCGCCTCGCGGGCAGGCTCGGCCGCTCGTCCGTCCAGCCCGACCCGGCCTCAGTCACGCCGCGCCGGCAGGCTCGGGCGCTCGTCCGTCCAGCCGATCGCCTGGAACGAGGTGGAGTAGCGCAACTCCACCTGCCGCCCGTCGGCGAGATCGGTGGTGTGCCTCCGCACCTCGGCGAGGAGCAGCCCGCTGCCCGGATCGACCACGAGCTGAACCCGGGCGAACACGCCCGGCTCGATCTCCTCCCGGTAGCCGAGCGCCTGCCCGCGCCGCCCCTGCGGGTCCGTCACCTCCCCCTCGGCCCGGATACCGGGCAGGGACGCCAGGATCCGGTACGCGGACGCGCGCACCTCGGGCGACGCCGGCAGCCGGCTGATGATCTCCACACAGTCGCGCAGGAGGATGTGCGCCCTCGCCTCCTTCACGTCCACCCCGGATCCGGCCAGGTCCAGCCGGCCGATGCCCTCTTCCAGGTAGCTCCGGAGCTTCCCGGGGTCGCTCGGCAGCGCCCGTACCTGCTTCCAGGTCAGCGGCCCCCCGATCAGGTGACCGGCCGTGCCCTTCCACTTGCCGTACAGCCGTTCGGCGGACCGCTCCCCCGCCGCCGTCCTCAGCGGCCGGGACGGGACGGAGAACAGGTTGTCCGTCCTCATGTCCTCGGGATAACGCCAGCTCGCGGGCGCCCCGGCGGCCCGCCACGCCTGCTCGTCCCGCGCGGTCGCTGGCTTGACCCCGAGATCCTGCCGGATGCGCCAGCTCTGCAGCTCCGGCCGTACCGCCAGCCACGTCTCCAGGGACCGGCTGCCCTCCAGCATGTAACCGCGCGTGGGATCGGGCAGCATCCACCGCGAGACGGTCGTGGTGCGCCAGTAGTCACCGCTCGCCGGGGCCCGCTCCGTGGCGACGGCCGCGGCCAGCAGGATCTGCTGAGCGGTCGACCCGCCGGCCGGAGCCGACAGCGACGCGCTCGGCTGCGGCACTCCCGGCTGGGACTCGCCCGGCTGGGGCACGACGGAGATCGTTCCGCCGGACAGCATCGCGGGGACCACGACCCCCGCCGCCACGGCGGCCGCGGCCACGCCGAGCAGCGCGCGACCGGGAGCGCGCAGACGCCTCCGCCGTTGTTCGGGCACGCGCTCCAGCGACACGACCTCGGCCAGCAGCGCGTCCGCCCCCGGAGTGGACACCCGGCCGGCCAGCTCCTCGTCCAGCACGCGCGCCCGGCCCTTGAAGATCTCGTCGTTGTTCACCCTGACTCCTTCTCGATGAGCGTCCGCGACACGAACCCGGCGGCCGACGGGCGGGTCTTCTCCAGGGCCTTGGCGAAGCGCTTGCGGGCCCGGTGCAGGCGGATCCGGACAGCGTTGCGGGAGCAGCCCAGCACCGTGGCGATCTCCCCGGGGTCGAGCTCCTCCCAGAGCGCCAGGGCCAGCAGCTCCCGATCACCGTCGGCCAGCATGCCCATCGCCTCGGCCACGCCGTCCTGCCCACCGGACGGGTGTACGGGCGGGGCGTAGAGGCGTTCGAGCTCGGCGGTCAACTCGGCGTGCCGGGTCAGCCTGCGCCGCTCGCTGCGGCGATGATTGGCCAGAACCCGGCGGGCCACGCCGTACAGCCACAGCCTGCCCGCCTCGCCGTCGGGCAACTCGCTCATCCGCCGCCAGGCGACCACATAGGTCTCGGCCACGACATCGGCGGCGTCCTCCGGCGAGGCGCACCGCCGCACGGCATACCCGAGGATCTGCTCATATGTTCGCCGGTACACCGCCTCGAACCGGGACCGGTCGTCTCGTTCACTCACGCGTCATCCTCGTCAGGCCTTCCGAACGCTGCTGGCTTCCACCCCCTACGTGTCCGCGCCGACCACCAGAATTTCACCCACCCCCGCCCCACCGGCCTCACCCACCCGACCACCCCCACAACCTGGGTGACCCCAGAGCCAAGGGCCCGCGAGCCGAACCCGCCCCACCGCACCGGCCGACCAACCCGGGGGGCGTACGGAGACGGGCTCTGGAACGACGGGGCCTGGGAAAGGCGGGCCCTGAGAGCGGGCCTGGAGGGTGAGACCCGGTGGATGCGGCCCCGAAGGCCGCAGCCGGGCACCGAGCCTGCCGACCGGCCCTGAGGGCGGGACCCTACCGACCCTCTGGGGCCCTGCCCACCAGCCCTGGACACGGGGCCCTGGGGAGGGCGCCCGCGCCGCCCTGGAACGGGGGCCTGGGGACGGGGCCTGGGGACGGAGGTCTGGGGACGGAGGTCTGGGGACGGAGGTCTGGGAACGGGGGTCTGGGGACGGGGCGTACGGAGACGGACTCTGGAACAAACGGGGACCTAGACGACGGGAGCCTGGAGGACGGGGCCTGAGCACCGGCCCCTTGGGGACGGCCCAGCGGGCCGCCGGGTTGGGGCGGGCTTGGAGCGCCGATCCCAGAGGCAGCGCCCCGGGGGCGCAGACCGGAGGGCGCGGACCCGAGACGCGGCCCCAGGGCGCGAGCCCGGCGAGCGGGAGCCCCGAAGTCCCGGCCCCGAGGGCGGGATCTGAGGGCCGCACTCACGCACCGGACCCCGGAGTGCCGGGGCCTGAGGAGCGGCGGACGGCGGCGCCTACGCGGCGGAGGGGCCGAAGGTCCGAAGGTCCCGAGGCACCGAAGGGCCGGAGCCGAAGGAGCCGAAGGGGCCGGAGCCGAAGGGAGGCTGAGGGCCGGAGGGACCGGAGTCCGGAGTCCGGAGGGCGGAGGGCGGAGGGCGGAGGGCGGAGGGCGGGCGTTCGGGGAGGGAAAGCGGTGCGGCCATCGCGGGGAGACCTTCGGACAGCAGCGGTAGGACGAAGGAAGGAGGGGGCGATGGCCGCAGTCACATTGTGACGCCTGGGGGTGGCCCCGCGAAGCCGTTCAGCCACATTGACCTGCGAATATTCCCTCTGGCAGTGGTGAACGGGCGGCATTGGCGGGGTTTGCCCCGGCGCAACCGGCGTCACTCCCGACGGGGGGTGTAGTAGCGGCGGCGTTGGTGGGGCAGGGCGGGGCGGCGGCGGAGGGCGCGGATGCGGGACAGGATGCGGATCGTCTCGTCGGGGGTGGGCCGCCAGCCTCGTTCGATGAGGGCGTTGGCGACGTTCTCCAGCAGGTCGGCGCTGTGGGCGGGGATGACGTCGCGGCCGACGACGATGATGCGCCAGCCGTGGTGGCGGAGCTCGTCGCGCCGGGTCTCGTCGTGGCGCCGGTCGGCCGGAGTGGTGTGGTGGGCGCGGCCGTCGTACTCGACGGCGAGCCGGTGCGGCTCCCAGCCGAGGTCGAGGTAGGCGGTGCGGCCTTCGGGGAGGGGGACGCGGATCTGGGTGGCGGGTCTGGGGAGACCGCCGTCTACGAGGATGACCCGCAGCCAGCTCTCCCTGGGTGAGGCGGCGCCCCGGTCGGTGAGGGAGAGCAGGCCGTGGACGCGGTCGGACGGGGAGCGCCGCCACACGGCGTCGAGGTCGACCCCGGCGCGCAGGAACCGGTCCAGCAGGGCGACGGCGTCGAGCCTGGGCAGGTGGGCGGCGCAGTCGAGGGCGGTGCGCTCCGGGGTGGTGACGCGGACGCCGTCGTGCTCGGTGATGTCGCGGGCGGGCAGGCGCGTCACGTGGGTGACGCAGCCGGGGATGGCCACGTGGGCAGGGGCGATGACCTCGACGGGCCAGGCCGCCTCGGGGGTGGCGGTGCTCAGCGGGTGCAGGCCCCAGATGTGCGCGGCCGTCTGGCGGCACGCCACGGCCCGGGGGACGGCACGGGTGACGCGGCGGGCGCGGTCGAGCAGGGATCCGGCATCCCTACGAGGGACGGTGCCGTGGTCCCTACGGAAGGCAGAGGGGCGGGGGCCAGGGGCGTTCACGAGCACCATGATGGGCCGGACCAGGACGCCCCCCGAGGCCAGAACGCGGTTCTGTGGATAACCCCGGGAGGCAACCTCCAAGCCCAGGCCGTCAGCTCACCCAGAGGGGCTGCCAGGCCGGGATCTCGTGGTAGCGGCGCAGTTCGGCGAGCCCCGACAGGTTGCCCGCCCAGGCGGCGTACGGCGGCCGGTCGAAGCCGCTCTGCACCATCGTCAGCCGGGTCCGCCCCTCGCTGCCCTCCAGCTCCCAGGAGCTGATCCCCACGGGCCCCCAGTCGACGGTGAGGCGCTGCTCCGGCTCCAGCTCCAGGACCTTGGCCGGGTGCGGGTCGTTGTCGAATCCGCCCATGGCGTAGCGCCCGCCGACGTGCGGCTCGATCTCGATCGGGTAGCCGAACCAGCGCGTGACGGCCTCGCTGTCGATCAGCGACTCGAACACCGCCGACGGCGCGGCGTCGATCGTCACGGTGGCGCGCAGGTCGTCGGAGGTGAAGTCGACCTTGGGCGTGAGCTCGCGGCCCTCGAAGTGCTCGGCCAGGTTGGCCAGCGCGAGGCACCAGTAGGTCTGGAGCACGCCCCGGATGCTGCTCTCCGTCATGGCCTCGCGGTAGTCGAAGTGGGTCTGCGAGACGGTGACGATCGTGCTGTCGGGCGTCTCCTCCTCGACGGACAGCTCGGCCGTGGTCTCGACGCCGTCGAGGGTCCAGGCGACGCGTACGGTGTCGTCGTCGGCGTGGAGCAGGCGCTGGTGGGGCGCGTCGCCCTCGGGCGTGTGGCGCCCCCAGAAGGCGTAGCGCTCGGGCAGTGAGACCTCGGCGTGCTCGGCCAGCCACACGCGCAGCAGCGCCGGATCGGTCAGGGCGTTGCGGACCTCCTTGACCGGGGCCTGGACTCGGGCACGGAGGATCATCGGCTCACTCATCGTCGTCTTCCTTGGGATAGCAGGCCACGGCGAGCTTGAAGGCGTCGCCTTCAGCTCCGCCGTAGCGGGTGAAAAGGTCTCGCAGGGTGTTCTGGAGGTCGTTGAGGAATTCCTGCCGGTTCTCTGGACGTACGCGGATCTCGCCCGACAGGCCGATCGACGGGAGCTCCGGCGCGGACCTGTCGAGGGCGGCGATGTCGGCCTGGACCTCCTCCATCAGGTCGAGGAGGTAGCCGAGGCTCAGCTCGTCGCGGGCCTTGGCCAGGCCGATGCGGCCGACCAGGCGCGGCGACAGCCAGTAGGAGCGGGCGCCGGCCTGGTAGATGCCTTCGTTGATGCCCCGGACCTTGCGCTCCGACACCAGGTCGACCAGCCCGGCGTCGACGAGGCGTTTGACGTGGTAGTAGACCCGCTGAGGCGTCTGGCCGAGCCGGGCGGCGACCTCGGTGCAGGTGCGCGGCTCGGCGAGTTGCCGCAGCACTTCCACGCGCTGCGGCTTGAGCAGGGCCTCCGCCTGCTCGATCGCTTCCAGGTACAGGACGTCTCTCATTGCAAAAACCACTCTTTACGTAAAAAACTTGTTTGTCAATAGGGCACGCGGGAGCGCGGGGTGGTTCCGGGAGGGCACTACGGCCAGGAACTCTCCTGGTCCGGGTCGCCACCGTCGGTCAGCAGCCGCAGGTCGGACTCGACCATCATGGCCACGAGCTCGTCGAACGAGACCGTCGGCTCCCAGCCGAGCTGCACCCGGGCCTTCTTCGGGTCGGCGCAGAGCAGATCCACCTCGGCGGGGCGGTGCAGGGAGCTGTCGGTGACGACGTAGCGCTCCCAGTCGAGCCCGGCCGCGGCGAACGCCGCCTCGGCCAGCTCGCGCACCGACTTCATGTGGCCGGTGCCGATGACGTAGTCCTCGGGCGTGCCGGCCTGCAGCATCAGGTGCATGGCCCGGACGTAGTCGCCGGCGAAGCCCCAGTCGCGCCGGGCCTCCAGGTTGCCCAGGCGCAGCTCGGCGGCGAGGCCGAGCTTGATCCGCGCCACGCCGAGCGAGACCTTGCGGGTGACGAACTCGGCGCCCCGGCGCGGCGACTCGTGGTTGAACAGGATGCCGGAGACGGCGAACATGCCGTAGGACTCGCGGTAGTTCTGCGTGAGGAAGTGGCCGTACGTCTTGGCCACGCCGTAGGGCGAGCGCGGGTGGAAGGCGGTGGCCTCGTTCTGCGGCGTCTCGGCGACCTGGCCGAACATCTCGGAGGACGAAGCCTGATAAAAGCGGATCTGTCCGGAGTCCCGCGACCCTCGCGACACGCCCGAGCACACCCGGATCGCCTCCAGCATGCGCAGCACGCCCATCCCGGTGACCTCGGCGGTCAGCTCGGCCTGCTCCCAGGACATCGGCACGAACGAGATCGCGCCCAGGTTGTAGACCTCGTCGGGCTGAACGCGTTCCACCGCCGAGATGAGCGAACCCTGGTCGAGCAGGTCGCCGCGCACCACCTGGACGTCGGCCAGCAGCTTGCGGATCCGCGACAGCCGCGGGTTGGCCTGGCCGCGGGCCAGCCCCCACACCTCGTATCCCTGGCCGAGCAGGTGCTCCGCCAAGTAGGAACCGTCCTGGCCGGTGATGCCGGTGATCAGAGCGCGCCTGGCCAACGGGTCCTCCAACTGTGCCGCCGCATCCATTGGGATGGAATGTACTGCCATGCCCATGACCGCTCACCTAGAACACGTTCCACCGAACCACGCTCGGTCACGGCAACGTCGCAGTTCGCACGGCCTGTCGAAGCCGTTGTGAACAATTCCAGATGACCTACCGAATGGTAGCCTTCTCGGACTAAGGTCATCTTTCACGGTACACGCCCTTCCACGGGGCCTACCGGGCAGGAGAAAGGGGTGTCCGTGAGCGACTCGCTGCGGATCGCGCTGCTGTCCTACCGCAGCAAGCCCACCTGTGGTGGCCAAGGCGTGTACCTCCGCCACCTGACACGCGAGCTGGTCGCGCTCGGCCACCACGTCGAGGTGTTCTCCGGACCGCCCTACCCCGAGCTCGACGAGGGCGTCATCCTGCGCGAGGTGCCCAGCCTCGACCTCTACCGCGACGAGGACCCGTTCCGCACGCCCAAGCTCGCCGAGTACCGCGACTGGATCGACGTGCTGGAGGTCGGCACCATGTGGACGGCCGGCTTCCCCGAGCCGCTGACGTTCACGCTGCGCGCCCACCGCGAGCTGAAGAAGCGCGTCGGCGACTTCGACGTCGTCCAGGACAACCAGACGCTCGGCTACGGCCTGCTCGGCATCCAGAAGCTGTTCCCGGTGGTCGGCACCATCCACCACCCGATCAGCGTCGACCGGCGCATCGAGCTGGAGGCGGCCAAGGGCGCCAAGAAGCTGACCATGCGCCGCTGGTACGGGTTCGTGAAGATGCAGGCCAAGGTCGCGCCCCGGCTGAACCCGATCCTGACCGTCAGCGAGTCGTCGCTGGCCGACATCCACCGCGACTTCAACGTGCCGCAGGCCAACATGCGCCTGATCCCGCTCGGCGTCGACACCCGCTACTTCCACCCGCGCCCGGACAAGCCCCGGCGCAAGGGCTCGATCGTGGCCGTGGCCAGCGCCGACTCCCCGATGAAGGGCGTCTCGACGCTGCTGCGGGCGGTCGCCAAGCTCGCCACCGAGCGCGACGTCAACCTGACCGTCGTCAGCAAGCCGACCCCCGGCGGGCCGACCGAGCAGCTCGTGAAGGAGCTGTCGCTGGAGGACCGGGTCCGGTTCCTGCACGGCATCTCCGACGACGAGCTGGGCGAGCTGATCGCCACCTCGGAGATCTCGGTCGTGCCTTCGCTGTACGAGGGCTTCTCGCTGCCGGCCGTCGAGCACATGGCGTGCGCCACGCCGCTGGTCGCCAGCCGCACCGGGGCGCTGCCCGAGGTGGTCGGCGACGCCGCCGTGCAGGTGACGCCGGGCGACCCGGAGGAGCTGGCCGCCGTGCTGCGCCGCCTGCACGACTCGCCCGAGGAGCGCGAGCGCGTCGGCAAGGCCGGCTACGACCGGGTCATGGAGCGCTACACCTGGACCGTCGTCGCGAAGAAGACCGTCGAGGCCTACCGCGAGGCCATCGCGGCCCGTCGTACCCGCTGACCTGCAAGGGAGATTCGCCCAGTGCTCACCGTGGACTTCGACCGCCTGCCCGTCGGGCCCGGCGTGCGCGTGCTCGACCTCGGCTGCGGCGGCGGCAGGCACGCCTTCGAGGTGTTGCGCCGCGGCGCCGACGTGGTCGCGTTCGACATGGACCAGGCCGAGCTCGACAGCGTGGCGGCCATGTTCGTGGCCATGGACAAGGCGGGCGAGGTGCCGCTGGGGGCCTCCGGCGAGACCGTCCAGGGCACCGCGCTGGACATGCCGTTCGAGGACGGCGGGTTCGACCGGGTCATCGCGGCCGAGGTGCTGGAGCACATCCCCGACGACATGGCGGCCATGCGGGAGATCTTCCGGGTGCTCAAGCCGGGCGGCACCGCCGCGATCACCGTGCCGAGCTTCCTGCCCGAGCGGATCTGCTGGGCGCTGGACGAGGACTACCACACGGCCCCCGGCGGGCACGTGCGCATCTACACGCTGGCGGAGCTGTCGGCCAAGCTGAAGGCCACCGGGTTCGTCATCGGCCCGCACCACCACGCCCACGGCCTGCACGCGCCCTACTGGTGGATCAAGTGCGCGGTCGGCGTCAACAACGACGACCACCCGCTCGCCAAGGCGTACCACGAGCTGCTGGTGTGGGACATCATGAAGCGCCCGGCCGCCACCCGCATCGCCGAGGCCCTGCTCAACCCGGTCATCGGCAAGAGCGTCGTGCTCTACGTCAGGAAGCCCGAGGCGTGATCCCGCGCGAGCAGGTCGTCCGCACGGCCGAGAGCATCGCGGCGATCCAGCAGGACGACGGCGGCGTGCCGTGGCCGGAGGGACACGTCGACGCGTGGAACCACGTCGAGTGCCTGATGGCCATGACGGTGGCCGGGCTCGCCGGCCCGGTCGCGCGCGGCTACGACTGGCTGGCGCGCCACCAGCGCGAGGACGGCTCGTGGCCGATGAAGGTCACCGGCGGCGCGGCCGTCGAGCACGGCGGCGAGTCCAACCACGCCGCGTACGTCGCGGTCGGGCTCTGGCACCACCTGCTCGTGAACGGCGACGAGGACTTCGCGCGGGAGCGCTGGCCGATGGTCAAGGCAGCGCTCGACTACGTGGCCGGGCTGCAGACCGGGCGCGGCGAGATCGTGTGGGAGCGCGACGCGCACGGCAGGGCGGCCGACTACGCGCTGCTGACCGGCTGCTCCTCGATCCACCAGGGCCTGCGCTGCGGGGTGCGGCTCGGCGACCGGCTGGGCGACCCGCAGCCGCACTGGGAGCTGGCCGCCGACCGGCTGGCGCACGTGCTGGCCGCCCACCCGGAGGCGTTCGCCGACAAGAGCCGCTTCTCGATGGACTGGTACTACCCGGTGCTCGGCGGCGCGGTGCGCGGCGCGCAGGCGATGGAGCTGCTGGAGCGGGAGTGGGGCACGTTCGTGGTGCCGGGGCTCGGCATCCGCTGCGTGTCGGACCAGCCGTGGGTGACCGGGGCGGAGACGTGTGAGCTGGTGCTGGCGCTGGACGCGGCCGGCGACCGTGACCGGGCCGCGACGCTGTTCGCCGACATGCAGCACCTGCGGCACGAGGACGGCTCGTACTGGACGGGCTGGCAGTTCGCCAACCGCAAGCACTTCCCGCACGAGCGGTCCGGCTACACGGCCGCCGCCGTCGTGCTCGCCGCCGACGCCCTGTCGGGCCTCACGGGCGGCTCGGGCCTCTTCCGCGACGTCGCCGCCACCTCGCCCGCGCCCGTGCGCGCCGACGTCTGCGGCTGCACCCCCGCCCGCGCCTGACTTTCCCGTACGAGCCGCGTTCCGAGGCCGCAAGGGGTTTTGCCGATCCTTTGCCCGGACAAGCCGAGCGGTTGCGGGCAATGGCGTATTGCGGTTACTAGGTTCGTGGGTGGCCGTACGAGGCGTCTTCGGGGGAAGCGTGGGCGACACGGGCACAACAACGTTCTTGGAGCAGGTCGGGACCGAGCCGACGCCGGCGCAGGTGCGCGGGTGGCGGAGGTATCTGATGAAGGATGCCTGCGAATCCGATCTGAGCAGGCGGAGGTTCCGGCTGACGCGGGGACCTTCCCGGACGGTCATCGAGAATGCCGAAAAGTCATATGTCTTCGGCTTCAATGCCGTTATTTCGGAGGAAATCGAGAGGATCGAGGATCTGCCGCACGACCAGCGGGCCTTCGCCTACGAAGGCGCCGGGGCCGCGTGCGCGGTGCTCGATCTGATCACACTGACCCGGGGCCGGCGCCTTCGCGAGCTACTGGCCGGCCCCGCCGCACATCACCCGTTCGCCGCCCACCTGGGCGCGGGCCGCGGCCACGCGCTGCTGCGGCTGCGCCCGGTCCGCGCCGGACGCCGGGCGCACCCGCTGCTGCGCTGGCTGGCCGTCGACGGGTTCGGGTTCGGGTGGAGCATGGCCAGGGCGGACCGGATGGTGGGCGAGCGCGCCATGCCCGACCTGCTCTCCCGGGCCCACTGCGCGCTCTTCGACCAGGGGCTCGGCAGGCTGCTGTGGTATCACGACTGCGCCTCGCCCGACGACGTGGCCGCGAGGGTGGCCTCGTACCCGGCGATCCGGCGGGCGGCGCTGTGGAGCGGCGTCGGCTTCGCGGCGGCCTACACGGGCGGCGCGGAGGCCGACGAGCTGTGGTGGCTCACCGACCACGCGGGCGCCGACGGCTTCCGCCCGCACCTGGCGCAGGGCTGCGCGTTCGCGGTGGCCGCCAGGGCGCAGGCGGGCCCGCTGCCCGACCACGTGGCGCAGGCGGTGCCGATCCTCACCGGCGGCGAGCCCGAGGAGGCCGCCGCGTGGGCCGACACCGCGCTGATGATCCTGGGCCACGACCCGCACACCCACGAGGACTACCAGGCCTGGCAGGCGCACACGCGCCGCCTCTGGGCGCGCCGCCACCAGGTCTAGATTCCGTCGGCCACCCGCTCCAGGACCCGCAGCGAGCCCTCGGCGCGCACCTCGGTGAACGCGCCGGACTCCAGCGCGCGCCGGTAGACGCGGTAGGGCGCCTGCCCGCCGTCGGCCGGGTCGGGGTAGACGTCGTGGAAGACCAGGGCGCCGCCGATCACCACGTGCGGCGCCCAGCCCTCGTAGTCGCGGGTCACCGGCTCCTCGGAATGGCCGCCGTCGATGAACAGCATGCCCAGCGGCGTGGCCCAGAGCGCGGCCACCCGCTCGGACCCGCCGACGATCGCGATCACCTCGTCCTCCAGCCCGGCGGCGGCGATCGTGGCGCGGAAGGTGGGCAGCGAGTCCATCTTGCCGAAGCGCAGGTCGACGAGCGTGGGGTCGTGGTGGGCCCAGCCGGGCTGGATCTCCTCCGAGCCCCGGTGGTGGTCGACGGTGATGACCACGGACCCGGTCTGCCGGGCCGCCGCGCCGAGGTAGATGGCCGACTTGCCGCAGTAGGTGCCGATCTCGCAGATCGGCCCGCGCGGGCCGTAGACGCAGGCCGTCTCGAACAGCGCCAGGCCCTCCTGCGACGGCATGAATCCCTTGGCGTGCTCGGCTGCGTAACGCAGCGCGGGGGGCATCGTCATAGCCCTGCACCCTAGTCGAACCGAACAACATTCCGTCGCCCTCTTGCCCGGCATAATGCAACCTGTTCTACTGGCAGCGTGAATCAGCGCGCTCGCATCGCGATGCCGGACGACGAGGTCACCGCGTTGCTGGAGGGGGCCAGGAAGCTGCAACTGGCGACCATCAACCCCGACGGCACCCCGCACCTGGTGACCATGTTCTACGGGCTCGACGGCAAGGGCCGGATCACCTTTTGGACGTACGCCAAG
Source organism: Nonomuraea sp. ATR24 (assembly GCF_041950485.1). NCBI lineage: Bacteria > Bacillati > Actinomycetota > Actinomycetes > Streptosporangiales > Streptosporangiaceae > Nonomuraea > Nonomuraea sp. ATR24. The sequence goes on from NZ_JBGNUU010000001.1 coordinate 732,374, forward strand.
TCGCAGAAGGCCCGCAACCTGGCGCGCGACCGCCGGGTGAGCTGCCTGATCGAGGCCGGCGAGGACTACGCCGAGCTGCGCGGGGTCCTGATCTACGGCGAGGCCGTGCGGCTGGACGACCCGATGGAGGTCGGCATGGCCGTCGCCCGCAGGACGACCCCGGGCGTGGCGGACGACCTCCTGCGCCCCTATGTCGAGCAGACCGGCCGGAAACGGTTCGCGTACGCCGTGGAGCCCGGCAAAGTGGTCTCATGGGATCACCGGAGGCTCACATGAAGATCAACGTCGACTACCTGGTCTGCGAGGCCAACGCCGTGTGCATGGGGCTCGCGCCAGAGGTGTTCGAGGTGGACGACAACGACGAACTCCACGTCCTGCTGCCCGAACCGCCCCCCGAGATGCTGGACCGCGTGCGTCACGCGGTGCGGTCCTGTCCCAAAGCCGCACTTTCCCTAGAGGAATAGCCCGACAGGAGGAATCCCCCATGCGCGCCGCGCTTCTGCACGCCGTAGGCGATGACAAGCTCGAGATCCGCGACGACGTGACCCTGGCCCCGGTGGGCCCGGCGGACGTCCGGGTGCGGATCCGGGCGACGGGCGTCTGCCATTCGGACCTGTCGGCCATGTCAGGCGTGCTGCCGCAGCCCGTGCCGCTCGTCCCCGGCCACGAGGGCGCGGGTGAGGTGGTGGAGGTCGGCGCCCACGTCACCTCGGTCGCCCCGGGCGACCACGTGGTGATCAGCTGGCGCCCCGCCTGCCAGGAGTGCGACCTGTGCCTGGGCGGCCAGCCGTTCCTCTGCCCGAAGTACATGATCGAGTCGTTCACCAAGGGCAACTTCCGGTTCGGCGGCGACACCACGGCCTTCGGCATGGCCGGCTGCGGCACCTGGGCCGAGGAGATCGTGGTGCCCTGGCAGGGCGCCATCAAGATCGACCCGGAGGTGCCGTGGGAGGCGGCGGCGCTGATCGGCTGCGGCATCACGACCGGCGTCGGGGCCGTGGTCAACACCGCCAAGGTGCGGCCCGGCTCCACGGTCGTGGTGATCGGCTGCGGCGGCGTCGGCCTGTCGGTCATCCAGGGCGCGCGGGTGTCCGGCGCCAGGACGATCCTGGCCGTCGACCCGCTGGAGTCCAAGCACGAGCTGGCCAGGAAGGTCGGCGCGACCCACGCGGTCACCCCCGAGGGCGTCCCCGGCGCGCTGGCCGAGCTCACCGGCGGCCAGGGCTTCGACTACGGCTTCGAGGTCGTCGGCAAGGCCGCCACGATCCAGAGCGCCTGGCAGCTCACCCGGCAGGGCGGCGACGTCGTCGTGGTGGGCGCGGGCGCCACGGACGACATGGTGTCGATCTCCGCCTTCAGCCTGCTGTTCGAGGGCAAGAACCTGCTGTCCAGCCTGTACGGCGAGGCCGACGTGCGGCACGACTTCCCCTACTTCGCCAAGCTCTACAAGGCCGGGCAGCTCGACCTGGAGTCGCTGATCAGCTCGCGGATCCGGCTGGCCGACCTCAACGACGCCGTGGCCGCGCTGCGGGGCGGCGAGGTGCTGCGCCAGATCGTGGTGATGGACTGACGGCTCAGCGGTGCGCCCACAGGTCGCGCAGCAGCGCGACCTCGGCGCCGTGGTGGATGACCTCCCGGTTGATGTGGAGCACCAGGGTGGCCAGCGGCCGGTCGGCGTACGGGCCCTCCGAGGGGCCGACGGGCCGCGCCAGGTCGCCCGGCCCGAGCGAGCGCACGCCGCTCGACCAGCGCTCGTACGCCTCGTCGAGCTGCTCCAGCGCGCCCGCCGCCGTCGTCGCGTACGGGAACGTGCCGTAGTCGACGGCGGGGCCGCCGAACTGGGCGGCCGTGCGGGCGCCGAGGACGCCCACGACGACGTGGGCCAGCCGCCAGGCGATCGTGGTGACCGGCGCGGGCTCCGGCGGCGGGTAGGCCCAGTCGATGACGCCGTCACGGATGCTCCAGGAGCCGGGGACCGGCTCCCAGAGATACTCCTCGTCGCTCAGGCCGTCGAGGCGGGGACGGAGCTGCCTGGTCCAGTGCCAGGAGAGCTGCTCGTGCAGCTCGGCGGTCCAGTCGAGATCCATCCCCCAGTCCTACCCGAGCTAGCGCCAGTAGACGACCGCCAGCGTGGGCGGCTTGACGCCCTGCTCCTTGTTCTCGGAGGCGGCGAACGCCCGCCAGTTCGTGGCCTCGCTCTCGTCGGCGCCGCGCAGCTGGATGCCGTGGTTGGGGGCGCCCTTGGCCCACGCCTGCGCGATGCCGGTCACGCCCCACGTCAGGAACCCGGGGCCGCCGGCGCAGGGCTCGGTCCAGGTGCGGCCAAGCCCGGCGCGCACGGTGGAGGAGCCCTCCTTGACCGTGGGGGGCTTGTTGTCCCAGTTGAGGTTGTTCTCGTCCCACGGGCCGGTGACGCGCTCGGCGGTGAGGCCGGAGCCGACGCGCAGGCCGCAGGCGTTGGTCTCGACGTTCCACATGCCGAGGCCCGCCCACAGCACCCGCTTGCCGGTGAACGCGCTGGTGTCGAACTTGACCAGGCTGCGCATCACGTCGCCGCCCTGGCCGTTCTCCCACGGCATGGTGCCCGCGATGATCATCGCGTCGCCGGGGTGCGAGGCCCAGGAGGTGGCCACGTCGGTGTCGACCTCCACGCCGGGCAGCGTGATCGTCGGGTCGACGGTCACCGGGTAGACCCGCTTCGGGTCCGACAGGAACTCCGCGTCCGGCGTCAGCACCAGGACCTTGGCGCCGTTCTCGGTCCGCACGGCGGCCTCGACCGGGGCGATGGCGTCGCCGCGCGGCTTGCCGCGCCCACTGGCGTCCCACATCACCGGCTTGGCGCCGGCCGCGACGACCTCGCCGGCGTCGCTCCTGAGCTCCAGCCGCCCGTCGGCGGCCTCGCCCAGCTCCACCCCTTCGGTCCGTACGGGGATCCGCAGCTCGATCGGCCCGGACGGCTTCGTACGGAGGACCACGTCGTGCCGGAAGCCCGTCGGCAGGACGGTCACCACCAGGTCGGCGCCCGGCCCGGCGGCGTCGGCGAACGTGGCGACGTTGCCCGCGACCTTGGGCGCGGGCAGCGCCTGCGGCCACTGGAGGGAGAACTTCCGCCCCTGCTCGTCGACCATCGTGGCCAGCGGGCCCTCGCCGCCGGCGGACACGGTGACGTCGGCCTTGGCGGCCTTCGGCTTGAGCACGCCGCCCTCGGCGACGAGCGTGGTGTCGATCGGCACCCACCGGTCGCCCTGCTTCACGTTGGACGGGCCGGAGGTGATGGTGGCGGTGAGGGTGCCGTCGGGGTTGGCGACGGTGGTGCTGTTCGCGTCGGTCAGGCTCGGCACGGGCACGGCCTGGCCGGTCTTGGCCGCCTGCGCGGAGGCGGCCTCCACGGCGGTGGGCGGCTCGGCCGCGTGGGCGGCGGGAACCCCCGAGAGAGCGGTTACGGCGGCGACCCCGAGCGCCAGTTTGCCGACAGTGCTCTTCATGACGGTGCGCAAATGGTTTCCTCACGTCAAGTGCCTGGCGACGTGCGACCGCGGAGGGGCGTAGTACGGTGTCACGCCCCTCCGTCCCCTGATCGCACGGCGTCACAGAAGTATCACGACCGCATATCAGGGTGAAATAGGAAAAAGAGAATGCGACCTAGATCACAAAGCGCTGAGTTACCAATTTAAGCGCACCGTCATAAAAAGGTTGGTGTTTAAAGCACTTTTTCCGAAATATCCGTAAAAAGCACGGGCCGCGCCCCCGTACTGGACGCGGCCCGTGCGGGGAGAGGTCGTCAGCCCGACGAGAACGCCGCGTCGAACGCCGTCGCCGGCGGCGTGATCGCGTTGAGGTCACGGATGTAGGCCAGCGCCTCCCGGGCGCCGTCCAGCCGGTCCATGCCCGCGTCCTCCCACTCGATCGAGATCGGGCCCGCGTAACCGATCGAGTTGAGCGCCCGGAAACAGTCCTCCCACGGCACGTCACCCCGGCCCGTCGAGACGAAGTCCCAGCCCCGGCGCATGTCCGCCCACGGCATGTGCGACGACAGCCGGCCCCGGCGGCCGTCGCCCACGCGCATCCGCGTGTCCTTGCAGTCGACGTGATAGATCCGGTCGGCGAAGTCCAGGATGAACGCCACCGGATCGAGGTCCTGCCACACCATGTGCGACGGGTCCCAGTTGAGGCCGAAGGCGGGCCGGTGGCCGATCGCCTCCAGTGTGCGGACAGTCGTGTAGTAGTCGTAGGCGATCTCGCTCGGGTGGATCTCGTGCGCGAACCGCACCCCCACCTCGTCGAACACGTCCAGGATCGGGTTCCAGCGGTCGGCGAAGTCCTGGTAGCCCGCGTCCACCATCGACGCCGGCACCGGCGGGAACATCGCCACCGTGTGCCAGATCGACGAGCCGGTGAAGCCCACCACCGTGTCGACCCCCAGCAGCGCGGCGGCCCGCGCGGTGTTCTTCAGCTCCTCGGCCGCCGCCTGGCGCACCGACTCCGGATCGCCCGACCCCCAGATCCGGGCCGGCAGGATCGCCTTGTGCCGCTCGTCGATCGGATGGTCGCAGACGGCCTGGCCAACCAGGTGGTTGGAGATCGTCCACACCTTGAGGCCGTGCTTGTCGAGCTGGGCGCGCTTCTGCTCCACGTACGACGGGTCGGCGACCGCCTGCGCCACGTCGAAGTGGTCACCCGAGCAGGCGATCTCCAGGCCGTCGTAGCCCCACTCGGCGGCCAGCCTGCACACCTCCTCGAACGGCAGGTCGGCCCACTGACCGGTGAACAGCGTGATGGGTCTCATGAGTCCTCCACAGCGGTGAAACGGCTCCCGTCGGCCGCGCTCCGCTCGACCGCCGCGAGCACGCGCTGCACCCGCAGCCCGTCGGCGAACGACGGCGAAGGGTCGCGCCCCTCGGCGATCGCCTCCAGGAAGTCCTTGATCTCGTGCGTGAACGTGTGCTCGTAGCCGAGCCCGTGACCCGGCGGCCACCAGGCTCCGACGTACGGATGGTCGGGCTCGGTCACGAGGATGCGCTCGAAGCCCCGGCCGCCCTCGCTGAACCACAGCTCGTTCATCGACTCGAAGTCGAAGGCGAGGCTGCCGAGCGAGCCGTTGATCTCGATGCGCAACGCGTTCTTGCGGCCCGTGGCGAACCGGGTGGCCTCGTACGAGCCCACCGCCCCGCCCGACAGCCGCGCGGTGAACAGGGCGGCGTCGTCCACCGTGACCGTCCCCCGGCCGGAGCCGCCCCCGGCCGACAGCCCCGACGACGACTCCGGCAGCGGCCGTTCCTTGACGAAGGTCTCCATCAGCGCGGACACCCCGACGATGTGCTGCCCGCTGATGAACTGCGTGGCGTCGATGATGTGCGCGCCGATGTCGCCGAGCGCGCCCGAGCCCGCCTTGTCCTTGCGCAGCCGCCACACCAGCGGGAAGTCCGGGTCGACGATCCAGTCCTGCAGATACTGGGCCCGCACGTGCCGGATCTCCCCCAGCCTGCCCTGCTCCACGAGCTGCCTGGCCAGCGCCACCGCCGGGACCCGCCGGTAGTTGAAGGCCACCATGCTGCGCCCCGTCGCCGAGGCGGCGGCCTGCACCATGGCCTCCGCCTCGGCCACCGTGTTGGCCAGCGGCTTCTCGCAGATGACGTGCTTGCCCGCGCGCAGGGCGGCGATCGCGATCTCGGCATGTGTGTCGCCGGGCGTGCAGATGTCGACCACGTCGACGTCCGCACGCGCGATCACCTCACGCCAGTCGGTCACCGCCTCCGCCCAGCCCAGCTGCTCGGCGGCCGCCTCGGTCGCCTCCTTCGACCGGCCGGCGATCACCCGCATCCGCGGCACGGCCGGCACGTCGAAGAAGGCGGCGACGCTGCGCCAGGCCTGGGAGTGGACGCGGCCCATGAAGGCGTAACCGATCATGCCGACGCCGACGGTTCTTGCTGACATGCAACCCCCGATCAGGATTCGAAGCCGAGGTCCAGATACTTCTCGACGTTCTCCTTGGTAATGGTCTCGGACGCGAGCGTGATGGACTGCGGAACCTGGTTCTCCACGAGGTCACTCATGCCCTTGCCTTGGGCGATCAGGCGCGCCAGTTTGATGGCCGAGGAGGCCATCGTGGGGCTGTAGGTGACCGTGGCCTGCAGCACCGACGTGCCCGACTGGATCTCCCGCATGGCGTTGGCCGACCCCGCGCCGCCCACCATGACGAACTCGTTCCGTCCCGCTTCCTTGATCGCCGCCAGCACGCCGACCCCCTGGTCGTCGTCGTGGTTCCACATCGCGTCGATCTTCTTGTGCGCCTGGAGCAGGCCGGTCGCCACCTGGTTGCCCGTCTCCACGGTGAACTTGGCGTCCTGCTTGGCCGTCACGCTGAACCCGTACGTCTTCAGCGCGTCCTCGAAGCCCTTGCTGCGGTCCTGGGTGAGCGGGAGCGTGGCGATGCCCTGGATCTCCACGATGACCGGGTTCGACACGCCCTTGTCCTTGAGCGCCTTGCCGATGTGGTGACCGGCGGCCACGCCCATGCCGTAGTTGTCGCCGCCGATCCACGTCCGGTAGGCGAGCTTGTCCGGGAAGACGCGGTCGAGGTTGATCACGGGGATGCCGGCCTCGGTCGCGCGCAGCGCGATCTGGTTGAGCTGCTGGCCGTCGTTGGGCAGGATGACCAGCGCGTTCACCTTGGCGGCGATGAGCGACTCGACGGCGGAGATCTGCTGGTTGATGTCGTTGGTCGGCTCGACCGGCTTGAACTCGATGTCGGGATACTGCTTGGCGGTGGCTTCGGCGTTCTTGGCGATGGCGGCGATCCAGCCGTGGTCGGCGGCGGGCGCCGAGAAGCCGATGACGACCTTGTCGCCGGGCTCGTCGTTGCCGCTGGCCGCCGGGGCGGGCTGCGGCGCGGCCGTGGTGGGCGAGGCCGACGGCTCGTTGCTGGTGCAGCCCGCCGCTAAGAGCGCGGCGCCGCCGAGACCGCCGACGAGGAATCCCCTGCGCGCGACGTTGTTGCTCATGGTGCTCTCTCCTTCAGGTTTCGCCGCTGGAGAAGGACGGCGACGACGATGATCAGGCCCTTGGCGATCAGCTGGTCGCTGGTGTTGAGGCCGTTGAGGATGAACAGGTTCGTGATGAGCGTGAAGATGAGCAGGCCCAGGATGGAGCCGATGATCGTGCCGCGGCCGCCGGTGAGCAGGGTGCCGCCGATGATGACGGCGGCGATGGCGTCGAGCTCGTACAGGTCGCCGTGGGTGGACGAGCCTGTGGTCGTGCGCGCCATGATCAGGATGGCGGCGATGCCGCAGCACAGCCCGGACAGGGCGTAGAGGAGCATCGTGTGCCGCCGGACGTCGATGCCGGCGAGCCTGGCGGCCTCCGGGTTGCCGCCGACGGCGTAGGTGCGGCGGCCGAAGGTGGTGCGGTTGAGCAGGATCCAGCCGAGCACCACGACCAGCGCGAAGATGTAGACGAGCAGCGGGATGCCGAGGATGCGGGTGGTCGACAGGGCGGCGATGGCGCCTTCGCCGTCGATGAGCTGGGTCTTGCGGTCCGACATGCGCTGGGCCAGCCCGCGTGCCGCCACCAGCATGGCCAGCGTGGCGATGAACGGCACGAGCCGCCCGTAGGCGATGAGCAGGCCGTTGACCAGCCCGGTGCCGGTGCCGACGAGGATGGCGCAGACGGCCATGACGACGGGCCCGAACTCCTGGGTGGCCACGGTGGTGGCCCAGACGGACGCCAGGGCCATGATCGCACCGACGGACAGGTCGATGCCGCCGCCGATGATGACGAAGGTGGCGCCGACGGTGATCACGCCGATGGTGGCGGCGAGCGAGAGGATGCTGACGAGGTTGGAGGCGGTGGCGAAGTTCTCCGGCCGGGTGACGAGGCCGACGACGACGAGCAGGCCGAGGGCCACGAGCAGGCCCAGGTGGCGGGCTCCGGTGAGGGAGTTCAGGGTGGCGCGGGCCGGTGGTGGCGCGGCTCCGCCGGTCTCGGGGACCGCCGCGGACGGTCTTCGGGCGTCGCTCATCAGGCCGCTCTCCCATTCATGATCATGTCGAGCACGCGGTGCTCGTCGAGTTCTCCGGCGGCGGCCTCGTGGATGACCGCGCCTTCGCGCACCACCAGCACGCGGTCGGCCAGGCCGAGCACCTCGGGCACCTCGCTGGACACCAGCAGGACGCCGATGCCCTGGTCGGCCAGGTCGCGGATGACCGCGTACAGCTCCGCCCTGGCGCCCACGTCCACGCCTCTGGTCGGTTCGTCGAGCAGGAGCAGGCGGCGGCTGCCGAGCAGCCAGCGGGCGAGCACCGCCTTCTGCTGGTTGCCGCCGGACAGGGTCTTGACCGGCCGTTCGGGGTCGGGCGGCCGGATGTCGAGCGCTTTGACCAGGCGTTCGGCTTCGGCGCGCTCGCGGGCCCGGTTCATCCAGCCGAACCTGGCGAAGCCCGGCAGGCTGCCCAGCGTGATGTTGGCGGTGACGCTCTGGTCGAGGAGGAGGGCCTGGGCCTTGCGTTCCTCGGGGGCCAGGCCCATGCCCCGGCGGACGCTGGTGACGACGCCGCCGCGGCGTAACCGCTTCCCGGCGAGCACGACGCTGCCAGAGGCGGGACGCGCGCCGTACACCGCTTCGAGGATCTCCGAGCGGCCGGAGCCGACCAGGCCGGCCAGTCCGACGATCTCGCCGGCGCGGACGCTGAAGCTGACGTCGTGGAAGGCGCCGGGCGAGGTCAGGCGCTCGACCTCCAGCACCTGGTCGCCGGGAGGCCGGGCGGCGCGGGGCGGGAAGACGTACTCGACGTTCCTGCCGGTCATCAGCGAGACGATGCGGGAGGTGGGGGTGTCGCGGGCGGGCAGGCCGACGGCGACGGTGCGGCCGTCCTTCAGCACGGTCACGCGGTCGCCGATCTCGCGGATCTCCTCCAGCCGGTGGGAGATGTAGACGACGGCCACGCCCTGGCCGGTGAGCTCGCGGATGATGCGGAAGAGGTTGGCGACCTCGTCGTGGGCGAGCGCGGCCGACGGCTCGTCCATGATGATCAGGCGGGCGTCGTGGGAGAGCGCCCGCGCCATCGAGACGACCTGCTTGGCCGCGGGTGAGAGCCTGCCGACCTCGGTGGAGGGGCGGATCTCGCCGTGGCCGAGGCGTTCGAGCACCTGGCGGGCGGCGCGGTGGCCGGCGCCGGTGTTGACGAAGCCGAGGCGGGCGTGCTCGTGGCCGAGGAAGATGTTGTCGGCGACGCTGAGCCCGTCGACCAGGTCGAGCTCCTGGTAGATGGTGGCGAAGCCGAGCCGGATGGCGTCCATCGGGCCTGACGGGCGCACCTGCGCGCCGTTGAACTCCACGGTGCCCTCGTCCGGCTGGTGGACGCCGGCCAGGACCTTGATCAGTGTCGACTTGCCGGCGCCGTTCTGGCCGAGCAGGCAGTGCACCTCGCCCGCCCGCACGTCCAGGTCGACCCCGTCCAGCGCGCGCACGCCGGGGAACTGCTTGACGATCCCCCTCATGACGAGCATCGGGCTCCCTTTCACACGGTTTCAGGCGTTGACGATGCGGTTGATGTTGTCCGGTGACAGGTAGTGCTCGATCGCGAGAATCCCGGCGCCCAGTGCGGCGGCGTTGATCCCCATGCGGCTCGGCACGATCGACAGGTGGTGGGTGGCCAGCGGCAGGGAGCGGCGGTAGACGGTCTCCCTGATGCCGGCGAGCAGGTGTTCGTGGACCCGCGAGAGGGCGCCGCCGATGACGATGACCTCGGGGTTGAAGAAGTTGACCAGGCTGGCCAGCACCTCGCCGATGAGCCGGCCGGCCTCTCTGACGAGCCGCAGCGCCTGGGTGTTGCCGGCCTGGACGAGCGCGACGACGTCGGCTCCCGACTCGGCGGCGACGCCCAGCTCGGTGAGGCGGCGGGCGACGGCGGCGCCGCCTGCCACGGCTTCCAGGCAGGCGCTGTTGCCGCAGCGACAGCCCGCCTCCTCGTGGCCGTTGACGCGGATGTGGCCGATGTCGCCGGCCGAGCCCTGCGCTCCCCTGTGGAGGGTGCCCTCGGCGACGATGCCGCAGCCGATGCCGGTGCCGACCTTGACGAACAGCAGGTGGCGGATGTCGCCGAAGGCGTTGCGGTGCTCGCCCAGGGCCATGACGTTGACGTCGTTGTCGACGAGGACGGCGGTGCCGCCGAAGTATTCAGGGATCGGGTACTCGTTCCAGCCGGGCATGATCGGCGGGTTGTTCGGCCGCCCGGTGGCGAACTCGACCGGGCCCGGCACGCCCATGCCGATGGCCCGCAGCGCCGCCCTGGGCCGCCCGGCCTCGGCGAGGAGCCGGTCGAGGCGGCCGTCGACGTGCGCGAGCACGGTCTCGGGGCCCTCCTCGATCAGCAGGGAGTCCTCGCACTCGGCGAGCACGTCGCCGGACATGTCCATGAGGGCGATGCGGCAGTGGGTCGCGCCGAGGTCGACGCCGGCGAAGGCGTGCTCCTCGGTGTGCAGGCGGAGCTGGCGGGGCGGGCGTCCGCCGGTCGACTCGCCGCTCTCGGTCTCCTCGACCAGGCCGCGCTCGATCAGCGCGTCGACGCGCTGGGAGATCGTGGATCGGGCCAGCCCGGTGAGCCGGGCGAGGTCGGAACGGGTCGTCGCGGAGCCTGCGCTGATCAGCGTCAGGACGTCGCCGGGCGAGCCCGGGGCGGGGGTCATGCCGCGACAATAAGATCACTCATCCGGCAATTCAAGAGTGCGAGCCGCCCAAACTCGCCGTACTTCTGTCGATGATCGAACAAAGCCCGATTTTTCGGCATAAAACAGGGCACCGACCCGTACGGATCGGCGCCCCCGAACGTGAACCCTCTGGAGCCCTGCCAGAGCCCTGCTAGAGCATCGCCTTCATCGAGTCGCCCGCCGTGAGCACGTACGGCTGCTCGGCCATGACGTACGCCCAGTTGTCCGCCAGCGCCTCCGGCGTGAGGTCGTCGCTCTTCCAGCCGGGCCCCTCGGCCACGAACACCCGCGCCACGCGCCCGCCGCCGACGCTGAAGACCTCGCCGCTCGCCTCGCACGAGTCGTGCACCAGGTAGGCGACGAGCGCGCTGACCCGCTCGGGCGTGAACTTCGCCTCGAACTCGGCGGGCAGCAGCGCCTCGGTCATGCGCGTCCAGGCGATCGGGGCGATGGCATTGGCCTTGATGCCGCTGCGCGCGCCCTCGATGCCGAGCGTCTTGGTGAGCCCGACCAGGCCCATCTTGGCGGTGGAGTAGTTGGCCTGGCCGAAGTTGCCGAACAGGCCGGCCGGGCTGGAGGTGTTGACGATCCGTCCGTAGCCGGCCTCCTTCATGAACGGGTAGGCCGCCTGGCTGACCAGGTAGGAGCCGCGTACGTGCACGGCGAGGACGCTGTCGAAGTCCTCGACGGTCATCTTGCCGAACGACTTGTCACGCAGGATGCCGGCGTTGTTGACGACGATGTCGATCTTCCCGAACGCGTCGACGGCGGCCTGCGCGATGGCCCTGGCGCCTTCGGGGGTGGCGACGTTGTCGGTGCTCGCGACGGCCTGGCCGCCGTTCTTGGTGATCAGCTCGACCACGTCGGCGGCCGGGCCGGTGGAGGCGCCGGTGCCGTCGAGCGCGCCGCCGAGGTCGTTGACGACGACCTTGGCGCCCCGCTCGGCCAGCAGGAGCGCGTGGGAGCGGCCGAGGCCGTGCCCGGCCCCCGTGACGATCGCGACCCTGTCATCGAACCGAAGCATCGAACCTCCAGCCAGGAGAACAACATTCTGGTAGGAGCACCATAACCCGAGCCGGGGCGTTCAGCCGAGCAGCTTGGCGACGGCCCGCAGCCCGTCGAGCACCTCGGCGGCGCTGGGCGCGCTGTCGGGGTCGCTCAGGCACTGCACCATCACGCCGGTCATCAGCGCGACCTGGACCGTGCCGAGCGTGCGCGCGGACCGCTCCGGCACCGCGTCCTCCGGCACGCTCTCCAGGATCGCCGCCATCCCGGCCCGCCCCTGCCGGGTGCCCTCGGCGAGCGCCGGGCGCAGCTCGGGCTGGCGCTGGGCCTGCATGAACAGCTCGACCGAGGCCAGCCACAGGTCCGGATGGGCACTGAAGTCGGCGAGCAGGCTCTCCCACATGCGCGCGTAGTGCTCGGCCGCCTCACCGCCGGACTCGGGCACGAGCGCCCGGCCCATGGCGTCGCCCCACTCGTCGAGGATCTCGAACAGCGCCTTGTTCAGCAGCGCCTCGCGCGACCCGTAGTGATAGCCGATGGCGGCCATGCTGACGCCGGCGGCGGAGGCGATGTCGCGCACGCTGGTGCGGTCGTAGCCCTTCTCGCGCAGGCACCGCTTGGCCCCGTCGAGCAGATCTTCCCGGTTTCCCATGCCGGGCAGCATAGCAAGCGTGTCATGCGAGCGCCTTAGGCGAACGACTTGCGCGATCGCCCAAATCCCCGTACCGTCCTCTGCAGATCACCACGAGACGGGAGAAACACCCAGATGACCCCCTCCTACGGACGGCTCGCGGGCGTGCTGGCCGCCGGCCTGCTCGCCACGGCGACCCCCGCCCTGCCCGCCGCCGCCGCGACCGCTCCCGTGGTGGTCGGCACGGCCACCGGCGAGGTGCGCGGATCGGCCGCCGCCGGCGTCCGCTCCTTCCAGGGCATCCCGTACGCCGCCCCGCCCGTCGGCGACCTGCGCTGGACCTCGCCCCGGCCGGCCGCGCCGTGGACCGGCGTGCGCGACGCCACCCGCCCCGGCCCGGCCTGCGCCCAGCCCACCGGCTACCCGATCGGCGTGCCCAGCGAGAACGAGGACTGCCTCTACCTCAACGTCACCACCCCGGCGAAGGCGAAGGGCAAGCTGCCCGTAGTGGTGTGGATCCACGGCGGCAGCCTCATGTACGGCACGGGCGACATGTACGGCCCGGCGCGGCTCGCCTCGGCGGGGGCGGTGGTCGTGTCGATGAACTACCGGCTGGGCGTCATGGGCTTCCTCAGCTCCCCCGCGCTCGGCGGATCGGGCGGCTTCGGCCTGGAGGACCAGCAGGCGGCGCTGCGCTGGGTCCGGGCGAACATCGGCGCGTTCGGCGGCGACCCCGGCAAGGTGACGATCATGGGCCAGTCTGGCGGCGGCTACGCCGTCTGCGGCCACCTGGCCTCGCCCGCGTCCAAGGGCCTGTTCCACCGGGCGATCGTGCAGAGCGCCCCCTGCGCGACGGGCGGATCGCGGACCCGCGCCGCCGCCGAGGCCGAGAGCGCCAAGGTGATCGAGAAGGTGGGGTGCGAGGAGGCCGGCGACGTCGCGGCCTGCCTGCGCGCGGTGCCGGCTGCCGACCTGCTCGCCGCCTACGGCGCCTTCGCCGAGCCGCGCCCGGTCGCGGGCACCGCGCTGCTGCCCCGCACCCCCGCGCGGGCTCTGCGCGATGGCCGGTTCAACCGGGTCCCGGTGCTGGTCGGCGTCAACCACGACGAGGAGCGCGGCATGGTCGCCGGCGCGGAGCTGGCCCCCGGCGGCCGGCCCATGCGCGCCGGGGAGTACAAGCCCGCGATCCGCGCGCAGTTCGGCGCCGACGCCGCCGCCGTGCTGAAGCGCTACCCGCTGCGGGCCCACGGCTCGGCCGGGGCGGCGCTGGCCGCCGTGCGCACCGACCACGCCTGGGCGGCGCCCACGCTCGACACCGCCCGGCTGCTGTCACGCTGGACGCCCACCCGGATGTACGAGTTCGCCGAGAAGGACACGCCCTGGTTCGCCGGCTACCCCGCCACGAGCTTCCCGGTGCGCGCCCAGCACATGGCGGAGCTGCCGTACCTGTTCGACCTGAAGCTGTTCGAGAAGCTGCCGCCCCGGCAGGCGCGGCTGGCCGAGCGGATGATCGGCGCCTGGGTGCGGTTCGCGGCCACCGGCGACCCGGGCTGGGCGCGGTTCGCCGAGCGCGACCGGCACGTGCGCTCGCTCACGGCCGGGACGTGGAAGCGCGCCGCGTTCGAGCGCGACCACGCGTACGCGTTCTGGACCGGGCTCAGCCGCTGACCCAGCGGTCCGGCTCGCCGGGCTCCCGGCGGGCCCGGCCGCGCGCCTCCAGCCACACCAGGTGGGCCAGCGTCTCGTTGTTGGCCGCCCGGCGCATGAACGCCGGGATCGACTCCCACGGCCGCGACCACGTCAGCCGGGTCGCCGCCTCCCAGCAGCTCACGCCGTCCGACGCGGCGAGCACGCCCTCGATCTCGGCCAGCCGCTCCTCGTGGTGGGCCATCACGTGGTCGACCCGCCCGGCCAGCTCCAAGAAGCGGTACTCGTGCGCGGGCAGCACCTCCTCCACGTCCAGGGCGCGCACGGCGGCCAGCGCGCCGAGGTAGTCGGCCAGCGGGTTCGGCCCCGACTGCGGGTGCACCGCGACGATCGGCGTGATCCTGGCCAGCACGTGGTCGCCGGAGAACAGCAGCTTCCTGGACGGCGAGGTGAAGCAGAGGTGGCCCGGCGAGTGCCCCGGCGTCCACAGCGCGCGCAGGTCCCAGCCGGGCAGGCCGAGCCGGTCGCCGTCCTCGATGAGCCGGTCGGGCTTGGCCGTCGACACCAGGTGCCTGATCATCATCGACGCCCCGGCCAGCTCGTCCAGCGTGGCCGGGGGCACGCCGCAGCGCGCCAGCAGCGCCCGCTCCCGGGCGACCAGCGACTCGATGGCGGCCTCGTCGTAGCGCTCGTGGACCAGCTCGGCGTCCGCCGGATGCAGCCCGATCCACGCCCCGGACGCCTCCCGGACGCGTCCCGCCAGGCCGTAGTGGTCGGGATGGATGTGGGTGACGAGCACCGCCTTGACGTCGGTGATCGCGTAACCGGCCACGGCGAGCCCGGCTACCAGCGCGTCGTACGCCTCGTCGGTGTTCCATCCGGCGTCGACGAGGGCCACGCCGTCGTCGCATTCGAGCACGTACACCAGGACGTAGCGCAGCGGGTTGATCGGGATGGGCACCGGCACCGACCACAGGCCCGGCCGCACCCGCTCCACCTCTGGGATCGTCCCGCCCGTCCATGCCGCACGCTGCTCCTCGCTGGAAGGAGTCACCACGAACTTCGCCATGCCCGAGATTCTGCCCGGCGTTCCGGAAGCATGTTCTACTGGGGGCATGAAACGTGAAATCGCCGATGACGGGCGCTTCGTCAGGCAGCCGAACCGTTTCACCGACCGCCTCGGCCCGCCCGAGCCCGGCCGCTACCGGCTCTACGCCTCCTACGCCTGCCCGTGGGCGCAGCGGGTGCTGATCGTGCGCCGGCTCCTGGGCCTCGAGGACCTGCTGGACGTGACGATCGTGGACCCGATCCGCGACGAGAAGGGCTGGCGGGTCCCCGGCGGCATCTACCTGTCGGAGCTCTACCTGGCCACCGACCCG
The DNA here is from genome assembly GCF_041950485.1 of Nonomuraea sp. ATR24. NCBI lineage: Bacteria > Bacillati > Actinomycetota > Actinomycetes > Streptosporangiales > Streptosporangiaceae > Nonomuraea > Nonomuraea sp. ATR24. The sequence continues at coordinate 747,740 of NZ_JBGNUU010000001.1, forward strand.
GACTTCCGGGGCCGCTACACGGTGCCGTGCGTCTGGGACGCCAAGGAGGGGCGGATCGTCACCAACGACTTCCCGCGGATCACCCTCGACCTGGAGACCACCTGGAGCCGCACGCCCGACCTCTATCCCGAGGCGCTGCGCCCCGAGATCGACGAGATGAACGAGCGCGTCTACCACGGTCTCAACAACGCCGTCTACGAGGCCGGGTTCGCCACCGCCCAGGAGGCGTACGAGGAGGCCGTGGGCCGCGTCTTCGCCACGCTGGACTTCCTGGAGGAGCGGCTGACGGGCAGGGAGTTCCTGTTCGACGCGCTGACCGAGAGCGACGTGCGCCTCTACACGACGCTGGCCAGGTTCGACAGCGTCTACTACGGCCACTTCAAGTGCTCGGTGCGCCGCCTGACCGACTATCCGGCGCTGTGGTCGTACGCCAGGAGGCTGTACGCGATCCCGGCGTTCGGCGAGACCACCGACTTCGACCACATCAAGCGGCACTACTACGTCACCCAGACGAACATCAACCCGAGCCGGATCGTACCTGTGGGGCCGGAGCTGGACTGGTCCGCGGCATCCTGACGAACAGCAGCGCCGAGGCCATGATCAGGCAGGCGGCCACCGACCAGGCGGCCACCGTGCCCGCCCCGGTGGCCAGCGCGCCGAACCCCAGGTTGGACGCCGCGGCGCCGCCTTGCAGGGCGAGCGAGCTCGTCGAGGTGACGGTGTTGCGCCGCCCGGCGTCGACGGCCTTGTGCGTCATCTCCAGGCAGAGCAGGCCCGCGACGGCGAGCCCGGCGAACAGCACGACGTAGGCGGTCGCGGCGGTGATCAGCCCGGCCGCCCCGCCGAGGCCCGCGGTCGCGGCCAGCGCCCCGACGGAGGCCGAGGTCAGCACGGTCCCCGCCACGGCCCCGGCCACCGGCGACGGCCCTCCCGCACCGGTGACGCGGCCCGCCAGCCGGGCCGCCCGGGGCGCCATCGCGCTCCCGAAGGCGCTCCCGGCGAACCCGAGCGCCGCCACGATCGCGTACGCGGTGCTGCCTTCCTCGGCGGTCCCGGCGAGCTCGGCCAGCCGTCCGGGGGTGAGCAGCTCGACGGCGGTCAGCGCGACGCCCGACCCGGCGGCGACCAGCATGAGCCGGCGCAGCACCGGCGCCCCGGCCACCAGGCGCACGCCCTCGCCGACGGTCGCGGGCACGCCGCGCAGCAGCCCGCGCGCCGTCACGGCGGAGGCGTGCTCGCGGGCGGGCTCGGGCAGCGCGAGCAGCGCCACCACCAGCAGGACCGCGGCGGCGACGGCGCCGCCGGCGGCCGGGACGGCGAGCGGGGGCAGCGGTCCGGGCGGCACGAGGAGGGGGACGAACCCGCCCGCGAGCACGCCCGCGCAGAGCGCCACCGACTCCATCGCGCCGCCCCTGGCCAGCCCGCGCCCCAGGTCGGCGTCCGGCCCCTCCAGCTCGTGCAGCGTGTCGACGTACCAGGCGGTGGCGGGACCGCTGGACAGCGCCCGGCCCACGCCCTTGAGCACCGCCATCGCCAGGAACATCCACACCGTGGTGGAGACCGCCATCAGCGCGAGCGCGGCGAGCGTGAAGGCGGCGGAGGCGGCCAGCACGACGCGGCGGCCCGCGACGTCGGCCAGCCCGCCCGTAGGCAGCTCCAGCGTGATGGTGACGACGGAGAACACGGTCGTCACGAGTCCGACCTGGGCGAGGCTGAGGCCCCGCTCGGTCATGAGCAGGACCATGACCGGCAGCATGAGCCCTAAGGGCAGCCACGTCAGGAAGTTGACCAGCATGTAGCGCCGCAGCGCCGAGCGGGGGGTCACGTCTCGTCCTCCTCCTCCGGACGGCGCGGGAAGCCGCCCACCCACACGTGCACCTGCTCGGCGTCGGGCGCGCCGGAGTAGCGGGCTCCGAGCTCCTCCAGCAGCTCGTCCACCCGCTCGTGGAGCTCACGCAGGGCCGAGGCGGGCAGCCGGACCAGGCTGTCGCTCAGCCCGGCCGCGCGCACCCACGCGTCGGCCCACTCGCCCTCGTCGAACGCTCGGACCCGCTGCTCCAGCACCGCCACCTGGCGCAGCCGCATGATCTTGACGGCCTCGCGGCCCTCGGGGCTGGCCGACATCTCCAGGTTGTCCCAGGAGGTGTAGCGGTGGCGGGAGCGCCAGCGCCGCTCGCGGCCGTCGCGCCGGTCGGGGTCCTCCTCGATGAAGCCGTACTTGGCGAGCTCGCGCAGGTGGTAGCTGGTCGAGCCGGAGCTCTCCCCCACCACCCGGCCCAGCTCGCTGGCGGTGGCCGGCCCGTCGGCGCGCAGCAGGCCCAGCAGCCGCACCCGCAGCGGGTGCGCCACGACCTTGAGCACCTGCGGATCGCTGATCTTGAACTCGTCCTCCATGCCCCGACGATAAACCGCAAAGACAATTTTGCAAAGAGCTTTTTGCGGTACGGCCCGCCTTCTAGACTGAGGCGCATGCTTGACGACATCACGGTGGACGAGGCGGTCCTGGCGCTGCGCCCCGACTTCGCCGTCCTGGCCATGACGGCCCACGGCCTGAGCAACGGCCCCACCGACGACCTGACCCGCGGCTGGCTGGCCGAGGCGTCCGCGCACGAGGTCCAGCCGGACAAGATCGACGCCTGGAAGGACGCCTACCGCGCCTTCGGCGCCAAGCCGCAGCGCACCCGGCCCTCGGTCGACGCGCTCACCCGCAGGCTCCCGCTGCCGGAGATCAACCAGGTCGTCGACGCGTACAACTCGATCAGCGTGAAGCACGCGCTGCCCATCGGCGGCGAGGACCTCGACCGCTATTCCGGTCCGCCCCGGCTCGTCAGGGCGACCGGCGAGGAGGCGTCGGAGGAGGCGCTGGGGCAGCCCGAGCCCGGCGAGGTGATCTGGCGCGACGACCTGGGCGTCACCTGCCGCAGGTGGAACTGGCGCCAGGTGGTCCGCACCCGGCTCACCGAGGAGACCACCAACGCGATCTTCCTGCTGGAGCGGCTGGAGCCGATGTCGCTGGAGGAGCTGAAGGAGGCGGGCGAGGAGCTGGCCGATCTGCTCACCCGGCTGTCCCCCGACGTCCGGATCGCCTCCAGGCTCGTCGTAGGCGGGAACTAAACCTCCGTTCCCGCTGTTGATACCAAACGGTAATGTTGACGGCACCACCTGGATTGACTGGGGGCGCGTGACCTCTCGGGACACTCCTGAGAGGATCAGGCGAGGCGGCAGCGGCTCGCGGGCGCGCGCCGTCGGTCCGGGCGAGTAGCCTTGGACAGGTTCTCTAACATCAACGCCGATCTGCGGAAGAGGGCGATTTGCGCCGTGTCGTCTGAGTCGTCGCGGACAAACCCGCTGGCAAGCTTTGGTCAGAATGAGTGGCTTGTCGACGAGCTGTACCAGAAGTATCTCCAAGATCCCGAGTCTGTCGACAAGGCTTGGTGGAACTTCTTCGCTGACTACAACCCTGATTACGGACCGGGCCGTACCCCGGTCAGGGAGGCGGCGAACGGCACTGCAACCGCGCCCGCTTCCGCTCCGGTCAAGGCGCCGCCACCGGCGCCCGCCGCGAAGCCCGCCGAGAAGCCCAAGCAGCCCGTCACCCAGGTGCCCAAGGGCGCCGAAGAGGTGAAGCTGCGCGGGGCGGCGGCCCGCACGGCCGCCAACATGGACACCTCGCTGACGGTCCCCACCGCCACGAGCGTCCGGGCCATCCCGGCCAAGCTGCTCATCGACAACCGCATCGTGATCAACAATCACCTCAAGCGGGGTCGCGGCGGCAAGGTCTCCTTCACGCACCTGATCGGCTTCGCGATCGTCAAGGCGCTGAAGAGCATGCCGGAGATGAACTACTCCTACGCCGAGGTCGACGGCAAGCCGACGCTGGTCAAGCCCGAGCACGTGGGCTTCGGCCTGGCCATCGACGTCCAGAAGAGCAACGGCGAGCGCCAGCTCCTCGTGCCGTCCATCAAGGCCGCCGAGGACATGGACTTCCGGCAGTTCTGGATGGCCTACGAGGAGGTCGTCCGCAAGGCCCGCGCCGGCAAGCTCGGCGTCGACGACTTCACCGGCACCACGATCTCGCTGACCAACCCCGGCACGATCGGCACGGTCCACTCCGTCCCGCGCCTGATGCCCGGACAGGGCACGATCATCGGCGTCGGCGCGATGGAATACCCGGCCGAATACCAGGGCGCGTCCCCCGACACGCTCTCGCGCCTGGCCGTCTCCAAGGTCATGACGCTCACCAGCACCTACGACCACCGGATCATCCAGGGCGCCCAGTCGGGCGACTTCCTGCGCACGATCCACCGGCTGCTGCTGGGCGAGGACGGCTTCTACGACGAGATCTTCGAAGACCTCCGGATCCCGTACGAGCCGGTCCGCTGGGTGCGCGACATCTCGGCCTCCCACGACGAGGACGTGGCCAAGTCGGCGAGGGTGATAGAGCTCATCCACGCCTACCGGGTGCGCGGCCACCTCATGGCCGAGACCGACCCGCTGGAGTACAAGCAGCGCAAGCACCCCGACCTCGACATCCAGTCGCACGGCCTCACGCTGTGGGACCTGGAGCGCGAGTTCGCCACCGGCGGCTTCGGCGGCCGGCCGCTGATGAAGCTGCGCGAGATCCTGGGCGTGCTGCGTGACTCCTACTGCCGCACCGTCGGCATCGAGTACATGCACATCCAGAACCCCGAGGAGCGGGCCTGGATCCAGGCGCGGGTGGAGAAGCCCTACGCCTCCCCCGAGCGTGACGAGCAGCTCAACATCCTGAGCAGGCTCAACACCGCCGAGGCGTTCGAGACGTTCCTGCAGACCAAGTTCGTCGGCCAGAAGCGGTTCTCGCTGGAGGGCGGCGAGTCGCTCATACCGCTGCTCGACTCCGTCATCAGCGACGCCGCCGACGAGGGCCTCGACGAGGTCGTCATCGGCATGGCCCACCGCGGCCGCCTCAACGTGCTCGCCAACATCGTGGGCAAGTCCTACGCGCAGATCTTCGGCGAGTTCGAGGGCAACATCGACCCGCGCACCGCGCACGGCTCCGGCGACGTGAAGTACCACCTCGGCGCGACCGGCACGTTCACCGCGCCCAGCGGCAAGACGATCACCGCCTCGGTGGTCGCCAACCCGTCGCACCTGGAGGCGGTGGACCCGGTCCTGGAGGGCGTCGTCCGCGCCAAGCAGGACCTGCTGGAGCGCGGCGAGGAGGGCTTCACCGTCCTGCCCGTGCTCGTCCACGGCGACGCGGCCTTCGCCGGCCAGGGCGTCGTGGCCGAGACGCTCAACCTGTCGCAGCTGCGCGGCTACCGCACCGGCGGCACCGTGCACGTGGTGGTCAACAACCAGGTGGGCTTCACCACCTCGCCGGCCTCCTCCCGGTCCTCCGTCTACGCGACGGACGTGGCCCGGATGATCCAGGCGCCGATCTTCCACGTCAACGGCGACGACCCCGAGGCCGTGGTGCGCGTGGGCGAGCTCGCCTACGAATACCGCCAGGCGTTCCGCAAGGACGTCGTGATCGACCTCATCTGCTACCGCCGCCGCGGCCACAACGAGGGCGACAACCCGGCCTTCACCCAGCCGCTGATGTACGACCTGATCGACGCCAAGCGCTCCACGCGCAAGCTCTACACCGAGGCGCTGATCGGCCGGGGCGACATCACGGTCGAGGAGGCCGAGTCGGCGCTGCGCGACTACCAGGCCAAGCTGGAGCAGGCGTTCACCGAGACCCGCGAGGCGGCCAAGAAGCCGCTGGAGGCGGGCGCGATGCGGGTGCCGCCGACCGAGGTCGTCAAGTGGTCGCACGCCGACACGCCGACCGCGATCAGCGACGAGACGCTCAAGCGCATCGTCGACACCCAGCTCAACCTGCCGGAGGGCTTCACCGTCCACCCGCGCCTGGCTCCGGTGCTCCAGCGCCGCGGCCAGATGGTCGAGCAGGACGCGATCGACTGGAGCATGGGCGAGACGCTGGCCTTCGGGTCGCTGCTCATCGACGGGCACCCGGTCCGCCTGGTGGGCCAGGACTCCCGCCGCGGCACCTTCACCCAGCGCCACGCGGTGCTGGTCGACCGGGTGACCGGCGCGGAGCACACCCCGCTCAAGTCGTTCAACGAGGGCACCACGAAGTTCTACATCTACGACTCGCTGCTCAGCGAGTTCGCGGCGCTGGGCTTCGAGTACGGCTACAGCGTCGTGCGTCCCGACGCCCTCGTGGCGTGGGAGGCGCAGTTCGGCGACTTCGTCAACGGCGCCCAGACGATCATCGACGAGTTCATCTCGTCGGGCGAGCAGAAGTGGGGCCAGCGCTCCGGTGTCGTGCTGCTGCTGCCGCACGGCTACGAGGGCCAGGGTCCCGACCACTCCTCCGCCCGCATCGAGCGGTTCCTCCAGGTCTGCGCGCTCGACAACATGACGGTCGCGCAGCCCACCACCCCGGCCAACTACTTCCACCTGCTGCGCTGGCAGGTCGAGTCGGGGCGGCACAAGCCGCTGGTCGTCTTCACGCCCAAGGTGCTGCTGCGGCACAAGCGGGCCACGTCCAAGGCGTCGGACTTCACCTCCGGCACCTTCCAGCCGGTGATCGGCGACACCACGGTCGACCCGGCCAAGGTGACGAAGGTCGTGATGTCGTTCGGCAAGATCTACTACGACCTGCTCGCGGCCCGGGAGAGCGCCGGCCGTGACGACGTCGCGCTGGTCCGGATCGAGCGGCTCTACCCCTACCCGGCCGAGGAGCTCGACGCCGAGCTGGCCCGCTACGGGGCCCAGGCCGAGCTGGTGTGGGCGCAGGACGAGCCGGTCAACATGGGCGCCTGGCCCTACCTGTCGCTCAAGCTGGCCGAGGACCCGCAGCTGCTGGGCGGCCGCCCGCTGCGGCGCGTCTCGCGTACCCCCAACAGCTCGCCCGCGGTCGGCTCGCACGCCGCCCACGACGCCGAGCTCGAGGAGATCGTGAAGCAGGTCTTCGGCTGACCGTCGCCGACCGCCTGAGTGAGCCCCCGCCCCGGCGGGGGCTCACTGCTCGATAGGGTCGGAGCGCGGGCGTGCGGACGCCCGGATTCCGGCCGCGGATCTCGCTTCGCGGCTGACGAGTTGACTGAACGGGAGCACCATGTATTTCACTGATCGGGGGATCGAGGAGCTGGTCGAGCGGCGGGGTGAGGAAGAGGTCAGCCTGCTGTGGCTGGGCGAGCGGCTGCGCGAGTTCGTCGACCTCAACCCGGAGTTCGAGACCCCGGTCGAGCGGCTGGCGACGTGGCTCGCCCGGCTGGACGACGAGGACTGACCTCGCCGCACAACGCGATACATCTTGAGTTTTCGACAGACGCGACATATCGTGTCTGTCGGTAGGAGTGTGTCGCCAGAGAGGCGGGATCATGCAGCAGCGGACGATTGAGGGCCCCGAACAGCTCACGTTCGGGGCGGTGGACTCGCTCGACGTGCGCATCGTGGCGGGCAGGCTGGCCGTGCTGGCGAGCGACGGGCCGCCGGCCCTGGAGGTGGCGGAGTTCGACTCGGCCTCCCCGCTGATCGTCACGTACGACGAGGACACCCGCGAGCTGAGCGTCGCCTACAAGGACCTGACGTGGGACGGGCTGCTCGGCTGGCTGCGGCGCGACCGCCGCCGCACGGTCGCGACGCTCGCCGTGCCGCGCCACTGCCGCGTCAGCGCCGGGGTGGTCACGGCGTCCGCCGTGGTGGCCGGGTTCGAGCGGACGACGCTGGTCAAGAGCGTGTCCGGGGCGATCGTGCTCGACGGCGTGAGCGGCGAGGTGAGCGCCACGACCGCCTCCGGCGACGTGGAGAGCCGGGCGATGGAGGGCGACCTGTCGTTCAAGAGCGTCTCCGGCGAGCTGACCGTGGCCGGCGGCACGCCGCGCAGGCTGCGCGCCAACACCGTCTCCGGCCGCATCACCGCCGACCTGCGGCTGCGCCCGACCGGGCACGTCACGCTCAGCACCGTCTCGGGCGCCATCCTGGTCAGGCTGCCCGAGACAGCGCAGGCCGACGTCAGCATGAGGTCCACCTCCGGACGGCTGGTCAGCGCGTTCGACGAGCTGGCCGGCACGAACGGGCCCGGCATGAAGACGATGTCCGGGCGGCTGGGCGGCGGCATGGCGTCCCTGAGCGCGACGACCGTGTCCGGCGAGGTCACGTTGCTCAAGGGGGAGAAGCGATGAGTCCCGTCTTCGGTCATGGCCGGCTCCGGCTCTACCTGCTCAAGCTGCTGGAGGAGAGCCCGCGCCACGGCTACGAGGTGATCCGGCTGCTGCAGGACCGCTTCCTCGGCGTCTACTCGCCCTCCCCCGGCACCATCTACCCCCGCCTGGCGCGGCTGGAGGAGGAGGGCCTGGTCACCCACGAGGTGGTCGACGGCAAGAAGGTCTTCTCCATCACCGACAAGGGCCGCGAGGAGCTCAACGACCGCCTCGACGAGCTCGACGACCTGGAGGAGGAGATCGCCGCCTCGGTGCGCGACATCGCCCGCGAGGTCAAGGAGGACGTACGCGACACCGTCAGGTCGCTCCGCGAGGAGCTGACCAGGATGGCCAAGGACGTCCGGGTCGACGCGCGGGTCGACGTCCGCCGCCAGCAGGCCGAGTTCAGGCGCCTGCGGGAGGAGCAGGCCCGCCAGTGGCGCGAGCACGCCCAGCACTGGCAGGACGAGAGCGGCCGCCTCACCGGCGAGTGGCGGCGCATCTGGAGCGAGGTGTGGAGCACGCTCGGCGGCGCGCCCCCGTCGCGGGCCAAGCTCGACAACGAGCTCGGCGAGCTGCTCGCCGACTTCGTCGGCGGCGTGCGTGAGGAGGCCTCGCAGGCCAGCCTCACGCGCGAGAAGATCGACGAGCTGCGCACGGCGCTCGACGAGGCCGCCACCCGCGTCCGCGACACCCTCCGGTCATGATCAGGTACGGCCTGCGCCCACCGCTGCAGCGCCTGTCAGCCAGTAAAGACGATCTTGCCGAACACGTCGCCCTCGTCCATGGCGGCGAACCCCTCGCGGGCCCGCGTCATGGGCAGCGTCCGGTCGATCACCGGCCGGACGCCGGTCTGCTCCAGGAAGACGGCCAGCCGCTGGAGCTGGTCGCGGGTGCCCATCGTGGAGCCGACCACCGAGAGCTGCAGGAAGAAGACCCGGTTCAGGTCGGCGGGCGGCACGGCCCCGCTGGTCGCGCCGGAGACCACGATCCGGCCGCCCGGCCTGAGCGACTTGAGCGAGTGGTCCCAGGTGGCCTGGCCGACGGTCTCCATCACCGCGTCGACCCGCTCGGGCAGCCGGGCGCCCGGCTCGAAGACCTGGTCGGCGCCGAGCTCGCGAGCCCGCTCCCGCTTGTCCCCGGACCGGCTCGTAGCCCAGACGCGATAGCCGCCCGCCCGGCCGAGCGCGATCAGCGCGGTCGCCACGCCGCCGCCCGCGCCCTGCACGAGCACGGTCGCGCCCGGCTCCAGCCCGGCCTTGTCGAACAGCATCCGGTAAGCGGTCAGCCAGGCCGTCGGCAGGCACGCGGCCTCCTCGAAGCTGAGCGCGGCGGGCTTGGGCACGAGGTTGCGGCGCGGCACGGCCACCCGCTCGGCGAACGTGCCGTCGTAGGTCTCTGACAGCAGCGACCGCTTCGGGTCCAGCGTCTCGTCCGCGCCGGAGCCGATCACGGCGTGCACGATCACCTCGTTGCCGTCCTCGTCGACGCCGGCCGCGTCGCAGCCGAGCACGATCGGCAGCCGGTCCTGCCGGATGCCGACGCCCTTGAGCGTCCACAGGTCGTGATGGTTGAGCGCGGCCGCCCGCACCGAGACGGTCGTCCACCCGTCGGGCGCCTTCGGCTCCGGGTGGTCGCCGAGCGTCAGCCCGGCGAGAGGATTGTCGGGGTCGGTCTGTGTGGCGGTAACGGCGAACATGGCCGCACCCTACTTCAGAGTGATCCTGATCCCGTCGAGCGCCGCCTTCACGAACCCCGGGTCGCCCGCCGCCGCGATCCGCACCCCGCCCCGGCACACGCTGCTGACCGGACGGCCACGCCCCCGCACCCCGCGGGGCAACCGGTCCACCTCCGCGCACGAGGGAATCAGCACCACCATGTCGCTGATCCCACCGCCGAACCACAGCTGCGGCCCCACCGGCTCACCCCGCACCCGCTCCCCCGGCTCCGCCATCCGCACCCGGTCCGTGCCCGACAGCGTCAGATAGCCGCCGGTCACCTCCCCGCGCACGTCCCCGGCCACCGCCACCCGCTGCGCGTAGTCGAGCCCGCCCGGCCTGTCGTACATCGCCATCCGCCACCGCCCGAACCTGAACAGCAGCACCTGCCCGTACGCGCCGCTGCCCGCCTGGCGCGGCCAGAGCGTCACATGCGGGGCGAACGACCGGATCGGCTCCCCGCCCCTGGTCACCTCGATCTCGCCGTTGTAGGGAGCGACGAGCTCCCGGTAGTCGCCGTCGACCCACACGCCCTGGAACGGCCGCACCCCCAGCCGGTCGAGCCCCAGCCGGGCCGGATAGCGCACCTCGGCCCGCACCCCGTGCGGGAACACCACCTCGATCGTCTCGCGCCCGTCCCGCTCCCGCGCCTGCGGGTGCAGCACGTTCGGCGCGCTCTCCACCCGCTTCAGCGACCGGATCGGCGCCGTCTCGCGGATCGGCTCCGGCATCGGGTCGCGGCTGGCCAGCAGGCTGACCACCGGCGCCACCAGCAGCGCCAGCACCACCACGAGCCCGACCCAGCGACGCCGGCCGCGCTCGCCCGCCTCGATGACATCGAACTGATCGGCCACGACGGACCTCGCCGGGGGGTGGGCGCCTCTTGTTGTCCTCCAGTTCAGTTGAGCGGCGACCGCCAGCGCAACCCCTCGAACCTGGCGAAATCCTTGTCACAGGTCACGAATTCACAACCGTGTGCGGCGTCGGGCGGCATCTCGAACGGGGCAAGCCTGACCACCGATGTGCCGCCGCTCTGTCGGTAAAGGATTTGCTACACTCTCCATCGTGGAGGAGTGGGAGATCCGCGTCACCGACGAGATCCTGACCTGGATCAACGCCCTGGACGAGCGGTCCCGGGCGCAAGTCGTCGATGCGATCGACCGACTGGCCGAAGCCGGTCCGAGCCTGGGCCGCCCGCTGGTCGACACCCTGGAGGGCTCCCGGGTTCACAACCTGAAGGAACTGCGCCCTGGTTCGGCAGGCCGCTCCGAGATCCGGGTCTTGTTCGTGTTCGACCCGTGGCGGTCGGCCATCCTGCTGATCGGCGGGGACAAGTCCGGTGACTGGTCGGGCTGGTATCGCCGGGCCATCCCCCGAGCCGAAGAGCTGTATGCGAAGTACTTGGCCGAACGCGAGGCGGAGGAGAAGGACCGATGACGAGTTTCCCCAAGTGGAGCGACGTCCGCGCCGATATCGTGGCCGCCTCCGGCGGCGAGGAGGCCGTGGCCGAGGCCCGGCGGCGCAATCAGGCCTACATCGACGGCTACCGGCTGGCCGAACGGCGCAAGAGCCTGGGACTGTCGCAGACCGACGTCGCCGACCTGATGGGAGTGACCAAGAGCCGGGTCTCCCAGATCGAACGCGGCGAGGTGTCCACCGTGGAGGTCATCGCCCGTTACGTACAGGCCCTGGGCGGGAGCCTTCAGATCTCGGCCGTGTTCGGCGACGACCTGTACATCCTGCGCGGCACAGACACCCACGCCGCATAATGCTCTTGAAATCCTGGTGAGCGGAAACGCGGCCGGCTCGTCACCTGTGGGGAGGACTGCCGGACCTCTTCAGTTGAGCGGCGACCGCCAGCGCAACCCCTCGAACCTGGCGAAATCCTTGTCACAGGTCACGAATTCACAACCGTGCTCAATGGCCAGCGCGGCCAGGTAGGCGTCAGGCACCAGCTTCCCCACCGCCCCGGCCTCCCGGCACAGGCGGGTGAAGATCTCCCAGTGCCGTGGCCCCGCCTCGATCAGCGAGGCGTGCGGCTGGTTGCGATAGGTCTCCGCGAACGCCAGCGCCCGATCGAGGGGGTCAGGATTGACGAAGATCCGGTCGTTGGTGACGATGCGGACGAACGCGTTGACGACGAAGTCGCTCACCGCATAGCTCGACTCGCCGTCGATCATCGCGTGCACGAACGCCTGGTAGCGCTTGCGCTCCTTCATCTCGGCCCGGAAGGCGTTGACGAGGACGTTGACGTCAAGAAGCAGCATCGTGCGCCCTCTCCCAGTCGTCCAGGTCGAGCGCGAGGTGCTCGAGCTTCTCGCCCGCGTCGAGCCTGACCTGCATCCAAGGGTGCAGGCCCGGCTCCTGGTCGGAGACGATCAGCTCCACGGCGGGCCGTCCGGCCGCCTCCGCGGAGCGGTTGAGCAGTTGTCGCAAGGCATCCTCCATCACCGAGTTGAGACTGCGCCCGTTGCGGGCTGCGTACGCCTTCGCCTCGTTGAGGAGCGTTTCGTCGATGCGCACCGTGGTCCTCCGCATGACTCCAGCGTCCGCCGGTGACATAAAAATGTCAACAGCACAGAGTAGCCACACGCTTACGATTTTTGCATCGGCTTTGCGGAATCACCACCGAGCGACATTCACCTTCCCGTCCGTCGTCACCCGGACGGCCTGCCCCACGAGCTCCCGCGACTCGGCGTCCGCCATCAGCTCCTCCTCCAACACATGCGCGTACGCCCGCCCGCCGCCCGGCAGCTCGACCACCGCGTACCCCCGCTCGACACCCCCGTCCCGCCCGTGCGCGACCGTGTACCCGGCCACCACCGCAGCCCCCTCGTACGTGTCGACCACCGGCACCGGCTCCGCCGTGAACACCGGCGCCCCGTCCCCCAGCACGCCCCCCGGCTCGGTGGACCACACCGCGTACGCGTGCTTCGTCAGGTGCATGCCGACCCCGGTGACGAGCCCGTGTCCCGGCCAGGCACGCAGCAGCCCGGCCATGGTGGCGGTCGAGTGCAGCACGTAACCGCTGGCCGGCCCGCCCGCGTACGGCAGCCCGCCGGTGACGGTGAGCCCGCGCGCGTCCATCGGATCGAGCCCGATCGCGTCACACGCCTGCCGCAGCGCGACGGCGAAACAGCTGTACACGTCGAGCGCGTGCATGTCGTCCAACCCCAGCCCGGCCCGCTCGAACGCGACGCCGGCCGCCCGCCCGATCGCCTCCGACGACCCCAGCGCCGGCCGCGCCGCGACCTCCCAGGTGTCCTCCGCGTACGCCCAGCCCCGCAGATACACCCGCTGATCGGCTGGCACCCCGAGCCGATCGGCCAGCGCCGTGCTGACGAGAACGACGGCCGCCGCCTGATCGACCTCCAGCACCGCCACGGTGTTCCTGGTGTACGGCCACCCGACGAACCGATTGCCCGTCACCAGCTCCTCCGGGCCGCGCACGTTCTGCCGCCACGCGTACGGGTTCGCGGCGGCGACCTCGGTCATCGGCGCCATCATCCGGCCCCGCTCGCGCATCTCCTCCTCGACGGACTGACCGCGCGCCGCCCGCCGGGCCGTCTCCATGATCGCGTACGTGTGCACCGGCAGGAACAGCTCATGCGCGAACTCAGCGGGATGCGGCGGCCGTTCCCAGCCATAGGGCGGCTTGGGATCGGCGGCATGACTCCACGGCACCCGCTCCCCGGCCAGCCGGTACGCCCGGCGCGTGGCCAGCGCCTCGGCCCCCACGACAAGCGCCGAGTCGAGTCGCCCCTGCGCGATCTCGTTCGCCGCGGCCCCGATGAGCAGCTGCGGCGCCGTGCCGCTGACCTTGGAGTACACCTGGTGCCGCGGCGCCGCACCGAGACGCTCGGCAAGCCTGCCGGTGGGCGAGTCGTACTGCCAGGAGTCGGTGTAGACGATCTGGATCGAATCCAGCCGCCCGACAGGCAACCGCGCCTCCCGGGCGGCGGCGCGGGCCGTTTGCTCCCAGAGGTCAAGCGGTTCGGGGCCGGGCTGCTCGCGCACGGTGCACTGCGCGACGCCCACAAGGCAGGGGGTGCGTGGATCCATGCCATCATCTAACCAGAACAAGGTTCGGTTGATAAGAAGTGACGTTTGGTAAGTGCTGTTACCACTACCTTTCACAAACAGAGGCGATTTCGCTGGCCCTCAACAAGCCGTAACCGCTCCACCCCATTTACCGCCGCCTCCTGGCCGACTCACCGAGTTGACGATCCAGCTCTGGAAACCCGGACCGGCTCGAGGCTGCAACCGATCACGACGCCCGCATCAACAGCCTGCGCCCGACCAGGGCCGCAAGGGGTGCCCAACAGCGTGGGCCGCGTCCTCTCCGCAGAGTTTGGGCATCTACTGGATTTTCGCCTTACGCGCGCCGGAAACACCAATTCCCGCAACGGAGGCACCCAAAAGCAATTACGCCGCCCAACCGTTCAACATGCACGGCGACTTCACAGCGATGGATGCCTTAGCCAAGCATCACGGTCGACTGAAAGAAGGACCGGCGCGAACGCCGACCGTCTCGACGTCGGTGTCGACGGCCAGGGCTTCACCTGGAACCGCGATGCCAGGGCGACGATGTTCTCCTTCGGCTACCCGCCGGTGGCAACCCTCGCACCGGCAGCACGACGGAATGCGGCAAGGCCGAGCCGCTGCCCGCCTCGGTGGCCAGCACGTCAGCCGCGTTGCTCGTTCACCGTCCGACGCCGGCAGCAGGCAACCGCCGGACCGGCAACATGTCGCAACCAATCAGTATGCCCAGGGGTCCCCGTCACGTCTGGACCGGGGCCTTCAGGTGGTGCCGGAAACCGCAGTCGACCTGGGGTGACGCGGTCCAATAAATGATCATTGGTGGCATGTTTGACATGCTCCTTATAGGACACGGGTCACGCTTGATCAGATAACGAATCTCCATCCGAGCTGCAATAAGGGCTGTTGATCTGGAAAAATCCACCCTTACAACCCCAAGAAAGGCAATTCATGATCCCCCGGGCCAGGCATCTGGCGGCCGCCGCGCTCAGCGGCGTGCTGCTGACGCTGCCTGCCCTCACCGGGGTCGCGCCCGCCGCCCAGGCCGCGTCGGCCAGCAAGGTGCAGACCGTCACGCTGGCCAGGACCAAGGCGGACGTGCAGAAGGTCGCCGACTACTGGAAGCCGGACAAGCTCAAGGACGCCGACAGCTACAGTCCCGCCGCGCCCGCCTCCGAGGCCGCGCCCGCCTCGTCGAGCGGCGCCGTGAGCGTGTCGAACCAGGCCATCGCCGCCCTCCGTAAGGCGCAGGGCACCCAGAACGTCGCCCCCGTCGCCCCCAGGCAGGGCGCGGCCAAGACCATGGGCAAGGTCTTCTTCCGTTTCGGCGACAAGGAGTACTGGTGCTCGGCCAGCTCCGTCGCCGCCAGGAACCTCAGCGTGGTCGCCACCGCCGCGCACTGCGCTTACGACCCGCGACAGGGCAAGGCCGCCGATTACTGGATCTTCGTCCCGAACCCCACCAACAGCGGCGAGATGCCCGACGGCATCTACGTGGGCTCCTCGATCAGCATCCACGAGGACTGGGTCGGCAAGAACGACTACGACTACGACTACGCGTTCGTCACCGTTCACCGGGGCTTCACCTGGGAGAAGCAGGGCGCCAAGTACGTCGCCAAGGACGTCGGCCGACTACAGGAGAACGTCGGCGGCCAGGGCCTGGAGCTGGGCAAGAAGGCGCCCGTGGCGCGGGTCGACGCCTTCGGATACCCGGCCGGCCCGCAGCCCGACGGCACCCGCCCGTTCAACGGCACGACACTTCAGACCTGCGTCGGCAGCACCCGCAAGGCCGTCGCCCCCAGCCTGGAGCTGAACTTCGGCGTCCAGCTCGCCCCCTGCAACTTCAGCAAGGGCGCCAGCGGCGGCCCCTGGCTCGTCGACTGGCAGTCCGCGAGGAAGCTCGGCAACCTTGTCGGAGTCAACAGCCTCACCTGGAACCGTGACGCCAAGGGTGAGTTCGACGCGGTGTCGTCCCCGTACTTCGGAGCCGTGACCGGCGACGTCTACCGCCACGCCGCCGCACAGAAGATCCTGTCAAATGTGATGTAAGTCATATGCAACTCCCCAGTAACGGGGGGTGATCAGCTCATACCTGGATCTCGGTACGATCACGGCAACCATTCAGAGGTTTACCTGATCTTCTTTCCGCCCGCATGGCCCGGGTTGGCCCTGTACGGTTCCGGACTGTCCGTTTGCTGACAATCAAAGCGCACGAAGGCGCCGCGTCAGCGTAAGGGAAAGCCTGGAGTTACCTTGAAGCGAATCCTTCTCCCCGTCGGCGGCGCCGCTCTGGCCACCGGCCTGCTGGCGACCGGCCTCACCGGCACCGCAGGGGCCAGCGCCGACGTGGCGATCGACCCCATGGCCAGGAACACGAGTCAGGCGGCCTCCGTCGCGTCCTTCTGGCTGGCCTCGAACGGTGCCGCCCTCCGCCGCGCGACCGCCTACACGTGGGACTCCAAGCAGGTCCGCAAGGTCGTCTCCACCGGCGGTTACAACCCTGACGGCCGTCCCGCCAGCGTCGCCCCCACGAGCAACGGAGGCGGCGGCAGCTCCTCCAACGTGAACCTGCCCAAGACCATCGGCAAGGTCTTCTTCGTCGACGGCAGCGGCAAGTTCCGCTGGTGCTCCGCCACGTCGATCCAGTCGAACTACCGCAACCTGGTCGCCACCGCCGGCCACTGCGTGTACGACACCGACGCCAACCGCGACACGATGGACTACTGGGTCTTCGTCCCCGGCTACTACCAGGGCAAGGCGCCGTGGGGCATCTACGTCGGCAAGACCGCGTACACCCACTACGACTTCGGCGTGTACGAGGACTACGACCGCGACTACGCGTTCGTCACCGTCTACAACGGCATCCAGTTCGAGGGCGCCAAGCGGGTCAGCAAGTCGGAGTACAACCGGTTCAGCGGGCCGAAGCGTTCCTGGGGCGGCCACCACTACATCCTGCTGTCCAAGGACGCCGGCCGCCTCGGCGACAACGTCGGCGGCCAGGGTGTCGCCTGGAACCAGCCGCCGAACCGCACCGTCCGCACCTTCGGCTACCCCTCCGCCCCGCACCCCGACGGCGACAAGCCGTACAGCGGTGTGACGCCGAAGCACTGCTACGGCAAGACCACCTCCAAGACGGTCGGCGCCTCCTGGCTCAAGATCGACGAGCACATCGGCCTCAAGTGCGCCGTGACCCCCGGGTACGACGGCGGTCCCTGGCTGTCGCAGTACAACAACGGCAAGCGCCTCGGCTACGTGAACGGTGTCACCAGCACCTTCGCCGACCAGGACGCCAACGACCGCATCGACTACATCACCTCGCCGTACTTCGACGGTGAGACGGCTTCGATCTACAACGAGGCCAAGAACAAGTGGTCCGGCAAGATCGTCGGCCGCAACGGCGAGCTGTACAAGTAAGCCCCTCCTCGAAAGGCCCGGCCCTCAACGGCCGGGCCTTTCGGCATTCCCGGCCTCCCTCTTCTTGGTACGTCGCCCTACGGCCGCATGGTCCTCGCCCATCAGGCGCTCCGCGCCGCGCCCTGCTCGGGCAGCGCTCCTGGGGGCTCCGCCCCGGACGAGGGGCTCCGCCCCTCGCGCACCCCGCCCCCACGTGGGCCCTCTGGCCACGGACGGAGGCGAGCCATCGATGCCACCGCCGTGACCAGGCAGCTGGAGCGGAACACCCGCATTCCCTGGGTGAGGCCACAAGCCAGGCAGCGTCGTGCCACCCGAGAGGCTGTCAGGCCCTATGGGCAGCCCATAGGCGGCAAGCACTCCACCAAGCGCCACCGCGCATGCCGGCTCCCGGATGTGGTCCCGCCGGCCTCGCAGGGTGTCCCTCCTCCCCTGCTTGACCAGGGGGCGGGGTGGAGGAGAGGCGGCACCTAGCCAGACGCCCCGTGGGCTCCGACCCGTCCCGTCCGCCCATGCAGGACTTCCATCGCGCCTAACGGTCCAGCTGCGACTGGGAGATCGGCCACCACTGCCCGTTGCATCGGCCGCGTCGCCGAGCAGCCACCCCGCATTGACGTACTCCCCGGCAGGCCCAGCCGACCACGAGGGTCACCGCCGATGGCCGCGGCGTCACCAGGCCGAGCTCCCAGACCTCCAGCACACGAGCAAGCGCGTCCCGAACCGCCCATTCCCTGCCCTGGATGGCCGCTAAAGCGCGCTCGAAACGTACGCACGGGCCGGTCACACGACTTCCGGTCAGGCCGAGTTGCACCGGCCCGTACCTCCAACGCGCAGTCGCCCAAGTAGAGGTGACCTGGCCGCCGAGTCTGGCCTGCGCCAGAAGCTCACAGGCCCGATGCACGAGGCCGAAGGGTGATCAGCCCCCATGCTCGGTCCGAACGCCCCTTCAGCAGCCGAATGCAGCCAGATCCGAGACAGCACTCAATGCGGCGGCACACGGCACGCACACGTCGGACGCCACTACGGGCGGCCTAAACCCTCGGCACCCGCGGCCGGTGCACGAGATCCGCCACCGGCACCCACCGTCTCCGCCCCACCCGCACCCCCGAACGCCCGGAACGGAAGGGAAAGCCGCCACCCCCAAACGGACAAACCGACACGCATCTCCGACCCCGAAACCCGAACCTGAACGTTCCCTGTGAAGATCAGAGCGAATTAGACGGAGCACACGCCAATCCGGTTCCTGTGATCTGAGTCACATTTGACTGGCCACCCTATGCACATGCCCGTTAACGGAACTTCGGCACCATCTGCCACAACCCCGCCATGCCCTGCAAAAACGCATCCAATCGATCACTCGCCGCATTCGACCTTGACTGGTAACAGAATGGTAACGCGAGTCGGGGCCCCAACCGATCGGGTCATTTCGGCTTTCACCTGCGGAGATCACCGCGCTATGTTCCTTGCTATCCCTTTACTGACGCATGGGTCGCACGTTGCGGCCCACGACAGACCAAGGAGCAGTTCCCTTGAAGCGCATCCTCATCCCCGCCGGCGGCGCCGTCCTCGCCACCGGCCTTCTCGCTGCCGGCCTCGCCGGCTCGGCGACGGCCACGAGCGACATCGCCAAGGACCCGATGGCGACGAGTGCGGCCAACGCCAAGGCCATCGCGGACTTCTGGGCGGACAACAACAACGCTGCCCTCAAGGCCGCTACCCAGTCCAACATCTGGGACAACGCCGACGTCGCCAAGCTGAAGACCGCCGGCGGCTACAGCGCCGACACCAAGCCCGGCTCCGCCGCGCCGATCGGCGAGGAGAAGAAGAGCTCCTCGAAGTCCCAGAACGTCAACATGCCGAAGACCATCGGCAAGGTGTTCTTCGTCAACAAGAAGGGCGAGAAGAAGTGGTGCTCCGCCACTTCTATCCAGTCCAAGTACCGCAACCTGGTCGCCACGGCCGGTCACTGCGTGTACGACACGGCCAACAACGCCGACACGATGGACAAGTGGGTCTTCGTCCCGGGTTACTACCAGGGCAAGACGCCGTACGGCATCTACGTCGGCAAGCAGGCCTTCACCCACTACGACTTCGCCGTCTACGAGGACTACGACCGCGACTACGCGTTCGTGACCGTCTACAACGGCGTGTACCTGGGTGGTGGCAAGGCCAAGCAGGTCTCGAAGTCCGAGTTCGAGAAGCACCAGGGCATCAAGGAGGCCAAGGACGTCGAGATCAGCCGGGCCGAGTTCCGGCAGTGCAAGCTCGACCCCACCTCCACGGTCGCCTGCTGGGTGAAGCGTGGCAGCAAGGCTGAGCCCACCGGTCCCGACTACCCCGGCGCCCAGGTCGCCAAGGTCGAAGTCAGCGCCGACAAGTACAAGGACGCCCGCGTCGGCAAGGGCAACGGCTTCAAGTTCGGCGAGCCGGTCACCGACATCGTGACCGACTCCGAGGCGGCTGCTTACAAGAAGAAGCAGGAGCAGAACGCCGAGAAGTACCCGGCGACCGTGAAGCAGGACGCTCGCGGCAACTGGACCATCACGCACTACTACGTGCAGCAGTGGTACAAGCCGGGTTCGGACACGAAGTTCTACAAGACCGTCTTCACGATCATCGAGGGCTACGTCAAGGACGCCGGCCGCCTCGGTGACGTCGTGGGCGGCCAGGGCTTCGCCTGGAACCAGCCCACCGGCAAGTACGTGCGCGTGTTCGGCTACCCGGCCTCCGCGCACCCTGACGGCCACAAGAACTACACCGGCATCACGCCGAAGTGGTGCTACGGCAAGACCACCAAGAAGCTGGTGGGTTCCGCGGCCAAGAAGATCGAAGAGCACGTCGCACTCAAGTGCGCGATGACCGAGGGCGCCGACGGTGGTCCCTGGCTCTACAACTACAAGAACAGCAAGCGTCTCGGTTACGTGAACGGTGTCACCAGCACCTTCAACGACCAGGACGGCAACAACCGCGTCGACTACATCTCCTCGCCGTACTTCGACGGTGAGACGGCGTCCATCTACAAGGCCGCGGCCAACTCCTGGTCCGGCAAGGTCGTCTAAGTAGTCAGCTCGTCACTGTTCGACACTGTTTGACCCGAAGGGCCCGGCATCCGCCGGGCCCTTCGGCATTCCGGCGGGAAAGTGTTGGGCGTTTGGACGCACGGGAGGCTCAGACGGTGCCATCGAAACAGTGTGATGTGCGCCACATCGCATCAGGAGAGGGATCGGCGGCGACACCGGAGGCCCGGTTGTCACGCCAGTATCGCACGGCAAGTGATCTGCGGTTATGCGCCGTAGACGGCCTTTGCCCAGATGATCCGGCACGCTCGTTCAAACATCACAGAACGGTCACGCCCGCCATGTCCCATCTTTTCCTGTCAGATCAGCTACCGGTTCCCAAGATCGACACTGTATGTTCCTGGCTATCCCTTTACTGACGCATGGGACGCAAGAGGCGTTCCACGACAGCGCAAGGAGTTAAAAGTGAAGCGCATCCTCCTCCCCGCCGGTGGCGCCGTTCTGGCCACCGGTCTGCTGGCCGCCGGCCTCGCCGGTTCCGCCACTGCCGCTGCGCCCGACTGGGCGTACGACACGATGGCCAAGGACGCCCCGGCCGCCATCGAGGTGGCCCAGTTCTGGCTGGCCGCCAACGAGCACACCAACAACCTCGCCAAGGCGACTCCCTACACCTGGGAGAACAAGGCGACCTCGAAGCTCAAGGTGAGCGGCGGCTATTCGCCCGACACCAAGGCGACGACGGTTGCGCCGATCGGCGAGGAGAAGAAGGTCGCCTCCAAGACCAAGAACATCAACCTGCCGAAGACCATCGGCAAGGTGTTCTTCGTGGACTCCGAGGGCGACCTCAAGTGGTGCTCCGCGACCTCGATCCAGGGCAAGTACAAGAACCTGGTCGCGACCGCCGGTCACTGCGTCTACGACGAGGGCAAGAACGCCTCCGTCATGGACAACTGGGTCTTCGTGCCGGGCTACTACCAGGGCAAGACGCCTTACGGCATCTACGTTGGTAAGACCGCCTACACGCACTACGACTACGCCGTGTACGAGGACAACGACCGCGACTACGCGTTCGTGACCGTCTACAACGGTATCCAGATCGGTGGGGGCCAGGCCAAGCAGGTCTCCAAGTCCGACTGGGACAAGTACCAGGGCGTGAAGGACTTCAAGACCGTCGAGGTCTCGAAGGAAGAGTACGAGAAGGGCAAGCTCGACCCCGCCAAGACCGACTACTACGACATCGACCCCGGCACCGCTGCCGAGAAGGTCGGCCCGGACTACCCCGGCGCTGTCGTCGAGAAGGTCGAAGTCACCGAGGACGCCTACAAGGCGGCCAAGGTCGGCAAGGGCAACGGTTACAAGTTCGGTGAGCCCATCACCGAGATGGTGACCAAGGCCGAGTGGCAGGCCTACAACGGCAAGGGCAAGAAGTGGAAGGACGCCTCGGGCGGCAACTACCTCATCACGCACTACTACGTGCAGGCGTGGTACAAGCCGGCCAAGGACACCAAGTACCTCCGCACCGACTTCTTCATCGTTGAGGGCTTCCTCAAGGACGTCGGTCGCCTCGGTGACAACGTCGGTGGCCAGGGCATCGCCTGGAACCAGAAGACCGGTTCCAAGGTGTTCGTCTTCGGTTACCCGGCGGACGCCCACCCCGACGGCCACAAGGCCTACACGGGTGTCACGCCGAAGTGGTGCTACGGCGCCACCTCCGGCAAGACCTACGCCTCCGCTGCGTACAAGGCTGAGGAGCACATCGCTCTGAAGTGCGCCATG
The DNA here is from genome assembly GCF_041950485.1 of Nonomuraea sp. ATR24. Taxonomy (NCBI): domain Bacteria; kingdom Bacillati; phylum Actinomycetota; class Actinomycetes; order Streptosporangiales; family Streptosporangiaceae; genus Nonomuraea; species Nonomuraea sp. ATR24. The sequence continues at coordinate 769,895 of NZ_JBGNUU010000001.1, forward strand.
ACCCCGGGTGCCAACGGCGCTCCGTGGCTCATCAAGTACAGCAACGCGAAGCGTCTGGGCTACGTCAACGGTGTTACCAGCCTGTTCCACGACCAGGACGGCAACAACCGCTACGACTACAGCTCCTCGCCGTACTTCGACGGCGAGACCGGTGCGGTCTACGCGCAGGCCGAGAAGAACTGGTCCGGCTCGCTCAAGTAAGCCTTGAGAGAGTCATGAGGGCGGGGGTCCAAACCCCGCACTCACCCCTTGCATCACCCGAAAGGCTCGGCATCTGCCGGGCCTTTCGGCATTTGGAACGGAATCCAGAAGATCCCTTATCGTGTGACGAGAGTGGCGATAGGGTTCTTACGCCCGTTTTGTAAACTTCGTGGAGCACCCCAGTGAAGCGCCTCCTCATCCCCCTCGCCCTCGCCGGACTGAGCGCGGCCACGCTCAGCGCCCCGGCCAACGCCACCGCACCCACCTGGGCCAAAGACCCGCTCGCCCCCAAGCCCGCCGACGCCTACAGCAACGCCTTCTTCTGGCTGGACGCCAACGGCGCCGCCCTGCGCAAGGCCACCCAGTACCGCTGGGACGCCAAGAAGGTGGAGAAGCTCGTCGCCACCGGCAGCAAGACGCCGGACGACGGCAAGCCCGGCATGGTCGCCCCGCCGACCAAGGCCCCCACGCTCAAGGTCAAGAACGTCAACCTGCCGCGCACGATCGGCAAGGTGTTCTTCATCGACCACAAGGGCGAGTACCGCTGGTGCTCGGCCACGTCGGTCCAGTCCCGCCACCGCAACCTGGTCGCCACCGCCGGCCACTGCGTGTTCGAGAACGGCAAGGACGACGTCTTCGACAAGTGGGTCTTCGTGCCCGCCTACTACCAGGGCAAGGCCCCGTACGGCATCTACGCCGGCGCGTACGCCTTCACCTCCTACGACCTCGACACCTACGACGACTACGACGGTGACTTCGCCTTCGTCGCGGTGCACAACGGCTTCCAGTTCGACGGTGAGAAGCGGGTCACCAAGGCCGAGTTCGACAAGTGGCTGGGCGACAAGTGGATCAAGCCGCGCGAGATCGACCGCAAGGAGTTCGAGAAGTGCCTGCTGAACATGGGCGACTGCTACTCGGAGGGTGAGGACAAGCCGTCCGACCTGGTGGGCCCCGACTACCCGGGCGCGGTCCTGGAGAAGGTCGAGGTCAAGCAGGAGACCTACGACGACGCCAAGGTCGGCAAGGGCAACGGCTACAAGTTCGGTGAGCCCGCCGTCGAGCAGGTCACGAAGGACCAGTGGGACGCCTACAAGGGTCCCGGCAAGAAGGGCACCGACCAGGCCGGCAACTACACCATCACCCACTACTACACGCAGAAGTGGGTCAAGCCCGGCACGTCCCGTAAGTACTACGAGCCGCAGTACATCGTCGGGATCGCCAAGGACACCGGGCGGGTCGGGGACGTCGTCGGCGGCCAGGGCATCGCGTGGAACCAGCCGCTCGGCGGCAAGGTCATGGCCTTCGGCTACCCGGCCGACCCGCACCCCGACGGTGACAAGCCGTTCACCGGCGTGACCCCCAAGTGGTGCTACGGCAACACGGCCAAGAAGACCTACCAGGCCAACATGTTCCGGGTCGAGACGCACCAGGTGCTCAAGTGCTCGATGACCGGTGGCGCGGACGGCGGCCCCTGGCTGCTGCGCTACAACAACAGCAAGCGCACCGGCTACCTCAACGGCGTGACGAGCATGTTCCACGACCAGGACGAGAACAACCGCGTGGACTACATCAGCTCGGCCTACTTCGACGGTGAGGTCGCCGACGTCTACAACAAGGCGAACTACGCCGAGACGAAGAAGATCGTCGGCCCGAACGGCGAGCTCCTCAGCTAGACCAGTGCCTGAGGGAGCCCGCCGCACGGGGGCTCCCTCAGACCGGCAAAACCTCAGGCCGGCGAAACCTCAGACCGCCGCCAGCTCCCGCGTCCGCTCGTTCAGCGCCCGGACCGCGGGTTCGTTCTTGTACGGCTCCAGCCGCCGGCGCAGGTCGGCCACGTAGGACCGGGACCGGACGGACTGCAGCTCCCCGGCCAGCGTCATGGCGCCGCTCGCCGCCGTGCACGCCTCCTCCAGCTCGCCGCACTGCAGCAGCCCGGCGGCCAGCAGCGACAGGTTGAACATCCGCCCGCGCACGAACCGCCCGTCCATGTCGAGGGAGCGCCGCGCCTGCCGTACGGTGCGCTCGCCCTCCCCCAGGTCGCGGAAGCAGTGGGCGAACTTGGCCGACAGGTAGGCCTCGTCGAAGTAGCCCAGCCAGCGCGGCTCGTCGCCCGGGTTGCGGGTGTCGAAGGCGCGTTCGGCCTCGTGCAGCGACGCGGCGCAGGCGCGGGCGTCGCCGAGCCCGGCGTGCGCGTGCGCCTCCAGGACGTGGCCCGAGGAGGCCAGCGTGGAGACGCCCGCGCGGCGGGCTGAGAGCTGGGCGGCGCGCGCCAGGTCGAGCGCGTGCGCCGGCTGGCCCATGTAGATGGCCTGGTGGGCCATCCCGGCGAGGATCTCGCCGCCGAGCGCGTGGTCGTCGGCGCCCCTGGCCAGGCGCAGCGCCTGGATGAGGTAGCGCTGGGCGAGCCCGTGCTGCTCCATGTCGTAGGCCATCCAGCCGGCCAGCCGGGTGAGCTCGGCGGCGGCCGCGGCGAGCTGCCTGCCGGTGGCGTCGCCGTAGGAGCCGTCCTTCAGCAGCGGCGTGACCGCCGTGTCCAGATATTTGACCACGGAGGAGCGGACCCGGCCGCTCCCGAACCTGTTGTCGAGCTCACCGAATGATCGGGTGACCTCGTGGATGGCGGCGATGTCCGCCCTCCCCACGCGGCGGGGGCCCGAGCTGCTCGGGCGCCCCTCCTGTGGTGAGGTCAGCCACCGCACGGCTCCCACGGAGCCCGCGCCGATCGCGAACGTCGAGTCGATCAGGAATCTTCGTCTCTCCACATCGGCCCGCCACAGCGCCGTCACGGTCGCGACCCCCTCCTGCCACGTGTGCGTGAACTCCTGCCCGAGATCGAGGGGTGTAGTGATGACCGGCATGCCCAGATCCTCAGAACTGATGGGCCTGCCCAGCCGTAGTGCGAATATCTCGGTAAGGAGGCACGGCACCGGGTCGCGCGGGCGCTGGCCACCGATCCAGCGCAGCACGGAGCTGTGGTCGTACTTCAGCCCGGGGGTGCCGCGGGCGGCACCCAGATCGTTGAGGCGCCTGGCCAGTCCCTTGTGGGAGAAGCCAGCCTCCGCGATGAGCTGCTGTAGCAGTCGGTTGGGCTCGCGTTCCATCGCTCTCCTCATAACGGGAGCCGGCGCCCGCATCCTTACAGAGAGCTATGTTTATAGCACGCCGAGTAAAGAGAGTTTGGTGTTTCCCGGAGCTCGTTTTGACGGATGCGGGCGCCGCGAGGTCAGGCGCGGGCGACGCCGTCGATTCTGGCCTGGGCGGCGACGGCTGCCGTGACGGCGGGGGCGACCCGGGCGTCGAAGGGGCTGGGGATGACGTACTCGGCGGTGAGGTCGTCGCCGACGACGGCGGCGAGCGCGTCGGCGGCGGCCACCTTCATGTTCTCGGTGATCGCGGTGGCGCGGACGTCGAGTGCGCCGCGGAAGACGCCGGGGAAGGCGAGCACGTTGTTGATCTGGTTGGGGAAGTCGGAGCGGCCGGTGGCGACGACGGCGGCGTGCCGGGCGGCGACCTCCGGCAGGACCTCGGGCGTGGGGTTGGACAGGGCGAAGACGATGGCGCCCTCGGCCATGGAGGCGATGGCCTGCTCGGTGACGGTGGAGCCGGACAACCCGACGAACACGTCGGCGCCGGCCAGGGCCTCCTCGGTGGAGCCGGTGTGGCCGGCCTTGTTGGTGTCGCGGGCCAGGGCCTGCTTGACGGGGTTGAGTCCGTCGCGGCCGTCGTAGATGAGGCCCTTGGAGTCGGAGACGGCGATGTCGCCGATGCCGGCCTCCAGCAGGATGCGGGTGACTGCGACGCCGGAGGCGCCCGCGCCGGCCACGACGGCGCGCAGGTCGCCGAGCGAGCGGCCGGTGAGGCGGGCGGCGTTCTTCAGCGCGGCGAGGGTGACGATGGCGGTGCCGTGCTGGTCGTCGTGGAAGACCGGGATGTCGAGCAGCTCGCGCAGCCGGTCCTCGACCTCGAAGCAGCGCGGCGCGCTGATGTCCTCCAGGTTGATGCCGCCGAACGAGGGCGCGAGCCGGGCGACGGTCTCGACGAGCTCGTCGACGCCGGTGCAGGCCAGGCAGATGGGCACGGCGTCGACGCCGGCGAACTCCTTGAACAGCAGGGCCTTGCCCTCCATGACGGGCATGGCGGCCGACGGGCCGATGTCGCCGAGGCCGAGGACGGCGGTGCCGTCGCTGACGACGGCGACGACGTTGGAGACCCAGGTGTAGTCGTCGGCGAGCGCGGGCGTCTCGGCGATGGCGGTGCAGACGCGCGCCACGCCGGGCGTGTAGGCGAGCGACAGGTCGCCGGCGTCGCGGACGGGGATGGTGGAACGGATTTCGATCTTGCCTCCGCGGTGCAGGGCGAAGGCGGGATCCTGGTCGAGAGATGTCGGTGTGGCAGTCACTGTGACCCCTGTAAGTCGGCGGACGGAAGTGAACCTTCGGCGGACGTGCACGAGGGCTGGCTTCGGTAGGCGCCAGGATCCCCTCGTCAGATCGTCTCGGTGAGGGGTTACGGGGGTCACCCGTTTCTCCATACTGCCACATGCTGAGACGGACACACCCGGTGATCGTGCCCTGGTATCAGGGCCGACGCCGTTCCGTTGACGCATTGTTGCTCACCAGATGACGGACTGCTGCAAAAGCCCATCTAAACTGCACGAAACCCCAACATTCTTGGCATAAACACTGAGGAGGCCACCCATGGCCCTCTGGCCCTTGAACCGCCGAGCCTCCGCCGCCGGCGCGCTCGCCCTCACCGCCGCCCTGGCGCTGTCCGGCTGCGGCAGCGAGTCGTCGTCGAGTGGCGGCACGACCTCCGCCAGCGCCTCGGCGGCCGGTGGCGCCCAGCTGGTGAAGCCCGGCAAGCTCACCGTCTGCACGAACATCCCCTACGAGCCCTTCCAGTTCAAGCAGGGCGCCGACATCGTCGGCTTCGACGTGGACATCGTCGACCTGGTGGCCAAGAAGCTCGGCGTCGAGCAGGAGATCGTCGACATCGACTTCGCCGTGATCAAGAGCGGCGCCGCCATGGCCACCAACAAGTGCGACCTGGCCGCCGCCGGCATGACCATCACCGAGGAGCGCAAGGCCAACATCACCTTCTCGGACCCGTACTTCGACGCCACGCAGGCGCTGCTGGCCAAGAAGGGCACCGGGGCCGCCTCCCTGGAGGACGTCAAGGCCAAGGGGCTGAAGCTGGGCGCCCAGGCCAGCACCACCGGCCTCACCTACGCCACGGAGAAGGGCTTCAACCCGACCGAGTACGCCGACTCGGCCAAGGAGCTGCTCGCCCTCCAGGCCGGCCAGGCCGACGTCATCATCCAGGACCTCCCGGTCGTGCTCACCTGGCTGAAGAAGCCGGAGATCGCCGAGAAGTTCGAGCTGATCGCCAGCCTCGACACCGGCGAGCAGTACGGCCTCGGTCTGAAGAAGCAGGCGGACCCGGTCCTGCTCAAGACCATCAACGAGGAGCTCGCCAAGGCCAAGTCGGACGGCACGTACGAGAAGATCTTCGTGAAGTGGTTCGACAAGAAGCCCGGCGAGCTGGGCTGACCCCATGGCGGACGAGCCGAAGACGGCTGAGCCGGGACGCGCCCGGCTCAGCCCCCGCAAGAGACAGCGGATCAGCCGCGGCGTCCAGTACGCCGTCCTGACCATCGCCTTCGTCGCCCTGGTCGTGTACGCCGACTGGGGCAGCCTGGCGCAGAACTTCGCCCAGCCGGACGTGGCCGGGCAGATGCTGCCCGAGCTGTTCACGATCGCGCTCATGAACACGGTCATCTACTCAGTCGGCGGGTTCGCGTTCGCGTTCGTGTTCGGCCTGATCGTGGCGCTGATGCGGCTGTCCACGGTGGGCCCGTACCGGTGGCTCGCGACCCTGTACATCGAGATCTTCCGCGGCCTGCCGGCGCTGCTGGTCTTCCTGATGATCGTCTTCCTGCCGCTGGCGCTGCCCGGCTTCGAGGTGCCCGGCGGCACGTACGGGCAGGCCATCCTCGGCCTGGGCCTGGTCGGCACCGCCTACCAGGCGGAGATCTTCCGGGCGGGCCTGCAGGCGGTCCCCAAGGGACAGACCGAGGCCGCCAGGTCGCTCGGCATGTCGGCGGCCCGGGCGCAGATCACCGTGGTGATCCCGCAGGCGATCCGGATCGTCATCCCGCCGACGACCAACCAGTTCGTGGCCCTGCTCAAGGACTCCTCGCTGGTGCTGTTCCTGGGCGTCTCGGGAGAGTTCGTGGAGCTGACGAAGTTCGGCAACGACATGGCGTCCACGCACGCCAACGCCACGCCCATCCTGGTCGCCGGCCTGACGTACCTGATCGTCACCATCCCGCTCGGCTACCTGGCGGGACGGCTGGAGAAGCGCAAGGGGACGGCCCGATGACCGAAGCCATCGAGATCGAGGACCTGCACAAGCACTTCGGCCAGAACGAGGTGCTGCGCGGCATCGACCTGACGGTCGGCACCGGCCAGGTCGTCTGCGTGATCGGGCCGTCCGGCTCGGGCAAGTCGACGCTGCTGCGCTGCGTGAACCTGCTGGAGCAGCCCACCAAGGGCACGGTGCGGGTGCGGGGCGTCGAGGTCACCGACCCGGACGTGGACATCGACGAGGTCCGGCGGACCATCGGCATGGTGTTCCAGCAGTTCAACCTCTTCCCGCACATGACCGCGCTGCAGAACGTGATGATCGCCCAGCAGCGGGTGCTGAAGCGGGGCAGGAAGGAAGCCGAGGTCGTCGCCAGGGAGAACCTGGAGAAGGTCGGTGTCGGGGCCAAGTGCGACGCCTTCCCGGCGCAGTTGTCCGGCGGGCAGCAGCAGCGGGTGGCGATCGCCAGGGCGCTCGCGATGAACCCCGACCTGATGCTGTTCGACGAGCCCACCTCGGCGCTCGACCCGGAGCTGGTCGGCGACGTGCTGGCGGTCATGCGCAAGCTGGCCGAGGAGGGCATGACCATGCTGGTCGTCACCCACGAGATGGGCTTCGCCCGTCAGGTGGCCGACCGGGTGGTGTTCATGGACGGCGGCGTCGTGGTCGAGGACGGGCCGCCGGCCCAGGTGATCGGCGATCCGCAGCACGAGCGGACCCGCGCGTTCCTGCACCGGGTGCTGCACCCGGAGGGCTGAGCGTGAGCGGGGCGTCCGGGGATTCCGGGCGCCCCGCCGTTTCGTGTAATACTCCGGCATGGACCTGACCTCTTACGCCGAGTGGGCGGTCCGCCTCGTCAACGATCCCGCTCCCCCGCCCGAGCTGGTGCGGCTGCGGGACGAGCTGGCGGCCGTGTTCGACGCCGCGGCCGACGCCGAGGAGCTGGCCGCCCTGCTCAACGCGCTGCTCGTGCGCTATCCCGTACGCCCGCAGCTCACCGACCACGACGGCCGGGGCTGGCACCTGCACCTGGCCGACCACTCCGGCGCGGCCGCGGTGATGGGCCTGGCCGCGGTCGTGGCCACGCTGGGCGCCGACCGGCTCGGCCGCTGCCTGGAGCCGCGCTGCTCGCGAGCCTTCCTCGACACCTCCTCCAACCGCTCGCGCCGCTACTGCTCGGCCCGCTGCGCCAGCCGCGCCAACGTCGCCGCCTACCGGGCCCGGCGCCGCAGCGGCCAGTAGCGCAGCACGACCCGCCCGACGACGTCCTCGACCGGCCCGAAGTCCCAGCTGTCGCGCCGGCCGCCGGCCCGCTGGTTGTCGCTCTCCAGCCACCAGCCGCCCTCGCCGTGCCACTGCGCCCGCTTCACGATCAGCCGGCTCGGGTCGCCGGGCAGCCTCGCCACCACGACGTCGCCGGGGCGCACCCGCGCGCCCCGCCGCACCAGAAGCCAGTCGCCCGGCTCCAGACCCGGCCGCATCGAATCCCCTTCGACACGCACTCTCATCGCCGAGACCCCCTCCTCCACAGGCGTTTGGACCCGAGTAAGGTCGGTACAGGACCAAGCTGATTCGGCATCAAGGAAGGATTTTCTGATGCTTGCACGACTGCTACGACCCAAGCATGTCGCTTCCGCACACTGCGACCTGCCCTGTGGGGTCTACGACCCCGCCCAGGCCCGGATCGAGGCGGAGTCGGTCAAGGCGATCATGGAGAAGTACGCGGGCAACGAGGACCCGGTGTTCCGCGCCCGCGCCATCAAGATCAAGGAGGAGCGGGCCGAGCTGGTCAAGCACCACCTGTGGGTGCTGTGGACCGACTACTTCAAGCCGCCGCACCTGGAGCAGTACCCGCAGCTGCACCAGCTCTTCTGGGAGGCCACCAAGCTGGCCGGGGCCGCGGGCGCCAAGGGCACCGTCGAGGTCGCCAAGGCTGAGGACCTGCTCGGCAAGATCGACGAGATCTCCAAGATTTTCTGGGAGACCAAGGCCGCCTAAAGCGGCACAAAGGCTCTGTGCGGCTACCGCCCGCACAGAGCCTTTTTCGCTGATGGCGAGTCTGAATCCGCCAAGCACCTCCCGGGGGCGGTAAGTTGCAGTAGGCGTCGTATACGCGAGGAGGAACGTGACCGAGGAAACCGAGACGCGTGCGACAGGCGAGGCCGCCATCCGCGACGTGGTGAGCATCAGGCTCCCCGCCGACAGCGCCTACCTGTCCGTGTTGCGTACGGCCACCGCCGGGTTGGCCGCCCGGCTCGACTTCACGCTGGACGAGATCGAGGATCTGCGGATCGCGGTCGACGAGGCGTGCGCCATGCTGCTCAACGAGGCCGTGCCGGGCACCGACCTGACCGCCGAGTTCGAGCTGACCGGCCAGGAGATGCAGGTTCGCGTCGAGGTGGCCACGGTCGGGAGCTCCGCGCCCAAACGCGATGACTTCGCCTGGATGGTGCTGACCGCCCTGGCCGACGACGTCGACGCGGTGACCGACTCCCCCGATCGCATGGCGATCGTCCTGCGTAAGCGCCGAGGCGCGGCGAGGCCGGCGTGACGGAAAGGACTGGAGCCATGGCCACCAGCGAACACGCCGTGCCCGACAGGGTGCGGGCTCGCATGCTCTTCGCCGAGCTGTCCGAACTCGGCCCTGACGAGCCCCGGCGCCAGCGCATCAGGGACGAGCTGGTCGAGCTTCACCTTCCGCTGGTCGAATACCTCGCGCGCCGCTTCCGCAACCGCGGCGAATGGCTCGACGACCTGACCCAGGTCGCCACGATCGGCCTGATCAAGTCCATCGACCGGTTCGACCTCAACCGTGGCGTGGAGTTCTCCACCTACGCCACGCCCACCATCGTCGGCGAGATCAAGCGGCACTTCCGCGACAAGGGCTGGGCGGTGCGCGTGCCGCGCCGCCTGCAGGAGCTCAAGCTCTCGCTGACGAAGGCCATCAGCGAGCTGTCGCAGCGCGAGGGCCGCGCGCCCACCGTGGCCGAGCTCGCCACCTACCTCAAGATGACCGAGGAGGAGGTGCTGGAGGGCCTGGAGTCGGCCAACGCCTACTCCACCGTGTCCCTCGACGCGCCCGACTCCGGCGACGACGACGCCCCCGCGGTGTCCGACTCGCTGGGCATCGTGGACGAGTCGCTGGAGGGGGTCGAATACCGCGAGTCGCTCAAGCCGCTGCTGGAGCGGCTGCCGCCGCGCGAGAAGCGCATCCTGCTGCTGCGGTTCTTCGGCAACATGACCCAGTCGCAGATCGCCACCGAGCTCGGCATCTCGCAGATGCACGTCTCGCGGCTGCTGGCCCGCACCCTGGCCCAGCTCCGCGAGGGCCTGACGGCCGACGACTAACCCGCGGAAGCGGCTTCGGCCGCTTCCGTTCTTCTCGCTCCCGCCCGCGCCGCCACGGCGAGCACGAGCAGCAGCGCGGCCACCGGCCAGCCCGCGCCCCATTCGGCGCCGGACGCCGGCGCGAACGTGCTGCCGAGCCCGGCCCGATCGATCACCGCCGCCGTGGCCGTCCTGGTCAGCCAGGGACCGGCGACGACGGCCACAGTCACCGCGAGGGCGATCCAGCCGAGTCGCGCCGCCTCCCCCCTCCCCAGCGGCCGTCCCGCCATGAGGGCGCGCAGCACCGCGGGCAGCAGCAGCGCGGCCACTCCCGCGCTCAGCCCGGCGAGCAGCACGTCGGCCCGTGACAGGAACTGCTCCGCCAACGTGGAGCCCCAGACGTCCAGCACGCTCTCCCTCCGCCGGACGGCGGAGCTCCCGGCGAGCGGCACGCCTGTGCGCAGCGACAGCACCGTGACGGTGACGTAGCCGCCGGTCCTGGTCATCGCGTTGATCGTGTACGCGACTGCCCCGATCGCCGCGATCGCCCCGGCGAACCTCGTCAGATGTACGACCAGACGGCCCATGGCCGCATTATGGGCGCCGTGGCCGCGCCCGTACAGGTCAGGACTCGTCGCCGTAGAGCGCGCGGGTGGTGGGCGGGGCGAGCAGGCCGACGAGGCCGATCAGGGCCACCACCAGGAGCGGGATGCCGAGCTCGGGACGGCCGGAGTCGAAGAGCGTGACGGAGATGGGGATCAGGAAGATCTGCGCGAGCACGGCCGGCGCCCGCCCCCAGCGCTCGGCGGCCAGCAGGCCGCCCCAGGCGACCCAGAGCAGCCCCGCGCCGATCAGCAGCCCGAAGGCGGCCTCGGCCAGCGCGGCGGTCAGGTTGGCCGGGGTCCCGGACACCGTCTCCACCCCGACGTAGACGCCCAGCCCGAGCGCGATCAGCCCTTCGAGGGCGACGACGAGGGCGGCGGCAACCAGGCTCCACGGACGCTTCGACACACCCCGCACCCTATCCGCCGCCACCGCTGCCCCGTTCGCCGCCGTACACACCCGATGAATGGGATTTTTCACGACAATATCGACAGGCACCACCGGTTACGCTGGCCATATGCGCGCGATGCTCCTGGTCAACCCCAAGGCCACCACCACCAACGCCCGCACCCGCGACGTGCTCATCCGGGCGTTCGGCGCGGCCGTGGACCTCAGCGTCGAGGAGACCGCCTACCGGGGGCACGCGGCGATGCTCGCGGCCACCGCGCGGGCCAAGGGGTTCGACATGGTGGCCGTGCTGGGCGGCGACGGGACGATCAACGAGACCGTCAACGGGCTGCTGAACCCGGTCGACGGCGACGACACCGGCCGCCCGGCGCTCGTCGTCATCCCGGGCGGCAGCGCGAACGTGTTCGCCAGGGCGCTCGGGCTGCCCAACGATCCGGTCGAGGCCACGGGCGCGGTGCTGGAGGCGCTGCGCGACGGGCGGCGGCGCGGCGTGGGCCTGGGGCAGGCGCTGTGGGACGGCGAGAGCCGCTACTTCACGTTCTGCTCGGGGATGGGCTACGACGCCGAGGTCGTAAGGGCCGTGGAGGGCCTGCGCGGGGCCGGGCGGAAGGCTACCCCTGGCCGGTATGTGAACACGGCCCTGAGGCACTATCTGGCCACGGACAAGAGGCATCCCGCGATGACGCTGACGGGTCCCGGCATCCCGGCGGCCGAGGGGCTGTTCATGGCGATCGTGTCCAACACTTCGCCGTGGACGTACGTGGGCACGCGGCCGGTCCGGCCGACCCCGTGGGCCTCGTTCGAGACGGGGCTCGACCTGCTCGGGCTGCGCCGGATCGGTCCGCTGACGCTGGCCCCGGTGATCCGTCACATCCTCACGGAGAGTGAGCGCCTTCCGGGCGGCCGGCACCTCGTCCAGCTGCACGACGAGGCCGAGTTCACGCTCACCGCGGCCCGCCCGGTGGCCTTCCAACTGGACGGGGACTACCTGGGAGAACGCGAATCCGTAACGTTCCGGTCTATCCCGAACGCATTACAAGTTCTGGTCTAGCTGGTTACATTCGGTCATTGTGTGACGCATCCGACATCCATTACCGCCAAAACTTCGGCCGTACCCTCTTGCGTGCACTCTCCGTGGCTGAAAAGCTCAACACTGACGTCGGAACGTAGGACCTTTAACAACCCCCAAGGGTCCTCCGCCGTCCGCGGGCATCCCCGGTTCACCTGATCCGGGGACTTGTTCGCACGGGTTAGTGAAACCTTTCACAAAGGATGCCGCACGGAGCCCATCTCAGGCTCCATCTACTAAGGAGTGGACGCATGGACTGGCGCCACCGAGCTGCCTGCCGTGACGTGGACCCCGAGCTGTTCTTCCCGATCGGGAACACCGGACCGGCACTCATGCAGATCGAAGAGGCCAAGCAGGTCTGCCGTTCCTGTTCGGCCATGGAAGCCTGCCTGAAGTGGGCGCTGGAGTCCGGCCAGGACGCGGGCGTCTGGGGCGGCCTCAGCGAGGACGAGCGTCGCGCGCTCAAGCGCCGCAGTGCCCGTGCCCGCGCCCGCGCGACTGCCTGAGCCCGCCAGAAGGAGACCCGCCTGAAACCCGCAGCGAGCCGAACCGCCTGGTGCGATCGACTGTCCGCCAGGACCACGCCGCGTCCCTGATCGAAGGGACGCGGCGTTCAGCTCATCTGGCGCTCATGAAGCGGGCAGCGGGATCGACAGCGTGACCTCCGTGCCGCCGCCCTCGCGCGGCAGGACCGACAGCTTGCCCGACAGCTCCCCCTCGACGAGCGTGCGCACGATCTGCAGCCCGAGGCTGGTCGAACTGTCGAGGTCGAAGTCCGCGGGCAGCCCCTGACCGTCGTCCCAGACGACCACGTGCAGGCGCTCCGGCCCCGGCTCCACCATCACCTGAAGCCGCTCCGGCCGGCCGTGCTGCAACGCGTTCTGCAGCAGCTCGGTGAGCGCCATGGCCAGCGGCGTGGCGATGAGCGACGGCAGCACGCCGAACGCCCCCACCCGGCGCGGCGTCACCGCCGCCTCCGGCGCCGACACCTCGCCCGCCATCGCGATCACCCGGTCGGCGATGTCGTCGAAGTCGACGAACTCCTCGGGCGCGTGCGAGAGCGTCTCGTGCACGATCGCGATCGAGCCGACCCGCCGCACCGCCTCCTCCAGCGCCTCGCGGCCCTCCGGCACCCGCAGCCGCCTGGCCTGCAGCCGCAGCAGCGCGGCCACGGTCTGCAGGTTGTTCTTCACCCGGTGGTGGATCTCGCGGATCGTCGCGTCCTTGGTCATCAGCTCGCGCTCGCGCCGCCGCAGCTCGGTCACGTCGCGGATGAGCACCAGTGCGCCGATCCGGCCGCCGCCGACGATCAGCGGGATCGCCCGGAGCTGCACGATCGTGCCGCCGGACTCCACCTCGGTCTCCTTGGCCGCCCGCCCGCTGGCCACGATCATCAGGTCTTCGTTGATCGGCTCGTCGGAGTAGCACAGCGTCGCGGTCACCCGGCCGAGCTCGGCCCCCACCAGGTCGGCGTGCAGCCCCAGCCGCCGGTAGGCCGACAGCGCGTTGGGCGAGGCGTAGGTCACCCGCCCGGCCCGGTCGAGCCGCAGCAGCCCGTCGCCGACGCGCGGCGAGCGGACCAGGATCGGCTCCTCGCCCGAGAACGGGAACCGCCCCTCGGCCACCATCTGCGCCAGGTCGGAGGCGCTCTGCAGATAGGTCAGCTCCAGCCGCGACGGGGTGCGCGCGGACGACAGGTTCGTCGAGCGCTGGATCACCCCGAGGAACCGGGCCTCGCCGTCGGGGACGGCACGCCGTACGGGGATCGTCTCCTCGCGCACGGGCACGCCCGTGGACCAGTCGGGGTCGCCCTCACGGCAGATGCGCCGCTCGTCCCAGGCCGTGTCGATCAGCGGGCGCTCGCCCTTGGCCACCACCGTGCCGACGACGTCGTCGTGGTAGACCGTCGGCCCGGTCGTGGGCCGCATCTGCGCGATCGCGATCCAGCCGCCCTCGCCCAGCAGCGGCGCCCACAGGATGAGGTCCGCGAACGACAGATCGGCCAGCAGCTGCCAGTCGGAGACCAGCGAATGCAGCCAGTCGAGATCCGCCCCGTCGAGCGCGGTGTGGCGGACGACGAGGTCGCTGAGAGTCGGCACGAGTGCATCATGCGTGCTGTCGGGGCCAACAGCCAAACCGCCGCCGCCTTTTCGGGCGGGTCAGGGGCTGTGAAGACCATCACAGCGGTTGCGGCCTGGCCTGCCGCAGCGGTTATCCTTCACCATCAGCCTGAGCTGCCCGGATTGGCGCTCGGCAGAAGTGAAGGTGAGAGCGTGACAGACGACGGCCCTCGCGTACCGAAGTACTACGACGTGAAACGGGCCCTGCTCGAGCTGACCAAGACGCTCGCGCCGGGTTCCGCGCTGCCGCCCGAGCGGACGCTCGCCGTACGCTTCGAGACCTCGCGCACCACGGTCAGGCAGGCGCTGACCGAGCTGGTCGTGGAGGGCCGGCTGCTGCGCATCCAGGGCAAGGGCACGTTCGTCGCGCAACCCAAGGTCGCGCAGGTGCTGCAGCTCACCTCCTACATCGGCGACCTGCGCACGGCCGGCCTGGAGCCCGACACCAAGATCCTGGAGATCGGCTACATCACCGCCGACGAGGCGCTGGCCCGCCGCCTGGCGATCAACCCGGGCGGCCGCGTGCTGCGCATCCACCGGCTGCGGCTGGCCAACGGCGAGCCGGTCTCGGTCGACACCACGCACCTGTCGGCGCGGCGCTTCCCGCGCCTGCGCCGCGAGCTCGAGGTGCACTCCTCCCTGTACGAGACGCTGCACAACGCCTACAACGTACGGCTCACCGACGCCGAGGAGATCATCGAGACCGTCCTCGCCACGCCGTACGACGCGAAGCTGCTGGGCGTGGACGTGGGGCTGCCCATGCTGCTGCTGACCCGCCACGCCTTCGACGCCGACGGCAATCCGGTGGAGTGGGCGCAGTCGCTCTACCGGGGCGACCGCTACAAGTTCGTCACCAGGCTGCGCCGCCCCTGACTACGCTTGGCCGCGTGAGCGTGATCGTGGTCAGCGGGACCGACTCCGGGGTGGGCAAGACGGTCGTGTGCGCCGCCCTGGCCGTGCTGGCGCGGGGCCGGGGGGCGAGCGTGGCCGTGGTGAAACCCGCCCAGACCGGCGTCGCCCCCGGCGGGCCCGGCGACGTGGACGAGGTCATCCGGATGTCCGGGGTGACGACCACGTTCGAGCTCGCCCGCTTCGACGCGCCGCTGTCGCCGGCCGCCGCGGCGCGGGCCGCCGGGCTGCCCCCGGTGTCGATGCCGCAGGCCGCCCGCCGGATCCGCGAGCTGGCCGAGAGCAACCGGCTGGTCGTCGTGGAGGGCGCCGGCGGGCTGCTGGTGCGCTACGACGAGGACGGCGCGACGATCGCCGACCTGGCCAGACTGCTGGGCGCGCCGGTGCTCGTGGTGGCCCCGGCCGGGCGCGGCACGCTCAACCACACCGCGCTGACGCTGGAGGCGCTCGCGCACCGCGGCCTCGACCTGGCGGGCGTGGTCATCGGCGCGTGGCCGGCCGAGCCGGGGATCGCCGAGCGGAGCAACGTGACCGACCTGGAGATGCTGGCCGCCCGGCCGCTGGCCGGCGCGCTGCCCGAAGGGGCCGGGCGGCTGTCCGGCGACGCCTTCGCCGACGCGGCGCGGCGCGGGCTCGCCGTGACGCTCGGCGGCGCCTTCGACCCCGCCGCGTTCCGGGGGACCTTGCGCTGAGCCGCCGGATGTGGCAAGTTCTGTTGCTCTTTCCGGGATGCTGGAGACGTCATGGACAACATCGCCGCGATCGAAGAGGTGCTCGCCCAGGTCGGCCCGCGGCTCAAACGGCTGCGCGCCGAGCGCGGCCTGACGCTGTCGGCGCTGGCCGAGGCCACCGGCATCTCCACGAGCACGCTGTCGCGCCTGGAGTCCGGGCAGCGGCGGCCCAGCCTCGAGCTGCTGCTGCCGGTCGCCCAGGCCTACCAGGTGCCCCTGGAGGAGCTGGTGGGCGCGCCGGAGGTGGGCGACCCGAGGGTGCGCGCCGTGCCGCGCAAGATGCACGGCCGCACCGTCCTGCCGCTGACCCGCCAGCCCGGGGCGCTGCAGGCGTTCAAGATGGTCATCATGCCGGAGCCGGGCGTCCCCGAGCAGCAGACGCACGAGGGCTACGAGTGGATGTACGTGCTGTCCGGGCGGCTGCGGCTGCTGCTGGCCGACCGTGACCTGGTGATGAAGGCGGGCGAGGCCGCCGAGTTCGACACGCGGCTGCCGCACTGGTTCGGCAGCGCCGACGACCAGCCGGTGGAGATCCTCAGCCTGTTCGGCCGCCAGGGCGAGCGGATGCACGTGCGCGCCCGGCCGGCCAGCCGCGCCTAGCGTCGGGGGGTGGGGCTAGCCCCACCCTGGTCGCGCACACCAGGCCCATGTCCGGCAGCTCCCAGGAGTCAATACCGTGGAGGCATGAAACGACCCCGGGTGGCCACGGCGTGGCTCGACACGGCCCACGTGATGACCGGGCTGCCCGTCGCGTTCGCGCTCGCGGTGCTGACGCTCGCGTCGGCCGTGGCCCCGCCCGTGCTGCGGCGCGGCGTGCCCTGGTTCACGCGGGTGCAGCGCTCCCGGTTCGAGGCGTTTCTGGGCGAGCGCATCCCGCCGGTGCCGCCCGCGCGCAGCTGGCGCACCTCCAGCCTGTGGCGGCAGATCGCCTACCATCTGCTGTCGCCGCTGGTCAGCGGGCTGGCGGTGTTCCTGGTCGCGGCGACGTGGGGCGCGGCGCTGGTGGGGCTGCTGGCCTTCCTGCCGCCGCTGATCCAACCGCCGCCGCTGACCTTCCTGTTCGACCTGCGCGACCCGAACGTGGTCACCACCTACATCGTGGCGGGGGCCGTACTCCTGCTGATCGCGCCCGTGCTGGCGCGCGGGATGGCGATGCTGGACCTGTCGGTGGCGCGGGCGCTGCTCGGCCCCAGCCGCGACGAGCTGGGGCGGCGCATCGAGACGCTGACCGAGAGCCGCGCCGGCGTGATCGACGCCGCCGATGCCGAGCGGCGGCGCATCGAGCGTGACCTGCACGACGGCGCCCAGCAGCGGCTGGTGTCGCTGGCGATGAACCTGGGCCTGGCCCGCGCCACGCTCACCGACCTGCCGGAACCGGCCCGCGAGGCCATCGAGCACGCGCACGAGGAGGCCAAGCAGGCGCTCAAGGAGCTGCGCGACTTCGTCCGCGGCCTGCATCCGGCCGTGCTCAACGACCAGGGCCTCGACGCGGCGCTGTCCGGCGTGGCCGCGCGGGCCCCCATCCCGGTGCGGTTGCGCGTCGACATCGAGCGCCGCGCCACTCCGACGATCGAGGCGGTGGCATTCTTCATCGTGTCCGAGGCACTGACCAACATCGCCAAGCACGCCGCGGCCACCAAGGCCGAGGTGAGCGTGCGGCGCGAGCGCGACCGGCTGCACGTGCTCGTCTACGACGACGGCTGCGGCGGGGCCCGCCTCGACAGCGGCACCGGGCTGCGCGGTCTGGCGCAGCGCATCGACGCCGTGGACGGCAGGCTGCGGCTGAGCAGCCCGCTCGGCGGCCCGACGACGATCGAGGTGGACCTGCCGTGCGAGTAGTGCTCGCCGAGGACTCCGTGCTGCTGCGCGAGGGGCTCGTCCGGCTGCTGGAGGCGGCCGGGCTGGAGATCGTGGCCGCCGTGGCCGAGGCCGAAGGGCTGCTGCGGGCCGCCGAGGAGCACCGGCCCGACCTGGTGCTCACCGACGTGCGGATGCCGCCCACGCACACCGACGAGGGGCTGCGGGCCGCGCTCGTGCTGCGCCGCCAGCAGCCGTCGCTGGCCGTGCTGGTGCTCTCGCAGTACGTCGAGGAGCGCTACGCCGCCCAGCTTCTCGCCTCGGCCGCCGGCGGCGTCGGCTACCTGCTGAAGGACCGGGTGGCGGACGTGGCCGAGTTCGTCGACGCGCTGCGCCGGGTGGCGGGCGGCGGCACCGCGCTGGACCCCGAGGTGGTCTCCCAGCTCCTGCTGCGCGGCCACAGCGACCCGCTGGACCGGCTGACGCCGCGCGAGCACGAGGTGCTCAAGCTCATGGCCGAGGGCCGCTCCAACGCGGGCATCGGCGCGCAGCTCGTGCTCAGCGAGGGCGCCGTGGGCAAGCACATCGGCAACATCTTCGCCAAGCTCGACCTGCCTCCGGCCGAGGGCGATCATCGTCGGGTGCTGGCCGTGCTCCAGTTCCTCAAGATCAGGAGCATGCCGTGAGAGCGCTCTGGCTGACCCTCGGCTCGGTGCTGACCGTGATCGCGGTGACGGTGTCGACCGCGATCATCTGGCGCGGGTTCGCCACCGCCCGTGAGCCCACCGAGACCACCGAGCGCGTCATCGCGGTCGAGGCGCTGACCACGCTGCGCGTGATCGGGGAGGGGGCCGTGAGCGTGCAGGTCCATCGGGGCGAAGCCGGGCAGATCCTCCTCATCCGGTCGATGCGCTGGTCACAGGAGAAGCCCAGCGTGTCGGAGGACTGGGACGGCCGGACCCTGCGCCTGGACTCCTCCTGCCCAGGCGCCGGCTACCTGACCGCGCCGGTCTGCGAGATCGGCTACCAGGTCCTGGTGCCGCAGCACGTCAGCGTGGACGCCAGGACCGCCTCCGGCTTCCTGGCCGTCGACGACATCGCCGGTGACATCCGCGTCGCCACCGTCTCCGGCGCCGTCCGCCTGGACGACCTGCCCGGCAAGGTGCACGCCAGGAGCGGGTCGGGCAGCGTCCGGGGCGACTCCCTGCGCAGCGAGCAGGTGGACGTGGAGGTGAGCTCGGGCGACCTCGACCTGTCGTTCATGACGCCGCCCAGCGAGGTGCGCGCGATCGTCAAGACCTCCGGCAACATCGACATGGAGCTTCCGCCCGGCGCCTACGACCTGTCGACCAGCGCGCCACAGGTGATCATGACCCCGGTCAGCGACCCAGGCTCGTCCAGGAAGATCACCGTCTCGACGCCCGACGGCGAGGTGTCCATATGCTGCTGAAGCTCTGTTTACTTTTGTGACTGGTTGGTAAGTTCCCGGCATGGAGTCTGCGAAGCACGCCGGTGACGCCGCTGTCGCCGTGTCCAAGGCCTATGGTGTCGAGACCATGTTCACCCTGTCGGGCGGGCATGTCTTTCCCCTTTACGACGGCGCCCAGCACGAGGGCATGCGCATCCTCGACGTGCGCCACGAGCAGAGCGCGGTCTTCGCCGCGGAGGCCACCGCCCGGCTGACCCGCAACCCCGGCCTGGCGGTGCTGACCGCCGGGCCCGGCATCACCAACGGCGTCAGCGGCGTGGCCACCGCGCACTTCAACGGCTCCCCCGTCGTCGTCCTGGGCGGGCGCGCCCCGCAGTCGCGCTGGGGCAGCGGCGCCCTCCAGGAGATGGACCACCCGCCGCTGTTCACGCCGATCACCAAGCTGGCGTTCACCGCCTCCGGCGCCGACTCCGTCGGCCAGGACGTCGAGACCGCCTTCCGCACCGCCGTCGCGCCGCACCGCGGCCCCGTCTTCCTCGACGTCCACATGGACCACCTGTTCTCGCCCGCCCCCGTGCCGGAGCCGAGCACCCAGTCGCCGTCGCCGCTGGAGCCCGACCCCGACGACCTGCGCGCCATCGCCGCCCTGATCGCCGAGGCCGAGCGGCCCGTGCTCGTGTACGGGTCCGACGTGTGGATGGACCGGGCCGAGGAGGCCGCCCGCGACTTCGCCGAGACCTGGCGGCTGCCCGTCATCCCCAACGGCCAGGGCCGCGGCATCCTGCCCGCCGGGCACGACCTGCTCGTCACCCGCGCCCGCGGCCTCGCCTTCGCCCAGGCCGACCTGGTCGTCGTCATCGGCACCCCGCTCGACTTCCGCCTCGGCTACGGCTGGTTCGGCGGCAAGGACGGCGCCCCGCTGGCCAAGGTGGTGCACATCGCCGACGCGCCGTCCGGCATCACCACCCACATGAAGCCCGTCGCCTCCGCCGCCGGCGACCTGTCGGTCGTCCTGTGGAGCCTCGGCACGGCCTGCGGCGAAGCCGGCGTCAAGCCGAGCCGCTACGAGAGCTGGGTCAACACGCTCGCCGACACCGCCGCGGCCGCCATCGCCGGCGACGCCGCCCTGCTCGCCTCCGACTCCGACCCGATCCACCCCATGCGCATCTACGGCGAGCTCGGCAAGGTCCTCGCCGACGACGCCGTGGTGATCGGCGACGGCGGCGACTTCGTGTCCTACGCGGGCAAGTACGTCGAGCCCCGCCGGCCCGGCAACTGGCTCGACCCCGGCCCGTACGGCTGCCTCGGCACCGGACTCGGCTACAGCATCGCCGCCCGCCTGGCCAGGCCGTCCTCCCAGGTGGTGCTGCTGCTCGGCGACGGCGCGGCCGGTTTCTCCCTCATGGACGTCGACACGCTCGTCCGGCACCGGCTCCCGGTCGTCATGATCTGCGGCAACAACGGCATCTGGGGGCTGGAGAAGCACCCGATGCAGCTCCTGTACGGCTACGACGTGGCCGCCGAGCTGCAGCCGCAGTGCCGCTACGACCAGGTGGTCACCGCGCTGGGCGGCGGCGGCGAGCTGGTCACCAAGGCGTCAGAGATCGGGCCCGCGCTGCGCCGCGCCTTCGACTCCGGCATCCCGTACATGGTCAACATCGCGACCGACCCGCAGGTCGCCTACCCCCGCAACACCACGGGGGTGTGACTACGGCTTGACCGTGGTCGTGGCGGTCACGGTCGGGGTGGGCGTGTTACAGGTCGGGGTGGGGATCAGCACCGCCTCGACCGTCTTGCCCACCTCCAGCATCTCGCCGCCGTTGGGGAAGCTCTGGCCGACCATCTTGCACATGTCGGGCAGGGTGCCGTCGGTCTGGTCGTCGGCCTTGAACCCGAAACCGGCCTGCTTGATCTTGGCCAGGGCCTGCGGGTAAGGCATGTTGACGATGTACGGCACCTCCTTCTTCGGCTTGGGCGTCGGCGAGGGGGACTTCGTGGTCGTCTTCGTCGGGGTGGGCGTGGGGGTCGGGGTCGGAGACTCGGTGGGCTCGGTCTCCTCGGGGGTGGGCGTCGTCCTGTTCTCGATCGACTGCTCCCTCGGAGGCTTGGTCGACGGCCTCGCCCTGGGGGTCTTCGTCGGCTTCTCCGCCGGCTTCTCAGGCTTGGACTCGGTGACGGTCGGCGTCGGGGTCGGCTGGGCGATCGGGTCGCCCTCGGCGCTCATGTTGGTCAGCGCGACCGCGCCCGCGCCCACGCCGAGCACCAGCACGGCGGCGAGCCCGGCCACCAGGCCGCCCCGGCGCGGAGCCTTGGCCGCGCGCCGGCTGCCCTGGCGCTGGCCCGCCACGGTCGTGGCCTCGGGAGGAGCCTGCACCGCGCCCGTCTGATACGCCTCGGGCGGCGGGGCCATGGTGGCGCCGGTGGTCGGCAGGGCCGCCTGGGTCATCGGGATCTCGCCGGTGGCGACCATGCGGGCCGCGTCGCTCATCGCCCTGGCGCTGGGGAAGCGCCGCGCCGGGTCCTTCGACAGGGCCCGCTCGACCAGCGCGCGCACCGGCCCGGGGATGTCGGGCGGCAGCGGCGGCGGCGCCTCGCGGATGTGCTTGAGCGCGATCGTGACCGGGCTGTCGCCGTCGAACGGCCGCTGACCGGCCAGGCACTCGTAGGCGACGACGCCGAGCGCGTAGATGTCGACGGCCGGCGTGACCGGGGCGCCCTCGGCCTGCTCGGGCGCGCAGTAGGCGGCGGTGCCGAGCACCATGCCGGCGTCGGTGAGCCGGTTGGCCAGGTCGGAGCGGGCGATGCCGAAGTCGGTGATGACGAGCGTGCCGTCGCGCTGCACCAGCAGGTTGCCCGGCTTGACGTCGCGGTGCACGATGCCCTGGTCGTGCACGGCCTGGAGCGCCGAGGCGGCCTGGGCGATGAGCTCCATGGCGGGCTGCGGCGAGATCCGGCCGAGCCGGCCCAGCAGGCGGTCGAGCGGTTCGCCGTCGACGAACTTCATCACCAGGTAGACGGTGTCGCCGCTGACCCCGTAGTCGTAGACGTCGACCACGCCGGGGTGGTTGATCGTCGCCATCGCGCGCGCTTCCCCCTGGAAGCGGGCGAGGAAACCGGGGTCCTGCATACGGCCCGGGAGCAGCACCTTGACGGCGACGGTCCGCGCGAGGACGGTGTCTTCGCCGCGCCAAACCTCGCCCATTCCTCCGGCGCCGATGCGGGTATCCAGGCGATACCGCCCCGCAAGCGTCGTCCCTTGGGCCACCATGACTCCCCCGCTACCCCCTGCCTCTAGACCCTCTCCCACCCCAGGGTTCTCAACAAAGCGAACTTGTGTCGCGGTGCGGTCACACGGAGGTCACGGAACTCGGAGAGTGTACGACTCACATTCCTCACACGCCACACAAATGCCACAAGTTGTCCCACCCTATCCTGCGGCCTGCGAACCCTGCTTGTCCCCGTTTTCGGACAGATCACCGCGCCACACTAAGCTGACGGCATGACGCTCGCTCCGGGTCTCCGCTCCCAGCTGCTCACCATGGTCGAGCGGAGCGACACCGCCGAGAAGATCGGCAGCGGCGACGTGCCCGTGCTCGCCACGCCGCGCCTGCTGGCGCTGGCCGAGCAGGCGACCCTCCAGGCCGCGGCCCCGCACCTCAAGCCGGGCGAGACGTCGGTCGGCACCCGGGTCGAGCTCGAACACCTGGCGGCCAGCCCCGTCGGCGCCCACGTGAGCATCGGCGTGGAGCTGACCGAGGTCGACGGCAGGCGGCTGGTCTTCGGCTTCCAGGCCAGCGACAAACACGCGCTCGTCGCCAGAGGCGTGATCGAGCGCGTCGTCGTCGACCGCGAGAGGTTCCTGGCGCGCGTCACTCGATGACGGCGATCAGGTCGCCTTCCTGGATCACGTCGCCCTCGGCCACCTTGAGCTGGGCCACCACGCCGTCGTCCTCGGCGAGCACCGGGATCTCCATCTTCATCGACTCCAGGATGACCAGCGTGTCACCGTCGGAAACCTCGTCGCCCTCCCGGACGACGACCTTCCACACGTTCGCCACCATCTCAGCTCGGACCTCAGCCACCGCGACTCCCCTCTTCCAATGATCCAACAGTCTTACGCACGCTTGGCGCGCATCCGCCCTACCAGGCCCGTGTCATAGTCGCCGGTGACGAACTCGTCGTTGTCCAGCAGCTCCGCGCAGAACGGCAGGTTGTTCTTGGGCCCCTCGACGGTGAACCCGGCCACCGCCTCCCGGGCCCGCTCCAGCGCCTCGGCGCGGGTGGCGCCGTGCACGCAGAGCTTGGCCATGAGCGGGTCGTAGAACGGGGTCACCGTGTTGCCCGACTCGTAGCCCGAGTCGACGCGCACGCCGTCGCCCGCGGGCTCGGTCCATGCGGTGATCTTGCCAGGTCCGGGGAAGAACCGCTTGGGGTCCTCGGCGTACACGCGGAACTCGATGGCGTGCCCGCTGACCTCGGGCGTGATCTCGGGGCTCTCCCCGGCGGCGACCCGCAGCTGCAGCTCGACCAGGTCGAGGCCGGTGACGAGCTCGGTGACCGGGTGCTCCACCTGGAGCCGGGTGTTCATCTCCAGGAAGACGAAGTCCTGGGCGTCGGCGTCGACCAGGCACTCCACGGTGCCGGCGCCGAGATAGCCGACGGCCTCGCCGGCGCGCACGGCCGCGGCCAGCATGCGCTCGCGCAGCTCGGGCGTGATGCCGGGCGACGGCGTCTCCTCCACGACCTTCTGGTGGCGGCGCTGCACCGAGCAGTCGCGCTCGCCCAGCGCCACGACGGTGCCGTCGGGGCGGCCGAGGATCTGCACCTCGACGTGGCGGGCTCGCTCGATGTAGCGCTCCAGCAGGATGGCCGGACCGGCGAGCACGTCGCCCGCGCCGCCCGCCGCCGCAGCCGCCGCGAATCGCAGCGCCGCCCGGGACGCCTGGTCGAACGCCTTGGCCAGCTCGTCGTCGTCATGCGCGACGCTCATGCCGATCCCGCCGCCGCCTCCGGCGGTCTTGACCATGACGGGATAGCCGATCTCCTTGGCCGCCGTCATGGCCAGGCCCAGGTCGGTGACGGGCTCACGGGTGCCGGCGGCCACCGGGACGCCGGCGTCCTCCATGAGGTTACGGGCGTTGATCTTGTCGCCCATCCGGTCGATGGCCTCGGGGGCGGGGCCGATCCACACCATGCCCGCGGCGATGACGGCCTCGGCGAAGCCCGCGTTCTCGGCCAGGAACCCGTAGCCGGGGTGGATCGACCGGGCGCCCGTGGCGCGGGCCGCCTCCAGCACCTTGACCGGGTCGAGGTAGCTCTGCGCGGGGTTGGCCGGCCCGATCAGCACGGCCTCGTCGGCCTCGCGCACGTACGGCAGGTCGGCGTCGGCCTCGGAGTGGACCGCTATGGCGCGCAGGCCCAGCCGCTGGACCGTGCGGATGATCCGGCGCGCGATCTCCCCTCGGTTGGCGATCAGGACGGGTCCGAGCGTCTCATTAAGCACGTCGCCAACCCTACGACCGCCGGGGCCGCCAGCCCTTTCCCCCGAAACCACCGATCCGGACAATCGGATCTGTAGGTTTCCTACAAATGAGGCAGTGCCGAAACCCGTGGGCGGGCGCGCCGTACTGCGAGGACCTACAGCGCCGTGGCACGTGCGCGAAGGGGCCGTAGTGCGGGAATCTACAGGACCGAAAACCCCGCCGTCAGCGCCGCAGGGCCGTGCGGCCGGTGACGCGGGCCAGCGCCTCGACCGCCTCCGCATCGTACGCGGTGCCGGCGGCGAGCCTGAGCCGCTCCAGCGCGGCGCCCGCGCGGTCGCGGTCGGTCGAGCCGCCGAGCAGGTCGTCGTAGGCGTTGGCCACCTTGATGATGCGGCTCGACAGCGGCGGGTCCTCGCTCACCGGGTCGCACTGGCGGCTGACCAGATCGGCCACCCGGTCGAGCACGCCGGTCTGCCTGATCACCTCGGCGCCCAGCTCGGCGATGCTGCGCGCCTGCTCGGGGTCGGTCAGGACGGTCGCGCCGCCGGGGATCGGGTCGCGCAGCGAGAGCTGGCCGATGTCGTGCATGAGCGCGGCGTACTCCAGCTCCAGCAGCTCCGGCTCGGCCATGCCCAGCTCCCTGCCGATCGCCACGGCCAGGCGGCTGACCCGGCGCGAGTGGCCGGGCTCGACGTAGCCGCCGACCTCGGTGACCCGCGACAGGGCGCGCACGGTCTGCAGGTAGGTGGCCCGGATGCCGGCGTACTTGCGGAAGGCCACCTGGGTGACGAGCAGCGGGGCCGCGAAGACGAGCAGCGCCACCAGGTCCATGCTGTGGGTGGCCAGCGCGAGCAGCACGCCGGAGGAGGCGACGGCGACCCCGAGCGGGAAGGCGACGTTGATCTCGTCGCGCACGGCCACCCGGAACGCGGTGCGCATCTCCTCGGCCCGCAGCATCGCGGCGACCACCACGTCGATCAGCAGCGAGAGGCTGGTGAGCGCCACCATCAGGCCGAGAGCCGGCCACCACGTGCCCGACTCGCCCTGGGTGAGCCGGTAGAGGGGGTCGGCCAGCGGGCGGAAGGCGAAGGCCAGCAGCGCGGCGGTGAGCAGGCGGCGGGCCATGGCGTCGAGGCGCGGCGGACGCCCGACGGCCAGGTGGGGCAGCGCGCCCGCGATCATGCCGACCGCGATCACGGCCACGACCTGGAGCGCGGAGTGGCGCAGCGGGACCTGGCTGAGGTCGAGCAGCAGCGTGTAGCCGAGCGCGGCGGCGGCGCCGATCGGGGCGACCTCGCGGTTGCCCGGCATGGTGAGCCTGGCCAGCTCGCCGACCGCGATCAGCGCGCCGAACCCGACCGCGATCTCCGGCCGGTCGAGCCCGACGGCCGAGGTGTGCGCGATCCCGGCCACGGAGACGAGCCCGGCCGCGCCGACGAGGAGGAGCCGGCCGGTGCCCAGCCGCTGGTAGGTCACTGCCCCGTCACCACTTCGATGGGCATCGTCGGGTCGTCATGGTCCTTGATGTGCGTCTCGGCGTCCTCGGGCGTCGGCGGGTCGACGCGGCGCGGCGGCTGCCACGGGTTGTGCTCCAGCGCCTTGACGAACGCGGCCACCATGACCGGGTCGAACTGGGTGCCGGCGCCCTTGCGCAGCTCCTCCACCGCCACCTCGACCGGCCGGGCGCCCCGGTAGGAGCGGTCGGAGGTCATCGAGTCGAACGCGTCGGCCACGGCGATGATCCGGGCGAACTCCGGGATCTCGTCGGCGGCCAGCCCCATCGGATAGCCCTTGCCGTCGTGGCGCTCGTGGTGGTGCATGATCCCGGCGAACGCCTCGTCGAGGAAGTCGATGCCCTGCACGATCTCCAGCCCGCGCATCGGATGGAGCTGGATCGCGGCGAACTCCTCCTCGGTCAGCGGCCCGTCCTTCTGCAGCACCTTGGTCGGCACGCCGAGCTTGCCCACGTCGTGCAGCATGCCGGCGTAGCGGATGGCGCGCAGCCGTTCCATGCCCATGCCGACCTCCTGCGCGATCATGGTGGAGGCGAGCGAGACCCGGGTGCAGTGGCCTCTGGTGTAGTAGTCCTTGGTCTCCACGGCCTGGCACAGGGCGGCCATCGTGGCGTCGTAGGAGCGCTGCTGCGCGTGATACTGGCCGAAGGCCCAGCGCGCGACGAACAGCGGCACCAGCACGAGCACGGCCGAGATCGACTGCACGGTGGCCCACAGCCCGGCCACCAGCAGCCCGAACGTGCCGTAGCCCAGGTAGGACAGCAGGAACTGGGCCAGCCCGCGCAGCGGCACCTCCTCGGCCCTGACGTGGGTGGCCAGCCTGATCATGGTGAGCGTGAGCAGGATGTTGAGCGGCACGAACACGGCGGTGGCCGCGGCGTAGGGGCCGATCAGGTCGTCGAAGGCGGCGACCTCGGGCACGCCGACCGCGCCGCCGAGCCACACGTACACGCCGCCGGCCGCGAAGCCGCAGATGGCGAACTGGGCCCCGTTGAACACCCGTTTGATCAGCGGCAGCCCGGGGCGGACGCTGAGCACGGCGGTGAGCCCGACGAGCGCCGCCCCCTCCGGGCCGATCAGCACCACCGCGGCCAGCGCGGCCGAGAAGCTGACCGACACCGCGAACTGCTCCACGTTGAGCAGCGTCGGCATCGACTCGCACACCAGGAACAGCAGCACGAGCACGAGCAGCACGTCGAGATTGTCCGGCGCCACCAGCGCGCCGGAGGTGACCACGCTGCGCCCGATGAGGGCCGCCGCGGCGCCGATGACGCCCAGCAGGTAGACCCTCGCGGGCCACGGCAGATCACGCATTGCGGCCCCCCACGCGCATCAGGTCCAGGAAACCCCTGGCGGCAGCGCTCCGCCCGCGATCACCGCGACCACGGGGGCGATGAGCACGGCGGCCGTGAACAGCCTGGCGACCATTGCCTTCAACATCCACTCGCCTCCACGTCGACTCCTGGGGCTCACGCTACAGAAGAAGGACAGCCCGTACGGGCGGAGTCACGAATCGCAAGCAAAGCGTAACCAAGCCACTACCGGAGGCGACTACGCGCCCACTCCACCGTGAGCTTCACACCAGTGGACAAATCGGTGCGCGGTTCCCAGCCGAGCCCCTCGAACGCGGGCACCGGGTCGACCGCCATCGCCGGCAGGTCACCCACGCGCGGCTGCGCGAACCCGGGCTTGTCGGGCGCGCCGGCCGCGTCGGCGATCAGCGAGTGCAGCCGCCGGTCGGTGGTCTGGATGCCGGTGCCGAGGTTGAACCTGCGGCCGTTGCCGTCGGAGCCGCACGCCCGGACGAAGCCGTCGACCACGTCGTCGACGTAGACGTAGTCGCGGGTCTGCGTGCCGTCGCCGTAGAGGACCGTGGGCGTGCCGTTGAGCAGCCCGTCGGTGAAGATCGACACGACCCCGGCCTCGCCCTCGGGCGACTGGCGCGGCCCGTAGACGTTGGACAGCACCAGCGTGGTGTACTCGATCCCGTAAAGGGCGCGGAACGTCGCCAGGTAGGTCTCGCCGCTCAGCTTGGAGGCGGCGTACGGGGAGCGCGGGTCGGTGGGGGCGTCACCCGGCACCGGGATCGTCGCCGGGCGGCCGTAGACCGCGACGGACGAGGCGAACACCACCTTGCGGGTGCTGCCCTCGTGGGCCGCGGTCAGCACCGAGGCGGTGCCCTCGACGTTGAGGCTGGCGTCGTGCACCGGGTCGGCGACGCTCTTGCGCACGCTGATCTGCGCGGCCAGATGGCAGATCACCTCCGGCCGGAGGTCGGCGGCCAGCTCCCGCAGCGCGGGGTCGCGCACGTCGAGCTCGTGCAGCGTGAACCGGTCGCTCCGCGCGGCCGAGGCCAGGTTGTCGCGGCTGCCCGAGGACAGGTCGTCGACCACGGCCACCTCGTGCCCGCCCGCGAGCAGACGGTCGACGAGATTGGACCCGATGAACCCGGCACCCCCGGTAACAAGCACGCGCATGGGGGAATCCTAGTCGGCCAGATCCGCCCGTACCTGCGCGATGCGCGCCAGAACCTTGGCGCGCAGGTCTTCCGGGACCGGATCGCAGCCGCACTTCTTGGCCACGATCTGCTTGATCGCCTTGTCCAGGTCGTACTCCTGGAGGCAGGGACCGCACTCGTCGAGGTGGACGCGGATGCCCGCCACGTCGTGCTCGGTCAGCTCGCCGTCGAGGTAGGCGTAGACCTTGTCGAGGACCTCGCGGCAGTCGGTGTCATGCGGGTTGCCACAGCTCATTTCGATCCCTCCGTCGGGACCAGGCCACGCTCGCGAGCATAGTCCTCAAGGAGGCTTCTGAGCTGCCTGCGCCCACGGTGCAGCCTCGACATCACGGTGCCGATCGGAGTCCCCATGATGTCGGCGATCTCCTTGTACGGGAAGCCCTCGACGTCGGCGAGGTAGACCGCGATCCGGAACTCCTCGGGCAGTGCCGCGAGTGCTTGCTTGACGTCACCGTCGGGCAGGTGCTCCAGCGCCTCCACCTCGGCGGACTTCAAGCCGCTCGAAGTGTGGGACTCGGCCCGGGCGAGCTGCCAGTCCTCGATCTCCTCGGTGCCGGACTGCTTCGGCTCACGCTGCTTCTTGCGATAGGTGTTGATGAACGTGTTCGTCAGGATCCGGTAGAGCCACGCCTTGAGGTTGGTGCCCTGCTGGAACTGATGGAACGACGCGAACGCCTTCGCGAAGGTCTCCTGCAGCAGGTCCTCCGCGTCCGCCGGGTTTCGGGTCATCCGGAGGGCGGCCGAGTAGAGCTGCTCGAGATAAGGCATCACGTCGCGTTCGAAACGCTCGCTCCGCTGCTCCAGAGTCTCCGCGCCTGTCGCGGGCACCGGGCCCACCCCCCTAAGATCACCGGTGGCCTGCTGAGGCGGGACACCGTACTCAGGGGAGAATACCCGCTTGTCAGCGACCGGCCGGTCACCGGGGAGGGAGTCGAGCAATGTGAGCATGCTCGTCGCAACACACCCGCGCCTTCGTCTGTTCCCGCAAGATAGAAGGTGACGAACAACCCGGTGCGGGGAAAACCATACGTACCGGCTGGTAGCCATTTTCCGGAACCCAGGAGTCGCGTGTGCTGCCCATTCCGGCCGAGGAACTCAACGGCTCAGGGACGCTGGGGCCGTACTGGACCTTCTATCACGCCGTCGTCGCCGAACAGCTCACCAGATGGCTCCCTGACGAACCCTCCGTGGTCCTCGACCTGTCCGGCGGGCGTGGCCGCTGGTCCGGGCACGCGGCCAGGGCCGGCCACCGGGTGATCGAGGTGCTCGACTTCCGCCGCACCGCCGAGGGGCACCACCGGCTGCGCGACGCCGACCTCGTCCGTCACGTACGCGCCGACGACCTGTCCTTCCTGCCCGACGAGAGCGTCGACGCGGTAGTCGCCGAGGAACGGGCGATGTCGATCGAGCTCATGGCCGAGTCGGCGATGAGCGACGTGGCGCGGGTGCTGCGCCCCGGCGGGCGGGCGCTGGTGTGCGTCGACTCGCTCGTGCTCGGCATGGCGATCCTGGCCGAGCAGGGCCAGTGGCAGCACCTGCGGCAGACGGGCGAGGTCATGCTCGTGCCGTGGCCCGACGGCAGCATCACCCGCTGCTTCAGCAGCGGCCAGCTGCGCGAGCTGCTGGCCGGCGCCGGGCTGGAGGTGGAGTGGATGCGCCCGCGCACGGTGCTGTCGCCGTCGACGGTCGACCACGTGCTCGGCGGCGACACGCGGACCCTCGCCTATCTCGTGCGCACCGAGCTGGAGGCCAAGCCCGCCGACGACGACACGGTGGGCATCCACCTGGTGGCCAGCGCCCGCAAGAGCGGAGCGCCCGCGGGCGACGGCTAGCGGCCCCGGCGCTCCCGCTTGCCCTGGCACTGCACGCACCGGGCGGCCTCGGGGCGCGCCTCCAGGCGGCCCTCGGGCACCGGGCTGGCGCAGTCGACGCACTTGCCGTAGGTGCCCTCGTCCAGGCGCTTGAGCGCCTCGACGACCGCCCGGCGCTGCGTGGTGGCCACGGCCACCATGGCCTGCGCGCGGTCGGCGTCGGTCAGGTCCGCGCCCGCGTCGGCCGCCGAACGCTCGCGGATCGCCACCGGATCGCCCTGGAGCACCGCGATCGACCGATCCAGCTCTGCCAGCATCTCTTCCAGCCGCTCACGAGCGGTCGTGACGTCCACGAATCCGCACCTCCGGGAAAGTGAGGGCAACCCGCGGCGGAAAGATCCCCGGTAATCCCGCCCGGCGCTGTTTGTATAGGGGTGATTCCGTGTGAACGGATGTAAAGCTTTCCTCACCGGATGCCCACTACACGCGCTTCTTACACCTTTACGAATCCCCTTCGGGCAAGGGCTTGATGAGGTCCGGGCCATTGTTGCGGACATTGTTGACCTCGGTGCTGACCGGATGCGCGGTCAGCCGCCCGGGATCGGCCGGCACCAGCAGCCCCGAGGCCGCCTTCGTGTCGGTCAGCTTCGGGTCGAGCCATTCGGCCCACCGCTCCGGCTCGATCATCATCGGCATCCGGTCATGGATGCGCCCCAGCTCGTCCTCCGCGTCCGTGGTGATCACCGTGCACGTGACCAGCCACTTCAGCGGATCGTCGTCGTCGCGCGAGGGGTCCTTCCAGAACTCGTACAGCCCCGCCATCGCCAGCACCCCGCCGTCGGCCGGATGGATGAAGTACGGCTGTTTCTTCTTCTTGTCACCCTCGACCGGCATCCACTCGAAGTAGCCGTCGGCCGGGAGCAGGCAGCGCCGCTTGGCGAACGCCTGCCGGTAGGACGGCTTCTCCGCCACGGTCTCGATCCTGGCGTTGATCATCCGTGACCCGACGGACGGATCCTTCGCCCAGGCCGGCACCAGCCCCCACTTCACGACCCGCAACTGCCGCACCGCCCGCTCGGCGTCCTTAGGGACCCGGCTGAGCACGGCGTAGACGTTCTTCGTCGGCGCCACGTTGTAGTCGGGCGCCAGCTCCTTGTCCGGCTCGGCGTCCAGCTCCACCTGGAACTCCTCCAGCAGCTGGTGCTTGTCCCGCGCCGACGCGTATCTCCCGCACATGCCCTCACACTGCCACGTACGCCTTTCGCGTGCAGGTGCGAATCCGCGCCGGAGGGCCCTCCGAGTCGCTCGTCCACAGGCGCCCCGTGTTTATCCACAGGGCACCGCTCCCCCGCACGCGGGGCCAGTAGTCTTTGGCCATGCCCAACGCGCACTGGCCCGCCCCGCTCGCCACCGCACCCGTCGTCGCGACCGTCCCGCTGCCCGGGTCCAAGTCGGTGACCAACCGCGCCCTCCTGCTCGCCGCGCTCGCCGACGGCCCCGGTTCCGTACGCCAGGCGCTCCGCAGCCGTGACGCCGATCTGATGGCGGCGGCCCTGCGCGCCCTGGGCGCCACGCTCACGGCCACGGCCGAGACCCCGTCCAGCGTCGACTGGCAGGTGACGCCCGGCCCCGTCCGCGCGGGCGCCTCCATCGACGCCGGTCTCGCGGGCACGGTCATGCGTTTCGTCCCCCCGATGGCCGCGCTCGCCGACGGCCCGGTCTCCTTCGACGGCGACCCGCACGCCCGCAAGCGCCCGATGGGCCCCATCCTCGACGCCCTGCGCGCCCTCGGCGCCCGCGTCGACAACGACGCGCTGCCGTTCACCGTCCACGGCCCCCTGACCGGCGGCGAGGTCACGCTCGACGCCTCGGCCTCCTCGCAGTTCGTCTCCGGGCTGCTGCTGACGGCCGCCCGGTTCGGCAAGGGCGTCACGATCCGCCACGTCGGCCCGCCGGTCCCGTCCCAGCCGCACATCGAGATGACGATCCACATGCTGCGCGAGGCGGGCGTCCGCGTCGACGACAGCGAGCCCGACGTGTGGCGCGTCGAGCCCGGCCCCATCGCGGCCCGCGACTGGGTGGTGGAGCCCGATCTGTCCAACGCCGCCCCGTTCCTGTCGGCCGCCCTCGTCACCGGCGGCACGGTCACCGTCCCGCACTGGCCGCTCAGGACCACGCAGCCGGGCGACGCCCTGCGCACCCTGCTCACCGACATGGGCGCCCGGGTGGCCTGGGGAGGCGCCCCGTCCGGCGGCGTCGACGACCTGGTCGTCACCGGCACCGGTGAGATCCGCGGCATCGACGCCGACCTGCGCGCGGTCGGCGAGCTCACCCCGACGATCGCCGCCCTGGCCGCCCTGGCCGTCTCCCCCACCCGCCTGCGCGGCATCGCCCACCTGCGCGGCCACGAGACCAACCGGCTCGCCGCCCTCGTCACCGAGATCAACGCCCTGGGCGGCGACGCCGAGGAGACCGACGACGGCCTCGTCGTCCGGCCCCGGCCCCTGCACGGCGGCACCTTCCACAGCTACGACGACCACCGCATGGCCACGGCCGGCGCCGTCATCGGCCTCGCGGTCCCGGGCATCGAGGTCGAGAACATCGCCACGACCGCCAAGACCCTGCCGGAGTTCGCCCAGATGTGGACCACCATGCTGGCCCCCCGATGACCGGGCAACCGTCCGCACGGACGGTCCGCGCCGTACGGGGTTCGGGTCGCGCGAGCAGGTCGCCGTATGGGCTGCGCCGGCTGGGGCCTTCGGGTGGGTGCGCGCGGCCCCGGGCGGGCGGTTCGCTTCTCGCGGGCGGGGTGCCCAGGGGGCGGGGCTTCGTCGCCGTGGTGTGGGGCTGCTTCCCCGCAGTGGGGGTGGTTACGGTGGGGGATGCCGTTCCCGGGGGATACCGGGTGTGGAGCGGGCATAGGTCCGCAGTGGGCCGGGCGCCCGTGAGGGGCGACGGCGGACGAGGATCGAGCGAGCACATGGGAGTGGACCGCTGAGAAAGCGGGAGTACGACGAGGACGACGTGCGGGTCAGGCCGGGCAAGGGTTCGAGGCCGCGGACCCGGATTCGGCCTGCGCACGAGGATGCCGTTGAGGGGTTCGTGGTCGCCGTGGACCGGGGCCGCTACACGACGCTGGTGGAGCCGGAGCGGGCCAAGGGCTCGGCGGCCAAGCGCAGGCAGCAGGCGTCCCGGCTGGTCGTGGCCATGAAGGCGCGGGAGCTGGGCCGTAAGGGGATCGTGGTCGGCGACCGGGTGGCGCTGGTGGGCGACGTGTCGGGGCAGCCTGACACGCTGGCCCGGGTGGTCCGGGTGGAGCCGCGGACGTCGATGCTGCGGCGTTCGGCGGACGACACGGACGACACGGACGGGATCGAGCGGCCGGTGGTGGCGAACGCCGATCAGCTGGTGATCGTGACGGCGCTGGCCGATCCGCCGCCCCGGCCGCGCATGATCGACCGCATGCTGGTGGCGGCGTTCGACGCGGAGATCGACGCGCTGCTGTGCCTGACGAAGTCGGACCTGGCGCCGCCGGACGAGCTGGTGGCGCTGTACGAGCCGCTGGGGGTCCCGCATGTGGTGGTGCGCAAGGGCGGGGCGCTGGACGAGTTGCGCGAGCTGCTGACGGGCCGGATCAGCGTGCTGGTGGGGCATTCGGGGGTGGGCAAGTCGACGCTGGTCAACAGCCTCGTCCCGGACGCGAACCGCGCGGTGTCGCATGTCAACGCCGTGACGGGCCGGGGGCGGCACACGTCCACGTCGGCCGTGGCGCTGGAGCTGCCGGAGGGCGGCTGGATCATCGACACGCCGGGGGTGCGGAGTTTCGGGCTGGCGCACGTGTCCGTGGAGACGGTGCTGGCGTCGTTCCCCGACCTGGTGGAGGGCACGGTCGCCTGCCCGAAGGGGTGCACGCATCTGGCCGACGGCTGTGCGCTGGACGCCTGGGCAGCGCAGGGGCACGCCGATCCGGCGCGGCTGGAGTCGTTGCGCCGTCTGCTCTCCAGCCGCGAGGGAGCTCCGGACGACCCGGCCTGACGGCGGAGAGC
Organism: Nonomuraea sp. ATR24; assembly: GCF_041950485.1. Taxonomy (NCBI): domain Bacteria; kingdom Bacillati; phylum Actinomycetota; class Actinomycetes; order Streptosporangiales; family Streptosporangiaceae; genus Nonomuraea; species Nonomuraea sp. ATR24. The sequence continues at coordinate 804,224 of NZ_JBGNUU010000001.1, forward strand.
CGGTCAGGCGCGGTTCGGCCGGAGGGTCCAGGTGACGGTGAGGGTGGCGACGGTGGTGCCGCCGGCGTCGCGCACGTCGACCTCGACGCCGAACTCGGCCCGCTCGCCCGCGTCGAGCCGGGCCACGACGTCCGCGCGTTCGGCCTGCAGGTGCGCCTCGGCGGTGATCTCGCCCTTGGCGAGCTTGACGTAGCGGACGGCGGAGGTGGCGACGAGCGGGACGGCCCGGTCGAGCTGGTCGCCGAACACCGACAGCATGGCGGCGCCGGACGCCGACTCGGCGAGCGTGAACATGGCTCCGGCGTGCGGTCCGCCGATGTGGTTGTGCAGGTCCGGCCGGTCAGGCAGCACGCAGGTGGCGCGGCCGTCGCCGGTCGAGGAGAACGTGATGCCGAGGGTGCGGGCGAAGGGCACCGTCTGGAGCAGCAGGTCGCCGACGTCGAGTGACATACCTCTTACCCTACTGGCCGGTAACCACAAGACCCACGCCTGGAACGGGACTTACCAGAAAAGGCGCGCCCGTCGCCTGATGCTCGGCATACCCGGCACGGTAGCGTGGCTGTCCGTGCAGGGTTACAACGACGATCTACGCCTCGCGCATGTCATGGCGGACGCCGCCGACGACCTGACCATGCGCCGGTTCAAGGCGGTCGACCTCAAGGTCGAGACGAAGCCCGACCTGACTCCGGTCAGCGACGCCGACCGGGCCGTGGAGGAGGCGATCCGGGGCACGCTGCGCCGCGCCAGGCCGCGTGACGCGGTCGTGGGCGAGGAGTACGGCGAGACCGGCTGGGGCGCCAGGTCGTGGATCATCGACCCCATCGACGGCACGAAGAACTACGTGCGCGGCGTCCCGGTGTGGGCGACGCTGATCGGGCTGATGGAGTACGGCAAGGTCGTCGTCGGCCTGGTGTCGGCCCCGGCGCTGGGCCGCAGGTGGTGGGCGGCGGCCGGGGGCGGCGCGTGGACCGGCAAGAGCCTGACCAAGGCGAGCCGGATGCGCGTGTCGCAGGTCTCGACGCTGGAGGACGCCTCGTTCTCCTACTCCAGCTTCGGCGGCTGGGAGAAGATCGGCCGCCTGGACAACTTCCTGGACCTGGGCGGCGCCTGCTGGCGGACGCGGGCGTACGGAGACTTCTGGTCGCACATGATGGTCGCCGAGGGCTCGGTGGACGTGTCGGCCGAGCCGGAGCTGTCGCCGTGGGACATGGCGGCGCTGACGGTGATCGTCGAGGAGGCGGGCGGCCGCTGGACCGACGTGTCGGGAGTGCGCGGCATGGAGGGCGGCAGCCTGGTGTGCACGAACGGCCTCCTGCACGACGAGGTCATCCACCGCCTCACAGCGCCAGCACGTTCCTGACGGCCGCCATCAGCCCGTCGCGGTACGCGCCGCCGTACAGCACGACGTGCACGAGCAGCGGGTGGAGCTGGTGCAGCGACACCCGCTCCCGCCAGCCGTCGGCGAGCGGCGCCTCCTCGCGGTAGGCGCCGAGGATCCGGTCCAGGTACGGGGCGCCGAACAGGGCGAGCATGGCCAGATCGGTCTCGCGGTGCCCGCCGTGCGCCGCCGGGTCGACGAGCACGCCGGTGCCCGCCGACCACAGCAGGTTGCCGCTCCACAGGTCGCCGTGGATGCGCGCGGGCGGCTCGGGCGCACCGGCGACCTCGCCGAACCGCTCGACGGCGCGCTCGATCAGATGAACGTCCCGTGAAGCGAGCCGCGCCCGCCGTACGAACGGCAGGACGCGGCGGGTGGCGTAGAAGGACGGCCAGTCGGGCGCAGCCGAGTTGTCCATGGGCAGCTCGGCGATGAAGCCCGGCCAGGGCGCGCCGAAGGCGGGCGCCCCGGCGCGGTGCATGCGGGCCAGGTCGCGCCCGAAGCGTTCGGCGGCCCCGGCGGTGGGCGGCTCCTCCTCCACCCATGACAGCACGAGCCGGTCGTCGGCGGCCTCGATCACCTCGGGGACCGTGACTGCCTCGCCGAGCCAGCGCAGCCCGGCCGCCTCGGAGGTGAACACCGGAGAAACGGCCCCGATCTTGGCGAAGACCACGCGCCCGTCGTCGAGCACGCCCCGCTGCAGCCGCCACCCGTGGGACGCGCCGAGGTCCTCAGCCGATCTCATCGGCGATGTGGTCGGCCACGCCCTCGGCGGCCGCCTCGACCAGCGCGAGGACTTCCACGAAGCCCTCGTCGCCGCCGTAGTAGGGGTCGGGGACCTCGGCGCCGTCGGGGGCCGCCGGGTCGAAGGAGCGGAACAGCCGCACCTCCACCCCGGCGGGCGCCATCCGGCGCAGGAACGCCTGGTTGTCGCGGTCCATGGCAAGGACCAGGTCATATCGGTCGAACCAGTCACGGGTGAACTGCCGGGCGCTGTGGTCGGCGCCGTCGTAGCCGTGCTCGGCCAGGACGCGCAGGGCCCGCTCGTCCATCGGCCCGCCGGCGTGCCAGCCGCCGGTGCCGGCGCTCTCCACGATCACCCGGTCGCCCAGGCCGCGGTCGGCCACGACCTTGCGGAGAACCGTCTCGGCCATCGGCGAGCGGCAAATGTTTCCCATGCATACGACACATACGCGGTACGTCAGTGAGGTCATGTCTTCAATCATGAGGTGTTCACCGTCCGTTCACCCTCGTTAGGGGATCGAGTCACCTTGGCTGCATAGCTTCGTGGACGTCTAAGGATCGAAGTGGGAGAGGAACCCATCGTGAAGTATGCAGGCCGGCTCGCCGCCGTCGCCGTCGTCGGCGCGCTCTCGCTCGCTGCGTGCGGCACAGATAACAACTCGCCGGCTGGCAGCACCAGCTCGGCCGCCGCCACCTCCGCCGCGAGCGGTGACAGCAGCCTGAGCGGATCGATCAACGCCGCCGGCTCCTCGGCCCAGGCCAACGCGATCGACCAGTGGAAGAAGGACTTCCAGGGCGCCAACTCCGGGGTCAGCGTCAACTACCAGCCCAGCGGTTCGGGCGCCGGCATCCAGGCGTTCATCGCCGGCACGGTGGCGTTCGCGGGTTCCGACTCGGCGCTGAAGGAGGACGAGCCCGCCCAGGCCGACGCGCGCTGCAAGACCGGCAAGGCCATCAACATCCCGATGGTGACCGGCCCGGTCGCGGTGGTCTACAACCTGCCCGGCGTCGAGGGCGTGCAGCTGTCGCCGAAGACGCTCGCCGGCATCTTCAACAGCAAGATCACCAAGTGGGACGACCCGGCCATCAAGGCCGAGAACCCCGAGGCGCAGCTTCCCTCGACCCCGATCCAGGCGTTCCACCGCTCGGACGAGTCGGGCACCAGCGACAACTTCACCAAGTTCCTCAAGGCCACCTCCGACTGGCCGTACGAGCCGGGCAAGGCGTGGCCGGCCGAGGCCAAGGGCCAGGGCGCCAAGGGCTCCGACCAGGTCGCCGCCAGCGTCAAGGGCACCGAGGGCGCGATCGGTTACGTCGAGCTCTCCTACGCCGAGAACTCCGAGCTCCAGAAGGCCAAGGTGGCCAACGGCAGCGGCGAGTTCGTCGAGCTGACCCCGGAGAGCGCGGCCAAGACGGTCGAGACCGCCGAGATCACCGGCACCGGCAACGACCTCAAGCTCTCGATCGACTACGCCACCAAGACGCCGGGCGCCTACCCGATCGTCCTGGTCACGTACGAGATCACCTGCGAGAAGGGTCTGCCCGCCGAGGACGCCAAGCTGGTCAAGGCCTTCCTGACCTACACCGCCAGCGACGCGGGCCAGAAGGCGCTGACCGACCTGGGCTACGCCCCGCTGTCGGGCGACCTGCTGGTCAAGGTCCGCTCCGCCGTCGAGGCCATCTCCTAGTCACCGATGACGACCAAAGTCGAAATTCGCGAGGGCGGACCGGCCACGAGCCGGCCCGCCCCGCGGCGCACCTCCAGTGAGGGCCTGTTCCGCTGGCTGTCCACCGGTTCGGGCATCGTCCTGCTGGGCATCATGGCGGCCATCGCGGTCTTCCTCGTCGCCGAGGCGATCCCCGCGCTGTCCGCCAACAAGGCCAACTTCTTCACGGAGCTGACCTGGGACCCCAACGGCAGCCTGGTGTTCGGCATCGGCGCGCTCGCGTTCGGCACCGTGCTCAGCTCGGCGATCGCGCTGGTCATCGCCACGCCGGTCGCGGTGGGCGTCGCGCTGTTCATCTCCCACTACGCGCCGCGCAAGCTGGCGGCGGGCCTGGGCTACCTGATCGACCTGCTGGCCGCGGTGCCGAGTGTGATCTACGGCCTGTGGGGCGTGGCGTTCCTGGTGCCGCTGCTGAAGACGCCGTCGGAGTGGCTGAACGCCACGTTCGGCTGGTTCCCGCTGTTCGCCGGTGACGGTGCGATCGGCGGCAAGACCATGCTCGCGGGCGGCATCGTCCTGGCGATCATGATCCTGCCGATCATCGCGGCCATCTCCCGCGAGGTCTTCCTCCAGGCTCCCAAGATGAACGAGGAGGCCGCACTCGCCCTCGGCGCCACCCGCTGGGAGATGATCCGGATGGCCGTGCTGCCGTTCGGCCGTCCCGGCGTGATCAGCGCCGCGATGCTCGGCCTGGGCCGCGCGATGGGCGAGACGATCGCGGTGGCGCTGATCTTCCCGGCGACGTTCGGCATCAGCTTCCAGATCCTCACCCCGCAGGGCAACAGCATCGCCGCCAACATCGCCAACGGCTTCGGCGAGGCGGGCGACATCGGCCGGGGCGCGCTGATCGCCTCCGGTCTCGTGCTGTTCGTCATCACCCTGCTCGTCAACATGGCTGCTCGCATGATCATCAACCGACGCAAAGAGTTCATGAAGGCCGGCACATGACCACCATCCAGCACATCTCGACCGGCCGCCGGGTCAAGGACCGCATCGTCCAGGGCCTGGTCTATCTGGCGTTCGCGCTGGCCGTGGTGCCGCTCGTCTCCGTGCTCTGGCTGGTGATCTCCAACGGCCTGGCGCGCTTCGACATGGAGTTCCTCACCCACTCGATGCGCAACATCGGCGCACGCGACGCGGGCGGCGGCGCCTACCACGCCATCATCGGCACCCTGGAACAGGTTCTGCTGGCCTCGGTGATCTCGGTCCCGATCGGCCTGCTGACCGCCATCTACCTGGTGGAGTACGGCAACGGCGGCCGGCTCAGCCGGGCCATCAGCTTCTTCGTCGACGTCATGACCGGCATCCCCTCGGTGGTCGCCGGTCTGTTCGTGCTGGCATTCTGGATCCTGTTCCTGGGCATGCCCTACTCGGGTTTCGCGGGCGCGATGGCGCTGTCGATCCTGATGATGCCGACCGTGGTGCGGTCGGCCGAGGAGATGCTCCGACTGGTGCCGGGCGACCTGCGCGAGGCCTCGTACGCGCTGGGCGTGCCCAAGTGGCGCACGATCGTCAAGGTCGTGCTGCCGACGGCGCTCACCGGCATCATCACGGGCGTCATGCTGGCCGTGGCCCGGGTGGCCGGCGAGACCGCGCCGCTGCTGCTGACCGTCTTCTTCACCGACTCCATCAACAACGACCCGTTCAGCGGGCCGCAGATGGGGCTCCCCCTCTTCGTGTTCGACCAGGCGGCGCGTCCCAACGACACCGCCATCGACCGGGCCTGGACCGGAGCCCTCACGCTCATTCTGATCGTCATGCTGTTCAACCTGGTGGCGCGCCTGATCGCCTGGTGGCGCTCGCCCGCCAGGGGCCGATAGGGGGAACTCCGCGACATGTCCAAGCAAATCCAGGTCTCCGGACTCGACGCCTACTACGGCGGGCACAAGGCCATCGAGGATGTCTCGATGACCATCGAGCCGCGCTCGATCACGGCCTTCATCGGCCCGTCCGGGTGCGGCAAGTCGACGTTCCTGCGCACCCTCAACCGCATGCACGAGGTCATCCCGGGCGCGCGAGTCGAGGGCAAGGTGCTGCTCGACGGCGAGGACCTCTACGCCCCCACGGTCGAGCCCGTCTCGGTGCGCCGCATGATCGGCATGGTCTTCCAGCGGCCCAACCCGTTCCCCACCATGTCCATCTACGAGAACGTGGCCGCCGGCCTGCGCCTCAACGGCCGCGTCTCCAAGTCCGAGATGGACGGCGTGGTCGAGGAGTCGCTCAAGGGCGCCAACCTCTGGAACGAGGTCAAGGACCGGCTCAGCAAGCCCGGCGCCGGCCTGTCCGGCGGTCAGCAGCAGCGGCTGTGCATCGCCCGCGCGATCGCGGTCAAGCCGCAGGTGCTGCTCATGGACGAGCCCTGCTCGGCCCTCGATCCGATCTCCACGCTGGCGATCGAGGACCTGATGGCCAAGCTCAAGGACGACTACACGATCGTCATCGTCACCCACAACATGCAGCAGGCCGCCCGGGTGAGCGACCGCACCGCGTTCTTCAACCTGGCCGAGCAGGGCAAGCCCGGCAAGGTCATCGAGATGGACGAGACCTCCCGCATGTTCACCAACCCCTCCGAAAAGGCCACCGAGGACTACATCACCGGGCGCTTCGGCTGATGATCGACCAGGCGGCAAGCACGGTGAACGGGGATACGCGGACGAAACCCGTACTCCTCATCGCCGACCCCGATGCCGAGGTCGTGCAGGATGTCGCCGCCGCCCTCGAACGCGAGGGCGTAGCGGTCACGGGCGCCCCCGACGGCGCCCAGGGGCTGCTCCAGGCAGGCGCGCTGCAGCCGGACGTGGTGCTGGTCTCGGCGACCCTCCCGGTGATCGACGCGGTCGACTTCGTCCAGGCGGTACGGCGCTCCCGGGTCGTGCCCGTCCTTCTCGGCGTCGGTGAGGGGCACGCCGAGCAGGCGGTCCGCGCGCTCGCCGCCGGCGCCGCCGCGTGCGTGGCGCGCCCGTACCGGGTGCCGGAGCTGCTGCCGTTCATCCACGCCGCGTCCCCGGAGGCGCGCAAGGTGCTCGCCGTCGGCGGCGTGGAGCTGGACGTGCACGCCTATCAGGTACGGGTCGACGGGCGGATCGTGCATCTGCCGTTGCGCGAGTTCGAGCTGCTGCACTACCTGATGCGCAACGCGGACCGGACGGTCACCCGCGAGCAGATCATGCGCCACGTGTGGCACGCGGCGGCCAGCACGTCGACCAACACGATCGCGGTGCACGTCAAGCGGCTGCGGGCGCGGCTGGGCGACGACGACGACCGGCTCATCCAGACCGTGCGCGGCGTCGGCTACCGGCTGGTCACGCCCGGCACTTCCGGAACGACCGCATGATCCGCGTGGTCACCCCTTCGACGGTCGCGATCCCGTAGCCGGCCTCCGGGCTGCCCTCGGTGAGCACCGCGATCGCGTAGTCGTGGCCGCGGGCGCGCAGCAGGCCGGCGCTGACGACGGCCCAGCGCTTGGTCGAGACGCGCTTCAGCCAGCCGTTCTTCAGCGCCACGCGGTCGCCCCGGCACCTGGCGGCGCTGATGCCCCAGTTCTGCCCGTCGATCACGCCGCCCATGAGCCTGAGCACCTGATCGCGGTCCGCGGCGGGCAGCGCACTGCGCTCCGCGACGAGCGCCCGCATGAGCCGGACCTGGTCCTCGGCCGACGTCCGCGTGATGCCCCAGCAGTAGAGGTCGACGCACGAGCCGGGCACGCCCGCCGTATGGCGCAGGCCGAGCTTCCGTCCCGCCCGGGTGAAGCCGGGCGCGCCGCCGATGCGCAGCCACAGCCGGTCGGCGGCGTGGTTGTCGCTGTAGCGGATCATCAGGTCGGCGTCCCGCCTGACCTGCGCGGGAAGCTTCTTCCACGGGGTACGCAGCAGCAGCGCGGCGAGGATCTGGACCTTGGCGGTGCTGGCGGTGATGAGCCGCTCGCCGCGGTGATAGCGATACTGCCTCCCGGTGGTCAGGTCCTTGACCATCGCGGTGACGGGCCCCGGCCGGCCGGCCAGGAAGCGGTCCAGCAGGGCGGTGACGCGCTTGGCGTCGACGCGCGGCGCCTTGCGACGGGCCGCCCGCCTGCCGCCGGGCGCGGGGACCGGCGGCCCGAGCGCCTCGGCGGCCCGCCCGGGGCCCGTCACCGCGCGCGTCACGCTCTGCCGGGGCGCCGCGGCGGCGGCGCCGGTGGGGAGGCTCGAGACAGTGTGGGGAGCCAGCAGGGCGAACGCCAGGACGATTCGTGACAATGCGCGCCCCCGGCCCGCGATCATTCGAGCATTATCACGAAATGTCAGGCTGGCGCGCTAGGAGCTGGTGGCGACCAGTTTCGCGATCGAGTCGTCGTCGCAGGTCGCCCAGAAGTCGCCCACGACGTCCTCCAGGTGCCCGAGCGAGTCGGCCTGGAACAGCACGTCCTGATATTTCGTGATGTCGTAGTGGGTGGTACCCATCGCCGCCACGTCCAGCGGCCGGATGTCCATCCCCCTGAACTCCTCGATCTCCCCGTACGAAGACAGAATCCCCGCCCCGTACGCCCGCAGCTCGCCGCCCTCGCGCATCACGCCGAACTCCAGCGTGAACCAGAACACCTTCGAGACGAACTCCAGCGCCTCCTCGCCCTCCACCCGGCGCGCCGCCTGGCCCGCCAGCCGGTAGAGCGCCGCGTACCGGTCACTGGCCAGCGCGTTGGCGTGCCCGATCACCTCGTGCACCACGTCCGGCTCCGGCGTGTAGAACGGCACGGAATGGTGGCGGATGTACTGCGTCGAGTGGAAGTACCCGTCGGCCAGCACCCCGTAGAAGTCGCGCAGCGGCACCAGCCCGGCAGCCGGTAGGTAGCGGAACCCGGTGAGCGGTTCGAGCAGCTCGCTCACCTCCTGGAGCTGCGGGATCCGCTCACGCGGCAGCCCCAGCCGCTCGACCCCGGCCAGATACTCGGCCGTGGCGTAGGCGCGGTGCTTGACGCCCAGTTCCCTGGTGACCAGCGCCCAGACCTCGTGCTCCTGCTCGGTGTACTCGGCGACGGGGATCGGCTCCCCACGCCGATGGTTGACCGCCAGCCCGGCGATCGCGTTGCGCCGCGCCCGATACACCGGATCGGCGAACCCCGGGTGCGACGAGGCCAGCTCGACCACCACCGAGCCGTCGTCCTGGGTAGCGATCGGGGCGAAGTACTGTGCTTCCTCGAACATGTCTCAGATGACAGCAAGTCCCCAGATTCCTGGCAAGAGCGCGCAGTTTCCCTGCGCGATACGCTGGATTTCGTACGACCTTTGCTGGTATTTCTAGTCGAATCGCACAGCCTTCGAGGAGGCCGCCGTGGACGATCTCGACGCCCGACTGCTCGTCACCATGCGGGCCCACCCGCGTGTCGGCCTGACCGAGCTCGCCCGCCTGCTCGGCGTCGCCCGCGGCACCGTACAGGCCCGGGTGGACAAGCTCACGGCCCGCGGCGTGATCCAGGACTTCGGCCCCACCGTGTCACCCGCCCACGCGGGACACCCCATCCTGGCGTTCGTGTGGCTGCAGATCGCCCAGGGCCGGCTGGCGGAGGCCGTCGAGTCGTTGCGCGCCGTGCCGCAGATCCTGGAGGCCCACGGCACCAGCGGCCAGCACGACCTGCTCTGCCGCGTGGTCGCCACCAGCACCGACCACCTCCAGGAGATCATCGCGCACATCCTGACCTCCCCCGCCGTGCAGCGCACCGACTCCACCATCGCCCTCTCCACCCAGATCCCGTACCGGATCGAACCCCTGCTCCAAGCCCGCTGATAGCATCCCCCCGGCCCTCGCCGCCGTCGGCCGTGAGCCGCGCGGGGCTGCCCCGGTGCCCGTCACCAGGAGCTCACCGCCCTGGGCGAGGGCCGTGGCCGGACGCCCGCCGCGCACCCGCCACGCCAGGAAGCAGCACACCTGATCGGGGACACCGCATGACCAACCCGCCCACCCCCGCTGGGGACTTCGGAGGGCCCCCGGGGGACGACGCCACCTCACCACCGATCCTGGGCGCCGCCTCGCCACCGGTCCTGGACGCCACCTCACCACCGGTTCTGGGCGACCCCGGGACCACGCCCCCCGCCGGCACCAGGCCACCCACCGACACCACGCCACCGGACACGCCCGCCCCCTGGTCACCCCCGGACCAGCCTGGCGAGCCCCCGCAGACGCCGTGGTCCGGCCCCTCGTCCCCACCGGCGCCCTTCCCCCCAGCCCACGGAACACCACCTCCCCCGCCACCCGGCCAGCCGTCACCGTCGGGGCACATCGGTCCGCCGCCACCCGGCCAGCCGATGCCGCCCGGGCACGTCGGTCCGCCCCTGTCCGGTCAGCCGATGCCGCCACCGCCGGGGCAGCCGTCTCCACAGCCGTGGAACCCGTACGGGCCGCCACCATCGCCCAACACCGGACCGCCTCTGCCCCCGCCCCCACAGGGACCGGCCCCCTACGAGCCCGCCCCGTACGTCGCCGTCCCCCACGAGCCCGCCCCGTACGGCGCCGCACCCGACAAGCCAGCCCCGTACGAGCCCGCCCCATACAAGCCAGCACCGTACGAGCCTGTCCCGTACGAGCCTGTGCCTCCGAACGGCGGTCCGCCCGCGTACCGGCCACCCGCAGCCCGGGAGACTGCCCCGCGCGGCTCGGCCCCGCAGGCGCAGCTGTACCTCCGGGGCAAGGCGGGAACGGCTCCAGGCCACGGGCCGTGGGGCGGCCAGCCCCAGCAACCGCCGCCTCGGCGCAAGGGCAAGACCGCCCTCATCGCAACCTTCAGCGCACTGGCCCTGCTCGGGACGGGCGGCGGCATCGCCTGGTACGTGACGCAGTCCGGCACCCCGGACCCGGTGGCCGCGACCAGCCCCGATCCCCAGAAGCCCGAGGAGCCGAAGAAGGCCGAGCCCGGGGTGCCCGAATGGTCGGTGCCCCTCGCCGGGCACGGCACCATGGACTTCACCGCCGGCATGGCGTTCGCCAGTTGGCTGACCGACACCACGGTCATCAGGGCCCAGAAGGACGCCGTCCTCGCCTACGCCCTGAACACCGGCAAACAAGCCTGGAACCTCCCCGTCCCCGGCAAGCAGCTCTGCGGTGCCACCCCGGAGCTGTCCGAGAACGCCGCCGCCATTGCGTACATGACCGAAGGCCGCTGCGACCAGCTCGCCGGTCTCGACGCCGCCACCGGCAAGCTCACCTGGAAGACCGGGATCTCGTCCGAGAAGAGCTCCCTGAGCGGATCGCTGACGGTGCCGACCATCATGTCGACGGCGAACATGGCCGTCGTCCAGGTCGACGACACGCTCACCAGCTACCGGCTCTCCGACGGCGGCAAGGCCTGGACCTGGTCCCCCCGGAAGGGCTGCTACCTGAAGGACGCCAACTCCGCCCCCGACCGCGTGGTGGTCCTGCTCGACTGCGATGGCGGCAAGCGCAACAGCGTCCAGGTCCTGCACCCGGCGACCGGCCGCGTCGCCGGCAAATACCCCATTGGCGACATCCCACTGATGAACGGCGTCCTGTCGGCGAAGCCGATCGTCATCCATCGCAAGGCCCGCAGCGGCGACGTGTTCACCGTGTACGCGTCGACGGGCAAGGTGAGCGAGTTCAACGCGGGCAGCGCCGACATGCGCACCCTCAACAGCGTCGCGCTCGTCCGGGGCGGCCACGAACGCCGCTCGTACGCGGTGCACGGCGACCGCCTCTACCTGGCGACCAAGCTGGAGCACCTGCCCAAGGACGGAGGCGGCTACCGCAACAAGGCTCTCGCCTTCGACCTCAAGACCGGCCGCCGCCTCTGGCAGTCGACGGGCACCGGCAAGACGACGCTCTCCTTCATCCGCGCCGACGAACAGGGACTCCTGGCCCTGGAGGTCGGCGACTGGCGCGAGCTCGCCCCCCGCCTCGTCCGCTTCGACCCCGCCAGCGGCAAAGCCCAGGAACTCGCGACACTCCCCCTGAAATACGGCACCGAGGCCGACCGGGGCCAGGTGTACGAGCGCGACGGCGCGGTCATCATCGTCCCCTGGACCTCAGTGGTCAGCAAGAACGCGGTGAGCTACATCGACACGAACCAGTCCTGACCAACCGACTCCGTACGTGGTGACGGACCGGGCCAGTAGTTACGCCGGGTCCGTCACCACCAGAAGCCGGCCCTGAAACACGAAAAGGCCCCCAGTCTCCTGGTGGCCATATCGTGAACGCAGAGAAGGCCCCGACACTGAATGTCGGGGCCCTCTACTGAAAGATTGTCCGGCGGTGACCTACTCTCCCACACCCTCCCGAGTGCAGTACCATCGGCGCAGGGAAGCTTAACTTCCGGGTTCGGAATGTAACCGGGTGTTTCCTTCCCGCCATAACCGCCGTAACCCTATGAAACAATCAAACAGAAACCCGTTTGCTGTTTCAGAATCGCATAGTGGACGCGAGCAAGTATGCTTTGTGGTCAAGTCCTCGGCCTATTAGTACCGGTCAGCTCCACACGTTACCGCGCTTCCACCTCCGGCCTATCAACCCGGTCGTCTACCGGGAGCCTTACCCCCAAACGGGGTGGGAGACCTCATCTCAAGGCGAGCTTCCCGCTTAGATGCTTTCAGCGGTTATCCCTTCCGAACGTAGCCAACCAGCCGTGCACCTGGCGGTACAACTGGCACACCAGAGGTTCGTCCG